>CAJYOI010000011.1 GCA_913776045.1 uncultured Sphingomonas sp.
CGGCGGAGGGCACCGCGCGCTTCGTCGGCGACCTTTTGAAGCGTGCGTTCCGTAGTTCGGTACGCTCGAAAATCGGCTTCCTGATCTCGAAGCCGGCGACGCAGCTGCTGCGCGACCATCTCGACCCCAACAATCACAACGGCGCCGTCTTCCTCGGCCTCAATGGTTTGGTGGTGAAGAGCCACGGCGGTGCGACCGAACTGGGCGTGGCGCATGCGATCGGCGTCGCGGCCAAGATGGTGCGCGACGACCTGTTGAACCGCATCAAGAGCGATCTGGCGCATTTCGAGGAGCAGGCGGCGGCATGACCATCCGGTCGGTCATTCTGGGCACGGGATCGGCACTGCCCACCCGCCGCGTCTCCAACGCCGAACTCGCTCAGGAGGTCGACACCACCGACGAGTGGATCGTCGAGCGCACCGGCATCCGCTTCCGCCACATCGCCGGACCGGACGAGACGACGTCGACGCTGGCGACCGACGCCGCCAAGGCCGCGATCGCCGCTGCCGGTCTGACCGCACGGGACATCGACCTGATCGTTCTGGCGACGGCAACGCCGGACCAGACCTTTCCCGCGACCGCGACCAAGGTTCAGTCATCGCTCGGCATCGACGATTGCGTGGCGTTCGACGTCGCCGCGGTCTGCTCGGGCTTCCTCTACGCGGTTCAGGTCGCCGACAGCATGATCCGCGCCGGCGTCCACCGCCGCGCGCTGGTGATCGGTGCCGAGACGTTCAGCCGCATTCTCGACTGGGAAGACCGCACCACCTGCGTGCTGTTCGGCGACGGTGCGGGCGCGATGGTGCTGGCGGCGGAAGAGGACAGCGATCGGGGCATCCTGTCGACGAAGCTCCATGCCGACGGGCGGCACAACGAACTGCTCTATGTCGATGGCGGACCATCGACCACCGGCACGGTCGGCAAACTGCGAATGAAGGGCCGCGAGGTGTTTCGCCACGCCGTCGTCAATCTGGCGACCGTAATGGGCGAATCGCTCGGCGCGGCCGGGCTGTCGGCAGAAGATGTCGATTGGGTCGTGCCACATCAGGCGAATGCCCGCATTCTCGACGCGACCGCGCGCAAGCTCGGGCTGCCGGCGGAAAAGGTCGTCGTCACCGTCGACCAGCATGCCAACACCTCGGCAGCGTCCGTTCCGCTGGCGCTCGACACCGCGGTGCGCGATGGTCGCATCAAGCGAGGCGATCTGATCGTGCTGGAGGCGATGGGCGGTGGCTTTACCTGGGGCGCCGCGGTAATCCGCTACTGAAACAGCCGTTGGGTGCTTAAAATGGTGGTTTTGCCGTGAAACAGGGCCTAAAGTAAGTTAATATCCGGGTCGGTCTTTTGCGCCGCATGAACCGCCATGGTAACGGTAACGTGCCTGCCGGTGACGCGGGCGAGGGTATTTAGGAGGACGTCATGCAGGAAGCTGGGACGCTCACGCGCGCCGACTTGGCGGAAGCTCTTCACCACGAGGTGGGACTGTCCCGCGCCGATTCGTCTCAGTTGGTCGAACAGATTCTCGGCCATATGTGCGACGCGCTGGCCAACGGCGAAAATGTGAAGATTTCGGGCTTCGGAAGCTTCGTCCTGCGCGACAAGGGAGAGCGGATCGGGCGCAACCCGAAGACCGGGGTCGAAGTGCCGATCGCCCCACGTCGCGTCCTGACCTTTCGCGCCAGCCAGATGATGCGGGACCGCATCGTGGCAGGTAACTGAGCGAACCGATGGCCGCACTGGACAAGGCGGCGACCGCATTTCGGACGATCGGCGAAGTATCGCGGGAAACGGGCGTCGCCCAACATATCCTGCGCTATTGGGAAACCCGTTTTCCCCAGCTTCGTCCGCTGCAGCGGGCCGGAAATCGCCGTTACTATCGCCCCGAGGATGCCGCCCTCGTACGCCGCATCCAGACGTTACTCGAAACCGAAGGCTATACGATCCGCGGCGTGCAGAAGCTTCTCGCGGAAGAAGCGCCCGCCAAGCGCGGCGGATCGCGCAAGGCCGCGCTGACGAACATCCGCGAAGGATTGGCCGCAGCCTTGGCCGACGACGACAGTCAGGATCGCAACTGAGGGAAGCGCGCCCGGGCAATACGCCGTGCGATAGGCGGCATCGCCCATCCTGACCGATCGATCGCCTATGACATCGCACGAGCGCACGTCACGCGCGCTCGACGATATATTATGCTTAGTCCGCGCTCGGTCCCAACGCCGGATCGAGATCGCGCGGACGCACGAACCGCGAGAGCGTCGCACCGTTGGGCGCAGCGTCCGCCCAGCGACGAATCGCGAAGGTCATTTCCGCCACGCTGGCGGTCGGAAATTTCTCTTCGACATCCGCGCGCGCCGGATTGTCGGCGGCCAGCGGAACGAGGGTCAGGACCAGTTCCTCCAGTCCCGGATTATGCCCGACCAGCAGCAAGCGGTCGACGTTGTCCGCCTGTTCCTGGATCACGTCGATCAGCGACGCGACCGACGCGAGATATAGTCGCTTGTCCCATTCGGGCGCCAACGCCGCGCCATATCCCCGCCCGACATGCTCCAGCGTCTCGACCACGCGCACCGCAGGCGACGCGACGATCCGGTCGAAGGTCAGCCCCAGGTTCTTCAGGTTGCGCCCGACGACCTGCGCGGCGCGCTGGCCCTTCGCGTTCAGAGGCCGGTCGAAATCGCGAAGCGCGGGATCGTCCCAACCCGATTTGGCGTGGCGGAGCAGCGTCAGCGTTTTCATGCGCCCTCCTTTTGCCGGATCGGCGCGACGGAAGGAAGGGCGCGTATACGATCGATCGCTTCGTCGAGGGTGATTCGTCGCACCGGTGTACCCGGTGGGAAGGCGGAAAGCAGGCGCGACGGCATCGCGGCGCTCAACAGGACGAACGCCCCCGAATCATCGGCCCGGCGGATCAGGCGGCCGAACGCCTGCGCCAGTCGCGCCCGGACGATGCGGTCGTCGTACGCACTCCCCCCGCCCGCCATCCGTCGCGCGGCGTGGAGCACGCTGGGCTTCGGCCAGGGCACGCCCTCCATCACCACCAGCCGCAGCGACTGGCCGGGTACGTCGACGCCATCGCGCAGCGCATCGGTCCCGAGCAGCGACGCGCGCGGATCGTCGCGAAAGATGTCGACCAGCGTGCCGGTGTCGATCGGGTCGACATGCTGCGCGGCCAGCGGCAGACCTTCGCGCGCCAGCCGGTCGGCGATGCGGGCATGGACGCCGCGCAGCCGGCGGATCGCGGTGAACAGACCGAGCGTCCCGCCACCCGCCGCCAGGATCAGCTGGGCATAGGCGTTGGCGAGGCCCGGCAGGTCGCCGCGCTTCACATCGGTCACGATCAGCACCTCGGCGCGCGACGCATAGTCGAACGGACTCTGCGCCTCGAAATGGATCGGCGCCCCTTCGAGATGCACCGCGCCGCTGCGGGCATCCGCCACGTCCCAGTCCCCGCCCGCGCGCAGCGTCGCCGACGTGATGACCGCGCCGTGCGCCTGTTTCAGTACCGTCTGGGCGAACGGTCGTGAAGGATCGAGCCAATGGCGGTGGAGCCCGACGTCCCACTCGCGCCCCTCGGCCCGGTCGACCGCCAGCCAGTCGACGAAGTCGGGGTCGGCGGGTCCGCCGATCCGCGCGATCAGCGCCAGCCAGGCTCCGACCGTCTCCGCCCGCCAGCCCAGCGAGGCGATAGCGCCCTCGATCCGGGCGCGCGCCGGGCCGTCCATCCAGTCGGGCGCTTCGGCCAGCACCGCCTCCAGCCGGCGGCCGAGCGTGACCAGCGGGCGGACGAGCGCGTCGAGCGCCGCGGCGGCGGGACCGGCGGCATCGACGAGCGCGGCGTCGGGCTCGGCCAGCTCGGTTTCCAGCGCATAGCCGGCGTCGTCATCCTTGGCGGCGCGAGCGTAGACCAGGCCCCGGACGGCGCCGAGCAGCGTCTCGACCGGGCCGAACGGCGCGCCTTCCTGCAATCGCGCCAGCCAGCCGTCGGACGGCAAAGCCCGCGCAGCCTCGACTGCGGCGGTGATCGCACGGCCGCCCTCCTCGTCATAGCTCGCGACATCGCTCAGCCGTGCGGCGAGCCCGCGGCGACGTCCGCGGGCGGTGCCTTCGGGGCCGGTGACCCAGCGGCGTATTTCGATCGCCTCGGCGCCGGTCAACGCCGCGGCGAACATCGAATCGGCGGCTTCGAACAGGTGATGGCCTTCGTCGAACACGTAGCGAGTCGGCCGCGTCGCCGTCTCGCGCCCACGCGCGGCGTTGACCATCACCAGCGCGTGGTTGGCGATGACGATGTTCGCATTGGCCGACGCGCGGGCGGCGCGTTCGATGAAGCATTTCCGGTAGTGCGGGCAGCCGGCGTAGATGCACTCGCCACGCCGGTCGGTCAGCGCGGTCGATCCGTTGCGGCGGAACAAGGTCGGCAGCCAGCCGGGCAGGTCGCCGCCGACCATGTCGCCGTCCGCGCTATAGACCGCCCAACGCGCGACGAGCTGCGCCAGGATCGCCGCACGGCCCTGAAAACCGCCCTGCAAGGCGTCCTCCAGATTCAGCAGGCACAGGTAATTCTCGCGCCCCTTGCGCGTGACGACGCGCGCCCGGCGCTCAGCAGGGTCGGGATAGAGCCGCGCCGTCTCATGGCCCAGCTGGCGTTGCAGCGCCTTGGTGAAGGTCGACACCCACACCGCGCCGTCGGCGGCTTCGGTCCAGAGCGACGCAGGTGCGAGATAGCCGAGCGTCTTGCCGATGCCCGTCCCCGCCTCCGCCAGCACGAGGTTGGGCGTATCGCGCATCCGGCGGGGTGCGAAGGCCTGTGCGGCGGTGGCGGCGAAATGGCGCTGGCCTTCGCGGCGTTCGGCGGCATTGCCGGTCAGCCGCGCCAGGCGGTCGGCGACCGCCGCGTCGTCGAGCGCCACCGTGCGCGGCGCGGCACGCGGCGGACCTTCTTCCCATTCAGGCAGGCGAGAGAACAGCCAGCGCTCGCCCCCTTGAGGTTTGCTCAACCGCGCGGTGACCTGCGGGCCCCAGGGCCAGCGTAGCCGGAACAGCGACTGCGCGGCGGTCCAGGCGCCCTCGCGCTCGGGCCAGTCGCCCTCCAGCGTCGCCAGCATCGCCGCGGCAGCATCGCGCAGGAAGGGCGCGACCGCATCGTCGCGCGCCGGCGGAGTCAGGCCGAGCGCCGCGGCGAGCCCCTTCGGCGTCGGCACCGCGAAGCGCGCAGGGTAGACGAACGCGAAAAGCTCCAGCAGATCGAGCCCCGACAGATCGGCATAGCCCAGCCGCTGCCCGGCGATCGACGCGCCGAGCAAAATGACCGGCGTGTCGGCCGCAGTCCGTATCGCCTCCCCCCGCCCGACCGCGCGACACCCCTCGCCATCGGCGATCCAGATACCGCTGTGACTAGCGTGGAGAGCGGGGTGGGGGAGCATCATCTCGATCTAGGGGTGTCGGAACGAAATGGAAACGTCGATCGATCGAAATTCTCTTCTGTCCTGTCGCCATCGCGCGCTATCACAGGCCGACACCAGTCGGAGCCGCCCATGATCCTCCTTGCCCTCCTCCTCGCCGCCCCCCAGGCCAACGACGCGGCGATTCAGGCCCGCGTCCAGCGCGTGCTCCAGCGTGCGCCTGTGCTCGACGGGCACAACGACCTACCGTGGGAAATCCGCGAGCGGCATGAGGCGAAGGTAGAGGCGATCGACCTGACGCAGAACACCGCCGCCCTGCCTTTCCCCATGCAGACCGACATTCCGCGCCTGAAGCGCGGCGGGGTCGGCGGGCAGTTCTGGTCGGTGTACATTCCCGCCGCCGTCACCGGCCCGCGTGCGGTCGAGATGACGATCGAGCAGATCGACATCGCCCGCCGCTTCGTCGGCGCCAACCCGCAGGCGTTCCGCATGGCGAAGACCGCGGACGAAGTGCGCGCGGCGATGAAGGCGGGGCGCGTCGCGTCGCTGATCGGGATCGAGGGCGGGCATCAGATCGATGGCCGTCTGTCGGTGCTGCGCCAGATGCGCGAACTGGGCGTCGGCTATATGACGCTGACCCATGGCAAGAGCCTGGATTGGGCCGACAGCGCGACCGACGCACCGCGTGCGAACGGGCTCAGCGACTTCGGGCGCAAGGTCGTGATGGAGATGAACCGCATCGGCATGCTGGTCGACGTCAGCCACGTGTCCGACGCGACGATGGCCGCAGCGCTCGACGTCACCAAGGCGCCGGTCATCGCATCGCATTCCTCAGCGCGCGCGTTGGCCGACCGGCCGCGCAACATTCCCGATGACCTGCTGCGGCGGATCGGCGCGAACGGCGGCGTGGTGATGGTCAACTTCTACCCCGCCTTCCTGTCGAAGGCCTGGGCCGATTGGGACCGCGAACGATCGGTCTATGCGCGATCCGTCGGCGTGCCCGCGGACGCGTACGGCGCCAAGGCACCCGCTCCGCTGATCGAATGGGACCGCACGCACCCGATGCCGCGGGTCGACGCCGCGACCGTCGCCGATCATGTTGAGCATGTCGCGAAGGTCGCGGGCAAGGGCAGCGTCGGCTTCGGCGGCGATTACGACGGTATCGGCGGAACCGGACCGGAGGGGATGAGCGGCGTCGACAGTTATCCGCTGGTACTGGCCGAACTGGCCCGTCGCGGGTGGAGCGACGCGGACCTGGCGGGCCTCACCTCGGGCAACATCCTGCGTGCGATCGAGCAGGCCGAAGCGGTGGCCAAATCGATGAAGGACATGAAGCCGATCGACGCGACGGAGCCGGATTAAGCCGCAGCGCGGCCAGGCGCGTGCCGCGCCAGGACTCGCGCATGGCCGGCCGGCGGGCAACGCCCGTCCGACGACGCGGCTTCGCCGCGATGGCCTTCGCAATCACATCCCGCTTAGAAAGCTCACGACATTCGCCCCCAGTGCATCGACCGCGTAGCCGCCCTCCATCAGCGTCACCGTCGGCCACCGACATGCCGCGATATCCCGCGCCAGCACCGCATAATCGGCAGTCGTCAGCGCGAAGTGACTGATCGGGTCGCCCTCCCACGTATCCGCGCCGAAGCTGACCACCAGCAAATCGGGCGAGACGCGCGCGATCGCCTCCAGCGCCCGCGCCTGCGCCGCGCGGAAGCCGTCCAGGCGCGTCCCCTGTGGCAGCGCCAGATTCAGCGTTGCGCCCTCGCCCGCCCCCTCGCCGACCTCATCGGCATGGCCCCAGTAGAAGGGAAAGTCCGTCGCCGGATCGGCATGGAGCGAGGCGTAGAACACATCGCTGCGATCCCAGAAGATGTCCTGCGTCCCGTTGCCGTGGTGATAGTCGATATCGAGGATCGCCACCCGCGCGCACCCGGCATCGCGCGCGGCCTGCGCAGCAATGGCAGCGGTGTTGAGGTGGCAATATCCGCCAGCATAATCCGCGCCGGCGTGGTGCCCCGGCGGCCGGCACAGCGCAAAGGCCTTGCCGCCCTCCAGAACCGTCTGCGTCGCGGCCAGCGCAGTCTGCGCGTTCCAATAGGCCGACGTCCAAGTGTCCGCGGTCAGCGGGGTCACCGCATCCATCGTATAGCGCCCGGCCAGCGCATCGATCCGGTCGAGCCGCACATCGCGACGCCGCACCACGGGCCAGGCGTAGGCGATGACGTCCCCCGCGCGCCCCGCCGCGACCCAGCGGTGGTGCGCGGTCTTCAGGAAATCGACATAGCCCGCGTCGTGCACGCGCAGGATCGGCGTCTCGCCCCTATCCGCCGGCGTCTCCGCAGGCCCGATCGCGGACAGGATCGCATCGACGCGCTCCGGCACTTCGGCATAGGGCGTCCAACCGCCGTTGTGGAATTCACGCTGCGGCGCATGGGCCCGCTGGCGAGGATCGAAGAACACCCGCATGTTCAGTCCCTCGTCCCCATCCGCAGCACCGCATAGCCGGCGAGCGCCGACAGCAGCGATCCCGACAGCACGCCCAGCTTCACCCGGTCGACCAGCGCCGGCTGGTCGGGAAAGGCCAAGCCACCGATGAACAGGCTCATCGTAAAGCCGATCCCGGCGACCAGTGCGACGCCATACATCTGCCGCCAGCGCACCCCGTCCGGTCGCTCGGCCATTCGCAGCTTTACCGCCAGCCAGATACTGCCGAAGATACCCAGTTGTTTGCCGACGAACAGCCCGAGCAGAACCGCGAGCACCAACGGGTCTGCCAAGGTAGACACCTGCATGCCCCCGAGGTTCACCCCGGCATTGGCGAAGCCGAACAGCGGCACGATGCCGAACGCTACCCACGGGTGCAGGCCATGCTCCAGCCGTTCGAGCAGTGGCCCGGCTGGCACCGTCATCGCGATCGCGAGACCGGCGAGCGTCGCGTGCACGCCCGACAGCAGCATCAGCGCCCACGCGACCAGGAAACCCATCAGATAGGGCCAGAGCGTTCGTGGCCGGACGATCGCCAGAGCGACGATCACCGCCGCCGCGCCCGCGAGTGCGGCGAGGTTTAGATGTGCGGAGTAGGCGAGCGCGATGATCGCCACTGCGCCCATGTCGTCGACGATTGCAATGCTGGTCAGCAGCAGCTTGAGCGATGCCGGGACCCGGTTCCCGAGCAGCGCGAGCACGCCGACGGCAAAGGCGATGTCGGTCGCCGCCGGTATCGCCCAGCCGCGCGCAAGGCCCGGGACATGCCCGGCAACGCCCAGATAAACGGCTGCGGGCACCGCCATGCCGCACGCCGCGGCAATGACCGGCAGGCGCCGCGTTTCCGCGCGAGCCAGTTCGCCCCCGACCACCTCGCGCTTGATCTCCAACCCGACCAGCAGGAAGAACAACGCCATCAGTCCGTCGTTGATCCATGCCAGGGGCGTCATCGCGCCGTGATGCGGGATCATCGGTCCAACCGGCATCGCCAGCGTCGCGGTATAGGAACCGGCGGTCGCCGGCAGGTTGGCGACGACCAGCGCCAGCGCGGCGGCGACCATCAGCACGATCCCGCCCGCGGCTTCGCCCGCCAGGAACCGGCGCATAGATGCGGTAACGAAACAAGGGAACTTCGGCGCCGTCATGGCTTTCCTTCCTAGTCGTCTGGACACGCGACGCAATCACGGGAGGTCGGCATAGCGGAGGGTGACACGCGAGGGCGCTTTGCCCGCTTCTGGGACATGCATGTCGTGGGGCAGATCGACCACACCGCCGTCCTCGACCGGGTGCGCGGCGAATCAGGCTGGACCGGGCGGTATCTGTTCCTGATCGTCATTTCGGCCGGCATCTCGATCCTCGGCCTGCTGCTGCCCTCAACCGCCGTGCTGATCGGGGCGATGCTGATTTCGCCGTTGATGATGCCGATCATCGGTCTGGGCTTCGGCATCGCGACCTTCGACTGGGCGGAAGTGCGGCGGGCGGCTCTGGCGCTGGCGCTCGGATCGATCGTCGCGGTCGCGCTGTCGGCGGCGTTCGTCGCCATTTCCCCACTGCAGACGGTGACCAGCGAAATAGCGATCCGGACCAAGCCCAATCTCTACGACCTGCTCGTCGCCTTCCTGTCGGCGGTCGTCGGCGTCTACGCACTGGTCCGCGGGCGCGGCGATACCGTGGTCGGTGTTGCCATCGCCATCGCGCTGATGCCGCCGCTCGCGGTCGTCGGCTTCGGGATCGCGACCGCCAATTGGACGGTGTTCGCCGGATCGCTGCTGCTATTCCTGACCAATCTGGTCACCATCGCACTGACCGCAGCGCTGGCGGCGCGGGTCTATCGCTTCGGCGCGCATCTCTCTCCGCACCAGACGTGGTGGCAGGCGGCGTTGATCGTGGCCGGATTGCTCGGCTTCGCCATTCCGCTAGGCATCGCGCTGAAGCAGATCGCGTGGGAATCGGTCGCCAAGCGGCAAATCCGCGACGCGGTGCTCGCTCCCTTCCCGCGGGAGACACGCGTCAGCCAGCTGGACATCGATTTCGACACGTCACCGATCACGGTGCGCGCTGCGGTGCTGACCCCGCGGGGTATCGTGGACGCCGACGCCCGCGCGATCGCGCGTGCTAAAACGATCGGCGTGCCGGTGGACCTCCATATCGACCAGATTCGCGTCGCGCTGGACAGCGGCGCGGGCGAGGCCGCCCAGATCGCGGCTGCGCAACCGACCGCCGCCCCCTCCCCCGCCGGCCCAGCGATCGCATCGCGGATCGCGCTGGTCGCCGGCATTAGCGAGGACGGGGTGCTGGTCGACAGTGCCAAACGCCACGCGCTGGCCCGCGCCGGAGTGCTGCCCGGCGCGACGCTCGCCACCTATCGCGCGCTGGAGGAGCGGCTGAGCGCGGCCAATCCGGGTTGGCGAGTCACGCTCATCCCGCCGGCGGTGGCGCTGCCGCCCGTCACGGTCACGGACGGCACGCCCGATGCAGCGCAGGTGGCGACCCTGGCCTGGGGCGCGGAGCGGCGCGACGAAGCGATCGGAGTGCGGGGTGTGGGCAGTGTCGCCATCGCGGACGCCCTTGACGCCGCCGGGGCGCGGGTGGTGCGCGGTCCGGCGGCGGGTACGCCGGCGATCAGCTGGACGACCGCGCCATAACCGCATCGTGCTCCCGCCTGCGCGGGAGCGCGATGGGAATTATACCTTCGCCAGCGCGTCCGCGATCAGCTTGCGCGAGTTGGCGATTCCGTACAGCTTGATGAAGCTGCCCATCCGCGGTCCCTGGCTCGACCCGAGCAACGTCTCGTACAGCGCCTTGAACCAGTCGCGCAGTTCGGCGAACCCGCCGGTCTTGCCGATTTCGTAGACGATGTTCTGGATATCCTCGGCCGGTGCGTCCTCGGGCAGCGCGGCGAGTTCGGCGTCGAGCCGCTGGAGCGCCGCGACCTCGACACCCTCGGGCGCGCGACGAACCAACGTCGGCGCCACGAAATCGCGGGCATAGGCCAGCGCATAGCCGATCAACCGGTCGAGGTCCGGATGCGTGTCCGGCGTCGCGTCCGGGACGTAATTGGCCAAGTAGCCCCAGACCTGCTCCTTGGTCGCATCGCCCATCACGCCGACCAGGTTCAGCAACAGGCCGAAGGTTACCGGCAGCGTGCCATCCGGCAGCTTGCCGTCATGGATGTGATGCACCGGGTTGCCCAGCTGCTGCTTGAGCTCCTGCGTCGGGTAGTTGCCGCGGAACTGCCAATATTCGTCGACCGCGCGCGGGATAACGCCCATGTGCAGCTGCTTGGCCTTCTTGGGCTCGCGATAGGCGAAGAAGGCCAGGCTCTCATCCGGACCATAGGTCAGCCATTGCTCCAGGCTCAGGCCATTGCCTTTGGACTTGGAGATCTTCTCGCCCTTCTCATCCAGGAACATCTCGTAGACGAAGCCCTCCGGCGGGCGGCCACCGAGGATGCGGGCGATCTTCGACGACTGGATGCCCGAATCGATCAGGTCCTTGCCATACATCTCGAAATCGACGCCGAGCGCGACCCAGCGCATAGCCCAGTCGACCTTCCACTGCAGCTTGGACTTCCCGCCCAGTGCCGACTGGACGATCCGTTCGCCGTTCGCGTCGGTGAAGGCGATCGTACCGGCTTGCGGGTCGACGACCTCGACCGGCACCTGCAGCACGACGCCCGTCGTCGGACTGATCGGCAGGATCGGCGAATAGGTCGCGCGGCGTTCCTCACGCAGCGTCGGCAGCATCACGCCCTGGATCGCGTCGTAATGGCGCAGCACGCCCCTGAGAGCGTCGTCGAAACGACCCGAAGTATAGTAATCGGTCGACGACGCGAACTCGTATTCGAACCCGAATCGGTCGAGGAAACGCCGCAGCATCGCGTTGTTGTGCGCAGCGAAGCTGTCATATTCCTCGAACGGGTCGGGCACCTGCGTCAGCGGCTTGCCCAGATGTTCGGCCAGCATCTGGCGGTTCGGCACATTGTCCGGCACCTTGCGCAGGCCGTCCATGTCGTCGCTGAACGCGATCAGCTTGGTCGGCTGGTCGCTGAGCGCATGAAAGGCATTAAGGACCATCGTCGTGCGCAGCACTTCGTTGAACGTGCCGATGTGCGGCAGGCCCGATGGGCCATAGCCGGTTTCGAACAGGATCGGCGCACCGCCCGGCTTGCCGTCCGGGTAGCGCTTCAGCAACTTGCGCGCTTCCTCATACGGCCAGGCTTTGGACTCGAGGGCGGCGGAGCGGAGGTCGTCTGTCATCGTGATCGCGCCCTACAGCCGCTCGTCCGAAATTTCCATGCTGCGATGCAACCTTAACCTTGGTCATGCGTCGCGACCGCGATGATCGTCACCGCTACGCCTCGATACACACGCATCCTGGCCGAGGTGTGGAAGCCGCTACTTATTCTGTTCGTATGGGACTGTATCGTCACGGCCTTCTACATGCTGACGCCGAACAAGGCGCCGTCCTTGCCGCTGACGTTGTTCGGTACGGCACTCGCGCTGTTCCTCGGCTTTCGCGACAATTCGGCATATCAGCGCTGGTGGGAAGGTCGTATCCTGTGGGGCGCGATGATCAACTGCTCGCGCAGCCTGGCACGCGAGATCGTGACGTTCATGCCCTTTGCCGCCGAAGGCAAGTTGTGGGACCTCAAACGGACGATCGTGTTGCGGCACATCGCCTATGTCCACGCGCTGCGCTGCCAATTACGACGGATCGACCCGAAGCCCGACGTATTGCGGTTCCTGTCGGCCGAGGAAGCATCGGGCCCGTTCGGCCGGGCGAACATCGCCAACGGCATCATCGACGGCACCGCCGGCCGCATCGCCAAGGCGCGCCGTGAAGGCCATCTCGACACGATCCTGCATTCGGCACTGGAACGGACGCTGACCGACATCACCAATGCGCAGGGCGGCATGGAGCGGATCAAGAACACGCCGCTGCCCAATCAATACCGGTTCTTTCCGAACCTCTTTACGAAGCTGTTCTGCATCGTCCTGCCAATCGGGCTGGTCGAGACGCTCGGTTGGGCAACGCCAGTCGGATCGACGCTGGCTGGGCTGATGTTCCTGGCGGTGCTGCAGATCGGCGACGACCTGGCCGATCCGTTTGCGAACACGATCCACGACTTGCCACTGGATGCGATGTGCCGCACCATCGAGATCGACCTGTTGCAGGCGATCGGCGACCAGGCGCCGGAGCCGGCCAAGCCGGATCGCGATGTGTTGTGGTGAGGTTACGCACCTGCTTCCAAGGCGTCGCCCCCGCGAAGGCGGGGGTAAATTCTGGCTGACGTGGCGAATTGAGCCGCACAGCCAGCGAGAATATATTTCCGCTTTCGCGGAAATGACGGAGTAAAGTCCGAGGAAGTGACGCGGGAGTAAATCCCGCGTCGTCGGACGGCGCCGACGCGCCGCCGGCCGCGCACGGTGTTGCGCGGGGCTTGGCCCCGCGCACCGGCTTTCGCCTACAGCTTCTCTGTAAGCTCCGGCACGACCTTGAACAGGTCGCCCACCAGCCCGACGTCCGCCACCTGGAAGATCGGCGCGTCCTCGTCCTTGTTGATCGCGACGATGACCTTCGAATCCTTCATGCCCGCCAGATGCTGGATCGCGCCCGAGATACCGACCGCAATGTAGACTTCCGGCGCGACGATCTTGCCGGTCTGACCGACTTGGTAGTCGTTCGGGACATAGCCCGCGTCCACGGCGGCACGCGACGCGCCGACCGCAGCGCCGAGTTTGTCGGCCAGCGGCTCGATCAGTTCGACGAACTTCTCGCTCGAGCCAAGCGCACGACCGCCCGAGACGATGACCTTTGCACTCGTCAGTTCCGGACGTTCCAGCTTGGCGATTTCGGACCCTGAGAAGGTCGACACACCGGCGTCGCCCGTCGACGCGACCGCTTCGATCTCGGCCGAACCGCCCTCGGCCGCGGCCTTTTCGAACGCGGTGCCGCGCACCGTCAGGACCAGCTTCGCGTCCTTGGTCTGCACCGTCGCGATCGCGTTGCCGGCGTAGATCGGGCGTGTGAACGTGTCCGGACCCTCGACCGACAGGATGTCGCTGACCTGCATGACGTCGAGCAGAGCGGCGACACGCGGGGCGATATTCTTGCCGTTGCTGGTGGCCGGCGCGACGAAGGCGTCATGGCTGTCCATCAGCGACTTGACCAGCGGCGCGACGTTTTCGGCCAGCGCATGCGCATAGGCCGCGTCGTCGGCGACATGGACCTTGCCGACGCCGGCGATCTTGGCCGCTTCGGCAGAGACGCCATCGACGCCCTGGCCGGCGACCAACAGGTGGACTTCACCGAGCTTGGCAGCCGCGGTGACGGCAGCGAGCGTGGCGTCCTTGACGGCCTGACCGTCGTGTTCGACCCAAACGAGCGTCTTCACTTGGCAACTCCCAGCGTCTTGAGCTTCGACACGAGTTCATCGACATCGGCGACCTTCACGCCGGCCTGACGCTTGGCCGGCTCCTCGACCTTAAGCGTGGTCAGGCGCGGAGCGACGTCGACGCCGTAGTCGGCCGCGGTCTTCTGCGCGAGCGGCTTCGACTTCGCCTTCATGATGTTTGGAAGCGAGGCATAGCGCGGCTCGTTGAGGCGCAGGTCGGTGGTGACGACGGCCGGTAGCGTCAGCGTATCCGTCTCGGCACCGCCATCGACTTCGCGCGTCACCGCGACCTTGCCGTCGGCGACCTCGACCTTCGACGCGAACGTACCCTGGCCCCAACCGGTCAGCGCGGCGAGCATCTGGCCGGTCTGGTTGTTGTCGTCGTCGATCGCCTGCTTGCCTAGGATGACCAGGCTCGGCTGTTCTTCGTCACAGATCGCCTTCAGCAGCTTGGCGACGCCCAGCGGCTCGACCCTTTCGTCCGAGGTGATCAGGATCGCGCGGTCGGCGCCCATTGCGAGCGCGGTGCGCAGCGTTTCCTGCGCCTTCTGCTCACCGATCGAGACGGCGACGACTTCGGTCGCGACGCCCTTTTCCTTCAGGCGGATCGCCTCTTCGACGGCGATTTCGTCGAACGGGTTCATGCTCATCTTGACGTTGGCGAGGTCGACCCCGCTCCCGTCGGCCTTCACCCGGGGCTTCACATTGTAATCAAGCACGCGCTTGACCGGCACCAGCACCTTCATTTGCGCCACTCTCCTCGTTTAAAACGCGGCTACCTGACGTTTACGTAAACATCAAGTCGCCGGTATCAACCCCAGCGGGCAGCGACGGCCGGCCGACGTCCGCTGAACATGTCGGGATAAAGCGCCAGCGCCCATAGATGTCCATGCCGATGTGTGTGCCGATGGACATTCCTCGACGGTTTACCGCCCTGGCAGGGCGTTGCGGTACCGAAACAACGGGGTGAAGATGGAAAATGCGAGTTGTCGATGCCACGCCTATCACCCGCATGATTGTCGCCGATGCAACGGCTCAGACCCCTGCGCCGAGGAGCAGCCAGGATCCATAATCGTCTGTGAAAAGATCAAACCGACAAACGGCAAGCTGCAACCATGCCCCTTCCCCGTCGCCAAGAGCAGCAGCGATGAGGATATCGTCCCATTTAAGAAGAGCATCAACGAAAAGGGCGTGAAGTAAGCCCGATACGCGAAGGGCGGGAACGGCCACGCCGTCCCCGCCCTCGCGATGTCCAGTCCCTACCCCACAACCCGCGCGGGGCAGAGCGATCAGGCGACCTTCTGCACCTCGGCGACGATCTTCTTCGCCGCGTCGCCCAGGTCGTTCGCCGGAACGATGGCCAGGCCCGAATTGGAGAGGATTTCCTTGCCCTTCTCGACGTTCGTGCCTTCCAGGCGCACGACCAGCGGCACCGACAGGTTCACTTCCTTCGCCGCCGCGACGATGCCGTCGGCGATGATGTCGCAGCGCATGATACCGCCGAAGATGTTGACCAGGATGCCCTTAACGTTCGGATCCTGGAGAATGATCTTGAACGCCGCGGTCACCTTTTCCTTGTTCGCGCCGCCGCCGACGTCGAGGAAGTTGGCCGGGAACATGCCGTTCAGCTTGATGATATCCATCGTCGCCATGGCGAGGCCGGCACCGTTGACCATGCAGCCGATGTCGCCGTCGAGCTTGATGTAGGCCAGATCATACTTCGACGCTTCGAGCTCGGCCGGATCTTCCTCAGTCTCGTCGCGCAGTTCCATCAGGTCCTTGTGACGGAACATGGCGTTACCGTCGAAGCCGACCTTTGCGTCGAGCACCATCAGCTTGCCGTCATCGGTAACGGCCAGCGGGTTGATCTCGATCTGCTCGGCATCGGTGCCGAGGAACGCGTCGTACAGCTTCGACGCGACATTTGCAGCTTGCTTGGCGAGGTCGCCGGTCAGGCCCAGCGCGGCGGCAACCGCACGGCCGTGATGCGGCATGAAGCCGGTCGCGGTGTCGATGTCGATCGAGTGGATCTTCTCGGGCGTGTCATGCGCCACCGTTTCGATGTCCATGCCGCCTTCGGTCGATGCGACCATCGACACGCGGCCCGTCGCGCGGTTGACGAGCAGCGCGAGGTAGAATTCCTTCGCGATGTCGACGCCGTCGGTCACGTACAGACGATTCACCTGCTTGCCGGCTTCACCCGTCTGGATCGTCACCAGCGTGTTGCCGAGCATTTCGGTCGCGGCGTGGCGCACCTCGTCCTCGGTCTTAGCCAGGCGAACGCCGCCCTTGGCTTCGGCGGGCAATTCCTTAAACTTGCCCTTGCCGCGGCCGCCGGCGTGGATCTGCGCCTTCACGACGTAGAGCGGCCCGGGCAGCTTCTTCGACGCTTCGACGGCCTCCTCGACGGAAAGCGCGGCGAAGCCCGCGGGAACGGGAACGCCGAACCTCGCCAGCAATTCCTTCGCCTGATACTCATGGATGTTCATGGTCGGCCTCGCCTTATGCTAGGGACGTGAAATTCACGGCCCTTTCGCACAGGCGCGCGGGTGAATCCACCCCCGCATTTGACGAAGGATTTCGCGTTATTGAAAACGCATCGCAATATCGAACCTGTTTGTCGTTGGGAGGCGCGTTGTTGAGGATCGTCGATTGGGTCGCCCGAACGACGATGCTGGTGCTGGCAGCGCTTGCGACGCTGGCATTGATCGGCTCGCTCGCCAGCGTGTCGAATTCGCCTATCGGCCAAGTCTTCCCCGGGCAGGTCGCGGTACAGGAGCCGCCTGCACCCGATAGCCTTCCGACATCAGCAGGCGCGCCGCCCGCATCTGCCGATGCCGAGTCGCCGGAGAACGCCGTAGCGATGAGGACGGTCGCTACTGCCGAGCGCATAGCCGCCCAGCGCGAAACGGAGGTCGCGCGCTGGCTGAAGGCGCTGACTTACGCCGTCATCGCGCTTGCCGCCTTCGCCGCGGCGGGCGTCGTCGCACTGGTCCGCATCGGCGGGCACCTCGCGCGGATCGCCGACCGCTGATCGAAAGCCCCGCCTTCTGGATCGTCGCGTCACTGGCCGTGACCATGCTCGGACTCGCCAAGGGCGGATTCGCGGGCATGGGTGCGCTATCGCTGCCCATCGTCGCGATGACGACGTCGCCGGTGCGCGCCGCCGCGATCCTGCTGCCGATCCTGATCGTTCAGGACGCGGTCGGCGTGTGGGCATTCCGCCGCGACTGGAACGGGTACATCCTCGGCTGGATGCTGCCGGGCGCGGCGATCGGCATTGCACTTGGCTATCTGTTCGCCGCGTCCGTGTCGCCGGACGCGGTCCTGGGACTGGTCGGCGCAGTGTCGATCGTCTTCGGCAGCTATCGCCTGTGGGTCGAACGACACGGAGCCCCGGCGACGGCTGACGATTCGCCCGGCTGGGTCGGCACGATCTTCGGCGTCCTATCGGGCTTCACCAGCCAGATCGCGCACGCCGGCCAGCCGCCCTACCAGCTGTGGGTCGTGCCCCGGCGCCTGCCGCGCGACGTGTTCGTCGGTACGACCGCGATCTTCTTTGCGGTCGTCAATTGGGTGAAGGTGCCCGCGTACATCGCGCTCGGCCAGTTCACCCGCGCAAACCTGACGATTTCGGCGCTGCTGCTGCCGGTCGCGATCCTGTCGACCGCCGCGGGCGTATGGCTGGTGCGGCGCGTGTCGGCCGAACGCTTCTACCGCCTGATCTACGCGCTGATGATCGCGGTCGGCGTGAAGCTGGTGTGGGATTCGCTCGGCTGACGTTAGCGAAGCGTAAACCCGCACCTGAGATGACTGCGGGATGTGTCGATACACGTCCCTGCCGTCCAGTCATGACGACTCGCGCGCGACGACCCGGCGATCGGTCGGCGTCGAGGCGAAGGCGCGTGATCGTAACGGGTCGCGGTACAAGGTGCGCGTAGTCGATCTGTCGCGCACCGGCTTCAAGGCCGAATGCGTCCACACCCTGCGTGCCGGCACGATGATCTGGCTGTCGCTACCCGGCCTACAGAGCCTGGAAGCCGAAGTCGCCTGGCAGCGCGGCGAGTTCATCGGCGCGGCGTTTCACCAGCCGTTGCACCAGGCGGTGTTCGACCACGTCACGCGGATGCTGGCGGCCTGAGCCGCCAGCACCGCTAGGGAGTTAGAACGCCGCGATTCCCGTAATCGCGCGGCCCAGGATCAGCCCGTGAACGTCGTGCGTCCCCTCGTAGGTGTTGACCGTTTCCAGGTTGATCGCATGGCGGATGACGTGAAAATCGGCCGAAATCCCGTTGCCGCCATGCATGTCGCGCGCGACGCGGGCGATATCGAGCGCCTTGCCGCAATTGTTGCGCTTGATGATGCTGATCGCTTCCGGCGCGAGCGTGCCGTCGTCGAACATGCGGCCCGCCCGCAACGCGGCCTGCAGGCCCAGCGCGATTTCGGTCTGCATGTTCGCCAGCTTCAACTGCACCAGCTGCGTCGCCGCCAGCGGCCGGCCGAACTGTTGGCGGTCAAGCGTGTACTGTCGCGCCGCCTCGAAACAGAATTCGGCCGCCCCCATCGAACCCCAGGCGATGCCATAGCGTGCGCGGTTGAGGCAGCCGAACGGCCCCTTCAGCCCCTGCACGTCCGGCAGTAGCGCATCCTCGCCGACCTCGACGCCGTCCATCACGATCTCGCCGGTGACCGACGCACGCAGGGACAGCTTGCCCTCGATCTTCGGCGTCGACAGCCCGGTCATGCCGCGCTCGAGCACGAAGCCCTTGATCCCGCCGCCATGCGCATCGCTTTTCGCCCAGACGACCATCACGTCGGCAATCGGCGAATTGGTGATCCACATCTTGGAGCCGGTCAGCCGGTATCCGGTTGCGGTCTTTTCCGCGTGCGTGCGCATGCCGCCGGGGTCGGAGCCCGCATCGGGCTCGGTCAAGCCGAAGCAGCCGACCAGTTCGCCCGACGCCAGACCCGGCAGATACTTCCGCTTCTGCTCTTCGGTCCCGTAGGCGTTGATCGGGTGCATGACGAGGCTCGACTGCACACTCATCGCCGAGCGATAGCCCGAATCGACCGCCTCCACCTCGCGCGCGACCAACCCATAGGCGACATAGCCCAGGCCCGCGCCGCCATATTCCTCCGGAATCGTCGCACCGAGCAGTCCCGCCGCCCCCATTTCGCGCATGATCTCGCGATCGAAATCCTCGTCGAGGTAGGCGCGGGTGACGCGCGGCAGCAGCCGTTCGCGGGCATAGCCACGCGCAGCGTCGCGGACCATCCGCTCTTCATCGGTCAGCTGCGCGTCAAGCGCGAACGGATCGCTCCAGTCGAACCGGCCCATTTCAGCCATGTCGGTATCCTCTCAGAAGGTCAGACGCCGGGCAGGGTCCCGGCAGGATTGGTCGCCGGTGTCTCGCCGCCCGGCGTCTGCGGAGCCGGCGTCGTCACGGGCGAGGCGACGGGCGCTGCCTGCACGGGCAGCGGCGTGCCGATCGCCGCGCGCTCCAGCGTGTTCAGCGCGCGGCGAGTGTCGATGTACCGCTTGGCCGCATCGATCCAGTTCGACGCGTTGGCGGCGCCCGGCATTCGCGACACTTCGGCCAGCGCCGCCTCGACATTGCCGCCATCGAGCACCAGTCGCGCGCGCTCCAGGCGGTCGTCGGGACGCGAACTGGGCGTATCCTCCCGGCGTAGGATGACGAGCGTCGACAACTCGCGCCACACCGTCGTGAAGAAGCCGTCGTGGCGCGAACCCGTCGTCAGCGTCGGCGCGATCTTCGTCAGCCCCTCGCGCAGGTCGGCCAGCGTCGGACTGCCGACCGCACCGATGACGGTCGCCAACGCCTGCGGCTGTTGGGCGCCGAACCGCGCGCGTAGCTGGGATTCGAGATAGTCGAGCGGCAGGCCGCGATCGATCGCACGGCGCGAGGCAAAGGCGATCAGCAGCCCTTCGGCGCGGCGCGACTGCTCGGCCGCGATACGCGATGCGGTATCGGCAGCGGCCATCCGCCCCTCGATCCCGCGCAACTGCGCATCGAGTGCGGCAGTGCGAACAGTCAGCGCATCGACCGTCGCCGGATCGGTCGGCGTCGCGCGCACCGGGGCCGGACTCGCGATAGGCTGTACGGCTGGCTGCGTCGCGGTCATCGTGGTCGACGTGCCGACCCCGGTCCAGCGCTGGAGCGCGGGCAGCAGATAATACATCGCCACCAGCCCGATCAGGAACGCGAACAGCGCCACGATCAGCACACCGCGGCCACGCCGGCGCGGGGCGGTGGAGGCGAACGGCGCCGGGTCGGGCGCGGTAGAAATGGGGTCGCCGGTCATTGCCCGCGTTATCCGCCGCCGGCAGCCATGCGTCAATCGGCGAGCGTTAGTGCCGCAGCGATCAGCGCGTCGTCGGTCGGGCGATCGGCGACGGCGGTCGCGCGCCAGCCGGGCCCGGCGGCGGCCAGGGCGGCCGGGCTGATCGCGGCGATGGCAACGCGGCTCTTATCCGCAAGCTGCTCCGCCAGCCGGGCCGCGGCGCGCGGTGAGTGCAGCAAGGCAGTCGCATCAATCAACCCGGACAGGTCGGGCGTCAGGCCTTCGCTGGCGTAGACGGTGATCGTGCTTGCAGCCGGCGCGGGGCGATGGTCGCGACCGACCAGCCGGAGGACACGGCCGGGCGGATCGAGCGCATCGACCCCACCCTCTCCGACCGCGACCACGGTGAAGCCCGCCGCCTGCGCCGCCAGCGCGGTCGCACGGCCGACGGCGTGGACCGGCAGCGCTCCCAACCGCGCGAGATCGGGACCGGCCATGCGGACGGCATTCGCGCTCGACAGCACCAGACTGTCGTACGACGTCGGATTGGGCGCGGTCCACGCCACCGGGCGGATGACGAAGAGCGGCAGTCGCAACGCCCCATGGCCGAGCGCTTCGATCCGCGCTGCCGTCGCGGCATTGCCGGGGTCCGGCCGCAGCACGGCCAGCGGTCGCGTCATCCGGCGAACAGGACGCGGATCGGCTCGGGCGCCAGCGCCAGCAGCTTTTCGGCGAGTACTTGCGACACCGCCAGGTCGGCAGGCGCACCGCTTTCCTGCGCCGACACATGATGCGTCCCATCCTCCGAATAGAGCGTGGCCGACAGCGTCAGCACCGCGCCCTCGATCTGCGCCAGCGCGGCGACCGGCGAATGGCAATCAGCGACCAAGGCGGCGAGCAAAGCGCGCTCGGCGAGCACGCAGGCGTGTGTCTTGGGATGATCGATCTTGGCGAGCCTTTTGGCGGTCAGTTCGTCGTCGGCCCGGCACTCGATCCCGACCGCGCCCTGCGCCGGCGCCGGCAGCATCTCGGCGATCGCGATCGGCACGCCGACGTCCACCCGCCCCAGCCGCTCCAGCCCCGCGGCGGCGAGCAAAGTCGCATCCGCTTCCCCCGCCGCCAGCTTGGCGAGGCGGGTATCGACGTTGCCCCGGAACAATACCGGCTGCAGGTCGGGCCGCAGGTGGCGGACCTGTGCGGCACGGCGCGGGCTGCTGGTGCCGATCCGTGCGCCGGGGGGCAGCGCCTCGAACGAGTCGGCGCCGATCAGCCGGTCGCGGACGTCGGCACGCGGCAGCATCGCGGCGATGGCGATCTCGGCCGGGCGCACCGTTTCGACATCCTTCATCGAATGGACCGCACAGTCGATCTCACCCGCCAGAAGCGCGCGATCGAGCTCTTTGGTCCACAGCGCCTTGCCACCGATCTCGGCCAGCGCGCGATCCTGCACGCGGTCGCCGGTCGTCTTGATCGTGACAATCTCGACGCTGAGCCCCGGATGCGCCGCCTCCAACGCGCGCTGGACCAGGCCCGCCTGCGTGAGAGCAAGAGGCGAACCTCGGGTGCCGAGACGGATAACTGAAGTCACCACACACTCCGTTCGGGCTGAGCCTGTCGAAGCCCTGCCCTTCTTCGACCCGTCGGTTAGAAGAAAGGGCGGCACTTCGACAAGCTCAGTGCGAACGGGTAATGGGATGACCATGCTGATTTTAGGCCTGGAATCGAGCTGCGACGAAACCGCAGCCGCCATCGTCACCGGCGACCGTCAGGTCCTATCCCACGCACTGGCGGGGCAGGAAGAGGCGCATCGTCCCTATGGTGGCGTGGTGCCGGAGATCGCGGCGCGCGCGCATGTCGATGTCATCGGCCCGCTGGTGACGCGGGCCCTGCGCGAGGCGGAGGTGACGCTTGCCGAAATCGACGCAGTCGCCGCGACTGCCGGGCCGGGGTTGATCGGTGGCGTTATGGTGGGCCTGGTCACCGGCAAGGCGCTGGCGCATGCCGCGGGCAAGCCGCTGGTGGCAGTCAACCATCTGGAGGGGCATGCGCTGTCACCGCGGCTGGCCGACCCCGACCTGCAATTTCCCTACCTCCTCCTGCTCGTGTCAGGCGGGCATTGCCAACTGCTGCTGGTCGAGGGCGTCGGCGCCTATCGCCGTCTCGCGACCACGATCGACGATGCCGCAGGCGAGGCGTTCGACAAGACCGCCAAGCTGCTCGACCTCGGCTTCCCCGGCGGCCCCGCGGT
This sequence comes from uncultured Sphingomonas sp., assembly GCA_913776045.1. Taxonomy (GTDB): domain Bacteria; phylum Pseudomonadota; class Alphaproteobacteria; order Sphingomonadales; family Sphingomonadaceae; genus Sphingomonas. Next base: position 22,832 of record CAJYOI010000011.1, read on the forward strand.
CGAGCGGGCGGCGAAGGACGGCGATCCGAAGGCCGTGCCGCTGCCCCGACCGCTGACGGGGACGAAGGAGCCGCATTTCTCCTTCGCGGGGCTGAAGGCCGCGGTTGCGCGCGCGGTCGGGACGGCGTCGCCTGCAGATCTTTCGGCGTCGTTCCAGCAGGCTGTCGTCTATTGTCTTGTCGATCGGACGAAGCGCGCGATTGGCCGCGCACCCGGAGCGACCGCGCTGGTCGTCGCCGGCGGCGTGGCGGCGAACGGCGCCGTCCGGGGCGCGCTGGAGCAGCTGGCGCACGCGCACGATCTGCGCTTTGTCGCGCCGCCGCTGTGGCTGTGCACCGATAACGCCGCGATGATCGCTTGGGCGGGTGCAGAGCGCTTTGCGGCCGGGCTGACCGATCCGCTGGACACGCTGGCCCGCCCGCGCTGGCCGCTCGATCCGACCGCAGAGGCTGTCCGCGGCGCAGGAGTGAAGGCATGAAGATCGGCGTCATCGGCGGCGGCGCCTGGGGCACCGCGCTCGCCCAGGTCGCGGCGCGTGGCGGGGAACCGGTAACGCTCTGGGCACGCGAGCCGGATGTGGTCGCCGCGATCAACGACGCACACGAGAACACGAGTTTCCTGCGTGGCGTGACGCTGAGCGAATCGATCCAGGCGACCGGCGATCTGGCCGCGTTGCGTGGGTGCGACGCGATCCTGGTTGTCGCTCCCGCCCAACATGTCCGGGCCGTCCTGTCGGCCGCCGGCACCGGCGCGACGCCGCTGGTGCTCTGCGCAAAGGGGATCGAGGCGGGCACGCGGATGCTGGTCGGCGAAGTCGCGCGCGAAGCCGTCCCCGACGCGCCGATCGCCGTCCTGTCCGGCCCGACCTTCGCGCACGAAGTCGCCGCGGGTCAGCCGACCGCGGTGACGCTCGCCTGCGAGGATGCGGCCCTGCGCGACGCGCTGGCCGCCCGACTCGCGAGCCCGGCGTTCCGACCCTATGCCAGCAGCGACGTGACCGGCGCGGAGATCGGCGGCGCGGTGAAGAACGTGCTCGCCATCGCCTGCGGGGTCGTCGAGGGCGCCGGGCTGGGTCTCAATGCGCGCGCTGCGCTGATCGCGCGGGGTTTTGCCGAGATGACCCGGTTCGGGCTAGCCAAGGGCGCGCGGGCGGAGACGTTGGCCGGATTGTCGGGCCTGGGCGACCTGGTGTTGACCTGTTCATCGACCAATTCGCGGAATTTCTCGCTGGGCGTCGGGCTGGGTCAGGGTGTGGCGGCGGAAGGGCTGCTCGCCAATCGTCAGACGGTTGCGGAAGGAGCGCATACCGCGCCGGTCTTGCGCGAGGCGGCGGCAGAGGTCGGTGTGGATATGCCGGTGGTGGGCGCGGTGTGCGACCTATTGGCGGGGGCGGATGTGAAGGACATCGTCGGACGCCTGCTGGCGCGGCCTCTCCGGGCGGAGATTTGAGGGGTCGAGATCCTATTCGACGACCCCTTCATCCCGGACTTGATCCGGGATCCAGGGTGACGGGGAGGATGCGGTTTTTGAACGTGGGTTTCCTGATCCAACGGCCCCGACGCGGGAGTAAATCCCGCGTCGTCGGACGGGAGCGCCGGGCGCTCCCGCCGGCCGTGCCGGGCCTTGCGTGGCTGCGATAGCAGCCGCGCATCGGCGCGAACGCAGTCGCGTCTCGGCCCGTCAGTACATGTGCTGCCCACCATTGATCGACAGTGTCGAGCCGGTGACGAACCCGCCCTCCTCCGAGCACAGGAACGCCACGCCGCGCGCGATCTCGTTGGCCTGGCCCAGTCGGCCGACCGGAATCTTCGCCACGATCTTTTCCAGCACTTCGGCCGGCACCGCCGCGACCATGTCGGTGTCGATGTAGCCGGGCGCGATCGCATTGACCGTCACGCCGGCCCTGGCGCCTTCCTGCGCCAGCGCTTTGGTGAAGCCGTGGATGCCGCTCTTGGCCGCGGCATAGTTGACCTGGCCGTATTGGCCGGCCTGGCCGTTGATCGACCCGATGTTGACGATCCGGCCCCACTTGCGCTCGCGCATGCCGGGGAAGGTCGCCTTGGCCATGTTGAAGCAGCCGCCCAGATTGGTGTCCATGACGTCCTTCCACATCTGGTAGGTCATCTTCAGGATCGTGCCGTCGCGGGTGATGCCGGCATTGTTGACGACCACGTCGACCGGCCCCAGTTCCTGGGCGACCTGCGCGCAGCCGGCCTGGCAGGCGTCATAGTCGGCGACGTCCCACTTATACGCCTTGATGCCGGTGCGCTCGGTGAATTCGCGGGCGCGTTCGTCGTTGCCGGCGTAGTTCGCCGCGACGGTCATTCCCATGTCCTTGAGGGCAAGGCTGATGGCCTCACCGATCCCGCGCGTTCCCCCGGTGACGATCGCTACGCGTGCCATGCAGTCCTCTCCTGATCCAAGTTCGGCTTACGCTAGGGAAGCTGCACCCAGCCGGCAAGCTCCCGCGACAAGATGCTGCGCAACATTTCAGTGCCGATCTGGCTGGCATTCAGACAGGGCAGATAGGCGAAGTGGGTGCCCCCGGCGCTCTCGAAGCTTTCGCGCCCGCGGATCGCCAGCTCCTCCAGCGTCTCCAGACAGTCCGCGGAGAAGCCCGGTGCGACGATCGCGACCTTGCGCTTGCCTTCGCCCGGCAGTGCTTCGAGCACCGTGTCGGTTGCCGGCTCCAGCCACTTCGCCCGGCCGAAACGGGACTGGAAGGTCACACGAAGTTCACGCCCAAGCGCAGCCCCGAGAAGCCGTGCGGTCTTCCGACAATGGCAGTGATAGGGGTCGCCCAGCTCCAGCGTCCGCTGCGGCATGCCGTGGAAGCTGGCGAGGATGACGTCCGGTTCGAAATCGATAGCTTGCAAAGCATCTTCGGCCGATCGCTTCAGCGCGTCGATGTAGAGCGGGTCGTCGTAATAGGGCGGCAACGTCCGGATCGCCGGCTGCCAGCGCATCGCGGCCAGCGCGGCGAATGCCTTGTCGTTGGCGGTCGCGGTCGTCGCCGCACAATACTGCGGATAGAGCGGCGCGAGCAGGATGCGTTCGCACCCCTGCCCCTTCAGCGCCGCAATCCGATCGGCGATCGACGGATTGCCGTAGCGCATCGCCCAGTCGACCACGACGCCCTCGCCGAACGCGCCCTGCAACGCGACCGATTGCTGCGCGGTGATCGCGGCAAGTGGCGATCCCGCCTCGGTCCACACCTGTTGGTACGCATGCGCCGACTTCTTCGGCCGCGTGTTCAGGATGATCCCGCGCAGGATCGGCTGCCACAGCAGTTGCGGAATTTCGACGACGCGACGATCGGACAGAAATTCGCCGAGATAGCGTTTCACCGCGCGCGCGTCGGCGCTGTCGGGCGTGCCGAGGTTGATGAGCAGCACGCCGACCTTCGGCGCGGGAATCGTCGGATGGCCTGTCGGCATCATAGCGGGAGTGTCCTGATTCTGCGTCCGGTGGCCGCGAAGATGGCGTTGGCGAGCGCGGGCGCAACCACCGGCACGGCGAGTTCGCTCGCGCCGCCTGCGTCGGCGCGGCTGTCAATCAGCTCGACGGTGATGTCGGGGCTGGTCCCCAGGCGCGGCAGCAGGAGGTCGCGGAAGGATCGTACGTCGGCGACTCCCCCCGAATAGCCGGTCGATGCCCCGACCGCGGCGGCAAGCCCGTAGATCAGCCCGCCTTCGATCTGCTGACGGACCAGATCGGGATTGACCGCATGGCCGACATCGACCGCGGCGACCATCCGTTCGACCCGCGGCACGCCGCCGTCGCCGACGCTGCCTTCGACCATCAAAGCGATATGGGATCCGGCCATGGTGTGGGCTGCGATCCCCTGTCCGCTGCCCGGCGTGCCGCCCTGCCACCCGCCCAGAGACGCGACGGTCGACAGGCAGCGCGCCAGGCGGGGTGCGCCGCCGAGCATTGCGATGCGGTAGGACAGGGGCTCCGACTCAGCCTGACGGGCGAGTTCGTCGACGAAGCTTTCGGTGAAGAAGCACGACGCGATATGCGCGCCGCCGCGGGTGTAGCCGACCGGCACACCGATATCGGCGGGGTGGTGCGACACACCCCAGGCCGGCAGGCGATAAGCAGGCGACGCACCGTCGATCGCAACCGGGTCGGCGACCGCGCCCGGCACCGTGCGTCCGGCCAGCCGCGCGCGCAAGGCCGGGCCGACCGGTGGCGTCGCGACCTGCGTGCGCCACGCCGCGATCATCCCGCGCCCGTCCAGCCGCGCACTCATCCGGCCGACCGCCGGCGCGCGGACGGGCGTATGCATCAGGCTTTCGGCGCGCGACCAAGTCAGCTGAACGGGACGTTCGAGCTCGCGCGCCAGATACGCGACCTGTTCGGCGACCGTCACCTCCAGCGCCGCGCCGAACGATCCCCCCGCCATCATCGGGTGGAGCACGACGCTTCCCTCTCCGATCCCGAGCGCCCGCGCGGCGGCGGCGCGGGCGAGGCCGGGAGCCTGGGTCGCCATCCACAGCACCAGCTTGCCATGTTCGAAGCTGGCGGTCGCGGTGATCGGCTCGATCGCGGCGGGAACGCCGGCCGCGACACGGTAGTCGGCGCGGAACACCCGACCCCCGGCAAAAGTCGCGGCAACGTCACCGGCTCCAGCGATCTGCGTACCATTGGCGTCCAGCGCCGCGTCGAGCGCCGCGGCAATGCGGCGGTGGTCGGCGAGCGGCCCCGCCGTCTCGAATCGCGGGGCGAGCGCGCCGAGCGCCTGGTTCGCCGCCCACCAGGTGCTGCCGACCGCAGCGATCCAGCGATCGGTCGCGACGATACGCGATACGCCGGGGATTTTGTCGGCGGCAGCTGTGTCGTAGCGAACCAGCCGACTATCGCCGAACGGTCCCTGCCGGATGCTGGCGAAGACCATGTTGGGCAGGCGGATGTCCCCCGCGAAGTTCGCGCTGCCATCGACCTTCGACGGCGCATCGAGCCGCGGGGCGGGCGTGCCGGTCAGCCGCCCGTCGTCGCCGACGCGCAGTTGCGCCGTCTGCGGCAGGCTCTCCTGCACCGCGGCCACCGCGAGATCGCCGAAGCGCGCGCGTCGCTCGCCCGCCACGACGAAGCCGTCGCGGGTCAGGCACGTCTCCCAGTCGATCCCCCATTCCCGCGCCGCCGCCTTGCAGAGCAGGGTCCGGGTCGCCGCGGCAGCCTCACGCACCGGGCCTTCGAACTGCCGGATCGAGGTCGAGCCACCGGTAAGCATCGGTGCGGCGTCGGCGAACCAGCCGCCGTTCGTGCCCAGCGCCGCCGCGGTGCCGAGCGGGTTGGCGTAGAGCGAACTTTCCGGCGACGCCTCGACGCCCACGGTCCGCCAGTCAGCGCCCAGTTCGTCGGCAGCGATTTGCGCGAGCGCGGTGTAGACGCCCTGACCGTGCTCGCATTGCGGCACCGCGACGACGATGTGGCCGTCCTTGCCGATCTTGATCCACCCGCCGAACGCGATTTCACCGTCCGCAGTCGGCAGTGCGGCCTGCTCCGCGCGCGGCCACACCTGCCACGCGACCGCGACGCCGACGACGACTCCGCCGGCAAGGAAGGCGCGGCGGCTAAGCTGCATGCCCTGTTCCGTCACCCCCGCGGAGACACGGATCGCTAGTCGCTGAATTCACGGAAAGAGCCGCCAAATCAGCCAGAATTGATTCCCGCCTTCGCAGGGATGACGATGGAGGGGAAGGGCAGTGGCAGCCGGCATCCACCGCGCTCTATCGCCCGCCGCCCGCGCTCGCTAGAGGGATCACCGACAACAATTCTCCGGGAATCCGCGCCCTTGCTGCTGCCCCTGCTCGCCAACGCCGCCGGCCATATCCGGTTCGAAGACCTGGGATTGAGCCCGATCGCGCTCGACCTCGGGGTCTTCACGCTGAAATGGTATTCTCTTGCCTATATCTCGGGCATCCTGCTCGGCTGGTGGTATCTGCTGAAGCTGGTCGATCAGCCGGGCGCGCCGATGGGGCGGCGGCATGTCGACGACCTCGCTTTCTATGCGACGCTCGGCATCATTCTGGGCGGGCGGATCGGCTATGTGATCTTCTACCAGCCGAAGATGATCCTGGAGCCGGTCAGCGTGCTGCGGCTGTGGGACGGCGGCATGTCGTTCCACGGCGGCCTCGTCGGCCTGATGGCCGCGATCTGGTGGGTGTGCCGGCGCGAGAAACTGCAGGTGCTGCGCGTGCTCGACTATGTCGCCTGCGTCGCCTCGATCGGCCAGTTTTTCGGCCGCCTCGCCAATTTCGTGAACGGCGAGCTGTGGGGCAAGCCGAGCGACGTGCCCTGGGCGATCGTCTTCCCGCGCACCGTCGAATTCGGCGCCGATCCGGCGCGCCACCCGAGCCAGCTGTACGAAGCGTTCGGCGAGGGGCTGATCCCCTTCCTCATCATGGCCTACCTCTTCTGGCGGACCAACGCGCGGTACAAGCCGGGCTTCCTGACGGGCTTCGGCCTCGCCTTCTTCGGCACCGCGCGTCTGTTCATCGAATTCTTCCGCGAACCCGACCGCCAGTTCGAAGGCACATTCTTCGCGAACGTCCTCCACATGGGCCAGATCCTGTGCCTGCCGATGATCGTCATCGGCCTCTACCTGATGTGGACCGCCAAGGGGCGCCGCACCCGCGTCGAGCCGATCGCGGGCGGGCCGAGCATCGCGTGAGCGACCTGACGCCAGGTCCCGCCGCCCGCGCGGAGAACGCCGCCGAAGAGCTGCTGCCCGAACGCCTCGCTCGCGCGATCACGCTGGGCGGCGCGATTTCGCTGTCGCAGTTCATGGGGGCGGCGAACGCGCATTATTACGCGACGCGCGATCCGTTGGGGACGCGGGGCGACTTCACGACCGCGCCGGAGATCAGCCAGATGTTCGGCGAGCTGATCGGGGCGTGGGTCGCCGACCTGTGGGAGCGCGCCGGGCAGCCTGCCGCCGACTATGTCGAGTTCGGTCCCGGCCGCGGCACGCTCGCCGCCGACGCGCTGCGGGTGATGGAGAAGGCGGGGTTTACGCCCGGCGTCCAGTTCATCGAAACCTCCCCCGTGCTGCGCGCCGAACAGGCGAGGCGGGTGCCGGCCGCCGAATGGTGCATGGACATCGTCGGCCTAGCCGACGATCGCCCGCTGATCGCCATCGCCAACGAATTCTTCGACGCGCTGCCGATCCGACAGCTCATCAAGACCGTCGATGGCTGGCGCGAACGGCTGGTCGCCTGTCAGGACACGCTGTTCCTGCCGGTCGTCGGCAACACCGTGTTCGATCCGATCATCCCCGAGCCGCTGCGCGACGCCGCCGACGGGTCGATCCTGGAAACCTCCCCCGCCGGCGTCGCGACGATGCGTGCGCTGGCGCAGCGGATCGTCGCGCAGGGCGGCGCGGCACTGGTGATCGACTATGGCTACGAAGGCCCCGCGATCGGTGAGACGTTGCAGGCGGTGAAGGGCCATGCCCCCGCCAACCCGTTCGATACGCCGGGCGAAGCGGACCTGACAGCGCATGTCGATTTCGCGACGCTCGGCGAAGCGGCGCGGGCTGAGGGGGCGGAGGTCCACGGGCCCGTCAGCCAGGGCGATTTCCTGCGCGCACTCGGCATAGACGGCCGCGCGGCGACGCTTTCGGTCAAGGGCGGCGCCGACGTGATCGTCGCGCGCAACCGGCTGGTCAACGAAGGCGAGATGGGCGACCTGTTCGGTGTGATCGCCGTGACCGCGCCGGGCTGGCCGAAACCGGCAGGATTCCCATGATCGACTATCGCGACGCCGTGCCGGGCGACGGCCCGGAATTGTCGGCGATGGCGCGCGCCTGTTTCACCGAGACGTTCGGCGCGCTCTATTCGCCCGAAAACCTCGCCGGGTTTCTGGAGCAGGTCTTCGGCCCGAACGGCCTGCCGAGCCAGATCGATGACCCCGCCTTCACCATCCGCCTGGCGACCGATGCCGGGCGGGTCGTCGGCTTCGCCAAGCTCGGCCCCAATGCCCTGCCCTTCCCGCAAGCCGACGACAGCAACGCGGTCGAGCTCTACCAACTTTATGTCGCGAGCACGCATCACGGCGACGGCGTCGGCCCCGCCCTGCTCGACTGGGCGATCGCGACGGCGCGGGGACAAGGCGCCGATACGCTGGCGCTGTCGGTCTATGTCGACAACCACCGGGCGAAGCGCTTCTACCAACGCTATGGCTTCGTGGACGTGGGCGGCTACGACTTCCCTGTCGGCGACCAGATCGACGAGGACCGGCTGATGGTGTTGGCGCTGTGAGTATTGAAGTCATCCGTACCGCCGCGCTGGCCGGCGTCGCGCACGGCTTCCTGACGCGCGCGGGCGGGGTGTCGGACGGGCCCTACGCCAGTCTCAACTGCGGCATCGGGTCGCATGACGACCCGGCCAAGGTCGCCGAGAACCGCCGTCGGGCGACGGAAGCCGTGGTGCCCGGCGCGCAACTCGCCGGGCTGTATCAGGTCCATGGCGCAGATGCGGTCGCGGTGCTTGACGGCGTCGATCCCGCCATCCGCCCGCACGCCGACGCCCTCGTGTCCAATCGCCCCGGCATCGCACTCGGCATCCTGACCGCCGACTGTGCGCCGGTGTTGTTTGCCGATGTGGCCGCCGGCGTCGTCGGGGCAGCGCACGCCGGGTGGAAGGGCGCGCTGGGCGGCGTGACCGACACGACCTTGCTGACGATGGAAACGCTGGGCGCCGACCGTGACCGCATCGTCGCCGCGGTCGGTCCGTGCATCGCGCAGGTGAGCTACGAGGTCGATGAAGCTTTCCGCGCGCAGTTCGAAGCGCAGGATGCGGAGGCCGACCGCTTCTTCCGCGATGCCAAGGCTGGCCATGCAATGTTCGATCTCGCCGGCTATGTCGCCCACCGCCTGGCCTGCGCCGGCGTTCGCACGGTCGAAATCCTCGGCGCGGACACCTATGCCGACGAAACGCGTTTCTTCAGTTATCGCCGCGCGACACACCGTGCCGAAGGCGACGCGGGCCGCCAGATCAGCATCATCGGGCTAACTGGTAACGATTGATACGATCGGCTAGACTCGCCCGGAACATTGCATTCGGAGAGTAGACATGGCCGACAAGACCGAAGCCGACGTGACCGGCGTCCCCGCCCCGCAGGGCAAGGGCGATACCGGCCCCAAGACCATCGGCGGCCGCAAGCTGAAGCCGGCCACCATGATGATGGGCCACGGCTACGACCCGATGCTGTCGGAAGGCTCGCTGAAACCGCCGATCTTCCTGACCTCCACCTTCGTCTTTCCAAATGCCGCCGCGGGCAAGCGCCATTTCGAAGGCGTGACCGGCAAGCGTCCCGGCGGCGCCGAGGGGCTGGTCTATTCGCGCTTCAACGGGCCGAACCAGGAAATCCTCGAGGATCGTCTGGCGATCTGGGAAGAGGCGGAGGACGCTCTGGCGTTCTCGTCCGGCATGTCGGCGATCGCCACGCTGTTCCTGGCGATGGTGAAGCCCGGCGACACGATCGTCCATTCCGGACCGCTCTATGCCGCGACGGAGACGCTGATCGGCCGCATCCTCGGCAAGTTCGGGGTGAAGTGGCTCGACTTCCCGGCCGGTGCGACGCGCGAGGAGATCGACGCGGTCCTAGAGCAGGCCAAGGCGAACGGCGACGTCGCGCTGATCTATCTCGAAAGCCCGGCGAACCCGACCAACGCGCTGGTCGATGTCGAGGCGGTGGCCGCCGCGCGCGACGCGATCTTTACCGGCGACAACCGCCCGCCAATCGCGATCGACAATACCTTCCTCGGGCCGCTCTGGGCTCAGCCGATGCGCCAAGGCGCCGATCTGGTCGTCTATTCGCTGACCAAATATGCGGGCGGCCACAGCGATCTGGTCGCGGGCGGCGTGCTGGGGTCGAAGGATCACATCAACACCATCCGCCTGATGCGCAACACCATCGGCACGATCTGCGACCCCAACACCGCCTGGATGCTGCTGCGCAGCCTCGAGACGCTGGAGCTGCGCATGAGCCGCGCGGGCGAGAATGCGGCGAAGGTCTGCGCCTTCCTGCGCGACCATCCGAAGGTCGATCGCGTCGGCTATCTCGGCTTTCTGGAGGATGGCGGCGACGCGCGTCAGGCCGACATCTACCGCCGCAACTGCACCGGCGCCGGATCGACCTTCTCGCTCTACCTGAAGGGCGGCGAGGCGGAGGCGTTCGCTTTCCTCGACAACCTCAAGATCGCCAAGCTCGCAGTCAGCCTCGGCGGGACCGAGACGCTGGCGTCGCACCCGGCGGGGATGACCCACCTGTCGGTGCCGCAGGAGCGCAAGGATGCGCTGGGCATCACCGATTCGCTGGTGCGCATCTCGATCGGCGTGGAGGATGCCGACGACCTGATTGCGGACTTCGCGGCGGCGTTGGACGCGATCTGATACCTGCCAAGAGTCATCCCCACGAAGGCGTTCATAAATTCTGGCTGGCCAAGGTGAAACTCACCGCGTTCAGCCACAATTTATTCCGGTCTCCGTGGAAATGACGGTGATGATAAGCTCGCCGCAATCGCCTATATCGGCGCCGTAAATCTCTCAGGACACGACCAAAATGCTTGACACCCCGATGGCCCAGGTTCCGCTGCTCGACATGAGCGAGCAGGCCGCCGACCCGCAAGGCTTTGCCCGTGCGCTCGGCGAATCGTTCGAACGGTTCGGCTTCGCGATGGTGTCGAACCACGGTGTGCCCGATGACGTCGTCGAGCGCGCCTGGGCGATGACCAAGGCGTTCTTCGACCTGCCCGAAGAGGAGAAGCGCCGCTTCTTCGTCGAGGGCGGTGGCGGGGCGCGTGGGTACACGCCGTTCAAGACCGAAATCGCCAAGGGCGCGACGCACGTCGACCTGAAGGAATTCTGGCACGTCGGCCGCGAGCTGGCGAAGGGGCACCGGTTCGAAAGCCACATGCCGGCCAACCTGTGGCCGGACCAGCCTGAGGGCTTCCGCGACACCTTCCTCGACCTGTTCAAGGCGCTCGACGATGCAGGGCTCCGTTTGCTCTCGGCGATCGCGCTGCACCTGAACCTGGACAAGGATTGGTTCGAGCATGCGGTGGAGGACGGCAACTCTGTGCTGCGCCTGCTCCACTATCCGCCGGTTCCCGCCGACGCCCCCGAAGTCCGCGCCGGCGCGCATGAGGACATCAACCTCATAACGCTGCTGCTCGGCGCCGAGGAAGCGGGCCTCGAACTGCTCGAGAAGAACGGCACCTGGCTGCCGGTCAAGCCGCCCGCGGGCGCGATGGTCGTCAACGTCGGCGACATGCTCCAGCGTCTGACCAATCACGTCCTGCCGTCGACAACCCACCGCGTGGTCAATCCGGCGCCCGAACGCCGCGGCTTCTCGCGCTATTCGATGCCGTACTTCCTGCATCCGGCACCCGATTTCATGATCGAGACGCTGCCCGGCACGATCAGCGCCGATCGCCCCAACCGCTACGAAACGCCGATCAGCAGCCATGATTACTTGATGGAGCGTCTGGTCGAGATCGGCCTGGTCAAGAAGTAATTCTATGGTGCCTCGGCCTTGTGCCGGGGTCCACGCAGCCGCTAGGCGATCCCCCGTCGATTGATGGGGGATTGCATGGCGGAATCGTTAAAAGTCGCATTGGCCGGCCTGGGAACCGTGGGCGGCGGCGTCATTCGCCTGCTCGATGCGAATCGCGAACTGATCGAGCGCCGCGCCGGCCGTCGAATCGAGGTCGTCGCCGTGTCCGCGCGCGACCGCGCGAAGGATCGGGGTGTGGATCTCAGCCGGTTCGACTGGATCGACGACACGACCGAACTGGCCGCCCATCCTCGCGCCGATGTCGTCGTCGAACTGATCGGCGGATCGGACGGCCCCGCCCTGACCCTCGCGCGTAAAACGCTCGCCGCGGGCAAGGCTTTCGTCACCGCCAACAAGGCGATGCTCGCCCACCACGGCCTGGAACTCGCCGACGCGGCCGAAGCCCAAGGTACCGCGCTGAAGTTCGAAGCCGCGGTCGCCGGCGGCATCCCGGTAATAAAGGGCCTGCGCGAAGGCGCCGCCGCCAACGCGATCGAACGGGTCACCGGTATCCTGAACGGCACCTGCAATTTCATCCTGAGCAAGATGGAGGCTGAGGGCCGCGACTTCGCCGAAGTGCTGAGCGAGGCCCAGGCGCTGGGCTATGCCGAGGCCGACCCGAGCTTCGACATCGACGGCGTCGACGCCGCGCACAAGCTGTCGCTCCTCGCCGCCCTCGCCTTCGGGACGCAACCCGCGTTCGGAGACGTAAGCGTCGTCGGCATCCGTCATGTCCTGGCCGCCGACATCGCCGAGGCCGCGGCGCTCGGCTACCGCATCCGCTTGGTCGGGGTTGCCGAAGCCGACGCCAATGGCCTGTTCCAGCGCGTGCACCCGCATCTGGTTCCGGTCGACCACCCGCTGGCGCACACCACCGGATCGCTCAACGCGGTCGTCGCCGACGGCAATTTCGTCGGCCGCCTGTTCTTCCAGGGCCGCGGCGCGGGCGACGGCCCGACCGCCTCCGCTGTCGTCGCCGATCTGATCGACATCGCCCGCGGCGAATTCGGCTCGGCCTTCGCCATGCCGTCGTCCGCGCTCGCCAAGCCCGCCACCGCCGACACCGGCGAACGCCGCGGTCGCGCCTATCTTCGCTTCGCCGTGGTCGACAAGGTCGGCGTGCTGGCCGAAATCGCCGCCGCGATGCGCAACGCCGGCGTCTCGATCGAAAGCCTGATCCAGCGCGGCGCGAACGCTGACGGCCACGTCCTGGTCGCGATCGTCACCCATGAAGGTCCGGAGCGTTGCGTAGCGCAAGCGCTGGAAAAGCTTCGCGGCTCGCAAAGCCTGGCTGGCGAGCCGATGTGGATGCATATTCTGGGGTAACTGGCCGAAACGAAATGCCTTTCCAAAAAAGGTTGCTCAGTCGATGAGCAGACGGTGACGGATTCGATCAGCGCCAGCGATTATCATCGGGGTCGTCGGATGCTGCACGATGCCATAAGGCGCATCGAGCGTACGAGCGGACCGTCATCGTCATGCCGTCTGTCGATGGCGCAATTTTGCCGGCTGAGCAGTTTACCCTGCCTTGGCACGAACAGAAGCCTGATGTGCTCCGATGCCCGCCAGCACACCCGCGGCGGACGCAAGCGTGGCGTTATGCATCGGTGTGGCTGAATCGCCTGCCGCCCACACGCCCGCGACTGATGTAGCACCCCACGGGTCCACCTTCACATAAGGCCCGGTAGGTCCGTCTTCGTGTACGCACCCGAGCATTGCGGCGAGCGACGTAGTGGGTCTGGTCTTCGGTGCGGTGAACACCGCACCGACCTCTACAAAGCGTCCGTCTGCGAGACGGACACCGTCAAGCGCCGGCGCTTCGCCTATCAGTTCCACCACCGGCGTCCGCTCGACGATGATGGCGCGTGCCGCGAAGCCTTCCAGTTCGGCCGTATCCGGCTCGAACTGCCCTTGGGTAAAGTAAGTGGTCGGACCCCAATCCGGGATGAGTATCGCCTGATGTGCCGACATCGGATGCGCCGCGATCACCCCCAGCGGCCTGTCGCGCACCTCGTACCCGTGACAGTAGGGGCAGTGGAGAACAGTTTCGCCCCAGCGCTCGTTCATTCCTGGGATCGGGGGCAATTCGTCTGAGACGCCCGTTGCTAGGATCAGGCGCCTGGCGGAGTGTTCGCGACCGCCTGACGCTTCGATCGCGAAGCCGCCATCAATTGCCCGCGCACCGACCGCTTCGCCCGACAGTATCTCAACGGTCGGGTAGCGCAGCAACTGGCGATGGACATCCCGCATGATTGCCGCAGGCGCGCGGCCGTCCTGCGCGAGGAAGCCGTGCGCTTCACTGGCAAAGCGGTTACGCGGCGTCCCTGCATCAATGATCAACACGGTCTGACGCGCACGCGCCAGCTGCATCGCAGCCGACGCCCCTGCGAAACTTCCCCCGACCACGATCACATCGTACATGAGCTTGCCTTTCACATAACAGTTCGCGTTACATGACTCGGCATCGCCGTTTTTGCAACACAGAAGGTGACATGATATTGCGAGACACGGATATCGGAGTTCGTGAGTGTGGACGCGCGCCTTTCAAGAATGCTGCACCTGCTGATCCATATGGGCCGCATGGATGGACCACTGACATCTGAAAATGCCGCGACCATGCTGGGCACCAATCCGGTAGTCGTCCGCCGTACGATGGCGGGTCTTCGCGATGCCGGTTATGTGCGCTCTGTCAAAGGACACGGCGGAGGTTGGTCGCTGACGGGCAAGCTCGACGACATCACTATGCTCGACGTGCACCGTGCTCTTGGTGACAACCGGATCTTTGCCCTAGGTACGGCTGATCCCAGTCCCGTTTGTCTTGTGGAACAAGCCGTCAACGCCTCACTTGGAAAGGCGATGCTTGAGGCGGAAACGTTGTTGCTACACCGGCTTGCCGACGTGACATTGGCCGATATCGCAGCTGATTTTGACAAGCGGTTTACCGAACTGCGGTTTCCCGAAACTGTCAGATGACGGCGCAGAAGCGGGAGAGCCGGGAGCTTCCCGACCTAGAAGGCGGCGAGCGGGAAAGGGGGGTCAAGGATCAGGCGCTGGGGCGTTCCCGAGGCGGACTGACGACCAGGGTTCACATGCTCGCCGACACGTTCGGCCGCCCCTTGCGGTTCCGCATCACGCCCGGGCAAGCCAGCGACATCGCCTCGGCAGCCGGCCTGCTCGAAGGCCAGCGCGGCAAAGCGGTGCTCGCCGACAAGGCGTATGACGGCAATGACTTACGCAGCCAGATCGCAGCAACGAACGCCAAAGTGGTGATCCCGTGCAAGCGTAATCGCAAGGTCCCCATCCCGCACGATGCCGGCATCTACAAGCATCGTAACCAGATCGAGAGATGCTTCAGTCGCCTCGAGCACTTCCGCCGCTTTGCCACCCGCTACGACCGACGCATCATCCACTTCACCGGCTTCGTACACCTCGCCGCAGCCATGATCTGGCTACGCTGAATGTCGATCCGACCTAGGCTTCGAAACCGCCCGTCGGCTGCGCGACGAGATCAGTCTGTTGCGCGGCCGTGGCGAGGCGGCGGATTTCGGCACCGGCGGCCTGACCCGCCAGCAGCCAGTCAGCATGGGCCTCGGCACCAGCCAGGCCCGCTACGGATCGCCCGAAGGCTGGGCGAAGCCCAAGAAGCCCGATCCGATGACCAACGGTCGCGGGGGCGTCAATCCCGATAGCTCGCGTCGATCCGGTCGAGTTTCCGTAGCAGCGCGGGCCAAGCCAGCGCCTTGGCGAGCATCCCCATTCCCGCCGGGGCAGACTGCATAGCCACCTTCTCCGGCGTACCTTGTGGCGGAGTGTTGAGGTTCTCGCGTCCTGCCGACAGCATCTTCACCTGCGCCTGGCACGCCCGCTCGAGGAAATAGAGGCGCAGGAAACATGCAGCGACCGAATCGCCGACCGTCAGCGTGCCGTGATTGCGCAGGATCATCGCGTTCTTGCTACCCAGATCCTGCACCAGCCGCTCGCGCTCCTCCAGATCGGTCGCGATGCCTTCATAGTCGTGATACGCCACGTCGCCGCCTGCGATCATCGACGTCTGGGTGTGCGGCAACAGGCCGAACGCCATCGCCGACACCGCCTGCCCGTCAGGCGTGTGGAGGTGCATGACCGCTGCGGCATCTTCACGCGCCATGTGGATCGCGGAGTGGATGACGAAGCCCGCCGGATTGACCGGATAGGGCGACGCGCCGACCGGCTTGCCTTCGACGTCGATCTTCACCAGCGACGATGCGGTGATCTCCTCGAACATCATGTTGTACGGGTTGATTAGGAAATGATGTTTGGGCCCCGGCACCCGCACCGACAGATGGGTGAAGATCAGGTCGTCCCAGCCATAGAGGGCCACCAGGCGATAGGCGGCGGCAAGGTCGACCCGTACCTCCCACTCGCCGGGGTCCATCGCGTCGGATTCGCGGGCAAGCGTCGCCATCGGCTCTCTCCTACATTTTGCGCGGAGACTAAGCGCATGATTACGGGTCCGCAATCGTGCCGGAACATCGCCCCGGCCCAACCGCTTGGAACGCTTCACGACTTTGGAGACGGACGATGGAAGACTATCGGGTGTGGGCGTTCGAGGAAAGCCTGTGGACCGGCGACGCGGAGAACTACCGCAAGAAGATGGACGCTGACTGCCTGGTCGTCGTGCCGGCCGAACCATACGTCCTGTCGGGCGACGATGCAGTGAAGGCGGTTTCGAGTACGCCGCGCTGGGAGTCGGCCGAGTTCGCCGGTGGCCGGATCGCGCGACCGCAGGAAGGACTGATCGTGGTCGCCTATCACGTCGCCGCCAAGCGCGGTGAGGAAGCGTATGAGGCGCATTGCACCTCCACCTATCGCCGGATCGAACATGAGGTGTGGACGGTGGTGCAGCACCAGCAGACGCCGAAGCTGGTAGCAGGCGGGACGGCCTGACACCCTTCGTTCGGGCTGAGCCTGTCGAAGTCCTCCCCTTCTTCGTCTCCGCGTGACCGTGAGGCGCGAAGAAGGGCAGCCCTTCGACAAGCTCGGCTCGGACGGATGTGAATATGTGCGCGAGTGGGGAGCTTCTGTTGCCCGGTGCTCCCCGAACCGCTGGTATCCCCTTCTGTTGCCCGGTGGGGTCCGACCGCGCTATTTTGGTGTAACGTCAGGCCGTTAGGCCATCAGTTACGCCGCAATCGCGAGTGCTTCGTTATCGTTGGCACTTGTGTAATGGGCCGTTGCGGTGGTCCCATTCCGAGCGAAAACAGCGCCTTTCAATACACGTCGATCCTGGTTCGGCCCCATCAGCTGAGCCGCTCGGCCGGCACGCTTCACGCGTGTCGGCCAAGCGGCGCAAGTGGTGGAGCCGCCGGGTACTGCCCCCGGGTCCGCTGCATCTATTCTACGCCGCGATTTATCGCCATAGCCGGGTCAAACCCGGCACGACCCATATAGGGCGGCGGATCGCGGGAGAAAAGCCCGCCGCGGCCCTGACAGCGCCACAATATCCCTTTAAGAGGTAGGACATGCTTACCCAGCGGTCCCGTTACGCCCTGCGCTCGATGCTGTTCCTCGCCACCGCGCCTGCCAATACGCCGCCGATCCCGATGACGAAGATCGCGGCGGAGGCCAATGTGCCGCGCAAGTTCCTGGAGCTGATCCTCGCCGACCTGCGCGACGCCGGGCTGCTCCACAGCACGCGCGGCAAGATGGGCGGCTATCGCCTGTCGCGCCCGGCGCACCTCATCTCGCTGGGCGAGATCATCCGCATCATCGAGGGGCCGCTGGCGCTCGTCCCCTGCGTCAGCCGCACCGCCTACCGCCCCTGCAACGACTGCAAGAGCGAGGCCGATTGCGCGATCCGTCACGCCATGATGCGCGTGCGCGACGAAACCGCGCGCATCCTCGACGGCACCAGCCTGGCGGATGCCACTGCAGAGAGCCTGGTCGCAGCGTGAGGTTCGTCACCCCGGCCCCGATCCGGGGTGACGGGTAGCTTCCCCGATCCGAACGAACCCGTTACCCCGCGCAGCATGACCGCGCCGCTGCCCACCACCGATACCGACGCCGCCGCCGAACTGAAGCGGCTCGCCGACGCGATCGCGCGCCACAATCGCCTCTACCATACCGACGATGCGCCCGAGATCAGCGACGCGGACTATGACGCGCTGGTCCGCCGCAACGCCGCGATCGAGCGCGCCTTTCCCGCGCTGGTCCGCAGCGACTCGCCCTCGCTTCAGGTCGGCGCCGCCCCCGCCGCCCATCTCGCCAAGGTCGCGCACGCGCGCCCGATGATGAGCCTCGAGAACGCCTTCTCCGACGAGGAGGTGGTGGAATTCGTCGCCCGCGTACGCCGTTTCCTGAAGCTTTCCGACGACGACGTGGCGCTGACCGCCGAGCCCAAGATCGACGGCCTGTCCTGCTCGCTGCGCTACGAGGACCGTCGGCTGGTGCGCGCACTGACGCGCGGCGACGGCGCGGTGGGCGAGGACGTGACCGCCAACGTCCGCACCATCGCCGATATTCCGACCGAGCTTCCTG
>CAJYOI010000012.1 GCA_913776045.1 uncultured Sphingomonas sp.
TGGATGCCATCGTGCCGTTCGGTTACCTGCCGCCGGAAGTCGTCAGCCGCGTGGTCGAAAAGTTCATCCTGCAGCTCGAACTGCAGCTGGCCGACCGCGGCGTCCACATCAACCTGGACGACGAAGCCAAGGCGTGGCTGACGGAGCGCGGCTATGACAAGCTGTATGGCGCACGGCCGATGGGTCGCCTGATCCAAGAGAAGATCAAGCAGCCGCTGGCGGAAGAGCTGCTGTTCGGCAAGCTGGTCCACGGCGGCGAAGTGACGGTCAGGATGAAGGATGGCGCGCTGTCCTTCACCATCGAACCGGCCGCCCCCAAGAAGGCGGGCAAGGCGGGTGGCAAGAAGACCGCGGGGGCGAAGGCCGAGTAACCATCGCAATACCCGCTAACGACGTCGCGGCCTCGCATCCTGACGGGTGCGGGGCCGCGATGCGTTCGGGGTCTTGCCGATGATCCGTGCTTAACCCGATCTTAGCTACGGGGTGGATAGCGTTGCCGCCATGTCAAACGCGGCCTTTCTCCGAGCGTTAGGCCTGCTGCTTGCATTCGTCGGCATCTGGTCCGCCGCCCCCGTGCGTGCGCAGGCGGGCGTCGCCGGAACGCCGCTTGCCACCTGTATCGGCCGCGTGCAGCCGGGTGACACTGTCGCGGCTATGCTGCGCGCGCCCGGCCGTTTCGATTGTTCGACGCCTCAGACCAACTTCGGCGGCGGAGACTATTGGGCGCTGTCGGCGCCGCTTGCGCGAAAGGGCTTGAGCGAGCAGCAGTATGTCCGCGTCATCAGCATGGTGCAGCGCGCGCTGACACTGAGCGTCCTGTACGCCGATGGTCGGATCGCAACGATCCCGACGACCAGCGCCACATTGTCGCGGCACATCCAACTCGGCGCGATCGCCCAGTTCGCGCTGCCGCAGCATAGCGCGCCGCCGGTGCGTCTTCTCTGGCGGATTGAGGGATCGGCCAATCTGCGCGGCATCCTGACCGGTCAGCGGATTGCCGGGACGCAGGACGTCGTCCGCGCCAACCTGACGATGGCTGCGATCTACGCTGCGTTCGGCGGGCTCGTGCTGGCGCTGCTGCTCTACAACCTCGCGCTGTGGTGGGCGCTGCGATTCCGCTTCCAGCTCGCCTATTGCCTGATGGTCGCGCTGCTGTTCGGCTACGCGTCGAGTTCGTCGGGGCTGCTCGCGTGGATGATCCCCGGGATCGACAACAACGATCGCATCCGAATGAACATGCTGCTGCTGAGTGCCACCGCGGCCGCCGCGGTCGGCTTTGCGCGTTGTTTCTTCGAGGAGCGCATCTTCGCCGGATGGCTCGGCCGCTATGTCACCCTGTCGATCGCATTGCTGGTGTCGAGCGGCATCGTCTTCGTGGTCGGGTCGCACCTCGACGTCCGCACCAGCGACCGGGCAACGACGGTGATGATGCTGGTCGGGCTGGCGGTCACGGCACCGATCCTGTGGCGCGCCTGGCGACGCGGCAGCCGCTATCTCGCGATCTTTGCGGTCGCCTGGTCGTTGCCCATCCTGTCGGCGATGGCGCGGCTGATGGCCGCGATGCACCTGATCCCCGACAATTTCTGGCTCAACAATTCGACCATCCTGACGATGGCGTTCGAGGCGATGGTTTCGAGCTTGGCGATCGCGTACCGAGTCCAGGCGCTGGGCGTCGAACGCGACGCGGCGATGGCCGCCGAACTGCGCGCGCGGGCCTTGGCCGACACCGACCCGCTGACCGGGCTGCTCAACCGCCGCGCCTTTCTGGAGCGCGCGATCGGCCGGCCGGAGCGGGTGACGCTGCTGCTGGTCGACATCGATCATTTCAAGCTGGTCAACGACACACTGGGCCATGACGGCGGCGACGACGTGCTGCGGGTCTTTGCCCGGACACTGCATGCGGCCGCCCCCAACACCGCCTTGATCGCCCGCATCGGTGGCGAAGAGTTCGCCATCATCGTCCCCGCCGACAGCCGGCTGGAGCCCGACATGGTGCTGGACGCGTTGCGCGACGCACGGATGCCCTTCGACCTGCGCGTCACCGCCAGCATCGGCTGCTGTACGGGCACGCTGGAAAGCGAGGCGCGGTGGAAGGCGCTGTACCGTATCGCCGACAAGGCGCTGTTCGATGCGAAAAAGGCCGGCCGCGACCGCGCACGAATCGCCCCGGCCTTGTCAGTAGCCGCTTGAAGGCAGCCTTCAGTCGGCGTATCACATGTCGCATGTGGAAACGCCGCGCCGAAATCGCTATTCTGGCTTTGCTTGTCGTGATCGCCGGCGCGACCGCCGCGCCGCGCCGCGCCCATGTCCACATCGACGCACCGACCATCGATCTCGCCGGGATCGCGCCCGACCGGATCGAAACGATCGCCGATGTCGGCCGGGTCACGCTGAGTGCCGCACTTCTTCTGCTCGACTGAGTTGCGTCGGTCGCGGGTGTAACTTACACTCGTGTCAATGACATATCCGGAGAGCCTGTGGCGCGCCGTCTATCACCACCCTGGCGTGTGGGATCGCACCTACCCGCCGGAGACGATGGTGGCGCTGTTCGAAGCCAGTGCGCGGCGCCAGCCGGACGCGTCGCTGCTCGATTTCCTCGGTCGTAAATATAGCTATGGTGAGACGCTGGACGGCGCGAACCGCGTCGCCTGCGGTCTGGCGAAACTGGGCTATGGTCCCGGCGACCGCATCGGGCTCTTCCTGCCCAACGTCCCGCATTATGTCGCAGCCTATTATGGCATCCTCAAGCTGGGTGCGACGGTCGTCAATTTCTCCCCGCTCTACACGGTCGACGAACTGGCGCATCAGGTCGCCGATTCAGGCACGCGGTTGCTCTTCACCCTGTCGGCCACCGCGCTGCTGCCGACCGCGCTGAAGGTGCTCGACAAAAGCGGCCTCGAACGGCTGGTGGTCGGCTCGATCGCGGGCGCACTGCCGCCGACCAAGTCCATGCTCTATCGCCTGTTCCGCCGCAGCGAAGTCGCGAGCACACCGGCCGATCCGCGCATTTCGGCCTTTTCGCAATTGATCGCGAACGGAGGCAGCTGCTCGACGCCGGTGCTCGATCCGGTCAATGACGTCGCGCTGATCCAGTATACCGGCGGCACGACCGGCGTGCCGAAGGGCGCGATGCTGACCCATGCCAACCTGTCGGCCAATGCCCGTCAGGTCGCGGACCTGAACCCAGAATCGGACGAGGTCGACCGGGTCATGGGCGTGCTGCCCTTCTTCCATGTCTTTGCCAATACCTGCGTCCTCAACCGCACGGTGGTGACCGGCGGCGAGATCGTGATGCTGCCGCGGTTCGAGGCGGGGCAGGTGCTTGACGCGATCACCCGCACGCGCCCGAGTGCAATGCCCGGCGTACCGACGATGTATCAGGCGCTGCTCGATCATCCCAAACATGGGCAGACCGACTTCTCCTGCCTGCGCTTCTGCATTTCGGGCGGCGCCCCGCTGTCGGCCGAATTGAAGGCGCGGTTCGAGGGCGACGCGGGCACCAGCGTCATCGAAGGCTATGGCCTGTCGGAAACCTCGGGAGTCGTATCGTGCAACCCCTACGCCGGCCCGCAGAAGCCGGGCACGATCGGCCAGCCCATCCCCGGCACCCGCGTGTCGCTGGTCGACAAGGAAGACCCCAGCCGCCCGCCCCCACCCGGCGAACCCGGCGAGATCGTCGTGGCGGGGCCGCAGATCATGAAGGGCTATTGGCAGCGCCCCGATGCGGATGCCGAGGTATTCGTGACCGACGCAGCCGGCACTCGCTGGCTGCGCACCGGCGACGTGGGCCGAATCGACGACGACGGCTTCATCCGCATCGTCGACCGGCTGAAGGACATGATCGCAGTCGGCGGGTTCAAGGTCTTCCCGAGCCAGATCGAGGCGATCCTGTACCACCACCCCGCGGTCAAGGAGGCGCTGGTCATCGGCCTGCCCGATATCTACCGCGGCGAAGTCCCGCGCGCGTATGTCACGCTGCTCGAGGATGCCGAACCGGTCGACGGGGCGGCGCTGATGGCGTGGCTCAACCCGCAGCTCGGCAAGCACGAGCGGGTCGATGAGGTGGTGATCCGCCTGGCGCTGCCCAAGACGATGATCGGGAAGCTCAGCCGCAAGGATCTGGTGGCTGAGGTGATGTCAGAGAGCGAGGTCGGATAGGTCCTGTTCGCCTGCGACGATGCGAGTATTGCGGACGCGGTCTTTCATCACGCTATAGAGGATCAGATACCGACCCTCGAAGCTGATGGATCGGATGCCGTCGCCGAATTCCGGACGCCTCGTCCCGCGGTTCGGGAAGTCGACGAGCGTCGCGATCTTCTTCCGGATGCGATAGTCATAATTGTCGGCGACCGTCCGATCGGCCATCTGCTCGACGTAGATGCTGATGCCGTCGAGATCCTCGACCGCCTCGCGAAGGATGTCGAATATCACGCGCGACGACGTGCTTTGGCTTCGTCCAGCAACCGAAAGGCTTCGTCGATCGGAATGGCCGGCCGCGGGTCGGCCTCTGCCTCGACGATCTTCTGCCGCACCATCGCGTTGAACCCCTCGCGCCGCTTCTCCATCAAGCGGAGTACGTCGTCGACCACCTCTTCGACCGATTCGTGGAAGCCATCACCGAGAAATGCCTCAGCGCGTTCGGTGAATTGTCCGAGGTTGAGAGCAGGATCGCGGTCGTCCATGGCCGCTTCTACCACGACCCGCGCGCTTCGCCTAATTCCCTGCCGTCCCGCTTTTCTCGCCCTTCGGTAGCATTATCGCCTTCAAATTCATGAATTCGTGCAGGCCCCATGGGCCCAACTCACGGCCGTGCCCTGACCGCTTCACACCCCCGAACGGCGCTTCGGGCACCGACGCCAACATCGCGTTCACAGCGGTCATGCCCGCCTCAATATCGCGGGCGAAGCGTTCCTGCTCGGCCGGGTCGTCGGTCCACACGCTCGATCCCAGTCCGAATGGCACGTCGTTGGCGAGCGCGATGGCCGCGTCGATGTCGTCGGCCTTGAACACCATCGCGACGGGGCCGAAAATCTCCTCCTTCGCGAACTTGCCCTCGGGCGGCACGTCGACGAGCACGCCCGCGGTCATCCAGGCGCCGGGCCGGTCGATCTTCTCGGCACCGACCAGTACGCGCGCACCCTCGCGCTGCGCCTCCTCGATCTGGTCGAGCACGGTGTCGCGGCCGTCCTCGCTCGACAGCGGGCCCATCGCGGTGCCGTCGTCCATCGGATCGCCGATCGTCAGGTCGCGCATGCCCTCCTCGAACACGGCCATGAACTGGTCGTACACATCGGTATGGACGATCATCCGCTTGGCGCAGATGCAGGACTGGCCGGCATTCTGCGTCCGCGCGGTCACCGCGACTTCGGCAGCCTTCTGCACGTCGGCCGATGGCATGACGATGAACGGGTCCGACCCGCCGAGTTCGAGCACGACCTTCTTCAATTCGCGCCCCGCCACTTCGGCGACCTTGATACCCGCGCCTTCGCTGCCGGTCAGCGTCACCGCAACGATCCGCGGGTCGGCAATGACCGGTTCGACCTTCGACGACGAGATGGCCAGGTTCTGGAACAGACCGTCGGGGGCACCGGCCTTCACCACCATCTCCTCGATCAGCGCCGCGCACCCTTGCGTTAGCGAGGCGTGCTTCAGCAGCCCGACATTCCCGGCCATGATCGCGGGCGCGAGGAAGCGGACGACCTGCCAATAGGGGAAGTTCCACGGCATGATCGCCAGCACCGGCCCGATCGGCAGCCAGCGCGCCACCGCGCGACCGCTCGCCATCTCGACCTCGGTATCCGTCAGCAGCGCCGGGCCGTGTTCCGCATAATAGCGAAATCCGCTTACGCATTTCTCGACCTCGGCGACCGCGGACTTCAGCGTCTTGCCCATCTCGCGCGTCGCCATTTCGGCGAGCCGCTGCTTCTCGGCGTCGAACGCGTGGGCGATTTTGCCGAGCAGCGCCGTGCGCTCGTCGTACGATGTCGTACGCCAGTGCCTGTACGTTTGCGCCGCCTTGGCGATCCGCGCCTCGACCTCGTCGGTCGAGTGTTCGGGGTGCTCGGCAAAGACGTCGCCGGTCGCGGGATTGATGCTCTTGAACATGGGGATGGGCTGCCTTTCGTCGCCGTCCAAACGTAGCGCCGCCGCACACGGTTGCATAAGCACCCACGCCTGCCCCATAGCAAATCGCATGGCTGAAGATTCCGCAATCGCCGCGCTGTCGTTCGAAGACGCGCTGAAAGAGCTCGAACGCATCGTCGGACGGTTGGAGAGCGGCGAGGCGTCGCTCGACGAAGCCATCACGCTTTACGAACGCGGCGATGCGCTGCGCCGCCAGTGCGCCGCCCGGCTGGACGCGGCGCAGGCGCGGATTGAAGCGATCCGAACCGATGCCGAGGGTCGCGCGATCGGCACTACCCCGTTCGCGGCCGGCTGATGTCCGCCCTCCTCAAGGATGCGCTGACCGAGGTTGCCGCCGCGGTCGATCGCCAGTTCGACCTGCTGCTGGCGGTGCCCGAGGATCCGCGCGCCGACCTGTATCATGCGATGCGCTACGCCGCGATCGGCGGCGGCAAGCGGTTGCGCCCCCTCCTCACCTTCGCCACCGCCGACCTGTTCGGCGTCGACCGGACGCTGACCGCACGCGTCGCGACCGCGATCGAGGCGATCCACGTCTATTCGTTGATCCACGACGACCTGCCGGCGATGGACGACGACGACATGCGCCGCGGCAAGCCGACGGTGCACAAGGTGTACGGCGAATCGACCGCAATCCTGGCGGGCGACTGCCTTCACGCGCTCGCCTTCGAATGGCTGGCCGAGCCCGAGGCGCATCCCGATCCCTTCGTCCGCGTCGAACTGATCGGCTGCCTCGCCGCCTCGTCCGGCCCCAGCGGCATGGCCGGGGGGCAGATGATGGACCTGGAGGCGGAGAAGACCAGCTTCGATCTCGCGACCGTCACCCGGTTGCAGGCGATGAAGACCGGCGCGCTGATCGCCTGCGCGGTGGAGGCCGGCGCTATCCTGGGCCGCGTGGCCCCCGAAGGTCGCCGGGCGCTGCGCGGCTATTCACGCGACATCGGCCTGGCGTTCCAGATCGCCGACGACATCCTCGATGTGGAGGGTGACGAGGCGCTGGCCGGCAAGGCGCTGCGCAAGGATGAAGCGGCGGGCAAGGAAACCTTCCTGACGCTCCTCGGTCTCGACCGTGCGCGCGAACAGGCCGCGATGCTGGTCGACCAGGCGGTCGAGCATCTGCGCGGATTCGGTCCGGAAGCCGACCTGCTGCGTGAGATCGCGCGGTACATCACGGAGCGTGACCGGTGACCCGCATCGGCGTCTACCCCGGCACCTTTGACCCGATCACGCTTGGGCATATGGATATCATCCGCCGGGGCGCGAAGCTGGTCGACCGGCTGGTCGTCGGCGTGACGACCAATCCCTCCAAGTCGCCGATGTTCTCGGTCGAAGAGCGGATGGAAACCGTGCGACGCGAGGTCGCAGGCGTCGAGGGCGACATAACTGTCGTCGGGTTCGATTCGCTGCTGATGGACTTCGCGACCCGGGAGCGCGCGAACATCATCGTCCGGGGTCTGCGCGCCGTCGCCGATTTCGAGTACGAGTATCAGATGGCAGGCATGAACCAGCAGCTGAACGCGCGGGTCGAGACGGTCTTTTTGATGGCCGACGTGTCGCTCCAGCCGATCGCCAGCCGGCTGGTGAAGGAAATCGCGATGTACGGCGGCGACATCGGCAAGTTCGTGACCGCGCCGGTGAAGGCGGAAGTCGATGCCCGCGTCCGCGAGATCGGGCTGAAGGGCGACCGCCAGCCATAAATTCGCCGCGAGCGTCGTTCATTTTGCCGTCAGCCGCGACCTCGTCTATGGGGCGCGCACGAGTATCCGGGTTGGGGTTCCAAGCATGCGTCTGTTTTCCGCTCTCGTCGTCGCTGCTGCGGCGCTGTTCGCGTTGCCGGCGTCGGCACAGCTGATCGAGGTTCCGGGTCGCGCCGCGCCGCCGGCGACGACCGACAAGGAAAATCTGTGGCTGCTTGACCTGTCGAACGGCGGCCGCGTCACCATCTGGCTGCGCCCCGACGTCGCGCCGAAGATGGTCGAGCGGGTGAAGACGCTGACGCGCCGCAAATTCTACGATGGCACACTGTTCCACCGCGTGATCGAGGGCTTCATGGCCCAGGGCGGCGACCCCAAGGGCGACGGCACCGGCGGGTCCGAGCTGCCCGACCTGCCTAAGGAATTCAACTACCTGCCCCACGTCCGCGGCGCCGTGTCGGCCGCGCGCGAAGGTGCCCCCGAACAGGCTACCCAGGAACAGAAGGACAAGGCCGAGAACAGCGCCAATTCGCAGTTCTTCATCGTCTTTTCGCCGCGTCTGTCGCTCGACCAGAAGTACACGGTGTTCGGCCGTGTGATCGACGGAATGCAGTACGTCGACGCGATCGAGCGCGGCGAGCCGCCCGCCAATCCGACGAAGATCGTCCACGCCTATATCGCCGCCGACAATCCCCCGGCCTATGCCGCGCCTGCGCCCGAACCGGTGATGGTCGCGCCCGAAACGCTGCCGCCGGGCCCGGGCCGCAAGGTGCCTGCGGCGAAGTAAGCCCGTTCGTCGTCATCCGGCGAAGGCGGGGATCCGGGGTTGTCTCGCGACGCCTGCAGTGTTTGGCTCTGGATCCCCGCCTCCGCGGGGACGACGCGGTAGAACTTGCGATGAACGTCGACCTTTTCGATTTCGACCTGCCGAACGAACGCATCGCGCTGCGCCCCGCCTCCCCGCGCGATGCGGCGCGCCTGCTGGTGCTCGACGGCGAAGGCATGCATGACCGGGTCGTTACCGACCTGCCCGCGTCGCTGCGCGCCGGCGACCTGCTGGTCTTCAACGACACGCGCGTCATCCCCGCACAGTTGGAAGGCACCCGCGGCGAGGCGAAGATCGGCGCGACGCTGCACAAGCGCGAAGGGCCGCGTCGCTGGCGGGCGTTCATCCGCAATGCCAAGCGGCTGAAGGACGGGGACACGATCGATTTCGGGCACGGCGTGACCGCGGCTGCCGGCGACCGCGGCGACGACGGCAGTTTCGCGCTCGACTTCGCCGGCGACGAGCCGGTCGAGCTGCTGCTGGAGCGCGCCGGCCGTATGCCGCTGCCGCCGTACATCGCCGCCAAGCGCCCGACCGACGCACGTGATGCGGCCGATTACCAGACGATGTTCGCGAGCGAGCCGGGCGCCGTCGCCGCGCCGACCGCGGCGCTGCACTTCACGCCCGGTCTGCTGGCTGCCCTCGACGCCGCCGGCATCGGTCACGCGACGCTGACACTCCACGTCGGCGCGGGCACCTTCCTGCCGGTCAAGGCCGACGACACCACCGACCATAAGATGCACGCCGAATGGGGCCGCATCGACGCCGCCACCGCCGACCGGCTGAACGCGGTGCGCGCCGCCGGCGGCCGCGTCATCGCGGTCGGCACCACAAGCCTGCGCCTGATCGAAAGTGCGGCGGGCGAGGACAATGTCATCCGCCCGTTCGAGGGCGACACGGCGATCTTCATCACGCCCGGCTATCGCTTCAAGGGCATCGACGGCCTCATCACCAACTTTCACCTGCCGCGATCGACATTGTTCATGCTCGTCTCGGCACTGATGGGGCTGCATCGGATGCAGGCGGCGTATGCGCACGCCATCGCCAACGACTATCGCTTCTATTCCTACGGTGACGCCTCGCTGCTGCTGCCGTGAGCGGGCGGGTCGGGACGCCCGTTCCCCTCTTCGATCAGGCCGCAACTTCCGCCAGTATCTCGAGCGTATCGACTAAAGGCCGCCCTGCTCTCGACGTCTTCCCTGTTTTTTTCATCCATGTCTTGTGAGACTTTCCGGCTCTTTTAAGCCTGCCGGCAAGGAGCTGGGACATGAAGAAGTCGAGGTAAACCGAAGAGCAGATCGCGTTTGCGCTGAAGCAGGCGGAGGCGGGTACGCCGGTGGCGGAGGTCATCTGCCGGATGGGCGGAACCGCCCAAGGTTCCGGCGATGCGTAGCATCGTTGGAAAGACGGTGGAGGGGTGTCGGAGCAGACGTTCTACCGCTGGAAGAAGGTGTATGGCGGGCTGGGCGTGGGCGAGCTGTGGCCGGTGAGGCAACTCGAGGATGATAACCGCAAGCTGAGAAGCAGCTCGTCGCGGACCTGAGCCTGGACAAACATATCCTGCAAGATATCCCGGCAATAAAGCTCTGACGCCCGGGCGGCGGCGCGAGATCGTCGCGCACGTCTAGAGCATCGAGCGTTTAATTAGACGCATAGCCTGCGGCGGCGAAGTAGTTGCGGCATTCATCTGGGTGATACAGGTTGCAGATGGAGCCGACGGCTTTCCAGAGGTCGTCGATGTTCCTGGCGCC
>CAJYOI010000013.1 GCA_913776045.1 uncultured Sphingomonas sp.
AGGCTCGGCCCGCATTTCATGCCGATCGGGTTGCCGATGCCGCGCAGATATTCGACATGCGCCGAATTCTCGAACCGAGTGCGGTCGCCGATCCACAGGAAGTGGGCGGAGGTGTCGTACCAGTCGCCGGTCGTCGAATCCTGCCGCGTCAGCGCCTGTTCGTAGCGCAGCAACAGCGCCTCGTGGCTCGTGTAGAACTGCGTCCCACCCAATTGCGGCACATTTTCCGGCGACAGGCCGCAGGCGCGCATGAAGGCGAGCGCTTCGCCGATGCGGTCGGCGACATCCTCGAACTTCGCCGCCAGCGGGCTGCGACCCATGAAGTCCAGCATCCAGCCGTGAACGCGGTCGAGGCTGGCATAGCCGCCAGTCGAGAAGGCACGCAGCAGATTGAGCGTCGCTGCCGACTGCGAATACGCCCGGATCAGCCGCTGCGGATCGGGCGCGCGGCTGTCCGGCGTGAACGCGATGTCGTTGACTATGTCGCCGCGATAGCTGGGTAGCGACACGCCGTCGATGTCCTCCATATCGGCCGATCGCGGCTTGGCGAACTGGCCCGCCATGCGGCCGAGCTTCACCACCGGCAGCTTTGAGGCGAAGGTCAGGACAACCGCCATTTGCAGAATGACGCGGAAAGTGTCGCGGATATTGTTCGGGTGAAATTCGGCGAAGCTTTCGGCACAATCGCCGCCCTGCAGTAGAAACGCCTTGCCTGCAGCCACCTCGGCCAGGTCGGCGGTCAGGTTGCGCGCTTCGCCGGCGAAGACGAGCGGCGGGAAGCTCGCCAGCTGGTCGGTCGCGGCGTCCAGAGCGGCTGCGTCGGGGTACGTCGGCATCTGCCGCGCATCGGCCCGCGTCCAGCTGTCGGGGGTCCATGTCGCGGCCATGTCGGTCTCCGAAATTCGATGGGGGATCGCCCAGTCGGCGTGGTGGGCGATGCCGTTGCTGGCGATCTGGTTGGCGATCTTCGCGCCGGCGCGTTTGCCGTTTTCTTCCCAACCCTGAACCGTCGAGCCCGCCGCGCCGAACCACGCGCCAAAGGCCGCGCGGCTCAGGCCACGTTCTTCGCGAAACTTACGGATTTTAGTGCCGGCGAGAGTCGTCATGCGCGGCGTTTACGCCAATAGCGTAAATCCGCAAAGCCAAATTTACGCTATCGGCGTAATTCTAAAAACCGCTGTTATAGCGATGGTCGAATTCGGCCTCATCCATGATGAGGTAGCGGATGAAATCGACGAAAGCCCAGATGCCGGTGGCGAGCAGGCCGACGACGGTGCAGGTCAGGATCAGCATCACCACGCCGCTGCCGGTTCGGCCAAGGTAGAAGCGGTGGATGCCGAGCGTGCCAAGGAATAAGGCAAGCAGTGCGGCGGCGATCTTGTTACGGTTGGTGCGACGACGGGGGCGCTGGCCGGCCTGAACGGCCTGTGCGACATGCGCGGGCACGCTGCCGGGGACATGATAGATGCTCAGCGCGCGTGTTTCGTTGACGTCGAAATCGACCGTGGCGCCGACCGATGGGCCGATCTTGTCGCTCCAGTCCTCGGGCCGGAACCGATATCGGCGGCCATCGTCGCCCGCGATCTGTCCGTCGCCCGTCGTACGATCGACACCCAACACCTGTCCGCGCATGCTACTCCCCCAAATCCCGTCGGCAGGTGGCGGGGAAGGGGGTGGTTCGTCAATAACCCGCGTCCAGATCGACCTCATTTTGCAGCGGATTGCCTGCCAGAAAGGCCGAGAGGTTCCGAAGGAACAGCTCCGCGCCACGCTGGAACATCCGCGTCTGGCTGCGGCCTGACAGGTGCATCGAATGGATCGCGTTGGGGGCGATCCAGAACGGGTGACCGGCAGGCAATGGTTCGGGCGTGACGGTGTCGAGAAAGGCGCCACCGATACGCCGCGTGGTCAGGGCGGCGATCAGCGCGTCCTGATCGACCATGTCGCCGCGCGCCATGTTGACGAGCCAGGCGCCGGGCTTCATCGCCGCGAGCTCGTCGGCGCCGATCAGCGCGTGCGTATCCGCCGTTGCAGGCGCGGCGAGAACGATCCAATCGAATTTGCCGATACGGTCATGCCACTGGTCGGGTGTCAGCGTGCCATCGCGGCCCGACCGGGTGACGCCGGTGACCGAGACACCGAAGGCACTGAGTCGGTCGCCGATCAGCCGACCGATCGTACCGTAGCCGATGATGAGCGCGGAGGTATCCTCCAGCTCGACGGTGCCCGGCGGGGCGCTGGTCCACTGCTGCCGATCGGCCAGACGCACGACCTGATCGAACCGCTTGGCGGCAACCAGCATCCCCATCACCGCATATTCGGCGACCGCGACCGCGTTGATGCCGACACCGTTCGTGAGCCGCGTGCCCATCGCCTTCAGCCGCGGCAGGTCGAACGCGTCGATGCCGGCATAGATGGTGGAAACCCACTGCAGCCGCTCGCCGGCGGCGATGGCCGCGGCGGTTTCGCTGGGCGGCTGCATGTCGACCCAGGCGATATCGGCGTCGGCAATCATCTCGCCTGCCTGTTCGGGCGAGGCGAACCAGGCGACGTCGAGGCCGGCGGGCAGATGCGGTTCGAGCAGCGGGCGGGCGAGAGCGGGGAGAACGGCTTTCATGGTCAGACGCTAACAAATCCTCCCCGGCACGGGGAGGGGGACCGGCAAAGCCGGTGGAGGGGGCGTGCCGTACAGGACGTCGCTGGCGGAGAGCCCCCTCCACCACGCTGCTTACGCGTCGCGGTCCCCCTCGCCGCGAGCGGGGAGCATCAGGGAAGTACGACCTTCCAGTCCCAACCCAGCGGGTCGCCGTCCATCACCTCAACCCCGGCCGCCGCCAGTTCGTCGCGGATCATGTCGCTCTTGGCGAAGTCCTTCGCCGCCCGCGCCTCTCGGCGTTCGATCAGCCGCGCCTCGATCGTTTCCTCGTCCATTGTCGCATGCGCCGGGCGGATTCGGAGTTCGTCTCGGGTGATCATTGCCAGCCGCAGCCCGAGCACCCGGTCGATCTTGCGCACCGCGGTGAAGCGATCGCCGGCGTGGCCCTTGCCCCCCGCGACCGATTCGAGCAGCACCAGTGCGCGTGCGGTGTTCAGATCGTCGCTGATAGCGGTCTTGGCTTCGTCGACTTCAGGCGTTTCCAGCGTGCCGCGCGGTTCGGACGCGAAGCGGTCGCGCAGCTTTTCGACCGTCTGCACCAGCCGCTTCAAACGCGTCGAGGCGGCGGCGAGGTTCTCCCACGAGAATTCCAGTTCGCTGCGATAATGCGCCTGGAGGCAGAGCATACGATAGGCGAGCGGGTGGAAGCCCGCATCGACCAGCACCTGCAACGTCAGGAACTGCCCCGTCGACTTCGACATCTTGCCGCCGCGATCGATTAGGAAATTGTTATGCATCCAAATCCGCGCGCCCGGATCGCTGCAGTCGCAATAGGCCTGGTTCTGCGCGATCTCGTTCGGGTGATGGATCTCGCGGTGGTCGATGCCGCCGGTGTGGATGTCGAACGGATGGCCGAGCTTGGCATGGCTCATCACCGAACATTCGAGGTGCCAGCCCGGCGCGCCCTTGCCCCAGGGCGAATCCCATTCCATTTGCCGCTGCTCGCCCGGCGGAGAGGCGCGCCAGATCGCGAAGTCCTGCGGGTTGCGTTTGCCGTCGACCGGCTCGATCCGGCTCTCGCCATCCTCGGTCGCGGCGCGGGCGAGGCTGCCGTAATCCGGCACCTTCGACACGTCGAAATAGAGACCGCCGTCGATCTGGTAGCAGTCCTTCTCGATTCGCTTGGCGAATTCGATCATCTGCGGGACGTAATCGGTCGCGACCGTCCATTCGGCAGGGTCGGTGATGTTCAGCCGGCGGACGTCACGCTTGAACGCATGGGTATAATGCGCCGCGATATCCCAGATCGACGCCCCCTGCGCGATCGCTGCCTTCTCCATCTTGTCCTCGCCGGCGTCAGCGTCGGACGTCAGATGGCCGACGTCGGTGATGTTGATGATGTGGGTGAGGCTGTAGCCTTGCCACTTCAGCACGCGGCCCAGCGTATCGGCGAACAGGAACGCCCGCATATTACCGATGTGCTGATAATTATAGACGGTCGGTCCGCAGGTGTAGACGCGCGCTTCTCCCGGATGGATGGGCGTGAAGACTTCGGTCCGGCGGGTAAGGCTGTTGTAGAGCTTAAGCGTCATGTCGGCGCGTTTAGCCCGGCCGCTCTATCGCGCCAAGCCGGTTGAAGCCGCCTGTTGACAAGCCGACGATCCCGCCGCATCTGCCCGCCTCCACCGCATCGAGGCGCGATGGCGGAGTGGTGACGCAGAGGACTGCAAATCCTTGCACCCGGGTTCGATTCCCGGTCGCGCCTCCAGCGGTTCGGGCGACGTGTCGCACCGAACCGCTTTTCCGGATCAGCTCTTCACTCAGGCCGGCTTGGCGCCGGGCGTGCCGCATTTGGCGAACTTGCCCGCAGCGGTCTTGCAGCGCACCGGCTTGGCGGCGGCTTTTTCGGGGCATTTGACGAAGCGCTTCTGCGCATCGCGGCAGGGGGCGGCGGCATTGGCGGCGCCGGTCACAAACAGGGCCGAGGCGGCGAGGCAGAGGGCAATCTTGCGCATGGGATTTCTCCGGTGCTGACTGTCAGCAACCGCATTTAAAGGTTCGATCTGGTCCGATCTCAAGTGAACTCTCCGTAACGTTCGCGACATCGGCGCGGCGGTTAAGCGGAATCCTGTCCTGTGTTGCACGCCCGACGCTTGGCGTAGCCCGGCGCGGCGGGTAGAGCGGGCGGGATAGCAACAACTGTATTGCATGACTAATACGGTTGTGCGATGTCGGGGACATGACGACGATGATGGGGAACAGCACCGAAGCCGCCGCGCGCGCCGCGATGGTCGTGAGCCAGCTGCGGACGACGGCCGTTAACGATCCGCGTGTGATCGCCGCGATGGCCGACGTGCCGCGCGAAGCGTTCGTGGCGACCGAAGCAGCCGAACTTGCCTACCGCGACCGCCCGGTGCCGCTGGGTGCGGGCCGCGAACAGAATGCGCCGCTGGCGACAGGCCGCCTGCTGACCGCGGCCGAACTGTCGCCGCATGATAAGGTGCTTCTGATCGGCGCGGGCCGGGGTTATACCGCCGCGGTGCTGGCCGAGCTGGTCGCGCAGGTCGTTGCGGTCGAGAGCGAGGCGGAGTTGGCCGCGGCTGCACGTTCTGCGCTCGCCGACGCCGGCAACGTGACGATCGTCGAAGGCGCGCTGACCGACGGTGCCGCCGACCATGGCCCGTACGATGTTCTGATCGTCGACGGTGCCGTCGAGCAACTGCCCGACGCGCTGGTCGCGCAGGTGAAGACCGGTGGCCGTGTGCTGGCCGGGCTGATCGACGGCGGCGTGGCGCGGCTGGCGAGCGGGGTGAAGTCGGACGGCTTCGCGCTCGTCCCGTTCGCTGACATCGATTGCGTGACGCTGCCGGGCTTCGAACGCCCGCGCGCCTTTCATTTTCCGGGATAATTGATGCGACGGTTTCTCCTGACGACCGCGGGGGCGGTCCTGGCGGTGGCGGGTGCGGGCGCTGGCTCGGCGGAGACGCTTCGGGAAGCGCTGATCCGCGCCTATCGCAGTAACCCGACTATCACCGGTGCCCGCGCCGATCTGCGTGCACAGGACGAAAATGTGTCGATCGCCCGCGCGTCGGGTCTGCCGTCGTCGAACGTGCAGGGCAGCTTCACCGAAAATGTCCGTCAGGCCGGCAACAACATTTTCGCGCCGGCGCGGCAAGTGAACGCGCAGGCGAGCGTCGCCTATCCGATCATCGCGTTCGGTGCGGTGAAGAATTCGGTGCGTGCGGCGGAAACCCGCGTCGAGGCTGGGCGCGCCAATCTGCGCGGGACGGAAGCGAACCTGTTCACCGACGTGGTCGCGGCGTATATGGACGTCATCCGCGACGAAGCGGTCGTCGCGCTCAACCAGCAGAACGTGCGCGCGCTCAGCGTCAACCTTCAGGCCTCGCGCGACCGGTTCGAAGTGGGCGACCTGACCCGTACCGACGTCGCTCAGTCCGAAGCGCGTCGGGCGCTGGCCGAGGGGCAGTTGCGTCAGGCCGAAGCGCGCCTGATCGCAAGCCGTGAGAATTACATCCGTGTCGTCGGCGCGCCGGCCGGCGTGCTCCAGTCGCCGCCGCCGTTGCCCAATTTGCCGGGCGATACCACGACGGCGGTATCGACGGCACTCGATGAAAATCCGCTGCTCCAGGCCGCCGAAAAGGCACGTGATGCGACGCGGTACGACACGCGCGTCGCGCGGGCGTCGCGATTGCCGCGGATCAACGCGCAGGCTGGCGGCACCTACTACAACTTCCTGAATACGCTGGGATCGGCATCGCCGATCACTGCCGCGCCGCAAAGCGATTACGGCCTGACCGCCGGGTTTGGACTGTCGCTGCCGATCTACCAGGGTGGGCGTCCGGCGGCACAGGTTCGCCAGGCGCAGGCGCGAGAAGCCCAGGCGATCGAGCAGGTCACCGCGACCGAACGCGGCGTCGTGTCGCAGGTGCGCTCGGCCTATGCGAGCTGGGTGTCCGCGCAACAGGTCATCGCGTCGAGCGAAGTCGCGGTACAGGCCAACCGCCTCAGCCTGGAGGGTGTCCGCGCCGAAAACAGCGTCGGCACGCGCACCATCCTCGACATTCTGAATGCCGAGCAGGAATTGCTGAATTCTCAGGTCACGCTCGTGTCCGCACGGCGCGACGCCTATGTCGCGGGTTTCGCGCTGCTGGCGGCGATGGGCCGGGCGGAGGCCGACGATCTGAATCTGGACGACGGCGGGCCGCTGTACAATCCGATCGCCAATTATGACCGCGTACGCCGCAAGATCGGCGACTGGGGCAGCGATCCGGCGCCGGAAGCGGTTGCCACGCGCACCGTCGATGTCGCGCCGCAGACCGCGGTCGTCGGGCCGAACCCGGAACTGGGCGATCCGGCGCTGGCGCGTCCGCCGGGGACCGATCCGGCCGCGCTCAACCCCGGCACCCCGCCGCAAGGGGCGCCGGCGGGCCGCGTCGGACGACAATCGGTTGACACCGCCCCGACAAATCCCGCAGGAACACCGCGTTAACCACGTTTCCGTCGGGGGCCTGTCGGCATGGGCGATGTCAGTAGCGAACCGACGATGGAGGAAATCCTTTCCTCGATCAAACGGGTGATCGAGGAAAGCGAGACGCCGGCCGGCAACAGCCGCCCGCGTCGCGCCGCGCCGCGGCCGATCGCCGCCCACGACGATCCGTTGGACGACGATGGCGATAGCGACGAAGTGCTGGAGCTATCGGAGCGCGCACCGTTCCCGACGGCTGAGCAGACCGTGCGCCGCGACACCATTCGTCCGATGCGCACACCTCCCGCGGTCGAGCCGACGCCAGCCCCGGTGCCCACCGCTGCCGCTCGTCCGGATGCGATCGTGTCGCCCGACACGATCGAGGCGACCCGCAGCCCGCTGGAGGCCCTGTCGCGCCTGGTGGTGAAGCCGGATGTAGCCGGCAGTGACACGCTGGAAGGGCTGGTCCGCGAAATGCTTCGTCCGATGCTGCGCGAATGGCTCGACAGCAATCTGCCGTCCATCGTCGAGACGATGGTCGCCAAGGAAATCGCTCGCATTTCGGGGCGCGGTCTGTAAGCGGGCAACTGCTTATCGATCCGGGAGTTACCCCCTGAATGCCCGGCACCCCGACACCGCCTGAGAAAGACCTGACGGGCACCCATCGGGGCATGCCTCCGGCGCCGCGGCTGAGCGATTCGAGCACGCCGACCAAACAGTCGTCGCACGATATCTTCTTCGCCGCCGTCGAAACGACGCGCATGCCGATGATCGTCACCAATCCGAACCAGCCGGACAATCCGATCGTCTTCTGCAACAACGCGTTTTCGCGGATGACCGGATATCAACTGGACGAGATCATCGGCCGCAACTGCCGGTTCCTGCAGGGTCCGGAAACGAATTGCGACGTTATCGACCAAGTGCGCGAGGCGATCCGCAAGCGCGAGGAAGTCGCAGTCGAAGTCCTGAACTATCGCAAGAACGGGTCGACCTTCTGGAACGCTCTGTTCGTGTCGCCGGTGTTCGGCGACAATGGCGACCTGCTCTATTTCTTCGGCAGCCAGCTCGACATCTCGCGTCGCAAGGAGGCGGAGGACGCGCTTCACCAGGCACAGAAGATGGAAGCGGTCGGCAAGCTGACCGGCGGCATCGCGCATGATTTCAACAATCTGCTCCAGGTCGTGCTCGGCTATGTCGATATGCTGGAGGGGCGGATCGACCCGAGCGATCGTGCCTCGCGGCGTGCGGTCGAGGCGATCGGGACGGCGGCCAATCGCGGCGCGACGCTGACGCAGCAGCTGCTGGCGTTCGCCCGCAAGCAGGAACTGCGCGACCGGCTGCTCAACCTCAACACTTTGATCACCGATTTCGGCGCCATCATCGAACGCAACGTGGCGGACGGCGTGACCATCCGTCGCCATTTCCAGGACGAATTGTGGAACTGTCGCGTCGATCCGGTGCAGGCGGAAATGGCGCTGCTGAACCTGCTGTCCAACGCCAGCGATGCGATGGACGGCCAGGGCGAGGTGACGATCGAAACGGAGAATGTCGTCTCGACCGCCGATCAGCCGCTCGCGCCGGGGCTGGAGCCGGGCGAATATATCCGGCTTGCGGTCACGGACACCGGCAGGGGATTCGACCAGAGTCAGATCGACCGCGTGTTCGATCCCTTCTTCTCGACCAAGGAAGTGGGTAAGGGCACCGGGCTTGGCCTGTCGATGGTCTATGGCTTCGTGCGCCAGTCGGGTGGCGGCGTGTTGGCCGAGAATGTCGAGGGGCAGGGCGCCCGCGTCGCGATGTTTTTCCCGCGCGCCCGCGGAATTGTCGAGCCCGAGAAGCTGCAGACCAGCGAGACCCGTGGGCAGGGCGAGCGCATCCTGATGGTCGAGGATCAGGAAGAGATAGCTCAGCTCGGCCGTGCGATCCTGGAGGATCTTGGCTATGACGTCGTGCATTGCCCGAGCGCCAGCAAGGCGATCGACCTGCTCGACCACGACAGCGACTTCCGTCTGATCTTCACCGACATCGTCATGCCCGGCGGGATCAACGGCGTCGAACTGGCCAAGGAAGTACGCCGCCGCATGCCGGCGATGCCGATCCTTCTGACGACCGGCTATTCCGACCGTGCGCTCGACGCCGAAAGCGCAGCGTTCGACCTCGTGCGCAAGCCCTATCGCCGCGCCGAACTCGCCCAGCGGATCAGGACGTTGCTGGAGGGGCCGAACGGGGTTGTCTGACGCGGCGGCTGGAGTACACCTGCCGTCCATGAAGCACATCCTGCTCGCAGCCACGGTGCTGCTCTCCACCGCCGCCGTCTCTTCCTCAGCGCATGCCCGCCAACTGACCATCGACGACGTGACCCTGTTGTCGCGCGTGTCGTCGCCCGCAGTGTCGAAGGATGGCCGCTGGCTCGTCTGGCAACAGCGTGAAACAGACCTCGCCGCCAACCGCGGCCGATTCGACCTCTGGCGTCTCGACCTGACGCGCAAGGGCGCGGCGCCGGAGAAGCTCGCGGCCGAGGCCGACGTCAACGAAACCAGCCCGCAAATCGTCGGCGACACCGTCTATTTCCAGTCGGACAAGGGCGGCGACGACGCGGTTTGGGCGATCCCTCTGGCAGGGGGAGCCCCGCGCAAGCTGACCGGGTTCCAGGGCGGCTTCGGCGGGTTCAAGGTCGCCCCTACGGCTGACAAGATCCTTATCTGGGCCGACCGCAAGCCCGGCGCGCCGAGCCTGGCGCCGGCGATGGAGAAGAAGGACCCGAACGCCGGCTCCGCGCGCACGTATGATCAGCTATTCGTGCGCCACTGGGACACGTGGTCCGACGGCAATCGCTCGCAACTCTTCGTCCTGCCGCTTGGTGCCGACGGCGCGCCGGGTGACGGCGTCGCGATCACCGGCAAGCTGATCGGCGATACCCCGTCCAAGCCCTTCGGTGGCGGCGAGGAAGTAGCGTGGAGCGCAGATGGGCGCACCGTGTACTTCGCGCTGCGCGAGGCAGGGCGGATCGAATCTACCTCGACCAACCTCGATATCTTCTCGGCACCCGCCGACGGATCGGCCGCGCCGACCAATCTGACCGACGCCAACGACGCGACGGACAATTTCCCGAGCGTATCGCCCGATGGCCGCTGGCTCGCCTGGGCGGCGATGGCGCGCCCGACCTATGAGGCGGACAAGCTGACGCTGATGGTCCGCGACCTCCAGACCG
Source organism: uncultured Sphingomonas sp. (assembly GCA_913776045.1). Taxonomy (GTDB): domain Bacteria; phylum Pseudomonadota; class Alphaproteobacteria; order Sphingomonadales; family Sphingomonadaceae; genus Sphingomonas. The sequence continues at coordinate 10,294 of CAJYOI010000013.1, forward strand.
GTCAGGTCCGCGCACTGACCGGCGGCTGGGATCGCTCGGTCGAATCGATCGCGTGGACGCCGGACAGCAAGCGTATTCTGGTGACCGCGCAGGATACGCAGGAAAATCCGGTGTGGTCGGTCGATGCCGCGACGGCCAAGGTCACGCGGCTGACGCAAACCGGCAACGTGACCGCGGTGGTGCCGACCGCCAAGGGTTTCGTTTACGCGATGAACAGCCTGGTCGCGCCGGATGATTTCTACCGCGTGGATGGCAAGCGCGCGACGCGCCTGACCAGCGTGAATGCGGAGAAGCTCAAGGACATCGACTGGCCGACCGTCACGCGCTTCAACTTCGCGGGCGCGAACAACGACACCGTTTGGGGGTATGCGGTGAAGCCTGCGGGCAGCACGGGCAAGGTGCCTATCGCCTATATGGTCCACGGCGGACCGCAGGGATCGAGCAACAACAGCTGGTCGTACCGCTGGAATCCCGCGGTATTCGCGGGCGCGGGCTACGGCTTGGTCGCGGTCGATTTCCACGGCTCGACCGGTTACGGCCAGGCGTTCACCGACGCGATCCGCAACAATTGGGGCGGCTGGCCGCTGGAGGATCTGCAAAAGGGCCTCGCCGCCGCGACGACGAAATTCAACTGGCTAGACGCCGACAATGCCTGTGCGCTCGGCGCGTCTTATGGCGGGTACATGATGAATTGGATCGCGGGTCAGTGGCCCGATCGGTTCAAGTGCCTGGTCCAGCACGACGGCGTCTTCGATGCGCGCGCCATGGCGTACGAAACCGAAGAGCTGTGGTTCGACGAGTGGGAGCATGGCGGAAAGGCGTATTTCGAGGACCCGGAAGCGTTCGAGCGCTGGAATCCGGTGAACCACGTCGCGAAATGGAAGACCCCCATGCTGGTCGTGACGGGCGAAAAGGACTTCCGCATCCCTTACACGCAAGGGTTGGCAAGCTTCACCGCGCTCCAGCGGCGCAACATTCCGTCGCGGCTGGTCGTGTTCCCGGACGAGAACCACTGGGTGCTGAAGGCGAAGAACTCGCGGCAATGGTACGGCGAGGTGCTGGGCTGGCTGAGTCGCTGGACGGGCAAGGCCGCGCAATAACGGGGGTGGTGCGAGGGCCCCGACCTTGGTTATGGGCCCTCGCATGACCGAACTCGCAAAGACTTTCGATCCCGCCGTTATCGAGGCGAAATGGTATGCGCATTGGGAGGAGAGCGGCCAGTTCCGCCCCGACCGCCCGGACGCGGAACCCTGGACGATCGTCAACCCGCCGCCCAACGTCACGGGCAGCCTCCACATCGGCCACGCGCTCGACAATACGTTGCAGGATATCCTCGTCCGCCACGCGCGGCTGAAGGGCAAGGACGCGCTGTGGGTCGTCGGCACCGACCACGCCGGCATCGCGACGCAGATGGTCGTCGAGCGCCAGATGAACGCCGCTGGCGAGAAGCGGACCGACTTTACCCGCGACCAATTCGTCGACCGCGTGTGGCAGTGGAAGGCGGAGAGCGGCGGCGAGATCACCTCGCAGCTGCGGCGCCTGGGCTGCTCGATGGATTGGGAGAATGAGCGGTTCACGATGGACCCCGGCTTCTCGAAGGCCGTGCTGAAGGTCTTCGTCGAGCTGCACCGCCAGGGCCTGCTCTACCGCGACAAGCGGCTGGTGAACTGGGACCCGGGCCTCGGCACCGCGATCAGCGACCTGGAGGTCGAGACGCGCGAAGTGAAGGGCAGCTTCTGGCGCCTACGCTACCCGCTGGCCGATGGATCGGGTCATATCGAGGTCGCGACGACCCGGCCCGAGACGATGCTGGCCGACATGGCGGTCGCGGTTCATCCCGATGACGCGCGCTATACTGCGCTGATCGGCAAGAAGGTCCGCTTGCCGATCACCGGCCGCCTGATCCCGATCGTCGCCGACGAACATGCCGACCCGGAGCTGGGGTCGGGCGCGGTGAAGATCACGCCGGGGCATGATTTCAACGACTTCGAGGTCGGCAAGCGCGCCGGCATCGCCGCGCGCGACATGCTCAACATGCTCGATGCGAAGGCGCGCATCGTCCAGACGGCGGACGGGCTGATCCCCGACGAGTTCGTTGGCCTGTCGACGGCGGAGGCGCGCAAGGCGGTCGTCGCGCGGCTGAAGGACGAGGGCGTCCTGATCCCGCACGTCGACAAGGACGGCGAAGCGCATGACGCCGAGCCGCGGACGATCCAGACTCCCTATGGCGACCGATCGGGCGTGGTGATCGAGCCGTGGCTGACCGACCAATGGTATGTCGACGCCGCGACGCTGGCCAGGGGACCGGTCGAGGCGGTGCGCGACGGTCGAATCCAGATCGTGCCCAAGACGTGGGAGAAAACCTTCTTCAACTGGATGGAGAACATCCAGCCGTGGTGCGTGTCGCGCCAGCTCTGGTGGGGGCACCAGATTCCGGCGTGGTTCGACGCCGACGGCAACGCCTATGTCGCGGAAACCGAGGAAGAGGCGCAGGTCCAGGCCGGCGCCGGCGTCGAACTGACGCGCGATCCCGACGTGCTGGACACCTGGTTCTCCTCTGCACTGTGGCCGTTCGCGACGATGGGCTGGCCTGAGGCGGCGGGCGAGTGGGAACGCCGCTACCCCAACGACGTGCTCATCTCCGGCTTCGACATCCTGTTCTTCTGGGATGCGCGGATGATGATGCAGGGGATGCACTTCCTGAAGGATGTGCCGTTCCGCACGCTCTACCTTCACGGCCTGGTCCGTGCGGCCGACGGCGCGAAGATGTCGAAGTCGAAGGGCAATGTCGTCAACCCGCTGGGTCTGATCGACCAGTATGGCGCCGACGCGCTGCGCTTCTTCATGGCGGCGATGGAAAGCCAGGGCCGCGACATCAAGATGGATGAGAGGCGGGTCGAGGGCTATCGCAACTTCGCGACGAAGCTGTGGAATGCCAGCCGTTTCTGCCAGTCGAACGGCATCGTCGCCTCGACGACGCTGGAGCCACCGGCCGCGACTCTGGCGGTGAACAAGTGGATCGTCGCGGAGACGGTGCAGACGATCCAGGCGGTCGACCTGGCGCTGGCCGACTATCGCTTCGACGGTGCGGCGGATGCGATCTACCAGTTCGTTTGGAGCCGGTTCTGCGACTGGTATCTCGAGCTGATCAAGCCGGTGCTGCAGGGCGAGGGCGTCGCTGGTGCGGACGAGACGCGCGCAGTTGCCGGCTGGGTGCTCGACCAGATCCTGGTACTGCTTCACCCGTTCATGCCCTTCATCACCGAAGAGCTGTGGCATGCGATGGGAGCTCGAGAATACGACCTGATCGTCGCCAAATGGCCGATGGCGGATGCCCGCGCGCTCGACCCGGGCGCGGCGGCCGAGATCGAATGGCTGATCCGGCTGGTCAGCGAAGTCCGCGCGGCGCGGACCGAACTCAACGTACCGCCGGGCGCGCGCTTGCCGGTGCACGTGCGTGAGGCATCGGCGACGACCGATGCGCGGTTGGCGTCACAAGCGGCGGTGATCGCGCGGCTTGCCCGGATCGACCGTGCAGACAGCGCGGCGCCTGAGGGTGGCGCGCTTCAGATCGTCGTCGACGAGGCGACGTTCGTGCTGCCGCTGGGCGACGTCATCGACCTCGGCGCCGAACGCGCGCGCCTGACCAAGGCGATCGCGGCGGCGGAGAAGGAGCGCGATGCGCTCGCCGGGCGACTCGGTAACCCGAGCTTCGTCGAACGCGCGAAGCCCGAGGCGGTCGAGAAGGCAAAGGCGGACCATGCCGAAAAGTCGGCGGAGGCCGAGCGGCTGACGGCGGCCTTGGGGCGTCTTGGGTAATGACGGTCGCCGCAGCCATCGTCGTCATCCCGGGCTCGACCCGGGGTCCAGCGTCGCAGGCCATGGCGCTCGTGGCTCTGTATGCCGGATCGAGTCCTGCATGACGAAGCAAGCGAGGGGCGGTCGCGACCTGACCTCAGGCCCCATCGCCGGCACATTGCTCGCCTTCGCGCTCCCGACGCTCGGCAGCAACATCCTTCAGTCGCTGAACGGATCGATCAACACGATCTGGGTAGGGCATTTTCTGGGTGAGGCGGCGCTGGCGGCGACGTCGAATGCCAACATCATCATGTTCCTGATGTTCGGCGCGGTGTTCGGCTTCGGCATGGCGGCGACGATCCTGGTCGGCCAGGCGATCGGCCGGGGCGATATCGAAGCGGCGCGGCAGGCGTTCGGCACGGCGGTCGGGCTGGTGCTGGGCGGCGCGGTGGCGATCGCAGTGCTGGGATGGGTTTTCGCGCCGGATATTCTCAGGCTGTTGTCCACCCCATCCGGTGCGTTTCCCTTGGCACTCGCCTATCTGCGCGTCATTTTCCTCAGCCTGCCGGCATCGATGCTGAGCGTGCTGGTGATGATGGGCCTGCGTGGCACCGGCGATTCGACGACGCCTTTCTGGTTCATGGCGCTGAGCGTCGTGATCGACGCCGGCCTCAACCCCTTCTTCATTGCCGGCATCGGGCCTTTTCCGCGGCTGGGCATCGCTGGGTCTGCGACAGCGACATTGATCGCCAATCACGTCTCGCTCGGCTGCCTGATCCTCTACGTTTACGCCAAGAATCTGCCGCTGCGGCTGCGCGGGCGCGAGCTCGGCTATCTCAAGCCGCATGGCCCGCTCGTGCGCACGATCACGACCAAGGGCCTGCCGATGGGCGCGCAGATGCTGGTCATGTCGTCCGCCGGCCTTGCGATGGCGGGGCTGGTCAACCGGCAGGGCGTCGATACCGTCGCAGCTTACGGCGTCGCACAGCAATTGTGGACCTATATCCAGATGCCCGCGCTGGCGATCGGCGCAGCGGTGAGTGCGATGGCCGCGCAGAACATCGGTGCGGGACGGTGGGATCGGGTCGATCGCATTACGCGAGCGGGGCTGGTTACGAATCTGGTGCTGACCGGCGTGATGGTCGCGGTGACGACGGTGTTCGATCGCGCGGTGTTGGGGCTGTTCCTGAGCCAGGGCAGTCCGGCGATGCCGATCGCCGAGCACATCCAGTTGGTCGCGGCCTGGGGCTTCATTCTGTTTGGGGCGACGATGGTGTTGTTCTCGACCGTTCGCGCAAATGGTGCGGTGGTTGCGCCGCTCATGATGCTGTTCGTGTCGATGTACCCGGTGCGCCTGGGCTTCGCAGCGGCGTTGCTGCCGTCGTGGGGTGCGGACGCGCTGTGGTGGAGTTTCCCGATGGGATCGGCAGCGAATCTGGTGATGGCCGTCGCTTACTACCGCTTTGGCAACTGGCGCCGGGGGGCCCTTCTGGCGCCCGAGCCGGAGCATTGCGAAGAGCAGAGCCACGCCGATGCCGAGCCGGCTGGGCGGTTGCATCCGACGGGGTAAGTGAGCCTCTTGATCCGATCCCCCTGCGCTTGTTGAAGGGCTGTTCTCCGATACGCTCGCCGGGAGGCTCGAAGAGCGGTGCTTCGACTAGCTCAGCACTAATGGAGTTGGCGTATCGCTCAGGCCGGCACCATCACCTCGATGATACCCGGTGCGACCTTCGCCGTCACCGGCGTCTTCGCCAATACCTCGCCATCGATGGAGATCGCACGCGGCTTGTCGCTGTCGATGCGGATCGCCTTCCCGCGGAACACAGTCACCTTTTCGCGCCGCTGGGGCAGGCGCAGGACATTCGCCGCCCAATTGTAGATCAGCCGGCTGCGCAGATGTCCGCGGACGACTTCCACCACGATCTCGCCACTGTCGACCGCGGCGTCCTCGATCATCTCCTGTCCGCCATGGAAGCGGCCGTTGGCGATGCGGACCTCAACAGCGCGAAGCACGCGGGGGTGGCCGTGGCCGTCGTCGATCGTAATCGGGAAGGGCTGGAACTTCACATATTGCAGCGCCGCCCAGCTGAGATAGCCCGCGCGGCCGAGCCATTTCTTCAGGTCGTGCGGCACCGTCTCTGCGATCTTCGGCGCGATGCCCATCGTCGCGGCGTTGGCGAAATAATCGTCGTCGATCATGCCGAGATCGATCCGCTTCGGCTGACCTTCGCTCAGCACGCGAACCGCCGATGGAATGTCGAGCGGTATCCCCAGGGTACGGCAGAAACTGTTCGCGGTCCCGAGCGGTAACACCCCTAGCACCACATTCTTGCCGACGAGCAGGTCTACGAGTCCGCTGATGGTCCCGTCGCCGCCCCCGAAGACGACAAGTTCGGGCTTTTTCGCCAGCGCGCGCTCGACCGTCTTTTCCAAATCCCGCGGATCTTCGACCGCATGGGCGTCGACCGCAAAGTCGACCGTATCCAGCGCCTTGCACGCCTGGTCGAACAAGGCTTGCCCGCGTCGGGACTTGGCGTTGACGATCAGGGCGGCGGAGGTGAAGCGGCTCATGATGCGGTGCAACGCTCCGCGGCCGGTTCGGATGCGTAACGCTTGATGCCATCGCCACGATGGCGCAAGACCCGCGCATGTCCCAATATCCTGCGCTCCGCCTGCGCCGCACCCGCGCCACCACCTGGAGCCGCCGTCTCCACGCCGAAACCGTGCTGACCCCGGCCGACCTGATCTGGCCGCTGTTCGTGACCGAAGGCGCGGACGAGGAGCCGATCGCCAGCCTGCCGGGCGTCTCGCGCTGGTCGCTTGCGAAGATCGCGGAGCGCGCGAAGGAAGCGGCGGCGCTCGGCATCCCTTGCATTGCGCTGTTTCCTAACACGCCGCCCCATCTGCGCAGCGACGACGGGGCGGAGGCCTTTAACCCCGACAATCTGATGTGCCGCGCGATCCGCGCGATCAAGGATGCGGCGCCGGACGTGGGCGTGCTGACCGACGTCGCGCTCGATCCCTATACCAGCCATGGCCACGACGGTCTGGTCGATGGTGCGGGCTATGTGCTGAATGACGAAACCGCCGAAGTGCTGGTCCGCCAGGCGGCGGTCCAGGCCGAGGCGGGGGCGGACATCGTCGCGCCGTCGGACATGATGGACGGCCGCGTCGGCATGATCCGCGAGGGGCTCGAGAGCGCCGGCCACCGCAACGTCCAGATCATGGCCTATGCCGCAAAATACGCTAGCGGCTTCTACGGCCCGTTCCGCGATGCGGTCAGCACGCGCGGGCTGCTGAAGGGCGACAAGAAGACATATCAGATGGACCCCGCCAACGCCGAGGAAGCGATCCGCGAGGTCGCGCTCGACCTGGCCGAAGGCGCCGACAGCGTCATGGTGAAGCCCGGCCTGCCGTATCTCGACATCGTCGTGCGGGTGAAGAGCGAGTTTGGCGTGCCGGTCTTCGCCTATCAGGTGTCGGGCGAGTATGCGATGATCGAGGCCGCGGTTGCGGTCGGCGCGGCGGAGCGCGATGCGGTGGTGCTGGAGACGCTGATGGCGTTCAAGCGTGCCGGCTGTTCGGGCGTGCTGACCTACCACGCCCCGCTCGCCGCGCGGCTGCTCGGGGCATGATCGAGACCGAGCGGCTGAATCTGCGGCCGTGGCAGGATGGCGACATCGAACCGTTCGCGGCGATGAGCCGCGATTCGGATGTCATGCGCCACCTGAACGGCGTGATCGATCGCGACGCTGCGGTCGCGGTGATCGAGCGACATAGCGCTTCGCAGGCACGTGAGGGGCATTGCTTCTGGGCGATCGAGCGGACGGCCGACGGAGCGTTCCTGGGCTTCTGCGGGCTGCGACTTGGCGGGCATCCCGGTACGAACGTCAACGACGAGCTGGAAATCGGCTGGCGGCTCGCGCGTAATGCCAGGGGGCAGGGCTATGCCCGCGAGGCGGCAGAGGCGAGTTTAGCCTGGGGCTGGGCGCATACCGACCGTCCGCGCATCGCCGCACGAACCGTTCCGGCGAATGAAGCGTCCTGGGGTCTTATGCGACGCCTTGGCATGTCCGCCCGCCCGGACCTCGATTTCGACCATCCCGATTTTTCCGAGGGGCATCCGTTGCGCCGTCACCTGGTCTACACAATCGATCGGCTGGCTGCGTGAGCGACGCCGACGGGACGCCCACGCCGCGCGTTGCCCGCGCGCTGTTCGTCATGACGATCCTGACAGGTTCGTTCCTGCTGTTCCTGGTCCAGCCGATGATCGCGCGCATGGCGTTGCCGCGGCTGGGGGGCGCGCCAGCCGTCTGGAATTCGGCGATGCTGGTCTATCAGGCGCTGTTGCTGGGCGGTTATGCCTATGCGCATGCCTTGAGCAAGCTGCGGCCGCGGCAGAGTGCGGCGGTGCATCTGGTCGTGCTGGCGCTGGCGGCGCTGTGGCTGCCGATCGGGCTCTACAATTTCGACCTGCCGGCGGATGCCGAGCCGGCGGTGTGGGTGCCGTGGCTGCTCGGCGCATCGATCGGCCCGCTGTTCTTCGCGGTGTCCGCACAAGCACCGCTGATGCAGCGCTGGTATGCGGTGGCCGCACCGGGGCGCGATCCGTACGCGCTGTACGCGGCCTCGAACATCGGCAGTTTCGGCGGGCTGATCGCCTATCCCCTGCTGGTCGAGCCGACGATGACGCTCGACCGGCAGAGTCTCGTCTGGTCTGTGGGCTATGTCGCGCTGTTCGTGTTGGTCGTCGCCTGCGCGCTGCGCCTGCCGCGTCGCGTGGCAGCGGATGCGCCGATTGCGGTGCCGAGCGAGCGGACGCCGTTCCGCCGTGTTCTGCTGTGGATTGCGCTGGCCTTCGTGCCCTCGGGGCTGATGCTGGCGACCTCGACGTTCTTGACGACCGATATCGTCGCGGTGCCCCTGCTTTGGGTCCTGCCGCTTGGGCTCTATCTGCTGAGCTTCTCGGTGGCCTTCGCCAGCCGGCGCGGCATCGCGGAGGCCATTACCCGCTTCTCGCCGATCACCATCCTGCTGTTCGGCGGCGTTATGATCGCCGGGCATCATGCGATGCCCTATCTGAACGCCGGCATCGCGTTGCTGCTGCTGTTCGTCGTGTCGGTCGCGCTCCACACGCGGATGTACGACCTGCGGCCGGCGCCGGATCGGTTGACGGGCTTCTACCTCGCCATGTCGGTGGGCGGGGCGCTCGGCGGCGTGTTCTCCGGGCTGGTCGCGCCGGTCGTGTTCGACTGGACCTACGAATATCCGTTACTGGTACTGGCGGCCGGTTTGCTGGTGCCCCAGGCGTTTTTGCTACCGGGTATCGCAAGAGTTTGGGCGACCGACCCGCGCGGGATGGCGATACGGATCGCCGTCGTCACCCTGATCGTCGCGGGCCTCGCCATTTTTGCGATTGGCCAGACGGAAGCCGGCAACGCTGACGCCGAGAACATCGTGTATCTGGTGCTCTGCGTGTTCGGCATCCTGCTCGTCGGCAAGCGCCTGCCCTATATGATCGCATTGTTCGGATCGCTGATGCTGTTCGGCGGCTGGCGCGCGCTCGAGACGACGATGGAGGGGCAACACCGCACGCGCAGCTATTTCGGTGTCTATACGATCCGCAATTACGATTGGGAGCGGACGCTGGCGCATGGGACGACGCTGCACGGCATCCAGCTGACCGGCACGCCCGAGCGTGAGCGCTATCCGACCAGCTACTATGTGCAAGGGTCGGGCGTCGGCGTGGCGCTGCGAATGACGCCGGGGCTGTATGGCACGAACGCGCGGGTCGGTGCGGTCGGCCTGGGTACGGGGACGCTCGCATGTTACGCCAAGCCCGGCCAGCGCTGGACAATCTTCGAGATCGACCCGGCGGTCGTCGCCATCGCGCGCGATCCGGCCAAGTTCACCTTCCTGTCGCGCTGCCTACCGCAGGCGAACATCGTGCTGGGCGACGCGCGGATGCGGCTGGCGAAGCAGGTGGGCAATTCACTCGACGTACTGGTGCTAGACGCCTTCTCGTCCGACGCCATCCCGATGCATCTGATGACGCGTGAGGCGTTCGAGACATATGGGCGGGTGCTGCAGAGGAAGGGGTTGCTGCTCGTCCACACCTCCAACCGCTTCCTCGACCTGGAGCCGATCGTCGCGGCATCGGCCAAGGGATGGATGGGCGCGATGCTGCACTACAGCCCGCACGAAAGCGAAGGCGCGCAGGCGACGGTCAGCGACTGGATCGTGCTGACACGCGATCCATCGACCTTTGCGCTGGTCATCAGCGACGGCAGCGCGTGGCGGCCGCTGTATCCGCGGCGGGATCTGACGCCGTGGACCGACGACTATGCGACGATCCTGCCGGTCCTGAAGGAATTCCGCTAGGTGAGAATCGCGCGGAGGCGGTTTTCCTCCGCCATCTGGCGGTCGATTACCGTCTGGGCGCGCGCGATGGCGGCGTCGAGGTCGGGGTAGGGGAGCTGGCCCGTACCGGCCCGAGCGATCGCGAGCGCCTCGATATCGCTCATCGCCCCGTCGGCTGCGGTGCGAAGCTGTTGCAGTTCGCCCAGGGACTGCTGAGCATCCAGCCAGCGTTCGGACCCTTCCGCCGCGCCCTTGCCCGCTTCGATCCGGCGGGCGAGTGCGGTTTTGCCGACCTCGAACGCCGCCGCCGCCTTGTCGAACGTGGCGACGCCTGCGGTGATCTTCGCATTGAGCGTGGGGTCGGGCCGCACGGTTTCGTCGCGCACGGTCGGCGTTTCGCCGCGCGTTTCGATGGCGCGAGGCAGAAGGGAAGGCGCATTCACCGGCTGGTTCGCGCAGGCGGACAGGATCAGCGGAAGGCTCAGCAGGCTGTATTTCATGCTGAAAACCTAGGGATGCAATTTTCTTTCAGCAATGGCTTGCCAACCCCCGATTCGCCTCGTATCAGCGCCACTCCCAAGCGCCCGTAGCTCAGCTGGATAGAGCATCAGACTACGAATCTGAGGGTCGGACGTTCGAATCGTTCCGGGCGCGCCACACCCCCGCTGAACCACCCGGTTCGGCGGGGGTTTGTGTTTCAAGCGACCCCGGCATGACGATCATCCCCCTGTCCGATAGTCCCGCGTCCGCAGTCGAATCGCTGCTCGACCGCGCGTTCGGGCCGGATCGGCATTGGCGGACGGCGTATCGGCTGCGCAGCGGCACGCGCCAGATCGAGGCGCTGAGCTTAGCCGCGATCGACGAGCACGGAGCGCTGGCCGGCACGATCCAGTGCTGGCCCGTACGGTTCGTCGGCAACGATGGTCGTGACGTTCCGATGATCCTGGTCGGCCCGGTCGCGGTCGAACCGTCAATCCAGCGGGGCGGCATCGGCCAGCAGTTGATGGTGCAGATGCTGGCAGCGGCCGATTCGTCTCCGTTGCCGGAGACGGACGCGCTGATGCTGATCGGCGATCCCGAATATTACGGCCGCTTCTTCGACTTTACCGCCGACGCGACCGGTGGGTGGCGACTGCCCGGACCATTCGAGCCGCGCCGCTTGCTGGCGCGGGGGCTAGGCGTGCCGGACGGCCAAGGAGAGGTTCGTCCGCGCGTCTGAGGCTTTCGCTCGTCCCGGCTTCTGCTATGCGGCGCGCTCATTCTTCCTACAATCAAGGTGACGCTGCCCGTGCACGACAGTCTGACGCTTCAGGTGCACGACCTAGAGGTCATGGTGCTGACGGGCATCTATTCGGAGGAAACCCACCTCCCGCAGCCGCTGCGCATTTCGATGGATGTCGAGCTGGACTGCCCGCCACAGTTCGCGCACGATGCGTCACTGTCAGCGTCGAAGAGCTATATGGACCTGCGCCACGCGGCGACTGACGCGCTGCCGCAGGGCGTGCATTTCACGCTGATCGAGGGCGTCGCCGACCACATCGCCGAAACGCTGTTCCTGCAAGATGCGCGGGTGAAGCGCGTGCAGATCAAAATCGTCAAGCTGGCGATCGCCGAGGGCAGCGAATCGATCGGCATCACGCTGGTCCGGCACCGGAGCTGACCGTGCCGCTGGCGCTCGTGACCGGTGGCGCGCGGCGGCTGGGCGCGCATATCGCGGCGCGGCTGGCGGAGGCCGGTTACGACCTGGCGGTGCAGTCGCGCAGCGGCGATGCGCCAGAGAAGTTGCTGACCGAGCGATTGGGGGCGCGGCGCTTGGAGATGTTCGTCGCCGACCTCGACGACGCCCAGGTGGTGAGCGGGTTGCCGGGCACCGTGGCCGATCGTTTCGGTCAGCCGATCGATCTTCTGGTCAACTGCGCCTCGCGCTTTGCAGCGATGGACGGCGCCGACTGCGCCTACGACCGGGTAATGGAGCTGGTCCGGACCAATCTAGCCGCGCCGGTTGCGCTGGCGAAGGCGGTGGCAGACGGGCGCTCGGGTGTCACGATCGTCAACATCCTCGACCAGCGGATCGCGAACCCGCCGATCGATCAGCTGGCCTATACGATGTCGAAACAGGCGCTGGCGGAGGCGACGCGAACCCTGGCATTGGCGCTGGCACCGCAAGCGCGGGTGAACGGCGTCGCGCCGGGGCTGGTGCTGCCGACCGACGAATATGCGGACGGCCAGTTCGATCGGGTGGGTGCGCTGATGCCGCTCGGGCGAAACGCTCGGGCGGAAGAGGTCGCCGACGCCGTCCTGTGGCTCGCACAGGCGCCGGCGGTGACGGGGCAGATAATTTTCGTCGACGGCGGCGCGCATCTGAAGAGCTTCGAGCGCGATTTCGTGCATCTGGCGCGCGATTGAGGATCGATGCGGGGGCGGGGGAAATCACCGTCATCCCGGACTTGATCCGGGATCCAGAGCCAAAAGCCGAGTCGCCTGCGACCCTCGATCCCGGATCAAGTGCGGGATGATGAAATCTAACGTGGCGTTGTCGAGCTGACGCCCGTACTCACAACGTCGCCTCGATCGCCCGTGCGGCAGCGTCGGGATCTTCCGCCTGCGTGATCGGGCGGCCGACGACCAGGATCGACGCGCCGGAATCCAGTGCGGCGCGCGGCGTCACCACGCGCTTCTGGTCGCCGACCACGCTATTGGCCGGCCGCACGCCGGGCACGACGAAGAAGCCTTGTGGCCATGCCTTGTGCGCCGCCTTCACCTCTTCGCCCGAGCAGACGACGCCGTCGATCCCAGCCTCGCGCGCGAGTTCGGTCAGGCGGACGACCTGTTCGTGGGGATCGGCGGCGAGGCCGATCGACGACAGGTCCGTGCCGTCCAGGCTGGTCAGCACGGTGACGGCGACGACCTTGGTGCCGGTCGGTGCCGCAGCCTTTGCATCCTCGAGCATCGCCCGGCCACCGCTGGCATGGACGGTCAGGATCGCGGGTTCCAGCGGTCGCAGCGCCTGGATTGCCTTGGCGACGGTGTTGGGAATGTCGTGAAATTTCAGGTCGAGGAAGATCGGGAGGCCGATGTCGGCCATCTCGCGCACCCCGGCGCGGCCGTTGGCCATGAAGAATTCCAGACCCAGCTTCAGTCCGCCGACGTGATTGCGGACGCGCTGGGCGATCGCCTTGGCCCGCGCCAGATCGGGGGTGTCGAGCGCGACGTACAGGCGCGAGCTCATGGTTTCGGCTCCTCGATCGCCACCGGAGGCAGGGGATCGCCGTCCGCCGGCGGAGTCGCCAGTGTTGGGGTCGAAGTTGCGGGCTGGGTTGCCGGCGGGGTAGTCACCGCGATGCGCAGATCGGCGACTGTCCGTTCGCTTACCGCCAACCGCTGGGCCAGGCGCCATCGGATCGCGCGCTGCCACAGCCAGGTCGGGATCATTCCGAGCAGGAAACAGAGCAGCATCAGCAGCGGTTTGTTGATGTCGACGATCAACCCGCCCCACAGGCGGATGTCGACGCTCGTCCAGTTGTTGAAGGCGAACGCCACCGCAAGGCCGACGGTGAATACGATCAGCAACGTCTTCAGGAACTGCATGGCGCCATCCTATGCCGGGAAGCTTCGCTTGACCAGCCTCAGCCGATCTCGCGGCGCAACGCTTCGAATAGGCCTGGGATCGCGGTCAGTCGCTCTTCTTCCGCCGCCAGGATCGCCAGGAACGCGTCGCGTTTGATCGCGGCGATGCGCCCGGGCTTCAGGCGAGCGCTGCCGGGCAGCGTGGAGACGACGATGTCAATCAAGCGGTCGGCGCCGTGAAGACGGCCCCACAGATAGTCGTTTTCGCGATACGCGCGGCTGAAGAAGGCGCCGAAATTGTGGAACTGCGTGCCCTTCAGCGTCGCTGCCGCCCCGCCTTCGCGGATCGCCTTCGCGTCGTCGGGCGAGATACGATCGACCTTTACGGGATCGAACTCGTCCAGCCCCTCACCCTGCAACAACGGCAGAGTGGCGATGTCGAAGAACGGAAAGGCGAGATAGCCAAGCAGCAGCGGACGGCGCAGGTCCTTGGGCAGCGCGGTCAGGCCTTCGCTCAGCCGCCGGTCGGTTCGCGTATCTACGCCGGGCAGGTCCATCGCGGCGTCGAGTGCGGCCAGCGTCGCTGCGGGATCGCTGGCGATGCGGCGGATGTCGGGGCGGAGCGCGACGAAGGCGTCGCTGCGTTCGAAATCGAGATATTCGGCGAGCGAGGCATAGACCGCCTCCCGCACCGGCGCGAGCAGGGTATCGCTCCCCAACTCGTCCATTTCGGCGAGGCGGCGGGCCATCAGGCGCAGGCGACGGACGCGAAAGCCCAAGTCGAAGCGGCGAAGGAAATCGACGATCGGAGACGTGATCGCCAGATCCGCTGCGGTTTCCATTGTTACTCCACGCTCGGCCAGCGCGCGGTCGACGGCGGCGCCGATCCGGCGGCGGCTGTCGGGGCCGGTGTCGCCCGCCGTACGCTGGAGCGTGCCGATGGTCTGCGCGGTGATGTCCGCGAGCTTCAGCCGCGCATAGGCGGAATAGGATAGGCCTGCGTCCTTCGCGGCGGCCACTTGCGCGCGGCGCCGCCACCCGGCGAGGCGTGCGGGGGTCGGATAGTCGAGCAGCAGCGTATAGCCGAACAGCTTGACCACAGCAGCCTCGACGTCTCCGCGCAGGCCAGCAAGAATGTCGCGCAACCGCTCGACCCGCGCGGTGCGGGCGTCGATCGCGTCGAGATTGTCGCGGATCGGCTGCTGGCGCGGCAATTCGCTGACCGCGCCCAAAATGGTCTGGAAGAAGCCCGGTGATTCGACCTTCGACAGGCCCAGATTGAAGTCGTAGCCCGGAACCGGATCGACATAGACGAAGCGCCGGTCGATCTGCCGCTTGGCGGGCCGGTCGCGCAGTGCGTCGATCGCGGGGCGAAAGGGGGCGTTGGCCAGCACCGACCCGTCGATCAGTACCGCGCTCTCGGCGGCGTTCACCGCGGCGTGACGCGGCAGGACGCGGTTGAGAAATGCCTTGCGGCCGGGCCAGCGCTGTCTGCGCTCCTTCAGGACTGCATCGACTTCGCCGACCTTCAGCGGTGGGAAGGCACCGGGAAAGCTGGACGTCGCGCGGGCGGCCAGCGCGAGTTCGGGCGTGTCGCCCAGCAGGCCATCGCCGCTGTCGGAGAAGGGGAAGACGAGGCGATGCTCGGTTTCCACCACTTCCGCGGGAGAGTTCAGGCGCAGCCGTTCGGGGTGGCCGCGGAAATCGGTGACGGTGACGAACAGGTCGAGCGGTTGGCCGGGCGGCAACAGGCGTTCGCCCTTCGGCCCGGCCGCCATGGCGTCCAGCGCGTCGAGCAGCATGTGAGTCAGCCGCGCGCCTCCGAACGGCGGTTCGAACCACCGCGAGCGGATGAAATGCCGCAGCTTGCGCGCCACCTCTTCGCGGGATCCCGGCTCGACGGTACCATCGATCTGGTTGCGGTCGGCGACCATCCAGGCAAGCGGCGTCGCCCATAGCTTCGAAAAGCGGTCGGGGGCGGCATCGGGATCGAGCAACGCCTCAATATCGGCATTCTCCAGCCACATCGTCGTCAGCGGTTCGAGCGACTGACCGGTGGCGAGCGCCTGCGCCAGGAAGATGCCGTTGATCCCGCCCGCGCTCGCCCCGGCGATGATGTCGGGCAGCACGCGCAGCCGCACCTCGGCATGGGTCGCGATTTCGCTCAGCAGCGCGTGGTACACGCCTTCAGACCCCGCGCCGGGTTCGGCACCGTCCTGAAAGCTGCGGCTCGCGCGAGCCAGGCGCCAGATTTCGCTGGTAATGCCATGCATGTAGACGGCCAGGCTGATCCCGCCGTAGCAGATCAGCGCCAGCCGCAGTTCCTTCTCGCGCATCCGCCCCCTATGCCGACGTCAGCTCAAGCTTCGCCCAGATCGGAAGATGATCCGACGCGGTGCGCGCGGCAAGGCTGGCGTGGACGCCGCACTCCAGGATCCGCCATTCACGCGAGACGAGGATGCGATCGAGCCGCGCGACTGGCCGGCGGGCGTGAAAGCTGGGACCGGTTTCGGCGCTGGTGAAGTCGTGACAGAAGTCCTTCAGACACCCGGCCGCGCGGGTCCATTCGTTGAGGTCGCCCATCATCACCGTCGGATAGTGCACCGCCGATGCGGCGATGTGCGAGAGGATCGCATGCGCCTGTCGCCGCCGCCACAGACCCGACAGGTCGAGGTGCATGCCGACCACACGCAAAAGCGTGCCGCCGACGCGCACATCTGCCATGACGGCACCGCGCGGCTCGAGCGTCGGCAGGTGAATCGCTTCGCAGTCCGATACGACCGCGTCCTTGCGGACCAGCAGCGCATTGCCGTGCCACCCCATCGATTGGGTGCGGACGCCGACCGGCAGCGCCTTCCACGGCGTATGTTCGTCGAGCAGGTGCGGGGAGATGACGCCTGCACGGGCGCCGAAACGGCGATCCGCCTCCTGCAGCGCGATCACGTCCGCATCGATTTCACAAAGTACGCCGAGCACGCGCATCGGGTCGCGACGCCGATCGGTGCCGATCGCCTTGCGCATATTGTAGGAAGCGACGGTAATCATGCGGGCGTTGGTGTAGACCGTGCGATCATCAGTGCTCGAACGGTGCTGCCGGAAGTTAGTTGCGTCGTGTCGGTAGCGTAATCGTCGCCGCCAGCCCGCCGCCGTCGCGGTTGGCGAGCGTCAGCGTGCCGCCGACCTCCTGAACGATCGCCCGCGCCAGCGCGAGACCGAGGCCGATCCCGCCCGTATCGCGGTTGCGCGACGTCTCGACGCGGATGAATGGCTCGAACACATTCGCCAGCCGGTCATCCGGGATCCCGGGCCCGCGGTCGAGCACGGCAATGCATGCACCCTCGCCGGAGCGCTCGACCACTACCTCAGCACCCCCGGCATATTTGATCGCGTTCTCGACCAGGTTGCGGACGGCGCGGCGCATCGGGGCCGGGCGGACGCGCCAGGGCAGGCGTTCGGCGTCGCGCGTTTCGACATCATGGCCCAAATCACGGAAGTCCTCGGCGACGGCGTCAACCAGCGCGGCCAGATCGACTTCGGTCATCGGTTCGCTCGAGCGGCCGAGGCGCGCGAGCGACAAGATATCCTCCAGCATTCGCGCCATCTCGTCGATCGTGTCGGCCATGCGCTGGCGGTCTTCGTCGTCCTCGACCGATTCGATGCGTACGCGCAGCGCGGCCAGAGGCGTGCGCAGGTCATGCCCGATAGCGCCTAGCATCCGGTCCTTCTCGTCGAGCATCGCCTGAACGCGCGTGCCCAGCGTGTTGTAGGCGGCGATCACGGCGCGCACGTCGGATGGCCCGCGCTCCTCGACCGGCTCGGCGGCATCGCCGGGGCGGAAGCCGCGCGCGGCGGTGGCGAGCGTGCGCAGGGGGCGTGCGATCCGCATACCGATCCACAGCACTGCAAGCAGGACGATGCCGTAGAGGACCAGGGTCTGGGCGAACAACTGGGCGATGATCCCGCGCTCGGTGCGCGGCCACGGCGTGACGATGGTAAGCCAGCCGCGGCCAGGCTGTTCGACCGCGATGACGAGCTCGCTGACGAACCGCCGCATCCGTTCGCGCCGCGCTTTGCCGGCGGGACCGGGACGGTCTTCCCCCATCCGGAACGGTCGCAGACCGGCCTCCACGCGGGTGAAGCGGATGCCCGCGTCGGTCAGGCCGGCGACGATCGCCTGCTGCACCTCTTGCACGCGCTCGGTCGTGGCGGCGACGGGTGGGCTATTCGCGAGCCGAACGCGATTGCGGGGGCGATTGGGCGGCAGTTTGCGCCCGGCATCCAGGCGCTCGCTGGCGTCGATCAGGCGGGTGATGGCCGGATTGGTCGCAGCGGCGAGCCGAAACTCGCGCCGCTCCCGCAGCAGCAGGCCGAAATTGATCGCCTGCGCGACAAACAGCGCGATCGCGACGAGCAGCAGCACCTGTCCGGCGAGACTGCGGGGATATCGCGCGAGCTTCAAAGCCGCATGACTTCGGCCGCCAGCGTATAGCCGCCGCCCCAGACAGTCTTTATGAGTTGCGGCGCCTTGGGATCGACTTCGACCTTCTTGCGCAGTCGGCTGACCTGATTGTCGATCGCACGGTCGAAAGCGG
>CAJYOI010000014.1 GCA_913776045.1 uncultured Sphingomonas sp.
ACACGACAGAGACGGGTTGCGACATCGAATTTGCCACAACTGTCAAGCCAACTCCCGTCAAACCAACCGCCACCGCCTCGGCTACACGTCATACCAACGCCAGACCTCCTTTCGCAGAGGTCTCGCCTGCGCGGGGATGACGGTGATGGGGGGGCTGACGATCGAGAGAGCGCGCTTACCCCCGCCGCGGCCCGCGCGGACCCGCAGGCTTGGCACGATACGGCGCACCGCCGCCTGGGCGCTGCTGCGGCCGGTTCGGGCCGCCGCGCTGGCGGGCGCTGCCGCCGCCTTGGGCCGGCGGGCCGTCCGACGGGATGATCGTCACCTCGTCCTCACCCGCGCTGCGCTTCACCGCGTCGAAGAAGCGATCGGCGATGCCGCGCGGGATCTGGAAGCTTGTTTCCATCTGCCCGATGCGGATCGCGCCGACTTCGGCCTTGGTGATGTGGCCGCGGCGGCAGATCAGCGGCAGGATCCAGCGCGCGTCCGCATTCTGACGGCGGCCGATGTCCATCTTGAACCACACCGTATCGTCGAAGCCCGGGCGATGGCCCTTCTGCTCCATCGGCGACAACGCGCTGCGATCGACCAATTCCTCGGGCGCAGGCAGCGCGGCGCGGTGCGCGCGCACCAGCGCGGCGGCGATCTCGGCCGGCGACTTTTCGGCCATCAGCCGTTCGGCCAGCGCGGTATCTTCCTCATCCACGTCGACCGGCGCCAGCAGGTCGGCGAGCAGGCGTTCGCGGTCCTGCGCGCGGATGTCCTCGACGGTCGGCGGGTCGCGCCATTGGGCGTTGATCCGCGCACCCTTCAGCATCATGTCGACGCGGCGGCGGCGCGGATAGGGGACGATGAGCACGGCGGTGCCCTTCTTGCCGGCGCGACCGGTGCGGCCCGAGCGGTGCTGCAACGTCTCGGCATCGCGCGGCATCTCGACATGGACGACCAGGGAGAGCGTCGGCAGGTCGATCCCGCGCGCGGCGACGTCGGTCGCGACGCAGACGCGGGCGCGACGATCGCGCAACGCCTGCAGCGCGGCGTTGCGCTCGTTCTGGCTATGCTCGCCCGACAGCGCGACCGCGGCGAATCCTCGCTCGATCAGCGTCGCGTGCAGGTGGCGGACGTTGTCGCGGGTGGCGCAGAACAGCATCGCCGTCTCCGCTTCGTAGAAACGCAGCAGGTTGATGACGGCATGTTCGATGTCCGACGGCGCGACCGGTACCGCGACATAGGCGATGTCGCCGTGCCCGCGGTTCTCGCCCACTGTCGAGATGCGCAGCGCATCGCGCTGGTAGCGCTTGGCGAGCGCGACGATCGGCTTGGGCATCGTCGCCGAGAACAGCAGGGTGCGGCGACCCTCCGGCGTCGTGTCGAGAATTCCTTCCAGATCGTCGCGGAAGCCCATGTCGAGCATCTCGTCGGCTTCGTCGAGCACCGCGACGCGCAAGCTACCCAGGTCGAGCGCCCCCCGCTCCAGGTGATCGCGCAGGCGCCCTGGCGTACCGACGACGATGTGGGCGCCGCCGTTCAGCGCGCGGCGCTCGCGGCTGGCGTCCATACCACCGACGCAGGTCGCGATGCGGGCATGGGCACCGGCGTACAGCCAGCCCAACTCGCGGCTGACCTGCAGCGCGAGTTCACGGGTCGGCGCGATGACCAGCGCCAGCGGGGCACCGGCCGGCGGCAGCTTGCCATCCTCCAGCAGGTCGGGTGCTGCGGCGAGGCCGAAGGCGACTGTCTTACCCGAGCCAGTCTGGGCGGACACGATCAGATCGCGACCGATGGCTTCGTCGGCAGTGGCTTCCGCCTGCACGGGGGTCAGCGCTTCGTAACCGCGCGCGGTCAGCGCCTCGGCGAGGACGGTAGGGAGATTTTCGAACGGCATTCGGGCAACCTAAAATGGATACGGACAGATAGCGCGAGCGAGGCGCTAGGAACCCGTTTCCACATGGGCTGGCAGCGTCAGGCAAGGCGAACACGATCGAGAGCGGGTGGTGGAGCTGAGGGGAATCGAACCCCTGACCTCTGCAGTGCGATTGCAGCGCTCTCCCATCTGAGCTACAGCCCCGCACTCTCGAAACCGGCCACGCCAAAGCGCTGCCGGGGCCGCTCCCTTACCGATATGCCCGGCCCGATGCAACGCCCGCGCGTCGTTATTCGCATGTCTGCACGTCGGCGCTCGATCGTCTCGTTTCGTCGGTTCGATACGATATCGATCAGGAACAAATCGCCCCTCTCAAGCCTTTCAGAGCCAACGTCCGCACGGAGAGGATGAAACATTCGCCGTGCGCCCGAAACACTCGTGCAGGAGGCTTGTCATATGGCGAACGACCGCAATTATGATTTCCCGAACAATTATGATCGTGATCCGCAGGATTATACCCGCGATTACGGTTCGGGACGCGACTACACCTATTCCAGTGCGCGCGAATATCGTACCGCAGGCGAAATGAGTGGTAATCGCGAGGATCGTAACTTCCGCAGCGGCGGCACCGGCTATGGCAGCCGCGATTATCGTCCCGACAATTGGGGCGGCCGCGAAAGCTACGGTTCGGGCAATCGCGACTATTACGGCAGCAATCGTGACCAGGGCCGCGACTATAATCGCGGGACCTACGGTCAGCAGCGCTTCGGCGGCGGCAGCAGCGAATGGCACGGCTCGTACGGCCATGACGGTCACCGCTTCACCGAAAACGGCTATTATGGTCGAAACAGCTACGGCCGCGATCGCGACTGGAACCAGCATAACGATCGCGGCGGCTGGCAGGGTCAGAACCAGACCCGCAATCAAGGCCGCGACTACGGCCGCGCACCGCAGGGCTACGACTATCAGGACCGCGGCTTCATGGCCCGCGCCGGGGACGAAGTCCGTTCGTGGTTCGGCGACGAGGAAGCCGAGCGTCGCCGCGAGTTCGACCAGCGCTATGACGAGCGCATGGGCAACACGTCTGCCTATGGTCGTGACGACGATTACCACAATTGGCGCCGTGGCCAGATCGACGCGCTCGACCGCGACTACAGCGAATATCGCCGCGAAAACGGCAAGAAGTTCGAGAACGAATTCAGCAGCTGGCGCTCGAACCGTCAGACGCAGCGTGATTCACTGTCGAAGGTAACCGAGCATATGGAAGTCGTCGGTTCGGACGGCACCCATGTCGGCACGGTCGACAAGGTGCGCGGCGACCGCATCATCCTGACCAAGAACGACGTCGATGCCGGCGGCCGCCATCACTCGATCCCGTCGAGCTGGATCAGCTCGGTCGACGACAAGGTGAAGATCACCAAGTCGGCGGACGAGGCCAAGAAGCAGTGGCGCGACGAGGAACAGTCGGCTGCGATGTTCGGCGATACCAACACGACCAGCAACCGTGCCGGTTCGCGTGACACCGACGACAGCGGCAAGACGAACCTGAACAAGAGCTTCTCGGGCACCTACTGAGCCTGAGAGCATAGTCAGCCCGTCCGACCCCAAGCCGGACGGGCCACGCAGGCGGCCCGGGCAGCGATGCCCGGGCCGTTTCGTCACCGAGTCGCCAACAGCACCACTCCGCCGATGACGAGCGCGCAGCCGATCAGCCTGCTCGTGCCGATCCGCTCCTTCAGTACCAGCATCGCTAGCAGCGCGCCGACCATCATCGACATTTCCCGCATCGGCGCGACGAGACTGAGCGATGCTCCGTCATGCAACGCGACAAGGACGAGAATATAGGACAGCGGCGACAATAGGCCGACGCCGATCGCCGTCGACCAGTGCCCCTGCATCGCCGCTATTGGGCGGGGTTCGCGTGCGGCGATCGGCGCCAGTAAGACGAACCGCATCAGGTTGCTGAGCCAGTCGAGCACGACCGGGGCAATGCCGACGACCTTCACAGCATAGGCATCGACGACGGTATAAGACGCGATCAGACTGCCGGTGGCGGTGCCCCATCGCACCCCCGCTTGCCCACCCGGCCGGCGAAACGCGCGCCGATCGCCGCCTGTCGCGATGAACAGGATGCCGCCAACGACGAGAGCCAGCCTGGCGAGACCCAAGATGCTTGGCGCCTCCCCGATGATCAGGAAGGCGCCGATGCTGGACAAGAGCGGCCCTGTCCCCCGCGCTATCGGATAGACGATCGACAGGTCAGCCACCCGGTACCCGCGTTGAAGGCACAGGCTGTAGGCAAGGTGCAACACGCCGCTCAGCGCGACGAGCGCAAGGCCAGCCGCGCTCCAGTGGCTACTGTCATGCGCTAAGCGATAGAGCGCCAAAGGTCCGTAAACGACGCAAGCGACCGCGTTGTACGTGAAGACGAACACCGGTCCAACAGATGCCGCCCGTTTGGCGAGCAGATTCCACATGGCATGGACGACGGCAGCGAGAAAAACGAGCGAGAACGAGACGAGCGACATTAAGCCCCCCTGGCGCGCGAAAGCACGCCGGTCGATCTCGATATCTTCGCTCTTGAGCTTTTAATTCTTGGGTGCACCCGCGGAACATCCGCGGTTTCTGTATCGCTTGGTCCATCAGCGCGCTGGCGCCGCCGGAACCCTTAGATGCTATTCGCTCGATGTGCGATATCGGACCTGACAGCCGGGGTCGGGGCAAGCCTGGACCCCTTTCGTCAGAGTGCCCCCGAAAACGTATCGCACCGCGCCGGGTCGCCCGTATCGAGCCCGCGCTTCAGCCAGCGGACGCGTTCGGCGGAGGACCCGTGAGTGAAGCTGTCGGGCACCACCGCGCCGCCACTCTGGCGTTGCAGCGTGTCGTCGCCGATCGCGTTCGCGGCGGTGAGGCCTTCCTCGATGTCGCCGGGCTCCAGCCGGCCGCTGAGCTTCGCCCAGACGCCGGCGTAACAGTCCGCCTGAAGCTCGAGCCGAACCGAGGCGGCGTTGCCCGCGCGTTCATCGCCGCTGCGCTGGATCTGCGACACCTTCTGCGCGGCGCCGGTCAGGTTCTGGATATGGTGGCCGACTTCATGCGCGATGACATAGGCCTCAGCAAAGTCGCCCTTCGCGCCGAAGCGGTTCTGCAGTTCGTTGAAGAACGTGGTATCGAGGTAGAGGCCATTGTCCGCCGGGCAGTAGAAGGGGCCGGCCGCCGACGATGCCTGGCCACAGCCCGACCGAGTCCCGCCTTGGTAGAAGTTGAGCGTCGGCGCCTGATAGCGCTGGCCATTCGCCGCAAAGATCTTTTCCCAAACCTGCCCGGTCGATGCGAGAACGCGGCACGACAGCAGACGATCCTCGGTGTTGCAGACCTGCGCGCCCGACTGGCCCGCCGTCGTCGATCCACCGGTGCGCTGGCCGCCGCCACCGCCGGTCAGCGACCCGAGGCCACCCGAGAACAGCAGGAACGCGCCGACGATGCCGATCAGCACGAGAGACCCGCAGCCCATCTTGCCGCGAAACAGGAAGGGCAGCAGTAGTCCGAGGATCGGTATCCCGCCACCGCCGCCTCCGCCGGAGCCGAGATCGCGAACGTTGTCGCTGGGATCGAGATCGTCGAGACGCATCGCGCCTGCCCCCTGTTCGTTGTTCGGCGTTCGTTTCTTGTCCGTCACATAATGCTCTGAGGGCCGCGGAGGTTGCAACCATCCGCGCACGGAGTCATTGAGAGCGCCGATGGCCGACGCCGACCCCCGCCGCAAAGCCCGTGCCCGCGACGCCGCGCTGCCGCTGCCCGACTGCGTGGCCTTGGTGCTGCAGGGTGGCGGTGCGCTCGGCAGCTATCAGGCGGGCGTGATCGAGGCGCTGGCCGAAACCGGCATCGCGATCGACTGGGTCGCGGGCATCTCGATCGGCGCGGTCAACGCCGCGATCGTCGCGGGCAACCCGCCCGAGCAGCGCGTCGAGCGGCTGAAGGCCTTCTGGGACACGACAACCTCGGCGCTGCCCAGTTTTCCGATCTTTCCGCAGGATCAGGTCCGCGAATTTGTCCATGAATGGTCGGCGTGGAGCGTGATGGCGACCGGCGTGCCCGGCTTCTTCACACCGCGCGGCGTGCCGCCGACCTTCGCCGCGCCGGGGACGCCCGCCGCGCTCAGCTTCTACGATTCGGCGCCGCTGGCGAAAACGCTCGATACGCTGATCGACTGGGACCTGCTCAACACGGGGCCGGTGCGGCTGTCGGTCGGCGCCGTCGATGTCGAAAGCGGTAACTTCCGCTATTTCGACACCACGACCGAACGGCTCGACGCACGGCATATCATGGCGTCGGGTGCGCTGCCGCCGGGGCTGCCCCCGGTCGAGATCGACGGGCGCTGGTATTGGGACGGCGGGATCGTGTCGAACACGCCGTTGACGCATGTGCTCGACCACCAGAGCGCCGAGATGCTGGTCTTTCAGGTCGACCTGTTCTCCGCCGCCGCCGACCGGCCGAAGACGATCATGGACGTGATGGCGCGCGAAAAGGAAATCCGCTTCTCCAGCCGCACCCGTCAGGTGTCCGCCGAACGGCTCAAACTGCGCAAGGAGCGCGAGGCCATCCGCACGCTCATCGCCAAGCTGCCGCCCGAGTTGCGCGATGACCCGGAAGTCGCCGCGCTGGCGCAGGAGGCCGACGAGATGCCGGTCAGCCTGGTTCATCTGATCTACCGCGCCAATGCCTGGGAAGGCGGCGCGCGCGATTTCGAATTCTCCGCCCGCACGATGCGCGAACACTGGACGGCCGGCCGTGCTGCGGTGGCCGAGACGATGGCCAGGTCGCGACTCGTGGCGAGCAACATCCTCGACGGGCGGACGGCGGCGTTCGACCTGACGCGGGGGTGAGAATTTTCCGTTTGGAAAGGACGAACGCATGTTCCTGAAAGGCAAGACCGCCCTCATCACCGGTTCCACCTCGGGCATCGGCCTGGCCTATGCCAAGGCGCTGGCGGGCGAAGGCGCGAACGTCGTCATCAACGGCTTCGGCGACAAGGACGCGATCGAGAAGGAGCGTGTCGCGCTGGAGGCGACCAGCGGCGGCAAGGCGCTCTATTCCGGCCACGACCTGACCAAGGTCGATCAGATCGAAGCGATGATGACTGAAGCCGCCGACACGTTCGGCGGCATCGACATCCTGATTAACAACGCGGGCATGCAGCATGTCGCGCCGGTCGAGGACTTCCCGCTCGACAAATGGGACCTCATCATCGCGCTCAATCTCAACGCCGCCTTCCACACGACCCGCCTTGCGGTGCCGTATATGAAGAAGAAGAAATGGGGGCGGATCGTGCAGACCGCCTCGGCGCACAGCCTGGTCGCCTCGCCGTTCAAGTCGGCATACGTCACCGCCAAGCATGGTCTAGCCGGTTTCACCAAGACGGTCGCGCTGGAATGTGCGACGTTCGGCGTCACCGCCAACTGCATTTCGCCGGGCTATGTCTGGACGCCGCTGGTCGAAAACCAGATCCCCGATACGATGAAGGCGCGGGGGATGACGCGCGATCAGGTCATCAACGACGTGCTGCTGGCTGGCCAGCCGACCAAGCAGTTCGTGACGCCCGAACAGGTTGCCGCGACCGCGCTGTTCCTGTGCAGCGATGCCGCGTCGCAGATCACGGGGGCGAACATTTCGGTCGACGGCGGCTGGACCGCGGCGTGAGCGCATCGGCGTTCCTGATGGCCGCGCTCGCCGCCTGCACACCCGCGCAGGACGGTGCCGCGGCGCAGACCGGTGCGACCGCGCCGGCGACCGAGTGCCGCCTGCCCTCTGGCGCCAACTGGCGCGAGATCGCGACGCCGGGCGATCGGACTCGCCTGCGCACCTGGCGTGACGCGTGGACCACAGCACTCGACACGATCCGCGCGCGAAGCGGAATGGCCGCGGTTACCGGCGAAGGCGCGCTGCTCGAACCCGACCGCGCGCTCGGTACCGATCCGACGCCGCCGCCGGGCGACTATCGCTGCCGCGCGATCAAGCTGGGCGTGCGCGACGAAACCCGCCCGGCGGTAGCCCCGCAAACCGCGCTGCCGTGTCGCATCGTGCGGGACGGCGACGTGCTGCGTCTGACGCAACCGGACGGCGCGCAGCGGGTGAACGGCACGATCTATCCCGACACCGCGGTGCGCGGCGTGTTCCTCGGCACGCTGGCGCTGACCGACGAACCGACGCCGCTCGCCTATGGGTCGGACAGCGTGCGCGACATGGCGGGCCTGGTCGAGCGCGTGGCGGATCGCAAATGGCGCATCGTCCTGCCGCGCCCCGCACTCGAATCGACGCTGGACGTGATCGAGGTGACGCCGGCGGGGTAAATCAATCCTCCCCTTGCAGGGAAGGATCTTGCCTCAACGATCGATGCTCGACCCCAGCGATGCGTGCACCAGCCCGCCATCGACGGCGATCGTTTCGCCGATGACATAATCCCCCGCCCGGCTGGCGAGGTAGATCGCGACACCCGCCATATCCTCGGCCTCGCCGATCCGGCCCGCGGGAATGCTCTTGCCGACCGCGTCACCGTGGTCGCGCGCGGCCTTGTTCATGTCGCTGGCGAACGCACCCGGCGCGATCGAGGTGACGTTGATGCCGTCCCGCACCAGCCGCGCGGCCATGCGCTTGGTCAGCTGGATCAGCGCCGCCTTTGACGCCTGATAGCTGTACGTCTCCCACGCGTTCAGCCGCATGCCGTCGATCGAGGTGATGTTGATGACCTTCGCCGGCCGCGCCTTCGCCGCCCCGGCCTTGAGCGCGCCATGCAGCGCCTGGGTTAGGAAGAAGGGCGATTTGACGTTCAGGTCCATGACCTTGTCCCAGCCGCTTTCGGGAAAGTCCTCGAACGGCACGCCCCACGCAGCGCCGGCGTTGTTGACCAGGATGTCGAGCGCGGACTCGTGTTCGGCCAGTTGCTCGGCCAGCGCCTTGCACCCGGCGACGGTCGACACGTCCTGCGGCAGCGCGATGCAGTTCGGCCCCAGTTCCTCGGCAGTCGCGAAACAGGCGTCGGCCTTGCGTGCGGAGATATAGACCTTCGCGCCCATGTCGACGAAGCCGCGCGCGATCATCTTGCCGATCCCGCGGCTGCCCCCGGTGACCAGGGCGACGCGACCGTCGAGGCGGAAGAGGGTGTTGGTGTCCATTGCTATCTCCCTCTCCCCTTTAGGGGAGAGGGCCGGGGAGAGGGGCAGTCTCTCAACACCGGCCCTATTGCTTGTGATTAATGACTGCCCCTCTCCCAACCCTCTCCCTGAAGGGGAGAGGGCTTTAGTTCATCCGCCCCGCTTCATCGTCTCGCGGGCGATGATCAGCTGCTGGATCTGGCTGGTGCCTTCGTAGATGCGGAACAGGCGCACGTCGCGGTACAGCCGTTCGATCCCATGATCGGCGATATAGCCCGCGCCACCGTAGATCTGCACCGCGCGGTCGGCGACGCGGCCGACCATTTCCGACGCAAAATACTTCGCCGCCGCGCTTTCCAGAACGACGTCCTCGCCGCGATCCTTCTTGTCGGCGGCGTCGAGCACGAGCGCGCGGGCGGCCAGCGCCTCGGTCTTCGAATCGGCGATCATCGCCTGGATCAACTGGTGCTCGCCGATCGCCTTGCCGAACTGCTTGCGTTCAAGCGCATAGGCGACGCTGTCGGCGATCAGCCGCTCGGCGACGCCGACGCACACCGCCGCGATGTGCAGCCGCCCGCGATCGAGCACGCGCATCGCGAGTCTGAAGCCTTCACCCTCCGCGCCCAGCCGATTGGCGACAGGAACGGGGACGTCGTCGAAATGGACATCGGCGACCTTCGCCCCTTTCTGTCCCATCTTCTTTTCCGGCTCGCCGACCGATACGCCGGGCAGGTCGCGGGGAACGAGGAAGGCGGAAACGCCCCGCGCACCGGGATCGTCGCCGGTGCGCGCCATGACGGTGAACAGGTCGGCGCGATCGGCATTGGTTATGTAGCGCTTGGTCCCCGACAGCCGGTAGACGTCGGCGCCGTTCGAATCCTCGGCTCGCACCGCCCGCGCGCGCACCGCGCCCGAATCGGATCCGACATCGGGCTCGGTCAGCGCGAAGCTCGTCACCACCTCGCCGCTCGCGATCCGCGGCAGCCACGCGGTCTTCTGTTCGGGCGTGCCGGCCATCACCAGCCCCTGGCTGCCGATTCCGACATTGGTTCCGAAGGCCGAGCGGAACGCAGGCGTCGTCCGCCCCAGCTCGATCGCGACGCGCGCTTCTTCGACCATCGTCAGGCCCAGCCCGCCATAGTCTTCGGCGATCGACAGGCCGAACAGGCCCATGTCCTTCATCGCATCGACGATATCGGCGGGAATCGCGTCATCGGCCTCGACCTGCGCCTCCAGCGGGCGCAGGCGTTCGGCGACGAAGCGGCGGACGGTATCGATCAGCGCGTCGAACGTTTCCGCGTCGAGGGCCATGACTGCATCCGCTCCTTTCGATTTTCGGCAGGACTACTGCGCAATCTGCGCGTGCGCAACCATACCCGAATTTCGAGGCGCGCATATCACGGTCGCGATTGACCCCATGGGGGTGACGACGCCCCCCGCGAGCCGCTAGACCGCTACCCATGCGCTGGTATCACCCGTTCCTCTTCGCTCTCGACGCCGAACAGGCGCACCGCCTGACGATTCGCGCGCTGGCGGCGGCAGGAAGGCGGACGGGCAAGGTCGTGACCTCTCCGCGCCTCGCGAACATCGTCGCGGGCATACACTTCCCCAACCCGGTCGGCCTCGCGGCCGGGGCGGACAAGGATGGCGAGGCGGTGCATGGTTTCCATGGTCTCGGCTTCGGCAGCGTCGAGGTCGGCACGCTCACCCCGCTGCCGCAGGCGGGCAATCCCAAGCCCCGCCTGTTCCGTCTGGTCGAGGACCGCGGGGTCATCAACCGCATGGGCTTCAATAACGGCGGGCTGCATGCCGCCCTCGACCGCCTGCCGCGCGAGCGCGCCGGGGTGCTGGGCATCAACGTCGGCGCGAACAAGGACGCGGCCGATCGCGTCGCCGATTATGTGACGGGCGTGTCCCACGCGAGCCGCTGCGCCGATTACGTCACGATCAACGTATCGTCGCCCAACACGCCTGGCTTGCGCGACCTGCAGCACGGGGCGGCGCTCGCCGAGCTGCTGGCCGTCTCGCGCGAAGCGGCGGCGCTGACCCCGCTGTTCTTGAAGGTCGCACCCGACCTGGAGTCCGCGCAGATCGACGAGATTGCGCGGGCCGCGATCGACCACCGAATCGACGCGCTGATCGTCAGCAACACGACCATTTCGCGACCGGCACTCAAGTCGGGCAATGCAGGTGAGGCGGGCGGCCTGTCCGGCGCGCCGCTCGCGCTGCTGGCGGCCCAGCGCCTTTCCGACTTCCGCACTGCCACCGGCGGGCGGATGCCGCTGATCTCGGCCGGCGGTATCGCCAGCGCGGACGAAGCCTATGCCCGCATCCGTGCAGGCGCGAGTCTGGTGCAGGTCTATTCGGCTTTGGTCTTCGAAGGCCCCGGCCTCGCGCGGTCGATCGCGACGGGGCTCGACCTGCTGCTCGCCCGCGACGGCTTCGCGAATGTGGCGGATGCCATTGGCGGCTGACTGATCCTCCCCTGCAAGGGGAGGTGGCGCGCGGTACGCGCGTCGGAGGGGTGTAACCCTCTCCGGATAGCGAGACCCCCCTCCGTCAGGCCTGCGGCCTGTCACCTCCCCTTTCAGGGGAGGATCATGGGCGCTTGCACCCCTCCCACACGACGCTAGGGTCTGCCCCATGAGAGCGTTCGTCCTAGCCCTGCTCCCGCTGGCCGCGTCCTGCGCGCCGGTCGCGGATCGCCCCGCCACAGCGTCCTCCACGACGACCCAAGCGCCCGGCATGGTCAGTGCCGCCGACCCGCGCGCGGTCGCAGCGGGCGTGGAGATCCTGAAGGCCGGCGGCACCGCGACCGATGCCGCGATCGCGACGATGCTCGCCTTGGGCGTCGTCGAGCCGCAGAGCTCGGGTCTCGGCGGCGGCAGCTTCTGGGTCCGCCATCAGGCGGGCGGTGCGCTCGACACGATCGACGCCCGCGAAACCGCACCGATGGCCGCGGGTCCGCGGCTGTTCTACACCGCCGATGGCCAGCCGATGGATCACCGCCAGGCGGTGCCCGGCGGCAAGTCGGTCGGCGTCCCCGGCGCGCTGCGCGGCATGGCGCTCGCCCATCGGTCGGGCGGCAAGCTCCCCTGGGCGCGGCTGTTCCAGCCGGCGATCCGGCTGGCGACGGGCGGGTGGCAGCTCTCTCCGCGCTTCGTCGACGGCCTTGCCAAGAACGGCACGCATATCACGCCCGAACTCCGCGCGATCTTCTCGCCCGGCGGTACCGCGCTTCCCGCCGGCAGCACCGTGCGCAATCCGGATATGGCCGCGTTCCTCGAACGCCTCGCCAGCCGCGGCGCCGACAGCTTCTACGTCGGCCCCGATGCGCAGAAGCTGGTGACGACCGTCCGCACAGCGGCGCGCAATCCGTCGCAGATGACCGCTGGAGACGTCGCCAGCTATGCCGCCAAGCCGCGCGATCCGGTCTGCGTGCCGTATCGCACCTACCGCATCTGCGGCATGGGCCCGCCGTCGTCGGGCGGGATCACCGTGCTGATGATCCTGAAGCAGCTCGAACGCTTCGACCTGAAGGCCCTGGGCAAGGATTCGCCCACCGCTTGGCACCTGTTCGCGGAAAGCTCGCGGCTCGCCTATGCCGACCGCAACCTCTACATCGGCGATCCCGATTACGTCCG
Organism: uncultured Sphingomonas sp.; assembly: GCA_913776045.1. Classification (GTDB taxonomy): domain Bacteria; phylum Pseudomonadota; class Alphaproteobacteria; order Sphingomonadales; family Sphingomonadaceae; genus Sphingomonas. The sequence goes on from CAJYOI010000014.1 coordinate 12,660, forward strand.
CGTGCCGGTCTCGGGCATGCTCGATCCCGCGTATCTCGCCAGCCGCTCGGCGCTGATCTCCCCCACCACGACACTGGCCAGCATCACCGCCGGCACGCCGCCCGGCGCCCCGCCGCGGGTGCGCGCCGAACCGGCCGAGACGCCGGGCACGACCAGCCTGTCGGTCGCCGACCGCGCAGGGAACGTCGTCGCCGTCACCACCACGATCGAAGGCGTCTACGGCTCCGGCCTGACCGTCAACGGCATCGTGCTCAACAACGAACTGACCGACTTCGACACCGTGCCGGTCAAGGACGGATACCTTGTCGCCAACCGGGTGGAGGGCGGCAAGCGCCCGCGCAGTTCGATGGCGCCGACGATCGTCTATGACGCCCAAGGGCGGGTCCGCCTGTCGGTCGGTGCTGCCGGCGGCCCGACGATCATCGCGCAGATTGCGAAGGCGATCATGGGCGTGATCGATTTCGACCTGTCCGCGCAGGACGCGATCGCGATGGGCCTGCTCTATGCGCCGGGCCCGAACGCGACCGCTGAGGCCGGCACCGAGCGCGCCGCGATGGTGCCAGCGCTTCAGGCACTCGGCGAACGCGTGACCGTCGGTGGCCTGGGGCTGAAGGCCAATGCCGTAGAATGGGTCGGCGGGCGCTGGGTCGGCGCCGCGGACCCGCGCAGCGAGGGCGTTGCCGGCGACGAGACGGGGTACGTCACGCAGATCAAGCGGTTCGGGAAGGATCCCAGCCGGCCGCCGGAATAGGATGAACTCCCCCAATCCGTTCGTGTCGAGCAGGGTTCGAGCTTGTCGAGACCCCGTATCGAGACAGATTTCCCGATATGCCGTCTAGACTGCGCTCGACGACTATTCGAAACGAACGGTGACATAAGATTGCGTCGGTAAAAGCCGAGCCCAGGAGAGACCATGCCCGCCGCCCCCCGCCTGCTCGAACATTTCCCCAATCTGGTGACGATGTTCTTCACCCGCGCCGCCGAACGCGGCGATGCCCCGTTCCTGTGGGGCAAGTCCGGGGGCGAATGGGTGCCGACCAGCTGGGCGGAGGCGGCACGCCAGGTAGCCGCACTCGCCACTGCCCTCAAGGCGAGCGGCCTGCGCGCCGGCGACCGGGTGATGCTGGTCAGCGAGAACCGGCCGGAATGGTGCATCAGCGACCTCGCCATCATGGCGGCGGGCTGCGTGACAGTTCCGACATACATCACCAATACCGAACGCGATCACCAGCACATCCTGGAAAATTCGGGTGCCTGTGCGGTCATCGTGTCGACGCAGAAGCTGGCCAAGGTGCTGATGCCCGCCGTCCTGCGGTCGCAGGCGCGGATCGTCATCGGCTTCGACGAACTGAAGCTCGGCCAGCCCGGGTCGATCGAGTTTCACGACTGGCACACGCTGATCGCCGAACACGCGACCGACCCCGCCGAGATGGCGAAGTCCGCGACGATGCAGCGCGGCGACCTCGCGTGCATCATCTACACCAGCGGCACCGGCGGCGCGCCGCGCGGGGTGATGCAGCACCACGGCGCGATTCTGCACAATGTCGCGGGCGCCGCGCGCGTCGTGTCGGAGGATTTCGGCTGGGACGACGAGGTGTTCCTGTCGTTCCTGCCCCTCAGCCACGCCTATGAACACACCGGCGGCCAATTCCTGCCGATTGGGCTGGGCGCGGAGATCTACTACAGCGAAGGCCTCGACAAGCTGGCGTCCAACATCGAGGAGGTCCGCCCGACGCTGATGGTGGTCGTGCCGCGCCTGTTCGAAGTGCTGCGCACGCGCATCAGCAAGGCGATCGAGAAGCAGGGCAAGCTCAGCAACTATCTGCTCGACCGCGCGATCAAGATCGGCGGCAAGAAGGCCGCGGGCAAGCCCGGCTCGCCGCTCGATTTGCCGATGAAGCTGGTGCTCGACCGCCTGTTCCGTCCCAAGATCGGCAAGAAGTTCGGCGGCCGGATGAAGGCGATGGTCTCGGGCGGCGCGCCGCTCAATCCGGAAGTCGGCGTGTTCTTCGAATCGCTCGGACTGACCTTCCTGCAAGGCTATGGCCAGACCGAAGCCGCGCCGGTCATTAGCTGCAACCGGCCCGCGGCGGGCCTGAAGCACGACACTGTCGGGCCGCCGCTGGCCGACACCGAAGTCCGCATCGCCGAGGACGGCGAGATCCTGGTCCGCGGCGAACTGGTCATGCACGGATACTGGCGCAACGAGGATGAGACCGCGCGCGTCCTGAAGCCAGACCCGGCGGAGCCTCACAAGAGCCCCTGGCTCCACACCGGCGACATCGGCGTGATCGACGATCACGGCCGGATCAAGATCACCGATCGCAAGAAGGACATCATCGTCAACGACAAGGGCGACAACGTCGCGCCGCAGAAGATCGAAGGGATGCTGACGCTCCAGAACGAGATCGTCCAGGCAATGGTTTATGGCGACCGCAAACCGTACATGACCGCGGTGATCGTCCCCGACCCCGAATGGACGCAGGAATATTGCGCCAGGTCGGGGACGGGGTGCAATTTCGCCAAGCTGAAGGAAGACCACGGCTTCAAGGCCGCGATCGGCGCCGCGGTCGAGCGGGTGAACAAGGACCTGTCCCAGATCGAACGCATCCGCCGCTTCATCCTGGCCGACGAACCCTTCGCGATCGAGAACCAGCAACTGACCCCGAGTCTCAAGATCCGCCGCCACGTCCTGCGCGAGGTGTACGCGGAGCGGCTGGACGGGCTCTACAAGGGATAACGGGACGCCGCCGTCAGAACGAGTAGGACGACATCAGCAGCAGGCCGAGCTGCGACCGGCGCTTGAACCGCAGCGTGTCGCCGGCCGGCAACGGCTGATCCTCGACGATGCCGTTGCCCAGCGTCTGCGCGTTGATATCGACCATCGCGCCGATGCCCAGGTTGAAGCTGTCGGTGCTTTTCGACGACCGGCGCACTCCCACCATGATGCCGGTGCCGATCGCGTCGATCACATTGTCGGTGCCGGGTTGCAGCGCGACGAACGGGCCGATGCCCCATTGCGCGCGAATGGTTTCGTACGTCCGCTTTGGCGGCCGCTTCTGCCCGTCACCCGCCTTTGTCGTCTCTTCCGTCCATTTCTCGCAACTGTTGGTCAGGCCGAGAAAATCGCTGGTGTTGCCGTTCAGCCGGCGATTGATCGGCGTGAACAGATAATGCGATTCGAGCACGAAGCGTGCCGACGAATTCTCACTGCGATTCACGCGAACGATCCCGTTGACCAGCTCCGCCTCGCGGATGCGCTGATATCTGCCGGTGTCGAGCGTGTAGGCGATGCCGACACCGAATTCGATGCCGCCGAATTTGCGCTTGTTCTCGCCGTCGGCAATGTCTCTCTGGCTGAGCGGTGTTACCGTCGTCTTCTGACTGACGGTCGTGCCGTTCGTCGTGGTGCTCGTTTCGCTGGTGACGGTGGCGCCGCTTGACTGTGCCGCTGCGATCAGCGCGACAGGCGCTGGTGCAGCGACCGCGGGTGCGGGCAGTGCCGGGAGAGACGCGGCAGGGGCCCTGAGTGCCGCGAGTCGCGCGCGCTGTGCGTCAAGCGCAGCCTGCTGCGCGGCCACCGCCTTCTCACTCTCGGAAATTTCGGCCGCGAGCGCCTTTGCCGGCAACGCTTCATACTGCGCGCGCGCCGCATCGGCCTGCCTGCGCAGATCGGCCGCCGACGCATCCTGCGCGGCCAGTGTCATCGCCAGCGCGAGAATCGGTCCTGACATGATCGGTATCGCCCCCCGTTGAAACCGGGGGGCATCGTCTCAAAACGCCGTCGCCTCCGAAACGAGAGACGGATCGATTTCCGCGTGGGAGTCGCACCACTCCGGCGGTGTTGGCAGTTACTTCAGCAGCGGCAACACATCGACAATCCGCACGTCGTGCATCTGGTCGAGATACGCATCCAGATAGGGCTTGTGCGACGCCCCGACGATCACCAGCGTCCGCATGCCCGGTTTCAGGCCGATCACATCGCGGATGTTGGCGGCCATGCGCAGGTTGCGAACCTCCCAATAGGCCACATAGCCGCGGCCGAAACCCTGCGGCGATGGCTCCTCCAGTGCGGCGCCGAAGTCGCTGGTATAGGCCATGCCGCCCATATCGGGCGCGTTGTACCGGCGGTACATCGCCATCAGTTTGTCGGGTGTATCGACCTGCGCCTGGATCGCGGAGAAGATTTCCAACCGGCGCTTGGTCATGGGGTTGTCCCATGCCTTGGTGATTGCCGCGCCGTACGCCTTGGGATCGGTGTCGCCGTCGGGCCGGTCGGCGGTGTGGTCGTCCATCGGCCACAGCCGCTCATGCCCCAGCCGCGCGGCCAGCGGCGCGGCGATCGAAGTCGTTTCGTTGCGCCGGACGCGGTATTTTTCGATCGCCTCGACGAGTGCGGCGTCCAGCCCGTCGCCCACCACGCGATCCGCCGGCGCCAGTCGCAGCCATTGCACCAGCGCCGAATCGCGCTCGCCCGCCGCCAGGAACGTCGCGGTCAGCTTGCGGCGGTCGGCTGCGGTCGGGCTCGCCGGCCACTTCGCCAGCATCGCCTCCGCTGCCGCGTTGGCGGCGGGCACGTCCATCCCGGTCGCCGTCGCCGCGGCCGATACGTCGGGGCAATAGCTCTTGATCGAATCGGCGTAGCGCGTCGGGTACCGCCGCATCGTGTCGCATTGCAGTCCCGACAGCGTCTCGATCGCGATGGCATTCGGACGCCACGCCGCCATCCGGTCGATCAGCACCCCGAGCGTCGCAGGGTCGAACGTCTTGGGCATTCCCGACAGATGGGTCGTGCCGAGCACCGCGACCTCGTTCGGCACGCCCCGCTTCGGGCCCTTGTGCGCCCGCGGATCGAACCGCTGCGCCTGCACCGCGCCGGCCGCTGCAACCGCCGCCAACGCCACGCCGACCACCACACCCCGCGTCCAGGCTTTCATTTCGCACCCCCAATTTGTGACTTACTAGTGCAATACACCTCGATCGAGCACAAGCCCTTTACGGATCATTGCGCGACGCAGCGAGTTGGGAGGGGTCGACCCGCCGGTCACGCCTGCCTAGAGCCACCATACCCATGATGACGACGCTTTCCCCCGACCAGCCGCAGATCAACCGTGCGCCGATTCCGTTCGCGGAGTTCGTCGCGCTCGTCGCCGCGCTGATGGCGCTCACCGCGCTCGGCATCGATTCGATGCTGCCTGCGCTGCCGGCGATCGCGCGCGATCTGGGCGTGGCGGAGGATAACCAGCGCCAGTTCGTCGTGACCGCCTTCATGATCGGCTTCGCCTTCGCGATGCTCGTCTATGGCCCCGCGACCGACCGGTTCGGGCGACGGCCGGTGCTGATCGTCGCGCTGGTCGGCTATGTCCTGACGAACCTGCTGGCGGCGGTGTCGGGCAGTTTCGTGATGCTGCTCGCCGCGCGTGCCGCCTCTGGCGCGATGGTCGCGGGCGCGCGCACCGTTACCGTGGCGTTGGTCCGCGACTGCTATGCCGGTCGCGCGATGGCGAGAGTGATGAGCCTGGCCTTCATCTTTTTCATGGCCGCCCCCGTGCTGGCCCCGACGTTCGGCCAGCTGATCCTGCTGGTCGGAAGCTGGCGGTGGATCTTCGGCGCGATCGGCGGGGTGACGCTGGTCATCCTCGCCTGGTTCCTGGCGCGCATGCCCGAAACGTTGGCGGAGGAAGATCGCAAACCCTTCACGCTCGGTTCGCTCGGCACGGGCTTCTCCCGGATCGTGAAGGACCGCTACGCACTCGGCTACACTCTTGCGGCGACCGCGCTCCAGGGCGCGCTGTTCGGCTTCATCGGATCGATCCAGCAGATCGTGTTCGAGGTGTTCGAGGTGCCGAACCTGCTGGCGCTCGTCTTCGCGTCGGTCGCGGGCACGATGGCGATCGGGTCGTTCCTCAATTCCCGCATCGTGATGAAGATGGGCACCCGCCTCATCTCGCACACCGCACTCTTGGGGTTCATCGTCTTCGCCGCGCTGCATCTCGGCATCGCGCTGTCGGGGGCGGAGACGCTCACCAACTTCATTGTCGTCCAGGCGCTGATGATGATGTGCTTCGGGCTTGCCACCTCCAATTTCTCGGCGATGGCGATGGAGCATATGGGCGACATCGCCGGCACCGCCGCCAGCATCCAGGGCTTCGTCTCGACGCTCGGGGCCGCGCTGATCGGCGCGTACGTCGGCCAGCATTACGACGGCACGACCATCCCGCTCTACACCGGCTTCACCGCGATGGGCGTGACGGCGCTGGTCATCGTTCTGCTGGCGGAACGCGGGCGTCTGTTCCGTCCGGCGTATGATTCGTCGCCTCGTCGCGAGGCCGTGGAACAGGGCTGAGCCAGCGCCGTTCGATCCCCACGAGAGTTTTTCGGAGACGAACGATGGGTGGTCATCAGGTACAGGCGCACGGCGCAGGCGACGACGGGTTTGACGAGGACGGGTTCGACGAAAGCCAACGCGCCGAAATCCTGGAGGCGACGCGCGACGGGCCGAGCGACGGTACGATCCTGACCGACCTCGCCCCCGACCTGGGCGACGACCCGCTCGACGACGACGATACCGACGATCTGGAGATGCTGTCGGACGAGGTCGGCGAGGAGGACGAGGATGCGCTGGCCGACGAGGACGACCTGGAGGAGGATGCGCTTCAGGAAGACTTCGAGGACGACGCCGAGGACATGGACGAAGAACTGGACGACGGCGACGACACCGCGCTGCGTCCGTAAGGATTGACCCGGTTGCGGGGCAGGGGCAGCATCCGCCCATGCCCCGCGATCCTCGTATCGACGCGTATATCGCCGCCCCTACGACCTTCGCGCAGCCGATTCTGGCCTGGATTCGCGAACGCGTGCACGCGGCGGCGCCAACATCGACGAATCGATCGAATGGGGCATGCCGGCCTTCCTGATAGACCGCCGCCCCCTCGCGAACATGGCTGCGTTCAAGGCACACGCGACCTTCGGTTGCTGGAACCGCGCAAATGCGAGGGGCCGCGATGGCGAAGCGATGGGTCAGATGGGGCGGATCGCGAGCATCGCCGACCTGCCCGATCCCGCGATATTCGAGGCGATGGTCCGCGATCGCGCCGCGGCTGCGCCCGAGAAACGCACTGCGCAATTGCCCAAGCCCGCCGCCGAAGGGCCCGAAGCGCTCGCCGACGACGCTGCCGCCCGCGCGACCTTCGACGCCTTTCCCCCGAGTGCGTTCCGCGCCTGTTGCGACCGGGTGGCAGACGCGAAGCGCCCGGAAAACCGCAACTCGCGCGTCGCGCGGACGCTGGAATGGCTGCGTGAGGGCAAACGCCGCAATTAAAAAATACGAAAGCTGCTGATTCTAACTGGAGACTGACGATGGCGATTCTGACGTTGGTGCTGATGCTGGCCACCCCGAGCGGCGAAACGATCGTCGGCCAGCCACGGCCGATCCCTGCGCATTGCGGCCCGACGGCCGACAAGACGCGTGGTCCCAAGCTGAACGGGTCGATGAAGCTCGGCGACCAGCCGCCTGCGGCGCAGGTGCTGACCGTCTTCCGCAGGGATGCCGATGGCTGTCCGAAGCCGGTCGTGCTCCGCAAGGGCATCGGCGCCAACCCGGAAAAGTCCCTGCCGATGGCGCACGGCGGCGCGGTGATGCCGGCGCGGTAACGGGAAGACACTCTTTCCCCTGTCCCCACATCGGCTTATAGGCGCGGTCATCCCATGACCGCCGCCGACACCCCGCTGACCCTGCCCGCCGAATGGCGCGACTTCCTGGCGCTGACCAAGCCGCGGGTGATGACGCTCGTCGTCTTCACCGGCCTGTGCGGGATGCTGGCGGCTCCGGTCTCGATCGACCCCGTGCTGGGCTTCACCGCGATTCTGTGCATCGCGCTGGGCGCCGGGGCTGCTGGTGCGCTCAACCAATGGTATGAGGCCGATATCGATGCGGTGATGAAGCGGACGCAGGGTCGTCCGCTGCCTGCCGGCCGCATGGACCGCCAGGCCGCGCTGCATTTCGGTGTGGGCCTCGCGATCTTCTCGGTCGTGCTGATGGGCCTTGCGGTCAACTATGCCGCGGCCGGCATTCTGACGATCTCGATCCTGTTCTATGTGCTGGTCTATACCGTGTGGCTGAAGCGCCGGACGCCGCAGAACATCGTCATCGGCGGCGCCGCGGGCGCCTTTCCGCCGCTGATCGGCTGGGCGGCGGCGACCGGGCAGGTCGCGCTGCTGCCGCTGCTGCTGTTCGCGACCGTGTTCCTGTGGACCCCGCCGCATTTCTGGGCGCTCGCGCTGTTCATCCGTATGGATTACGCCAAGGCCGGCGTGCCGATGCTGCCCGTCGTCGCCGGCGAGCGTGCGACGCGGACCCAGATCGGGCTGTACACCATCCCGATGGCGCTGGCCGCGATCGCCCCCTGGCCGCTCGGGCTGACCGGTCCCATTTATGGCGTGAGCGCGGCCGTACTCAGCGCGATCTTCGGGGCGATGGCGCTGCAGGTCGCGACTCGGACGACACACGAGAGTGACAAGATGCTGCCCGAAAAGCGGCTGTTCAAATTCAGCCTCGCATATCTCGCGCTCATTTTCGCGGCCGTGGTCGCAGACAGGTGGATGGCATGACCCCCAACGACGAAACCGAAATTCGCCGACGGCAGAAGAGCCGCTCGATCGTCATGGCCGTATTGCTCGGCGCTTTCGTGGTTCTGATGTTCGCGATCACCATTTCGAAGATCAAGGCGGGGATGCACCCCTGATGCAGCGCACCCACCGCACCGCGCTAATCGCTGTCGCCGGCGTGTGCGGCATGACCGGCCTGGGGTTCGCCAGCGTGCCCCTCTACAACTTGTTCTGCGAAGCGACCGGCCTGAACGGCACGACCAACCGCGCCGACGCCGCGCCGGGCGCGACCGGCACGAAGATCACCGTCGCCTTCGACAGCAACGTCAGCCCGAAGCTGGCCTGGGCGTTCAAGCCTGAGGTCGAGCAGACCAAGGTCGACATCGGCGCGCGCGACATGGAATTTTTCACCGCGACCAACCGGTCGGACAAACCGATCACCGGCACGGCGACGTACAATGTCTCGCCTGCGCAGGCGGGGAAGTATTTCACAAAGATCGAGTGTTTCTGCTTCACCGAACAGACGCTGAAGCCCGGCGAGACGGTGCGCATGCCGGTCATCTTCTTCGTCGATCCGAAGATCAAGGACGACCCCGACGCGCGCGACATCGACACGATCACGCTCAGCTACACTTTCTACCCGGTCGAGAAGAAGGGCTGAGGCTCCCTCATACCTCATGCCGGGCTAGACCCGGCATCCAGGGGCGCGCGATGCCCTCTCGGGCCCTGGATGCCGGGTCTAGCCCGGCATGACGGCGCTGTAATGCACCACCTTGCCCTAATCGCGCCTCCGCCCTAGAGCGGGCGATAAACACGTCGAACAGGGACGCCACCATGGCCGGTGCCAAGAACCACGATTACCATATTCTGCCCCCCAGCCCCTGGCCGCTGATGGGGTCGCTGACCGCCGGTCTGCTGGCGGTGGGCGGTCTGCTGTGGATGAAGGGCCATCATTTCGGCCCCGCCGTCTTCGGTCTCGGCTTCGCCGGCGTGCTGTCGACGATGTATTTCTGGTGGGCCGACGTCATTCGCGAAGCCCACGCCGGCGACCATACGCCGGTCGTGCAGCTGCACCTGCGCTACGGCATGATCCTGTTCATCGCGTCCGAAGTGATGTTCTTCGTCGGCTGGTTCTGGGCGTTCTTCGACTTCTCGCTGTTCCCGGCGATGGTCGGCTACACTCCGGGCGCGCATGGCGAAGCGGGCACGGTCGAATTGCTGACTGAGGGGGTCGCGCAATGGCCGCCCAAAGGCCTCGAAGTCATCAACGCCTTCGAACTGCCGCTGCTCAACACCTTTATCCTGTTGCTCTCGGGCACGACGGTGACCTGGGCGCACCACGCGCTGATCCACGGCGATCGCGAAGGGCTGAAGAAGGGGCTGTGGTGCACGATCCTGCTGGGCGCGGTGTTCAGCTGCATCCAGGCGTATGAGTACATGCATGCGCCCTTCCCGTTCAAGGGCCTGAACTACGGCGCGTCGTTCTTCATGGCGACCGGGTTCCACGGCGTGCACGTGCTGATCGGCACCATCTTCCTCGCGGTCTGCCTGGTCCGTGCGTACAAGGGCGACTTCACGCCGCGCCAGCATTTCGGTTTCGAAGCCGCCGCCTGGTACTGGCACTTCGTCGACGTCGTGTGGCTGTTCCTGTTCGTCTCGATCTACATCTGGGGCAGCTGGGGCGCGCCGATCCACGGCGGCGTGGGCTGATCCAGCCTGTGACTACGCCCGGCTTGGCCGAGGCGGCGGTAAAGGGTCTGTGTCCCCGCTGTGGGGCGCGGACCCTTTTCGCTGGCGCCGTCCGCTTCGCCCCTCGCTGCCCGTCGTGCGGACTTGATTTCGCCGGCTTCAATGTCGGTGACGGGCCGGCCGCCTTTCTGACTTTGGGCGTCGGGGGACTGGTGACGTTGCTCGCGGTACTGCTCGAATTGGGGGCCGAGCCGCCGTTCTGGGTTCACCTGCTACTGTGGCCCGCGCTTACGCTCGGGTGCGTGATGGGGGGCTTGCGGATCGCCAAGGCGGCGCTGCTCGCGGCCGAATACCGCCAGGCCGCGCGCGAAGGACGACAGGTGAAGGACGACGAATGAAGCGCTGGCCCCTGATCCCGACGATCATCGTCGGCCTGGCGATCGCGGCGATGATCGGCCTGGGTTTCTGGCAGCTCGCTCGCAAGCAGGAGAAGGAGGCGGCGCTGATCCAGCTCGCCGCCAACGTCCGTCGCCCCGCGGTGCTGTTCCCGGCGACCGGTGTGGGCGACGACCTGCTGTTCCGTAAATCGGCGATCGACTGCCTGAACGTCACCGACATCACGCGCCAGAGCGGCCGCACCGCCGACGGCAAGCCCGGCTGGCGCGTGATCGCCGCCTGCCGCACGCCGAACGCCGGCCTCGTGCCGATCCAGCTCGGCATCGCGCGCGATTTCAATACGACGCCGGAATTCTCAGGCGGCCCGGTGACCGGCTTCCTGAGCCACGCCCCCGATTCGCGCCCCCTGATCTCCGGGTTGTTCGACCATAGCCCCAAGCGACTGATGCTGGTGTCCGATGCAGCCCCGATCGGCCTGATCGCCAATCCCGGGCCGGACCTGTCGGCGGTGCCGAACAACCACCTCGCCTATGCGGTGCAGTGGTTCCTGTTCGCAGCGATCGCGGCGGTGATCTACGTGCTTGCGTTGCGTTTCCGGCGGCGCCGCTAGGCCAGCGCTCCAATCCGTCATCCCCGCGCAGGCGGGGATCAATAGTCGCTGCAGGACATGAGACTCACTGTCGCCAGCCAGAATCGATCCCCGCCCGCGCGGGGATGACGAAACTTACGAAGCAACATCGAGCGGCAGCGCGCCGCTTTACCCACCCCACCCGCAAGCTTTCTTGCCCCGCGCCCCCCCGCCCGCTAGGCCGCGCCATCATGCGCTACCAGAGCACCCGCGGCACCGCCCCGACCCTCGACTTTCGCGACGCGACGCTGGCTGGCCTCGCCAGCGATGGCGGTCTGTATGTGCCCGAGGCGTGGCCGACGCTTGGCGCGCAAGAGATCGCCGGCCTCGCCGGCCTGTCGTACGCCCAGACCGCGGCGCGGATCATGGCGCCGTTCGTCGGCGATGCCCTCAGCCCGGACGAGCTCAGCGCGATGTGCGAGGCGGCGTATGGCCGTTTCAGTCACGCTGCGGTGACGCCGCTCGCCCAGCTCGACCAGCGCCATTTCCTGCTCGAACTGTTCCACGGGCCGACGCTCGCGTTCAAGGACGTCGCGCTCCAGTTCCTGGGGCTGCTGTTCGAACGTTTCCTGACCGGCAGCGACACGCATCTGACCGTCGTCGGCGCGACCAGCGGCGATACCGGCTCCGCTGCGATCGACGCGCTGGCGGGGCGCGAGCATGTCGACATCTTCATGCTTCACCCCGAGGGCCGGGTCAGCGACGTCCAGCGCCGGCAGATGACCACGGTGCTCAGCCCCAACGTCCACAACATCGCGATCCGCGGCGATTTCGACACGGCGCAGGCGCTGGTGAAGGCGATGTTCAACGACCCCGACTTCTCCGGGCGGTTTGCCTTGAGCGCGGTAAATTCGATCAACTGGGCGCGGCTGATGGCCCAGGTCGTCTATTATTTCTACGCAGCAGTGCGGCTCGGCGCGCCGGACAAGAGCGTCGCCTTCTCGGTCCCGACCGGTAATTTCGGCGACGTGTTCGCAGGGTATGTCGCGGCGAAGATGGGCCTGCCGATCGCGAGGCTGATCGTCGCGACGAACGTCAACGATATCCTCCACCGCGCGCTGTCGGCGGGCGACTATTCCGCCGGCACGGTGACGCCGACAGCGGCGCCCAGCATGGACATCCAGGTCAGCTCGAACTTCGAACGCCTGCTGTTCGACCTCGCCAATCGCGACGGCGCAGCGCTGACCGACCAGATGCGCGGTTTTGAAGCGACCCGGGCGATGCGCCTGACCAACGCCCAGGCCGAAGGCGCATCGGCGCTGTTCGCCAGCGCCCGCGTCGAGCCGGGCGAAATGTCGGAAACGATGCGCTGGGCGTGCGCCGAGGCCGGCCAGATCATCGACCCGCACACCGCGATCGGCCTGGCCGCCGCCCGCAGCGCCGATCTGCCTGTCGACGTCCCCGTCGTGACGCTGGCGACCGCGCATCCGGCCAAGTTCGGTGATGCGGTCGAACGCGCGACCGGCGTCCGCCCGACGCTGCCCGGCCGCGTCGGCGACCTGTTCGAGCGCGAGGAACGCTACGACACGCTCGATGCGACGTTCGAGGCGGTGACCGCCTATATCGCCGAACGCGCGGTGGCGAAGCGCTGATCGCGAGGCGAACGAATTGAGCATGCAGGACCTGGTCTCCCTCATCGGCGAACCCTGGCCGGATTATGGCCTGGTCGATTCGGGCCACGGCCGGAAGCTCGAACGCTACGGCCGCTTCCGCTTCATCCGCCCCGAACCACAGGCGATGTGGGCACCTGGGTCCCCCGACTGGCAGGCCGATGGCGAATTCATTCCCGGCGCGGACGAAGATGGTGGGGGGCGTTGGGAGCTGTCGCGCGACGTGCCCCGCGATGGCTGGCCGCTGACGTGGCGCGAGGTCAAGTTCACCGCGCAGAACACGCCGTTCCGCCACCTCGGCTTCTTCCCCGACATGGCGCCGGTCTGGGACTGGATGCGCGGGCGGATCGCCGGTGCGAGCGATCCCGAATGCCTCAACCTGTTCGGCTACACCGGCGTCGGCACGCTGGCGTTGGCGGCGGCGGGCGCGCGGATGGTGCATGTCGATGCCTCGAAGAAATCGGTCGACGCCGCCCGCGCCAACGCCGCGCTGTCGGGGATGGCGGACAAGCCGGTGCGCTGGCTGGTCGAGGACGCCGGCAAGTTCGTCGCGCGCGAAGTGCGGCGGGGGCGCCGCTATGACGGCATCATCCTTGATCCCCCGAAATGGGGCCGTGGGCCGAATGGCGAGGTGTGGAAGCTCGAGGAGCATCTGCCGAGCCTCATTGCCGATTGCCGCCGCCTGATCGACGCCGAGTCGCGATTCCTGTTCCTGACGGTCTACGCCGTGCGCCTGTCGGCGCTCGCAATCGGCGAGCTGGTCCATCAGCAGTTCGCGGACCTGCCGGGGCGGGTGGAGTGTGGGGAATTGGGCGTGCGCGAGGAAGCACGCGGACTGACGCTGCCGACCGCGATCTTCGCACGCTGGTCGCGGGACTAAGCGATCCTGCCCCTCTCGACCGTCATCCCCGCGGAGGCGGAGATCAATTGATGAAGAGCGGTGTCGGTCTCATGGCATGCAGTCAGACGTGATCCCCGCCTTCGCGGGGATGACGATCGCGACAAAAAAAAGGGGCGGACCGAAGCCCGCCCCCGTGTCTCACGCCCCTTGCGGCGCCGGGTTGCCGAACGGCCCGCTTGGCCGCCTGGTCTTGGGGATCGAGGTCCCGCTGACCGGGACCGTCGTCGCCTTCGCGCCCGGGTCCGGCCGGTCGAGGTCCTCGCCGGCGATCAGCCGCTTGATCTCCTCGCCCGACAGCGTCTCAAACTCGAGAAGCGCCTTGGCGAGCAGGTGGAGCTGGTCGACGTGCCTGGTCAGCAATTCCTTCGCGCGCGTCAGTCCACCTTCGACGATGCTCTTGATCTCGTCGTCGATCAGTTGCGCGGTCTGGTTCGACATCCGCACCGGCTGCGAGGACGAATAGCCGAGGAAACTCTCGCCTTCGGGCTGCGCATATTCGACCGGGCCGACCTTGTCCGACATGCCCCACTTCGTGACCATGTCGCGTGCCAGACCTGTCGCGTACTGAATGTCGCCGCTCGCACCGCTCGACACCTTGTCGTAGCCGAAGATGATCTCCTCGGCGACGCGGCCGCCCATGCTGACCGCAAGGTTCGCGTACATCTTGTCGCGGTGGTACGAATAGCTGTCGCGCTCCGGCAGGCGCATCACCATACCCAGCGCACGGCCGCGCGGGATGATCGTGGCCTTGTGGATCGGGTCGCTCGCCGGTTCGTGAATGCTGACGATCGCGTGACCCGCCTCGTGATAGGCGGTCATCCGCTTTTCGTCGTCTGTCATGACCATGGAGCGGCGTTCCGCGCCCATCATGACCTTGTCCTTGGCCTCCTCGAACTCCTGCATCGCGACCAGCCGCTTGCCCTTGCGCGCGGCCATCAGCGCAGCCTCGTTGACTAGGTTGGCAAGGTCGGCGCCCGAGAAGCCCGGCGTACCGCGTGCAATGACACGCGAATCGACGTCGGGAGCCAGCGGCACCTTCTTCATATGGACTTCGAGGATCTTGATGCGGCCCTCGATATCCGGGCGCGGCACGACGACCTGGCGGTCGAAGCGGCCCGGGCGCAGCAGCGCGGGATCGAGCACGTCGGGGCGGTTGGTCGCCGCGACGATGATGATTCCCTCGTTCGCTTCGAAGCCATCCATTTCGACCAGCAGCTGGTTCAGCGTCTGCTCGCGCTCGTCGTTGCCGTTGCCGAGGCCCGCGCCGCGATGGCGGCCGACCGCGTCGATTTCGTCGATGAAGACGATGCACGGCGCCGACTTCTTGGCCTGTTCGAACATGTCGCGGACGCGGCTGGCGCCGACGCCGACGAACATCTCGACGAAGTCCGAGCCAGAAATGGTGAAGAACGGCACGCCTGCTTCACCCGCGATCGCGCGAGCGAGCAGCGTCTTGCCGGTACCGGGGGACCCGACCAGCAGCGCGCCCTTCGGAATCTTGCCGCCCAGGCGTGCAAACTTCGACGGGTCCTTCAGGAACTCGACGACTTCCTGCAGTTCCTCGCGCGCTTCGTCGATGCCCGCGACGTCGTCGAAGGTCACGCGACCTTCCTTCTGCGTCAGCATCTTCGCGCGCGACTTGCCGAAGCCCATCGCGCCGCCAGCGCCCGAATTCTTCTGCATCTGACGCACGACGAAGAACGCGATGCCGATGAACAGCAGGAACGGCAGCGACTGGACGAGCAGCGCCGCCCAGATCGACGATCCTTCCTCCGCGCGCGCCGACACCGTCACGCCCTTCTGGCGCAGCGTCGGAACCAGCGTGGGATCGGGCACCGGCAGCGGGCGCGTTCGGAATGCGTCGCCCGCGGTCGTCTTGCCGACGATCGCGTCGCGGCTGATCGCGACTTCCTTGACCGTGCCTTCGTCGACGCGGTCGAGGAAGGTCGAATAGGCGATCTCGTTCGATGCGCCGACCGAACCGCGGGTGTCGAACAACTGAACGAACAGCGCCAGGGCCAGCAGAATGCCGACCCAGATCATCAGGCTCTTCATCCAGGGATTGCCGCCGCCACCGGGGGAGGGCTGCTTGTCGTTGTCGTTCATTGCGCTGTGGGCACCTTTCTACGCACGATAAGATAGGCGAGCGCAGGTTAATGGCAATGGAACAGCGTCGATCAGTATGATCGACGCGGCGGGGCGGGGGCGAAGCGCCAGATTTTGCCGCGGGCAGAAGCGAGAACGCCGGCCAGCGTCGCCTTTTGCCCTGCTTCGAGAGCGTTAAGGATGCCCTCGACGCTGGTTGCCGAGCCGAACTGGCCTTCGCAAGGAGCCGAAGCGCGGACATCGCGGATCACCCGGCGGACGAGCCGCCGCCGGATCTCGCGGGGCAGGCCGGTCATGTCCCATCCATCCTTGCGGCGTCGCTCGACGAAAAGCAGGTTCGCCACGGTATCGAGCGCCTCTGCCGCCTCCGCGCAGGCGACGGCGGATTGCGCGATGGCGGCGGCGTCGATCGGGGCGTCTTTGAGCCACGCGCGCATTCGGACGCGGTCGAAGCGTGGGTCGGCGTTGCTCGGATCATCGACGAATGGAACGCCCACCGCCGCGATCACCGCGCGCAACTCTGCGCGTCGCCAGCCGAGCAGGGGGCGGGCCAGCCGAACGTCGCCCTCCATCCGCACCGCCCGCACGCCGCCGAGGCCCGTCACACCCGACCCGCGCCCGGCGCGCATCAGGAAGGTTTCGGCCTGGTCATCGGCGTGGTGCGCGGTCAGCAGCGCGGCGGCACCGTTCGCCTTGGCCCATCCGGTGAGCAGGACGTAGCGCATCGCCCGGGCATCGGCCTGGATCGATTGCGGCGCCCAATCCGCTGGCGGGGTCAGCGTGACGTGCGCAATGCCCAGTCGCGCGCACCAGTCGGCGACCATCCGCGCCTCCGCGGCGGAATCGGGGCGCAGGCGATGATCGACGGTGGCGGCGATCGTCGGGGCGACGGCGTGGGCAAGCGCGAGCAACGCCATCGAGTCCGGCCCGCCGGATACGGCAACCGCGATCTGGCCGGTCGGCGTACCGATCAGCGCGGTCAGGTCGGCGCGGAAGCGGTCGGTCGCGTCGCTCACCCACTCCTCCACGTCATTCCTGAGAAGGGCGATCGAGGGCCGACGCCCCATCCACATCCACTGTCATCCCGGACGTGATCCGGGATGACGACAGCGTGTTGGCATGTGCTGCCCCAGTATCAGAAGACAGACGCGGAGCGCCCCCTCACGAACATTTCTGCGCTGCCCGCCCTTTGGCGATGTCTGCCTTCATCCCCGACGTCAGCTTGTCGCCATACACCTCGGTCAGCTCGGTATATACCTTGCACACGTCGGCGGCGGGCTTCTTCAGCTTCACCAGCGACTGCGCCAGATAATAGAGGCTGTCGGGCGCGCGTTCGCCGTCGGGGAATTTCTTGTAACTGTCGTAGAAGGCCAGGCTCGCCAGGCTCGGCTTGCCCTCGTCAAGGTACGACCGGCCGAGCAGGTTTTGGGCAAAGCTCGCGCGGCGGTGCTTTGGATATTTGTCGGCGACCGCCTTCAGCTCCTTCTCCGCCGCGGCATATTGCTTGGCCTGCCACAGGCGATAGCCATAGGTATAGCCGTCCTCGG
Source organism: uncultured Sphingomonas sp. (assembly GCA_913776045.1). Classification (GTDB taxonomy): domain Bacteria; phylum Pseudomonadota; class Alphaproteobacteria; order Sphingomonadales; family Sphingomonadaceae; genus Sphingomonas. Next base: position 30,144 of record CAJYOI010000014.1, read on the forward strand.
CCGGGTCGCCGGTATTCGGTCGCGCGATCGTCGCGGCGGTCTCGTCCGCCGCCGGTTCGGTCGCGGCCGGGGTCGGCGTCGTCGCGGCCGGGCGGGTGGGGCGCACCGCGGGCCGGGTCGGCGCGGTCGTGGGCGCGGTGTCGCCGGTCGCATCGACCACCGCCGGTTCGGCGGGACTCGTCACCAGCGCCGCGGTCGCGCGGTCCTCCAGCAGCTTGATCCGCGCGTCGGTGGCCTTCTTGTAGGCGGCAAAGCCTTCCTCGAGCTGGCGCAGGCGATAGCCGTCCTGCTCGACCTGGCCGGTCATCGACCGCACGCTGCTCTCCAGCGCGCTGACGCGGGCGGTCAGGTCGGTGATCGGGGAGGACGCGGGCACGCCCAGTGGATCGACGTTGGTCTGGGGCGCCGTGATCTGCGGTTCGACGGTCATGCCGGCGCCGCCGGGGAAGACCTTGCGTTGCACCGCGCGCATTTCGCGTTCCAGCCGGTCGACGCGGCCCTCGACCGCGGTCTGGGCGCTGGCCACGCCGCCCGTCGTCCCGCTTGCCAGCATCAGCGCGGTCACGCCCGCCATCATCCAAATACGCATGTCACACCCCCCGGTGTCGGGTTACCGAAAGCGTTGATATCGCAGAAGTCTCCCACCTTCGCCAGTCACACGGCGCGCGGTCGGCCTCACTCCTCGTTCGTATTGCCCGGCGCAGCCGGCGCCGGCGCCTGGATCGGTTCGGGCGCCAGCGCGGGTGCCGATGCGGTCGGGCGTGCGGCCGGTGTCACGCGGGCAGGAGCGGTCGCACGCGGCGTCGACGTCGTTCGCGGCGTGGCGCTGGGCGTCGCCGCGGGCGTGGTGCTTTCGCCGCGCGCCAGCAGGTCGGCTGGTGCCAGCGACACGTCCTTGATCGCGACGCGGCCGGTGCCGAGCGGCTCGACAGGCTTTCCGCCGACGGTGATCGCCAGCTTGTCCGGGCGCCCGACATTGATCTGCGCGCCCTGCGTCCCCGCCGGAATGTCGTAGCGCTCGCCCGGCGCCATGGTCTTCATCAGCAGCGTCTTGTCGGCGCCGTCATAGATACGGACCCATACTTCGTCGGTCGCGGTCACGGTGACCTGGTCGTTCGCCGTCGGAGCGGGTGCGGGGGCGACGGTCGTCGGTACCGGCACGGCGACTTCGGCACTGGGCGCGGCGGCGGTCGTCGAGAAGCTCGGGAAACCGCCGCGGAACAGGTCGGTGCCGTACCACAGCCCGACGCCCGCGATCAGCAGGATTGCGACGATAAGGCCGCCCCACACCAGCCCCTTGGGCGGTGTACGCGACGGTTCCTCGACCTGATAGGCAGGGACGGCGTGTGAGGGGCGATCCCAGCTGCGGTTCAATTCCTCGCGTACGTCGGCCGCCAGTGCGACTTCATCGACGCCGACCGCCCGGGCATAGGCGCGGGCAAAGCCCATCGCGTACGTCTGCGACGGCAGGTTTTCGTAGGTGCCCGCCTCGATCGATTCGAGATGACGCTGGGGAATCCGGGTGCGGGCGGCGACGTCGGCCAGCGACAAGCCCTGCGCCTCACGCGCGGCGCGCAGGCGATCGCCCGGGCGCTTGGGTGTCTCGATCGGTTCGGGCGAACCGGGCTCGGCGTCGGTCATGGTTACTCCCACGTGTCGACAGGCGATGTTCACTGTCTATTGCGAACTGTCAACGATTGCCGCGCAAAACGGCTGTCCGAGCGTCAGTCCAGCTCGACGCCGCGTTCGGTCGCCCAGTCGGTCAGCGTCGCGCGCATGTCGGCCGGCGGCTGTGCCAGCCACGCGTCCATCTGTTCGACGATGGCGCCGCGGTCCAGGCTGCGGACCATCGCCTTGATCGGCCCGACCGCGGCCGGAGTGATCGACAGGCGATCGATGCCCAGCCCCAGCAGCGCCAGCGCTTCCAGCGGGCGCCCGCCCATCTCGCCGCACACCGCGACCGGCACGTTCGCGGCCCTCGCTTCACGCGACACCCGCGCCAGGAAGCGCAGGATCGCCGGGCTCAGCCAGTCGTAGCGGACCGCGAGCTTGGGGTGGGCGCGGTCGGCGGCGAACAGGAACTGGGTCAGGTCGTTGGTGCCGATCGACAGGAAGTCGAGTTTGGGCAGCAGCAGGTCGAGCACTTCGGCCAGAGCGGGCACCTCGAGCATCGCGCCGTAGCGGATCTGTGTCGGCAGCTTCTTGCCCCGGTCCGCCAGCCAACTCCTCTGCGCCTCGAAGATCGCGCGCGCCTGATCGAACTCCCACGGTTCGCTGACCATCGGGAACATCACGTTCAGTGTCCGGCCTGCGCCCGCCTCGATCAGCGCGCGGGCCTGCGCCTTCATCAGCCCTTCGCGCTCTAGCGCGAGCCTGAGCGCGCGCCAGCCCATCGCCGGATTCTCTTCCTCGCCCTCCTCGTCATGGTCGAGGTAGGGGAGCGCCTTGTCGCCGCCGATGTCGACCGTGCGGAACACGACCGGCCGGTCGCCCGCGGCATCCAGCACGTCGCGGTACAGCCGCTGCTGCCGCTCGCGCGCGGGCATGGTGGCGCTGACCAGGAACTGGAATTCGGTGCGGAACAGCCCGATGCCATCGGCGCCGGTCAGCTCCAGCGCGGCGACGTCGTCGCGCAGCCCGGCGTTCACCATCACCGTCACGCGGTGGCCGTCCTTCGTTTCCGGCGCGACGTTCTTCAGTGCGGCGAAGGCGGCGCGGCGCTTCTGGCTGAGCGTCAGCTTGGCTTCGAACGCTTCCTCCATCGCCTGGGTCGGCCGCACGAAAACCGTCTCGCTGCTAACGTCGAGCAGCAATTTGTCGCCCTCGGCCACCAGCCGCTTGATGTCCTTGGCGCGCCCCAGCACTGGCACGCCCATCGCGCGCGCGACGATGATGACATGCGCGGTCAGCGACCCTTCCTCCAGCACCACGCCCTTCAGCCGCCGCCGGTCGTATTCCAGCAGTTCGGCTGGCCCCAGATTCTTGGCGATCAGGATCGTGTCCTCGCGCAAGCCCATCTGCGCCGCGGTGCCGAGGCGGCCGGACACGATGCGGATAAGGCGATTGGAGAGGTCCTCCAGATCGTGCATCCGGTCGCGCAGCAACGGATCGTCGATCTGGCGCATGCGCATGCGGGTGCGCTGCTGCACGCGCTCGATCGCGGCCTCCGCGGTCAGCCCGCTGTCGATCGCTTCGTTGATCCGCCGCGACCAGCCCTCGTCGTAGGCGAACATCTTGTACATCTCGAGCACGTCGTCATGCTCGCCGCCGACGCCGAATTCGGCCTGCTGCTGCATGCGCTCGATCTGATCGCGCATCTTGTCGAACGCGGTGTACACGCGGCGCCGCTCGGCCTCGGTATCCTCGGCGACGGTGTGTTCGATCACGATGCGCGGCTGGTGGTAGACCGCGACGCCCGCACCCATCCCGTCGACCAGCTTGAAGCCCTGGATGCGCGCAGTGGCGGTCGACTGGATGCGCGTGGTGGCGGCGGACGATTCGTCGATCAGGTCGGCATTGGCGATCAGCTCGCTCAACACCATCGCGACGGTCTGCAACGCCTCGATCTCGACATCGGCATAGCGGCGCGGCTCGACATGCTGGACCGCGAGCACCCCGACCGATCGCTCGCGCCGGATGATCGGCACGCCGGCAAAGCTGTGAAACCGGTCCTCGCCCGTTTCCGGGCGGTAGGCGAAGTCGGGGTGCGACGCCGCTTCGTCCAGGTTCAGCGTCTCGACATTCTGCGCGATCGTGCCGACCAGCCCCTCGCCCAGCGCGAGCGTGGTGACGTGGACCGCGCTTTCCTCCAGCCCGTGCGTCGCGAACAGTTCCAGCACGCCTTCGCGCAGCAGGTAGATCGAGCAGACCTCGCTATCGAGCGATTCCGCGATGATGTCGGCGACCTGGTTCAGCTTGGCCTGCGCGCTGGTCCGCGCCGCCATCACGTCATGCAGGCGGACCAGGATTTCGCGGGCGGAGGCGGCAGCGGATAGAGGCATCGCCGTCTCGCTACCAGATCGGACCGCTCCGTGCGAGGGTGGTTGGATTCACCGTGACGCTACGGCAATTCCGGCACGCCGCGCGACCGGATCGGCGCTCATCACGCTCATGTCATAGGCCAGCCGGGGTGCCGTCTGCCCCGCCTGCCACGCGGCGAGATCGGCACGGTAGGCGGCGTAGCGCGTGAAGAAATTGATGAACGGCGCATCGAGCGCCGCCAGCCCCAACGTCGCAAGGCGCTGCACCTCGCTCGCTGGCGTCGTCGCCGCCTCGGTCGCAATGGTCGTCGCGGCGGCGCAGAAGGCATCCTGCACCGGCGGCAGCGCGAAATAATTGTAGAGCTTCGTCATGCGCCCATCGAACGCGGCCTGTCCCCCGGCGTCGCGCATTGCCCCGTCATGCGCCTTGGCGAGCACTTTGGCGTTGGCACGCACGAAGCCGTTGTACGCATCGACCAGCGCCTGGTCGTTGCAGCGAAGCGCCGCGACGTTCAGCGCCGCGCGCAAGTGCCAGACGGTTGTCGCCTCGCCGAGCGCGCGGTTGGGTGTGTCGAACGTGCCGTCGGCGAGTTGGGCGGGCAAAGCGATGTTGGCAGCCGCGCCGGCCGGCGGCACGGGCTTCGGCACTGGCACGGTCGCCACGACCGGCGGCGGAGGCGCCGCGACCACGGCCACCGGAGCCTCCTTGCGGGCACATCCACTCGAGACGACGGCGACAGCCGCCACGCAAACCCTGATACGCATCACCGACGCCCTTCTCGCGCCCCCTTGCGGACCAAGATGTGCACGGGATGGTAAAGATCAGGTTATCGGGCGGCTGCAGACTTCACTTGTCACTGGCGACACTGGCCAATCGCATCATGCCCAATCCCCGGCTCTCGGCGGACCGGCTCGCAATCGCGAATGCCCTCCTCGATGATATTCGCCACCGCCTGCGCGATCTGACCGCACGCGATGAAGGCTGTCATTGGGCGTTACGCCGCAAGGTGGCGAAGGAATCGATGCATGACCAGCACGGGAAGCCGATGCATCGCAGACGCCCGAAGGCACAAAAGCGCGGTGAGCAAGGGGGCCTGTGCCCCGTATGCAAAATGCCTTTGCCGGCGACTTAATGCGTGCTCGACAGATATCACGCGATCGGTGGCTACACGGCTGAGAACGCCCGACTGCTCTGCCGAGACTGCGATTCCGATATCCAGCGGCAACGTGGCTACACCTGATCCGCGCAACGTGATGTCTACGACTATGAGTGCGTGGACCCCTTTGCCGATGAAGCTTCGACCATGGCCTTCGCCTGCTCATCGATCGACCGGCCGGATGCCGCGGCGAGACGCGCGACACGGTCGTAGGTGGCATCGTCGACGTCGATGACGAGGTCGTAGGTTTTGCTGCCATCGGGATGATGGTGCGTGATAATCAGCCCGCCCGGGCCTCCAGCGCCTGCGCAGCTTCGGCCATCAGCGCGCCGAGGATGTCGGCCAGCGGCTCCTCCTTCGTGACCATGCCGACCGACTGGCCGGCCATCAGGCTACCGTGTTCGACATCGCCGTCGATCACCGCGCGGCGGAGCGCCCCGGCCCAGTAATGTTCGATCTGCAACTGCGCCTCGGCCATCGCGACCTTGCCCTCGTCGAGCAGCTGGGCGACTTCGCGCTGCTTGGCGGTGAAGGCCTCGCCACCGGCATTCTTCAGCGCGCGGACCGGAATGACCGGCAGACGCGGGTCGATCTGGACACTCGCCACCGCATCGCGAGCCGAAGCGCGGATGAAGGCCTTCTTGAAGTTCGGGTGCGCGATGCTTTCGCTCGCGCAGACGAAGCGCGTGCCGAGTTGCACCCCTGCCGCGCCCATGTCGAGATAGCCCGCGATCGCTTCGCCGCGGCCGATCCCGCCGGCGACGAACACCGGGAGCTGCTCGGCGAGTTCGGGCAGCATTTCCTGCGCCAGCACGCTGGTCGAAACCGGACCGATATGCCCGCCGGCCTCCATCCCCTCGATCACCAGCGCATCGACGCCCGATCTCACCAGCTTCTTCGCAAGACTGAGCGCCGGCGCGAAGCAGATCACCTTGGCGCCGGTCGCCTTGATCGCTTCCAGCGAGCCCTTGGGCGGCAGCCCGCCGGCCAGCACGACATGGGTGACGCCATGCCGCCCGCACACGTCGATCAGGTCGAACAGCTGCGGATGCATGGTGATCAGGTTCACGCCGAACGGCTTGTCCGTCTGCGCCTTTGTCCCCGCGATCTCGGCGTCGAGCAGTTCCGGCGTCATCGCCCCGCATGCGATCAGGCCGAAGCCGCCCGAGTTCGACATGGCGGCGACCAGGTTGCGCTCGCTGACCCACGACATCGCGCCGCACATCACGGCGACCTCGCTGCCCAGAAATTCACACCCGCGCGCCATGCGGCGTGCCAGCCGCTCTTGTCCGATCGTCATTGCGCTGGCCTAGCCCGGTGTTGCCCGGGCGACAACTCCCCCACCCGATCCGTGCTCCCGCGCGGGCGAGAGCACGGGGAGCTTTGTGTCCACGGGATCGCGCGATAAGGGCGCGACGATGAGCCCTACCCACACCGACACCCCCTTCAAGCGCGTCCTCGGCGTGCGCAGCATCGCCGCGGGGTCGTTCAACGGCATCGTTGGGGTCGGCATCTTCGGCCTGCCCGCGCTGATCGCCGGGGTGCTCGGCCCGGCCGCGATCCTGGCGTACCTCGTCTGCATCATCTTGATCGCGCTCGTCGGGCTATGCCTGGCCGAAGCGGGGAGTCGCGTGTCGGAGGCGGGCGGCCTCTACGCCTATGCCCGCGCCGCCTATGGCCCGGTCGTCTCGGGCGTCGCGGGTGTGCTGCTGCTGATCGCCAACGCCGCCGCATCGAGCGCCGCGCTCGCCCGCCTGCTGGTCGATACGCTGGCCGAAGTCTGGGCACCCGCCGGTACACCGCTGGTCGCCACGCTGATCCTCGGCGGCCTCTATGCCACGCTCGCCATCATCAACATCCGCGGCGTGCGCGAGGGTGCCGGCGCGACGCGGATCTTCGCGATGCTGAAACTCGTGCCCCTCGTCATCCTGATCGCGGTGGGCGCCATCATGATCCGCCCGGTCAATCTGCACTGGACGGTCACCCCCAGCCCGGAGACGATCGGCCACGCCTCGGTCCTCCTCATCTTCGCCTTCGTCGGCGTCGAAACGGGGCTGGGTACCGGTGGCGAGGCGCGCGATCCGGCACGGACGATTCCGCGCGCGATTCTGCTCGCGCTCGCGACCGTCGCGGCGCTCTACATCGGTCTGCAGGTCGTGGCCCAAGGCGTACTCGGCCCCGCGCTCGCCACGTCGTCGACACCGCTGGTCGCGGTCGCCGTCGCGATCTTCGGCGCCCCCGCCGCCGGCGCGATGGTCGCGCTGACGCTCGTGTCGGGTACCGGCTATCTCGTCGCCGATATGCTCTCCAGCCCGCGCACCGCTTTCACGCTGGCCGGCGCCGGGCAACTGCCGCACGCGCTGACGCGGGTCCACCCGCGCTACGCCACCCCCAGCGTCGCGATCCTCGCCTACAGCGCGCTCGCGTTCCTGCTGGCGGCATCGGGCAGCTTCAAACAGCTCGTGCTGCTGATCAGCTCGGGGACGCTGATCCTCTACCTGATCTGCTGTCTGGGCGTGCTTCGCCTGCGCAAGCGCGGCGTCGCGATGGCCGGCGAGCCGTTCCGCGCACCCGGCGGAGCGCTCGTCCCCCTCGCCGCCGCCGCGCTGATCGTCGCGCTGCTGTCGACCCTCGCCTGGGCCGAAACCGCCGCGGCGCTCGGCCTGGTCGCGGTGTCCGCCGCGATCTACGCGCTGATCGACCGCCGCCGGCAGCGCGGCTGATGCGCCAGGCGAACCACGAACTGGTCGTGCCGACCCCCGGCCAAGGCCTGCACGAGATCACGCGCGACGTCGTCGGCTGGGTCGCGAGCACCGGCATCAGCACCGGCCTGCTGACCCTGTTCGTCCGCCACACCAGCTGCTCGCTGCTGATCCAGGAAAACGCCGCCCCCGCCGCCCGCCGCGACCTCGAACGCTATTTCGCCAAGCTCGCCCCCGAATCGCGGACTTAAGAACACGACGACGAAGGCCCCGACGACATGCCCGCCCACCTGCGCGCCGCGCTGACCGCGGTCAGCCTGTCGATTCCGGTGGTCGAAGGGCGTCCGGTGCTGGGGACGTGGCAAGGGGTGTACCTGTTCGAACACCGCACCGCGCCGCACCGGCGGCGGGTGGCGCTGCATGTGGTGGGGGAATGAAATGTCCGCTTTTGAGTGGTTAGCGGACATTGCGGCAGGGAGCAAACTTGCGGATGGTTCCGACATGTACGCGCAGTTCACGATAGACCCGCAAACAGGTAGCTTGGGCGTTGGTAACGTTCGGCTGCGACCACTGCAATTGAGGTCGGAAGTTGAACCGCAAGTTGCCCAGTGGATCGAAAGCTCACGAGACCATGGCAACGGCTTTCGGTGGCTCTACCTCGCGAGGCTGACTTTCGGCGGTCAACCGGCGTTCGTAGGCCTTTGCTTCCGCGTCGAGCGGCTCGAACAAGCGTCTTGGACCGTTCAGCTGCCTGATGCGCCAGTGGAAGGTGGCTGGCCTACGCGAGAAGCTATTGACAGCGAGGTTGCCTTCGTTCGCGAAGCATTGGCACGCGACGGCTTAAACGCGAACTTCAATTGGGGTGAGGTTTGGAGCAGCTTCGACGCTAAGGGCTTCATCGCCAGCAACGGGTTGCGCTACCGGACTTCCTGATGTCTCCAATTGGGCGAAAAAGGAACGTCCGCTTTCAGGCCGCGACAGTCTTCCCGACGGATACCCATCCGCCACACCTCACCCGCAAAAAAATCCAACAGCCATTTCCTACATCGCGCAAATCTGATCCATCCTGCGCGATGACGCAGACGCCTTCATGCTCGCCTGCTGCCACCGGTCTTCCCGTGGCGGTTCCTTCCACTGCGCTCGATGCCGACGGCCGCTCGCGCGACGACTATGACTGGGTGCCGGTCCGCCGCGTGCCGCGCAACGACGGCTGGAGCCACGCCCGCCAGCGCAGCTTCATCGAGGCGCTGGCCGATTGCGGGTCGGTGCTGGAGGCCGCGCGTCAGGTCGGCATGTCGGCCAGCGGTGCGTATCGCCTGCGCCGTTCGCCCGGCGGAGAGGCCTTTGCCGCCGCGTGGGACGCAGCGATCCATCAGGCCGCGTTGCATCTGGTCGATATCGCCTTCGACCGCGCGATCCACGGCAGTGACGAACCCGTGTTCGACAAGGAGGGCCGCCGCATCGGGCGGCGCAGGCGGCAGAACGACCGGCTGCTGATGTTCCTGCTGCGCGCCCACCTGCCCGATCGCTACGCCCATGCCCATCGCGGCGAGCGGCCCGAGGCGCTGCCGACCCCGCCCGTGACCCCGGTCGCACAGGCGCTGACCGCGCTCGCTCCGCCGATGCCCGACGCACCCGAAGCCTTGATGGCGCCCGACGCGCTCGCGCGTGCGCTCGACCTGGCCGACCTCTATCCCGATCGCGTGCCCCCTGCGGTCGCGAACCGCGAGGGGCGGGCCGACCATGACGACTGCGCGGACATGGCCTCGCTCGGCGCGGATTTCGAGGAGAAGCTGGAAGCGGCCAAGCGGGCGGCCGCACCGGCGCCGGTGACGATGCGCTGGGCGGAGGACGCCGACGACCGCGATGATGACGACGGCGAAAACGGCCCTTTGGTGTGAACTTCGTGACCTTCGCCCCCTCCCGGCGCCGGCCGGGAGGGGGCGGTGTCACTTATTCGGCGCGGGCGGAGACGATCTTGCCCGGCTTCGCGGGCGGCTCGCCCTTCGGCAGCGCGTCGACGGCGTCCATGCCGTCGATCACTTCGCCCCACACGGTGTACTGTCCGTCGAGGAAGGTCGCGTCGTCCAGGCAGATGAAGAATTGCGAGTTGGCCGAGTTCGGGTCCATCGTGCGCGCCATCGAACAGACGCCGCGGACGTGCGGTTCGCGGCTGAATTCGGCCTTCAGGTCAGGCAGCTTCGATCCGCCGGTGCCGCGGCCCGTGGGGTCGCCGCCCTGCGCCATGAAGCCGTCGATCACGCGGTGGAACACGACGCCGTCGTAGAAGCCGTCGTTGGCGAGCGTGGTGATACGCTCGACATGGCCCGGCGCCAGGTCGGGGCGCAGGCGGATCGTCACTTCACCGGTGTCGAGCGTCATCTTCAGGGTATCGGCCACAGGAAATCCTCCGGATAATCGGTCAAATTGGGCAACGCCCTAGGCGGGTCGCGCACGCGTGGCAATGATAAGCCGGCCGGGGATTTTCGCTGACAAACCCGGTTCGACGCGGCTAAGCGCTACAGGGTTCAGCAGGATTGTGCCGGGAGGGCGGGGATGAGCGAAACCGAACTTGCCCAGACGGCGCCCGAGGATGCGGGCGAGCTGGACGAAGACGACCGGCTGAAGCCCGAATTCGTCCGTGCCGTGCTCGACGCGGTCGAGGACGGCGACGTCGAGCGCGCGCGCGAACTGGTCGAGCCGCTCCACCCGGCCGACATCGCCGATCTGTTCGAACTGACCGGACAGGACAGCCGCGCAGGGCTGGCGCATGCGCTGCACGACCTGGTCGACGCCGACGTGTTCGCGGAAATGAACGATTACGTCCGCGAGGACCTGATCGACGCGCTCGAGCCACAGGAGGTCGCCGAGCTGGCGGCGGAGCTCGATACCGACGACGCGGTCGCGATCATCGAGGATCTCAACGCCGACGAGCAGCGCGAAGTGTTGCGCGCGATGGAGCCCGACGATCGTGCCGCGATCGAGGAGGCGCTGAGCTATCCGGAGGAATCCGCCGGCCGCTTGATGCAGCGCGAGCTGATCGCGGTGCCCGAACATTGGACCGTGGGCGACGCGATCGACTATCTGCGGCGCAACGACGATCTGACGACCGACTTCTGGGAAATCTTCGTCGTCGATTCGCGGCACAAGCCGATCGGGACGCTGCAGCTGTCCTGGCTGCTGCGCACCCCGCGCGGCATCGCCATCGCCGACGTCATGAAGCGCGAACAGACGCTGATTCCGGTCGACATGGACCAGGAAGAGGTGGCGCTCCGCTTCCAGAAATACGCGCTGATCTCCGCCGCGGTCGTAGACACCAGCGGGCGGCTGGTCGGCATGATCACCGTCGACGACATCGTCCACATCGTCCAGGCCGAAGCGGGCGAGGACGCCCTGCTGCTGTCCGGCGCAGGCGACGGCGACATCAACGAACCCATTCGGCTGACGGTGCGCACGCGCCTGACGTGGCTGCTCATCAACCTGCCGACCGCGATGATCGCCGCGACCATCGTCGGGCTCTTCGACGAACGCATCGCCAAATTCGCGGTGCTCGCGCAGCTGATGGGCATCGTCAGCGGGATGGGCGGCAATGCCGGCACCCAGACGCTGGCGGTGGTCGTGCGCGCGATCGCGACGAACCAGCTGACGAGGTCCAATACGTTGCGCATGATCTTCCGCGAACTGCGCATCGCCGCCAGCAACGGCACGGCGCTCGGCGTTCTGGTCGGGGCGGGAGCCTATCTCTGGTTCGGCAATGCCAGCCTGGCGATTGTCTTCGGCCTCGCGCTGTTCATCAACAACATCGTCGCGGGGCTGGCGGGGGTGCTGGTGCCGGTGACGCTCGACCGGATGGACGTCGACCCCGCGGTCGCCTCGTCGGTCTTCGTGACGACCTGCACCGATTCGCTCGGCTTCTTCACCTTCCTTGGGCTCGCCGCCTTGTGGGGGCTGGGGGGCTGACCCACATCAGCGGGCCATGCCGCTGCATCTTACCAAGGTCGCCTTCGGGCACGACACTCTGCCGTCCCTAGAGGAGCGCGCGCGGTTGCGGGCCGAAGAGGGGACGGGCCTGCTGCTGACGACGCGCTATCTGCCCAAGCGGCACGAGGAGATCGTGGGGCAGGGGTCTTTGTACTGGATCATCAAGCACCAGCTGGTCGCCCGCTCGCCGATCATCGGCTTCGGCGAGGCAGAGGGCGGGCGGATCGCCATCCGGCTGGGGTGCGAACTGATCCCGGTCCAGCCGCGGGGCAAACGCGCGCATCAAGGCTGGCGGTATCTGGAGGATGCCGATGCGCCGGCCGATCTGGGCGGCGGGGCGGAAGGGGTGGCCGCGATGCCGGCGACGCTGGTAGGGAAGTTGAGCGAACTGGCGCTGATATAGCCGCCGTCATTCCCGCCTTCGCGGGAATGACGAATCGAGAGGGTAGTCGATGTTGTCTTTGATCCTCGCCGCATTGATCCAGACGGCGCCCGTCGCCGCCCCGACGTCACCGCCCGCCCCCGCGACGGTAAAGCTCGTCATGACCACCACCGCCGGCCCGATCACCCTCGCGCTGGAAAAGGATCGCGCGCCGGTCACGACCGCCAACTTCCTGCGCTACGTCGATGCCAAGCGGCTCGACGGCATCACCTTCTACCGCTCGATGAAGCTGCCGTGGAACGCGGGGCTCATCCAGGCCGGCCAGCGCGACATGGCGAAGCGCTATCCGGCAATCGCGCACGAGCCGACGTCGAAGACCGGCCTGACCCACACCGACGGTGCGATCTCGATGGCGCGGCTGGCGCCCGGCACCGCGACCGCGGACTTCTCGATCGTCGTCGGCGACATGACCGGGCTGGACGCCAAGCCCGACGACCCCGGCTTTGCGGTGTTCGGCCGCGTCGTCGAGGGGATGGATGTGGTCAAGACGATCTGGAATTCGCCCCGCTCGCCGACCAAGGGCGAAGGCGTGATGAAGGGCGAGATGCTCGAACCGCCGGTCAGGATCCTGACCGTGCGGCGCGTGCCGTGAATAGTTTCCCGGCGAAGGCGGGGGGCCAGGTGCCAATCGCGTGAAACTGGACCCCGGCCTTCGCCGGGGAACAGGAATTACTTTGCCTCGGCCAGCAACTTTGCCGCCTCGGCGCCCGTCCAGTCGTAATCACCGACCATTCGCCAGATCTCGCGACCGTCCGATCCGTAGAGGATGGTCGTCGGCAGCGTGGGCGTGACCTTCGGAATCCACGCCATCTTCGCATCGGTCCGCACGTCGAGCGTCGTCAGCCCCTTGCTCTGCACGAACGGCCCGACCTTGGCCGCGTCCATGTCCTGGCTGAGCGCGACAACCGTCAGCTTGCCCGCCTCGCGCTTCGCCAGCGCATCGAGGGTCGGCAGTTCCTTCACGCACGGTGCACACCACGTCGCCCACAGGTTGAGCAGCGCCGGCTTGCCGTTGAAGTCTGCCATCGAGCCCGTCTTGCCGGTCAGGTCGGCAAAAAAGTCGGCTGGTGCAACTTCGCCCTTGTGGCTGCGATCGACTTCGCGCGCGGTGGCCGCAGGCACGGTGTCGTTCGACGGTGCGACTTCGTCCGGGCTGACCTCGTCGGGGCCTTGGGCGGCATTAGCGACGTTTTCTTGTGCGGGGGCGCTCGATTGCCTATCGCAGCCGGCAACCGCGAGTGCGGCCAGAATGACAGGGTAGAGCGATACGCGCATGAGTTCCTCCAACAGCATGTGGGGCGGCAGGTTCGCCGAAGGGCCCTCGGCGGTAATGCGCGCGATCAATGCCTCGATCCCGTTCGACAAGCAAATGTGGCGACAGGACATTGCGGGCTCAAAGGCGCATGTCGCGATGCTGGCCGAAACCGGCATCGTATCGCGCGAGGACGCCGACGCGATCACCGCGGGTCTTGAAAAGATCGCCGACGACTATGCGGCGAATGGCGTGCCGGAGGATCTGGCGCTCGAAGACATTCACATGCTGACCGAGGCACGGCTGGCCGAGGCGATCGGGACACCCGCGGGGCGCCTGCACACCGCACGCAGCCGCAACGACCAGGTCGCAACCGACTTCCGCCTGTGGGTGCGCGACGCGATCGACGAGACGATGGTGGCCTTGGGCGCGTTGCTCGATGCGTTGATCGCGCGGGCAGACGAGCATGCCGATGCGGTGATGCCGGGCTTCACCCATCTGCAGAGCGCGCAGCCGGTAACCTTGGGCCATCACCTGATGGCGTATCACGACATGGTCGCGCGCGATCGGTCGCGCTTCGCCGACGCCCGTGCGCGGCTCAATCGGTGCCCGCTGGGCGCCGCGGCGCTGGCCGGCACCGGCTTCCCGATCGATCGCGAGATGACCGCAGCGGCGCTTGGCTTCGACGGACCTACGACCAACAGCCTCGATTCGGTTAGCGACCGCGACTTCGCGATCGAATATCTGACCAGCGCCAGCCAGTGCGCGCTGCACCTCAGCCGCCTGGCCGAGGAATTCGTGCTGTGGGCGTCGCAACCGTTCGGGTTCGTCAGCTTGAGCGACCAATGGTCGACCGGCAGCTCGATCATGCCGCAGAAGCGCAATCCCGATGCGGCCGAACTGGTGCGCGGCCATGCCGGGCGTATCCTCGGCTGCCAGACTGCGCTGATGGTGACGATGAAGGGCCTGCCGCTCGCCTATTCGAAGGACATGCAGGACGACAAACCGCCGGTGTTCGAGGCGCACGACCTGCTCGGCCTGTCGATCGCGGCGATGACCGGCATGGTCGAAAGCGCGACCTTCCGCACCGATCGCATGCGCGGCCTTGCCGAAAGCGGCTTCGCCACCGCGACCGATTTCGCGGACTGGCTGGTGCGCGAGGCGGGGCTGCCGTTCCGTGAGGCGCATCACGTCACGGGGCGCGCGGTGAAGCGCGCCGAAGAGCTGGGCGTGCGGCTCGACGAGCTGCCCTTTGCCGAATTTCAGGCGATCGACGCGCGGGTCAACGAAAGCCTGTACGACGTGCTGTCGGTCGACGCCTCGGTCGCCAGCCGGACGAGCTTCGGCGGCACCGCGCCTGCCAATGTGCGCGCCGCGATCCGGGCGGCGCGGGAGAGCCTGTCATGAAGCGCCTGATTCCGCTCCTGGCTTTGGCGCTCGCCGGCTGCGGCGCCGCCAAGGAATTGCAGCCCGCGCCCGGCGCGACACTGCCGCCCGCCCCCTATGGCGCGACCGCGACGCCGACCGCGAACCAGTTGCTCACCCCGACGACACAGCAGCGGCCGCAGCGCAGCGACGAACTGCTCAAACAGTCCGAAGCCCGCCGCAGCGACGAATTCGACCTCCCGCCGAACTGATACTTCCATGAACCATTTCGATTATCGCGACGGCGTGCTCCACTGCGAGGACGTGCCGCTCACCCGCATCGCCGAAGAGGTGGGCACCCCCGTCTACGTCTATTCGACCAACACCTTCCGCCGTCACGCGCAGGTGTTCCGCGAGGGGCTGAAGCATGTCGGCCGCATCCATCTGGCCTATGCGATCAAGGCCAATCCCAACCTCGCCGTGCTGCGCGTCCTTGCCGAAGAGGGCTATGGCGCCGACGTCGTCTCGGGTGGCGAGATGGCGCGCGCGCTGGCGGCGGGCATCCCGGCGGCGGACATCGTCTTCTCCGGCGTCGGCAAGACGCGGGCCGAACTCGCCCGCGGGATCGATGCCGGTATCGGCCAGTTCAACCTGGAGCTGGAGGAAGAGGGCGTCGTCCTCGCCGCGCTAGCCGCCGAACGCGGGATCGCCGCGCCGGCGACGCTGCGCGTCAACCCGGACGTAGATGCCGGCACCCACGCCAAGATCTCGACGGGCAAGAAGGAAAACAAGTTCGGCGTGCCGATCGATCAGGCGCCCGCCATGTTCGATCGCCTCGCCGCGCTGCCGGGCATGAACCTGCGCGGCGTCGCCTGCCATATCGGTAGCCAGCTGCTCGACCTGTCGCCGCTGGAGGCCGCCTATACGCGCATCGGCGCGCTCGTCGCGGAGCTGCGCGGCGCGGGCCACACCGTCACCCATGTCGATCTCGGCGGCGGCGTCGGCGTGCCTTACAAGGCGGGCGACGTCTCCCCCGACCTCGCCGATTACGGCGCGATGGTCGCGCGCGTCACGGCGGACTGGGACGCGGAACTGATGTTCGAGC
>CAJYOI010000015.1 GCA_913776045.1 uncultured Sphingomonas sp.
ATCATCGCAGCGCTCAAGATGATGGGCGCCGACATCACCGAGTTGGACGCGCGTATCGTCGGTGGCGAGCCGGTGGCGGATCTGCGCGTCCGTCACGCAGCCCTGTCGGCGATCGAGGTTCCGTCCGAACTGACGCCGAGCATGATCGACGAATATCCCGTGCTGTTCGTGGCGGCCGCCTTTGCGACCGGCACGACCATCGCGCGCGGCGCGGAAGAACTGCGCGTCAAGGAATCCGACCGCATCACCGCCATGGCGAATGCGCTCGGTGCGTGCGGCGTCGTTTGTGAGGAATTCGAGGACGGCATGGCCGTGACCGGCACCGCTGGCGATCCGATCCCCGGCGGCGCGACCATCGCGACATTGCTCGACCACCGCATTGCGATGAGCATGACCATCGCCGCGTTGAACGCGCGCGATCCCATCACGCTGGACGATGCCGCGCCCGTCGCGACCAGCTACCCCGTGTTCTTCGACACGCTTAATAAGTTGGGAGCGATGGCATGATCATCGCCGTCGACGGCCCCGCCGCCAGCGGCAAGGGCACCATCGCCCGCGCGCTCGCCCGGCATTATGGGCTACCGCATCTCGACACCGGCCTTCTCTACCGCGCGGTGGCGGCGACGGTTCGTACCCTGCACCTCGACCCGACCCGCGAGGCCGATGCGGTGGCGGCGTGCAGCTTCGACGACAGCCTGTTGACCGATCCCTCCCTGCGCGATGACGAGACGGGCAAGCTCGCCTCGGTCGTGTCGGCGCACCCCCTGGTCCGTGCAGCGTTGCTCCAGCGGCAGAAGCGCTTCGCCAACCAGCCGGGCGGCGCGATTCTCGACGGACGCGATATCGGCACGGTCATCGCGCCCGACGCGGATGCCAAGCTGTTCGTGAAGGCCAGTCCGCAGGTTCGTGCCCGACGGCGGCACAACGAATTGGCGGCGAACGGCTCGGACGTGTCGTTCGAGCAGGTGCTGGCCGATATCCGCGCCCGCGACGAACGCGACAGCGGCCGGGCGACGGCTCCCCTCACCCAGGCTGCCGACGCAGCGGCGCTGGACACCTCCAGCCTGACGATCGACGCGGCCGTAGCCCGCGCGATCCAGTTCGTCGACGCCCAGGTGGCGGCCAAAGTGCGCTGAACCGATCCTCCCCGGCATGGGGAGATGGCAGCGCGTCAGCGCTGGCGGAGGGGGACCGGCCCCAGAGGACGCCCCCCATCGGCACGCCCCCTCCACCATGCTGCGCATGGTCCCCCTCCCCGTACCGGGGAGGATCTCCTTACCTTGCGCAAAACCGTGTTTTCGGCTAAGGAGCCCCCGCTCGCGGACCCTGTTCCGCGGAGAGGCTGACGCGGGGCCTTGCCCCAGCGTCCTTTCCGCATTTGTCGCGGACCGCCGCTTTTCCGTGTTTCAGCATCATCTTCGGGCCTGGTGGCGTCGGCATGGGGTCGGCGCGGCCATCGTCGAAGGTTTCGGGAATCGCCCGGACCGGAGGCGGAAAACTATCAGGAACCTAACCCTTTTATGGCAACCAACCCCCAGCCCACGCGCGACGATTTCGCGGCGATGCTCGATGACATGTTCGGCGGTGCCGACAGCTTCGAGGGTCGCGTCGTGCATGGCACCGTCACCGCGATCGAAAACGACATGGCCGTCATCGACGTCGGCCTGAAGTCGGAAGGCCGTGTGCCCCTCCGCGAATTCGCTGCCCCCGGCCAGAAGGCCGACCTGAAGGTCGGTGACGAAGTCGAGGTCTATGTCGACCGCGTCGAGAACATGCACGGCGAAGCGATGCTCAGCCGCGACCGCGCGCGCCGCGAGGCCGCCTGGGACAAGCTGGAACTCGAATTCTCGAAGTCGGCCCGCGTCGAAGGCGTGATCTTCGGCCGCGTGAAGGGTGGCTTCACCGTCGACCTGAACGGCGCCGTGGCGTTCCTGCCGGGCTCGCAGGTCGATATCCGCCCCGTCCGCGACGTCACCCCGCTGATGGACATCCCGCAGCCGTTCCAGATCCTGAAGATGGACCGCAAGCGCGGCAACATCGTCGTGTCGCGTCGCGCGGTGCTGGAAGAAACCCGCGCCGAGCAGCGTTCGGGCCTGATCCAGTCGCTGCATGAGGGCCAGATCATCGACGGCGTCGTCAAGAACATCACCGATTACGGGGCGTTCGTGGATCTGGGCGGCATCGACGGCCTGCTGCACGTCACCGACCTGTCGTACAAGCGTGTCGGCCACCCGAACGAGGTGCTGAACATCGGCGACACCGTGAAGGTGCAGATCATCCGCATCAACAAGGACACGCAGCGCATCTCGCTCGGCATGAAGCAGCTCGAGAGCGATCCGTGGGATGGCGCGTCGCAGAAGTATCCGGTCGGCGCGAAGCTGTCGGGCCGCGTCACGAACATCACCGAATATGGCGCGTTCGTCGAACTGGAGCCGGGCATCGAAGGCCTGGTCCACGTTTCGGAAATGTCCTGGACCAAGAAGAACGTCCACCCGGGCAAGATCGTCTCGACCAGCCAGGAAGTCGAAGTTGTCGTCCTGGAAGTCGATGCCGAGAAGCGTCGCATCTCGCTTGGCCTGAAGCAGGCACAGAACAACCCGTGGGAAGCCTTCGAGGCTGCGCACCCGGTCGGTTCGACCGTCGAGGGCGAAGTCAAGAACGCGACCGAATTCGGCCTGTTCATCGGCCTGGACAACGACGTCGACGGCATGGTCCACATGTCGGACATCGCCTGGGGCATCTCGGGCGAAGACGCGCTCAACCTGCACCGCAAGGGCGAGACGGTTCAGGCCGTCGTCCTGGCGATCGAGCCGGACAAGGAGCGTATCTCGCTCGGCATGAAGCAGCTCGAGCGTGGTGGCCCGGTTTCGGCCGGCGCTAGCGACAAGCTGAACAAGAACGCGATCGTCACCGTGACCGTTCTCGAAGTCCGCGACGCAGGGCTGGAAGTGCAGCAGGGCGACGACGGCGCGACCGGCTTCATCAAGCGCACAGACCTCGGCCGCGACCGCGACGAACAGCGTCCGGAGCGGTTCCAGGTCGGCCAGAAGTTCGACGCGATGGTCACCGGCTTCGATCGTTCGAAGAAGCCGACCTTCTCGATCAAGGCGATGCAGATCGCCGAAGAGAAGCAGGCCGTGCAGCAGTACGGTTCGTCGGACTCGGGTGCGTCGCTGGGCGACATCCTGGGCGAGGCTCTCAAGGCCCGCAACGCCGAAACCAAGTAAGCTCAAGTCATTGGTTCAAAACGGGGCGGTGGAGAAATCCACCGCCCTTTTTTTGTTTACGGGATTGATGAAAATCATAGCAAGCGCGTAAGAGGGTTCACGCAAGGCGAGCCGTTGGTGGCTTTCGTCGTACGGGGACGCTCTTGGGGGGCGGAATGATCCGGTCAGAATTAGTTCAGTTGCTTGCACGGGATCATCCCGATCTGACGACCCGCGACATCGAAAAGATCGTCGAGGTTTTCTTCGAACAGATCGTGTCGCGCCTGATCCAGGATGGCCGCGTCGAGTTGCGCGGCTTTGGCGCCTTCTCGACCCGCGCGCGCGACGCGCGAACCGGGCGCAATCCCAGGACCGGCGAATCGGTCGATGTAAGTGCAAAGCGGGTGCCGTATTTCAAGCCCGGCAAGGAAATGCGGGCTAGGTTGAATGTGTGAGAGGCGGCGGCAGGTAACGGAGTTACGTGCCGACTCGCCGAGCACCGGCCGGCGTCGCGACTAGCGACGTCCGACGTCACGACGCGGCTTTGCCGCGGCGGATTTTTCAGCCAGAACAATCGTGATGAAACCCCTAGCGCAGAGAGCCGTCATGCGAGTAAATCGCATGACGTCGGACGGCCTTTCGGCCGCCGGCCGGCTCGACGGTGTCGGAACCAAGCTGCGCTTGCTTCTCGCACCGTCAGCATGCGGACGTGGCGAAATTGGTAGACGCACGGGACTTAAAATCCCTCGCCCGTACGGGTGTGCGGGTTCGAGTCCCGCCGTCCGCACCATCACTGCAGGGCTGGCCGCCACGCTGGCCCTGACGGGTTGCGAAAAGCGGCCAGACGATATCCCGGTCGACGTCAGCGTCATCGGCCCCGCCCGCCTGACCGCCGACCCGCGACGCGGGCCCATGCCGGTCGGCGCGCGAGTATTGCGCGATTCGGTCGCTCAGGGCCTGGTCCGGTTCGACGCCGCCGGCGGGATCGAGCCCGGCCTGGCCGAGCGCTGGATCGTCATCGACGACGGCCGCAGCATCATCTTCCGCCTGAAGGAAGCCACCTGGAGCGACGGACGCGCGGTCGTCGCGGCCGATGTCGTTCGCCAGTTGAAGCGCGCGCTGGGGACGGGCTCGCGCAATACCCTGCTCCCCTATCTGACTGCGATCGATGAGATCGTCGCGATGACGCCACAGGTCATCGAAGTCCGCCTGTCGCGTCCCCGCCCCGACCTGCTCAAGCTGTTCGCGCAACCCGAACTGGGCATCACCGCGCCGGGCGGCGGCGAAGGTAGCGGCCCGTTCCGCATCGCCGAGGCATCGGCGTCGAGCGTCCTGCTGCGCCCCCTCGTCGACTCGGCGGACGGCGATGACGACCAACCCAACCGGCCGAAGCCGCAGGATCTGGTCCGCCTGCGTGCCGAACGCGCCAGCGTCGCGATCCTGCGTTTTTCGCAGCGCCGCTCGGACCTGGTCGAAGGCGGCAGCTTCCTCGACTGGCCTCTCGTAGGATTGAGCGAGGTTCCGGCGGTCAACATCCGTCTGGATACCCCGGCCGGCCTGTTCGGCCTGTTGGTTGCGCGTCGTGACGGCTTCCTATCAACCCGCGACAACCGTTCGGCGATCGCGCTGGCGATCGATCGCGCGCTGGTAACTGCCGCCTTTTCCGACGCATGGGCGCCGACCGACACGATCCTGCCCGAGGCGCTCGATTCGGCCTCGCCCCCGGCGCAGCCCGACTGGTCGAGCGTGCCCGACAGCGAGCGCTTGGCCATGGCCCAGGCGCGCGTCATCACCTATCGGCGGACGAACCCCGATCCACTGGTCCTGCGCATCGCGCTGCCGGCGGGTCCCGGCGCCACATTGCTCTATGGTCAGATCGCCAACGCGCTCTCGCAACTGGGTGTCGGCACGGAGCGCGTGCCGCTCGACGACGGGAGCGCGCATCTGCGCCTGCTCGACCGTGTCGCACCCTATGACAGCGCGCGCTGGTATCTGCGCGCATCCTGCCAACCCTGTGCGCTGCCGATCGCCCGGCTGATCGCGGATATCCGCCTGGCTCCTGACGTCGCGACGCGCGCGCGAATGCTGGCGCAGGCCGATTCGGCGTTGACGGCCGACGTGGCCTATATTCCGCTGGCCCGTCCGCTGCGCTGGTCGTTGGTCGCGACGCGGCTGCGTCAATGGACGCCCAACGCCCGCGCATTCCACCCGTTGAACCGGCTGCGCAGCGATCCCAAGTGAAGGGCATGGCCCGCCCGATCCCCATGACCGCGTCCTCCCGCCTCTCGCTTGGGCGCGACATCGCGTCCGTCCGCACCCGGATCGAAACGATGGAGCGGCTGCTGGAGCGCAGTTTCGTCGTGCCGTGCATCAACCGTCCGGTCGGGCTTGACGCCATCCTGGGCCTCGTCCCGGTGGCGGGCGACCTGGTCGCAACGGCGATGGGCGCCTGGATCGTGTGGGAAGCGCGCAACCTGGGCCTGTCGAAGTGGCAGTTGACCCGAATGGCGGCGAACGTCGGATTCGACACGGTGCTGGGCGCAGTACCGATCGTCGGCGACGCGGCGGATTTCTTCTTCCGCTCCAACACCCGCAACCTGCGGATCATCCGCAAGCACCTCGACAAACATCACCCCGGCGGGGCGACGCTGGAGGGTTAGGCACGCCCAACCCCTCCGCTACAGGCGATCAGCGTTGCCGACCGCCGCGCCAGATCTTTACCCGCTGCGACGGTTTCAGCCCGCCCTGATGGGCCGGGCACGCGGCATAGGCGAAACGCGTGTTCAGGCAGACCCACACTTCGTCGAGCCATCCCTGCCGCGTCGCGGTGATGCGCATCATGTTCGCGGTCATGCCCCGGTTCGCGCGCGCGATCGCGGTCGCGAGTTGCCCCGCGGTCAGGCCCGGGCGGCGCGACAGCGCCATCATGTCGGGGTAGCGCAGCTTGCCGTAGAGCGCGGTCGCACGCCCGAAATATTCGCGCGGGGACACGCCCATGCAGGTGCCGTGCTTCGCATATTCGTGCTGCAACAGCTGCGCCGACGGCGTCGCACACAGGTTGCGGCGGATTTCGGCGGCATTCAGGATCGGTGAGGAGGTGCAATATTGCGGCCAGTCTTTGCCCTCGCCATCGGGCCACAGGCCGTGCAGCGTGAAGCCGAACCGATTGCCGCTGGCACATTGGAAGACGGAGGAGTCGCGATCCCCGCTATCGCGGCAATATTGCGGCGCCCAGGTGATCGCCAGCGTATAGCCGCCGATCGGCAACACCCGTTTGGGCTGTTGCAGCGTCGGCAGGTCCGGCCGCGGCGACGGGACGCTGTCGGGCACACGGCAGACATAGGCCTGCGCAGACGCGGCAGCAGGTGCGGCGATGGCGGCGATCGACAGGGCGGCGCGCAGGATCATGCGATCGGCTCCTTCACAGAGGCTTCGCCGAACCACGATTTGGTATCGGCGCGGAACAGCATCGACGCAGCGCCGATGTAAAGCAGGTTCTGAAGAATGACCACGGCCCCGGCCGCCGGAGCGGTCGCCCCTCTGAGCAAACCCAGAACGACCAGAACAAGCAGGACCACGGCCCAAGCCGCGCAGGCAACGACGATCCATTTCGCGATGGCGCTGCCGCGCCGGGCAACGAAATACCACAGCGCCAATGCGATGGCAGCGCGCACCCCTATCGCTGCATAGGACACCATCGGGCCGACGTCGCGACCAACGCTGTTCGCCAGCATTGTCGATTGCGCCGACCAGCTTTGCCACGTCGACACCAAGCCGAGCACAAACGCGATCAGATACAGAATTTCGAATTGTTCGATCGACTTCGGCCGGATCATAACCGTCCCCTTCCCCCCGCACATCTCGCCAGCCTAGCGGATCGCTACGTCACCGCAATCCCGCTTCAACGTCACGCGATGCTGCTGAAGTCCAACCCGATATCCGCGGCAGGGGCCGACTGGGTCAGCCGGCCGACGCTGATAAAGGTGACCCCCGTCTCCGCGATCGCGCGGATGGTGTCGAGCCGGACGCCGCCCGACGCTTCGGTCGGCACGCGCCCGCCGACCAACGTCACCGCGCCGCGCAGGGTCGGTACATCCATATTGTCGAGCAGCAGGTGGGTCGCGCCCGCCGCGATGGCCGGTTCGATCTGATCGATGCGGTCGACCTCGACGATGATCCGCGCGATGCCGGCGGTGACCGCGCGGCCCACCGCCGCCTCGATCGATCCGGCGACCGCGACGTGATTGTCCTTGATCATCGCCGCGTCCCACAGCCCCATGCGGTGGTTGGTCGCGCCGCCCATGCGGGTCGCGTATTTCTCCAGCACGCGCAGGCCCGGAATGGTCTTGCGGGTGTCGAGCAAGATCGCCCCTGTGCCGGCGATCGTATCGACATAAGCGCGTGTCAGCGTCGCAATGCCCGACAAATGCTGCGCGGTGTTCAGCGCCGACCGTTCGGCGGTGAGCATCGCGCGGGCGTTGCCAGACAAGCGCATCAGGTCGGTACCGGCCGCGACGCGGGCGCCGTCCTCGACCAGCCGCTCGATCTGCACGTCGGGGTCGAGCGTGCGGAAGAAGGCCTCGGCGATCTCCAGCCCGGCGACGGTGATCGCATCGCGGCTGTCCATCACGCCCTCGAACCGCGCGCCTTCGGGGATGACCGCAGCGGAGGTGATGTCGCCGGCGTCGCCGAGGTCTTCGGCGAGGGTCGCGGCGACGAAGGCGTCGAGGTCGAAGTCCGGGATCATCAAACTCTCCACCGTCATCCCCGCGCAGGCGAGGATCAATTCTGGCTGACCTATCAATTCAAGTCGCACATTCAGCGACGAGTGATCCCCGCCTTCGCGGGGATGACGAAAGAGTGGCTCAGTCCCCCTTCACCGCCGGTCCCAGATCGCCCTGCCCGACCGTTGCGCCAGCCATTTCCAGCATCGCATCCAGACTTTTTTTGGCCCGCAGCCGCAAGCCTTCCTCGATCTCGATGCGCGGTTCCAGGTCGCGCAGCGCGATGTAGAGCTTCTCCATCGTGTTGAGCGCCATGTACGGGCAAATGTTGCAATTGCAGTTACCGTCGGCGCCGGGCGCGCCGATGAAGGTCTTCTCCGGCACCGCTTTTTCCATCTGATGGATGATGTGCGGTTCGGTGGCGACGATCAGCGTATCGCCGGGGAAGGTCTTGGCGAATTCCAGGATACCGCTGGTCGACCCGACGTAATCGGCGTGGTCGAGCACATGCGGCGGGCATTCCGGGTGCGCGGCGACCGGCGCTTGCGGGTGCTGCGCCTTCAGCTTCAGCAGCTCGGTTTCGCTGAACGCTTCGTGGACGATGCACACGCCCGGCCACAGCAACATGTCACGCCCGGTCTTGCGCTTCAAATATCCGCCGAGGTGCTTGTCCGGACCGAAGATGATCTTCTGGTCCGCCGGGATCTGCGCAAGGATCTTTTCCGCCGACGACGAGGTGACGATGACGTCGGACAGCGCCTTCACCTCGGTCGAGCAGTTGATGTACGTCAGCGCGATGTGGTCGGGATGCTCGGCGCGGAAGGCGGCGAAGCGATCCGGCGGGCAGCTGTCCTCCAGGCTGCACCCGGCGGCCAGGTCGGGCAGCACGACGATCTTGTCCGGCGACAGGATCTTGGCGGTGTCGGCCATGAACTTTACGCCGCAGAAAGCGATGACGTCGGCATCGGTCGCCGCAGCCTTGCGACTCAGGTCCAGGCTGTCGCCGACGAAGTCCGCGATGTCCTGGATTTCGGGCTTCTGGTAATAATGCGCCAGGATGACCGCGTTGCGTTCCTTGCGCAGCCGATCGATCTCCGCGCGGAGGTCCAGGCCCGTGAGCGAGCCGCCGATGCCGTTACGTGCGTCCATGGTCGCCAGATGGACGTCTGGGGGGCGCGGATCAAGCCCTGCCGCTAGGAGCGGTTGCCCAGCACCTGCTCGACCGTCTTCGTGCGGTCCCAGTCCTGCCGACTGCCGCGTTCGTAGGGGAAGGTCACCAGGATGCGCGGATCGGCCACACCCGCCGCCTCCAGCGGGCCGGCGAGCAATTGCGCGAGCGTTCGCCGCGCGTTGTCGCGCGCCTGGGCGATGCGTTCGGGCTTCTTCGCTTCCGCCTCCGCCGACGCCTGCGCCGACGCCGAGGCGCGCTGCGACAGCGTGTCCATCGCGTCGCGCGTCACGAACACGCCGCGCGTTTCGCTCAAGGTCCGCCGCGCCTCGTCGACATTGACTGCGCCGATCGTCACGTCGGGGGCGTCGATCACCAGCGTGCGCGTAGCGGGGTCGTAGCGATAGTCGCGGTCGCGCAGCCGCGAGACATCCACGAAATAATCGACCGAAAACGGCGCCTTCACCACGCGGTCGCTGGTCAGCATGCCGCCCAGCCGCGTGTCAGATGCGGTCGCCTGAACATTGCCGCTGAGCGACCCGACCTTGAGGCTCGACGCGCGCGTGAAGGTCGCCCGGACGACCTTCGTCACCGCGCTGCCATCGTCCTTGCGCTCGACGACATAGCTGTCGGACACACGGTCGTAGAGCGCCTTGCCGACGAACGCCGCGACGATCAGCAGCGACAGCGCGACCGCCGCCCCGATCAGCTGTTTCGGATTCAGGCGATCGCCCATCGGCCACCCTCTTCGCCGGTCACCAGCCCGCGGCGGCGTAGGTCGAAAAGATGCGCCAGCACCGATCGCTCGGCGGCCGGATGCAGCCGCGAATCGATGCCCGCATACATCGTCAGCACCATCGCCGGCGCGTCGCTGTCACCGCGCCCGAGCAACCGCAGGATCGCGCCTTCGCGGCTCTTGCGATGCCCCATCATGCCGCGGACCAGCCGCTGCGGGTTGGTTACCGGGTCGCCGTGGCCGGGGTAATAGATGCGATCGTCGCGCGTCAGCAGCTTGTCGAGGCTCGCCATGTACTCGCCCATGTCGCCGTCGGGCGGCGAGACGATGCTGGTCGACCAGCCCATGACATGGTCGCCGCTGAACAGCGCCTTCGTCTCTGGCATCGCGAAGCACAGGTGGTTCGAGGTGTGGCCCGGCGTCGCGATGGCCTGCAGCGTCCAGCCATCGCCCGACACGCTCTCGCCATCCGCCAGCACGCGGTCGGGGGCATGATCATGGTCGAACGATGCATCGGCCCGGGGGCGGCCGTCATCGGCCGGCGCCAGCGGCGCGCAGCCGACGATCGGCGCACCGGTCGCCGCCTTCAGGTCGCGGGCAAGCGGGCTGTGGTCGCGGTGCGTGTGTGTCACCAGGATCGCCCGCAACGACCGCGCCCCGATCGCCGCCAGCAGCGCGGCCAAGTGGTCGGCGTCGCCGGCCGGGCCAGGATCGATCACCGCGACGTCGGTCATGCCGATGATATAGCTCTGCGTGCCATCCCTGGTGAAGGCCGACGGATTATTGGCGGTCAGGCGCAGGATGCCGGGTTCGAGCTTGTCGGGCGCGGCGGTCATGTGTGCCAGATGGCGGTTCGATCTGGCGGGGGCAAGAGAGGACGGGGGTTTCTCTCAAGCAAGAGAAACGGGACCGGCGCATGCGGCACACCGGTCCCGTCCTGTCCGCGTCGCTACCGTCGGGAAACAGCCCTCCCAAGCTGCGTGTCCTGACCAGGGGCCTGGTCCGGCCCGACGGCGGCGGTTTCTCGCGGTCAGTCCTTTTTGGCTTCGAGCTCCCGGATCGCTTCGTCGATGCCCTGCAGCGCACCGGCCTTGGCCTCGGCCGACATCGCCGTGTTGCCGTCGATGCTGCGGCGCGCCGAGCGCAGGCCGTCGAGCGCCGAGCGTTCGGCGCTACGCTGGATGAACAGCGCGTTGTTGTGCTCCCGCATTGCGATGCCATGCACGGCCATCGCTTCGCGCTGCGCCTTCATCGCATCGCGCTGGGCGTTCATCGCCACGCGTTCGATGCGATTGGTGCAGATGATCGTGACCTTCTTGTCACCGTCCTTTCGGTTGATGACGGTCGATCCCGGCGCATCGCTGTCGTCGCACTTGCGCGAGCTGATCTGCGGCATGTCCTTCATGTCGATGCGGATGCGGGCCAAGCGCTCGGCGTTCTCCGGCGACATCACCGAGCCGGCGCCGTTAAATGTCAGCGTCTTGCCGTCCTTGGTCGTGAAGGTGCCGGTCTTGCCGTCGCGCTGGATCATGACGAGCGAATCTTCGCTGTCACCGGTATATTCGCGGACGGTACCATCCTTGTCACGGGTCACGATATGGACGCGCTTCTTGTTGGCGCCCGCGGGCGGTACCGGGGGCGCGGGCGGCGCCTCGGGAACCGGGGGCAGGTCCTGCGCCGTGGGAGCCGCCGGCAGCGCGGGCAGCGGCGGCAGTTCGATGCTGGCCAGATCGACGCCGGTCGCATCCTCCACCTTGGTGCGCACCGTATCGGCGGCCTGCGTGCCGGACGCGGTCATCACCATGCCGGTCAGCAGGATCGCGCCGATCGCGCTGCCCCCGGCCAGCCGCTTGCGCGCGCTGATCTTCTCGTGCTTGGTCAACATCTTCAACCTCCCTTTGAGTTCGTTGATCGTGTGCAGGTGGCAGGCGGCCGATACCGCTCCGCCATGCGCGGACTTGACGATGGCGCGGCCGTAGGCGGCCCGCAGTTCGCGGGCGCGGCCGGCGAGGACCAGTGCGTCGCAGGCCATTTCCTGGTCGGCGCGGAAGGCGCGGAACGCCCGCCAGGCGATCGGATTGAACCAGTGGAGCGCCAGCATCGCGAGCGCGATCCAATTGGCGATCAGGTCGCCGCGGGCGTGGTGGCCCAGCTCGTGCGCCAGCGCCAGGTCGCGTTCCAGCGGATCGTAACGCTCGGCAAAGTCGCGCGGGAAGGCGACGAACTTGCGCAAGACTCCGAACGCCAGAGGCCCGGCGGCGGCATCGGTTTCGATCACGCGGACGTTGCCCGACGCGACGATCTCGCTGCGGCGTGCGGTACGCTGGACGCGGGCACAGAAGCGGCCGTGGGCGATCAGATGATACAGCGCGAAGCCCACCGCCCCGGCGATCCACAGGCCCAGCAACCAGACCGGCCAGCCGATCCCGCTCGCTGGTTCCGCAGGCAGCGTAGCGACCGGCGCGCCCAGATAGAAAGTGATATCCTCCGGCACCGGCATCGTCGGCAGCGCGCTGCCACGCCACGCCTCGGGCAGCGGCGGCAGGATCATGCGCAGCACGGGTATGGCCCATAACGCGTAGGCGACGCCGGGGCCGAAGCTGCGGCGGACGGGGGTGCGAATCATCAGCACGAGCACCATCAGGAGCGTCGTGGCGACCAGCGTTTCCACGGCCCAGACGATCATGCCTTCAGCTCCTTCAACAGAGCTTCGATCTCGGCGATGTCCTGCGCGGTCAGTTCGTCCTGGTCGGCCAGATGCGCGACCAGCGGGGTCAGCTTGCCGCCGAACAGCCGGTCCATCAGCCGGCGCGATTCGCCGGTGACGTACACGTCGCGCTCGACCGCCGGGCGATAGAGGTAGCGGCGACCGTCCTCTTCATGGCTGACGACGTTCTTAGCCAGCAACCGGCCGAGCAGCGTCTTCACCGTGTTCGCGCTCCACCCGCGATCGGGGGCGACACGCTCCGCCACATCCTGGGCGCTGAGGGGCGAATCGTCCCACAGCACTTCCATCACGGCATGTTCGGCATCGCTGATACGTTCTGTCACGGCCTGTCGCTCCCTCAACCGACTACGCATGTAATCAACTCGATTACGTCTGTAGTCAAGGGACTGAACCAAAGATGAATGGTTGTCGGGGCGAAACGAGTTTTGGCGTCGGCGAAAGCGTCGACTTTTCTTACAAATCGCGTCGATGGTTAACGCGCGTCGACCATCGCACGCGGCAGAAATCCTCGAACGGTACGCCTTGGCACGCCTACTGCATCTGTACGAGCAGCCGAGCGTTCGACGCTTCAGCAGGGCGGGTTCGTCATCTTCCCCCACCGGTCTCCACCGCGACGACCCGCCCGCACCCGGCCTTTTCTAGACTTGAGCGTGAGCGCACCGACGCGAAAGCGCCCGTGTCGTCCCGGATTCACGCGGCTCACGCCGCCTGATTCTCGGTGGGAGCACACACCCCCTCACCGTTCATGCTGAGCCTGTCGAATCACTGTTCCACGATGCGCCCGCGGAGCCCTCTCGACACGAAAGACGGCGCTTCGACAAGCGCGGCACGAACGGGAAAACTGCTAAGTCGAAAACGAAAAAAGGCCCGGCACCCCTTCGGATGCCGAGCCCGCAAAATCACCATTCAGCAAAGACTCACGCGTTGTCCGCGACGCCCTTCTCCTCCAGCAAACCCTTCAGCTCGCCCGATTCGTACATCTCCATCATGATGTCCGAACCACCAACGAATTCGCCCTTCACATACAGCTGTGGGATCGTGGGCCAGTCGCTGAACTGCTTGATGCCCTGCCGGACCTCCTGGTCCTGCAGCACATCGACCGAATCAAATTCGACGCCCAGATGCTGGAGGATCGCAACCGCGCGGCTCGAGAAACCGCACTGCGGGAACAGCGGGCTGCCCTTCATGAACAGCAGCACGTCCGATCCGTTTACGAGATCGCCGATACGGGCCTGGGTCTGGTCGGTCATTATCATTACTCCTGGGGGACGGCGGTGGTCAGCTGAAGCGCGTGCAGCACGCCGCCCATCCGCTCGCCGAGCGCGGCATACACGGCGCGCTGTTGCTGAAGCCGGGACTTGCCCCGGAAACTCTCCGCCGTCACGCGGGCGGCATAATGATCGCCGTCGCCGGCCAGGTCGGTGATTTCGACCGTCGCGTCGGGAATGCCCTCGCGGATCAGCGTCTCGATGTCTTCGGCGGCCATCGGCATGGCGGTTACATCGATTCCAGCAGCTGGCGGCGCGCCTCGACCATCGCTTCGTCGAGCGCCTTGCGCACCGCAGCTTCGTCGGCATCCTCGACGCCGGCGGCAGTCAGGTCGCCGACGATCTTGCGCACGACGTCCTCGTCACCCGCTTCCTCGAAATCGGCCTGGACGACGGCCTTGGCATATGCGTCGGTTTCTTCGTGGGTCAGACCCATCTTGCTCGCCGCCCACTGCCCGACCAAACGATTACGACGCGCCGTGACGCGGAACGCCATCTCCTCGTCGCGGGCGAACTTGGTTTCAAATGCGCGTTCGCGGTCGTCGAAAGTGGTCATGCGAGGCCCCTGGATATGTCTCGTTGACGAGATAGGGCGGCGGCGAAGGGAGCGCAACGGGGCGGCTGATGACAGGCGCGGCTGACGCTGGTAGTTTCAGCGCTCCAACTTGAAAGACTCCGACAATGGCCGTTGCACCGATTCTCGCTCTCGTCCTCGCCCAGGCGACCACGCCCGCAGCGCCGGCCCCTGCGGCCCCGCCCGCCGGCGGCGCGGCGATCCAGACGAGCGCCCAGGCGTTTTCCGCCTGCCTCGGCCCGAAGGTCGGCACCGTGCCCGCCTCGATGACGCCGGAACAGGGCGCCGATAGCGTACTCGCCGCCTGCAAGACCGAACAGGACGCCCTGCGCGGCGCGGTCGAAGCGATGCTCGCGACCGCCCCGGCCGAATATCAGACGATGGGACGCCAGCAGCTTAACGACGGCATGGCGCAGGCCCGCACGCAGATCGCCGACAGCATCCGCCGGAAGCGCGCGGCACCGGCAGCGACCGCTGCTCCGGCCACGCCTGCGAAGTAATCTTGCCCTAAACCGTTCGGGCTGAACGTGTCGAAGCACCGTACTTCGAGCCGCGATTCGATCGCAGGCGTAGAAGTACGGCCCTTCGACCAGGGTCCCATCGAAGTATCATCACGTTGGGTGCCCGACAGGGTCGAAACGAACGCAGGCTAGCGTTTTTGCGATGGCCGTCGTCGCGTCCCCGCCGTCATCCCGAATGAAGTCCGGGATGACGAAGTAAAATGTTGCGTAGCGATCAGCCCGCCACCTCGACCACCAGTTTCCCGATCGCGCCCCGCGCCGCCATCTTCGCGATCGCCCGTCCGCCATCCGCGAACGCAAATCGCTCTGTCACCCGCGGGCTGATCCTGCCCGCAGCCCACAGGTCGAACAGCGTCGCGACGTGCGCGGCGTTCGCCTGCGGATCGCGCGCCGCAAACGCGCCCCAGAATACGCCGCATACATCGCAGCTCTTCAGCAGCGTCAGGTTAAGCGGCAGCTTCGGGATACCGGCCGGGAAGCCGACGACCAGATAGCGCCCTTCCCATGCGATCGAGCGCAGCGCGGGCTCGGCATAGTCGCCGCCGACGGGATCGTAGATCACGTCGAAGCCAGCGCGCCCGCCAGCCGCCTTGAACTGCTCGGCCAGCGCCTTGGACTGGTCCTTGTCGAACGGCGCGCGGTCATAGACGATCGTCTCGTCCGCCCCAGCCGCACGCGCGGCCTCCGCTTTCTCCTCCGACGACACCGCCGCGACGACGCGCACGCCATACGCCTTTCCGAGCTCGATCGCCGCCAGCCCGACGCCGCCGGCCGCACCCAGGACCAGCAGCGACTGGCCGGCCTTCAGATGCCCGCGATCGAGCAGCGCGTGGATCGTCGTCGCATAGGTCAGCAGCAGCGCCGCACCCTCGGCAAAGTCGCGTCCCTCGGGGAGGCGATAGAGCGCCCCGGCCGGCACCGCGACCTTCTCGCTCAGGCCGCCATGGCCGATCACCGCGACCACGCGATCACCCGCCGACCAGCCGGTCACGTCCTCGCCGACACTCTCGATCACACCGGCGATCTCGCCGCCGGGCGCGAAGGGACGCTGCGGCTTGAACTGATATTTGTCCTCGATGATCAGGACGTCGGGATAGTTGATCGCGCAGGCTTTCACTGCGACGACCACCTGCCCGGCCGCGGCACGCGGATCGGGCAACTCGGACAGTTTCAGTGTTTCGGGTCCGCCGACAGCTTCAGACAGCAACGCTCGCATCTAAGCCTCTCCCGCTGATCCACGGGCGATGCTTCACGTCCGCGGATTCGAATTTCGAAATCGCGGTATCTTGTGCCAGCGTCAGGCCGATCTCGTCCAGCCCCTGGATCAGGCAATTGCGGCGGAATGCGTCGAGCGCGAATTCGAACCGGTCCTGATAGCTGGTGGTGACCGTCATCGTTTCCAGATCGACGGTGACCTCCCCGTCCTGCGCCGCCTCGACCAGCCGATCGACAGCCTCCTGCGGCAGGACGACCGGGACGATGCCGTTCTTGAACGCATTGCCGGAAAAGATGTCGGAAAAGCTCGGCGCGATGACCGCCTTGATCCCCAGATCGGCCAGCGCCCATGCGGCATGTTCGCGGCTCGACCCGCAGCCGAAGTTATCGCCCGCGATCAGGATCGGCGCGCCGGCATAACGCGGGTCGTCGAAAATGTTGCCCGGCACCGCGCGGACGGTTTCGAACGCGCCCTTCCCCAGTCCCTCACGCGTCGTAGTCTTCAGCCAATGCGCGGGAATGATGATGTCGGTGTCGATATTCTTTGCGCCCCACGGGTAAGCGCGGCCCGACACCTGCGTGATCGGATCAGCCATTGGACGCCCCCATCAGGTCGCGGACATCGGCAAGACGCCCGGTCACCGCCGCCGCCGCGGCCATCGCCGGGCTGAGCAGATGCGTGCGCGCCCCCGGCCCTTGCCGGCCGACGAAGTTGCGGTTGCTGGTCGACGCGCAGCGCTCGCCCGGCGGCACCTTGTCGGGGTTCATCGCCAGGCACATCGAGCAGCCCGGCTCGCGCCATTCGAAGCCCGCTTGCGTGAAGATGCGGTCGAGCCCCTCGCGCTCAGCCTGGCGCTTCACCAGCCCCGATCCGGGCACGACCATCGCCCGCACCCCGTCGGCCACGCGGCGACCGTTAGCGACCGCAGCGGCGGCGCGCAGGTCCTCGATCCGGCTGTTCGTACAGCTGCCGATGAACACGTTCTGCACCGCCACGTCCTGCATCCGCGTGCCCGGCTCCAAACCCATATAATCGAGCGACTTGCGTGCGGCGACGCGCTTCGACGGGTCGGCGAAGCTGTCGGGATCGGGGACGATGCCGGTAATGGGCACCACATCCTCGGGACTCGTTCCCCAGGTCAGCGATGGCGCGATGTCGGTCGCGTCGAGCTTCACGACCGCGTCGTACACCGCAGCCGGATCGCTCGGCAGCGTCCGCCAATAGGCGACCGCCTTGTCCCACGTCTCCCCGGCGGGCGCCATCGGCCGACCCTTCAGATAGGCGAAGGTCGTATCGTCGGGCGCGATCAGGCCGGCGCGCGCGCCGCCCTCGATCGACATGTTGCTGACGGTCAGCCGCCCTTCCACCGACATCGCGCGGATCACCTCGCCGGTATATTCGACGACATAGCCGGTCCCGCCCGCGGCACCGATCTTGCCGATGATCGCCAGCACGACGTCCTTCGGGCTGACCCCGAAGCCGAGCGAGCCGTCGACACGGATTTCCATCGTCTTCGATTGCTTCAGCAGCAGCGTCTGCGTGGCGAGCACATGCTCGACCTCGCTGGTACCGATGCCGAACGCCAGCGCCCCCAGCGCCCCGTGTGCCGAGGTATGACTGTCGCCGCAGACCAGCGTCGTGCCCGGCAGCGTGAAGCCCTGTTCCGGCCCGACGACGTGGACGATGCCCTGTTCGGCCGCGAGCGCGTCGATGTAGGGCACGCCGAACTCGGCCACGTTCGCCCGCAGCGCGGCGAGCTGATTCGCGCTTTCCGGGTCGGCGATCGGCAGCGGACGCCCCGCAGCATCGACCCGCGGGCTGGTCGGCAGATTGTGGTCCGGCACCGCCAGCGTAAGCTCGGGCCGACGCACCCCCCGCCCGGCGGCCTTCAGCCCGGCGAAAGCCTGCGGGCTCGTCACTTCATGGACGAGGTGTCGGTCGATGTAGATCAGGCACGTCCCATCGTCGCGACGTTCGACGACGTGGTCGGCCCAGATCTTTTCGTAGAGCGTGAGGGGTCGGCTGGCCATGATGGCGGCGGGTTAGCCGAAAGATGTGTGGATGCAAGTCCGCGCGCAACTTTGTGTCCGTCCCGGCTGATCGAAATTACTGTGCTTGAGAAACATCGGCTTTCACCCGGCGTTGCAGCCGACGATCATCTATCGGGGAAGCCCGCGTGCCCAATCATCCGCCACTCCCCGACGCCGACGCCGACGCCCGCCGCCGCAGCGAACGCGCGCTCGATGCCGCAAACCTGTTTCTAGCCGATGTGCGCGATGGCCTCGGCCCCTATCTCGCCATCTACCTGATCGCCGTGCGCGGGCCGGAGCGTGGCTGGAACGAGGCGACGGTCGGGCTCGTGCTGACGATCGCGGGGATCGCAGGTCTGTTGATGACGACCCCCGCCGGCGCGCTGATCGACAAGGTCCGCGCCAAACGTGCGATCCTCGTCGCGGCGGCGGTCGCGGTGACAGCCGGATCACTCGCCCTGCCCTTCGTCAGCGGCTTCGGCCCGGTCGTCGTCAGCCAGTCACTCGCTGCGGTCGCGGGCACCGTGTTCGCGCCGGGACTGACCGCGATTTCGCTCGGCATCGTCGGCGCGCGCGGCTTCACCCGCCGGGTCGGCCGCAACGAAGCGTTCAATCATGCCGGCAATGCGGTCGCCGCGGTGATAGCGGGCGGGACGGCCTGGTACTTCGGGCCGGTTGCGGTCTTCTATCTGATGGCGGCACTCGCAGTGCTGAGCATCGGCGCCATCCTGCGGATCGACCCGACCACGATCGACCACGCCGTCGCGCGCGGGTGCGCCGACGAGGACGACCGCGACGACGGCCCGCCCCCGTCGATCCTCCAGACGCTGACCCACACGCCGGCACTCGGCATCTTCGCCGCCTGTGCCTTCCTCTTCCACCTGTCGAATGCCGCAATGCTACCCTCGGTCGGCCAATTGCTCGGTCGCGAGGTCGGCGCAGGGCAGGCAACGTCGCTGATGGCTGCGTGTATCGCCGGCGCGCAACTGGTGATGGTGCCGGTCGCGATCGTCATCGGCAAGAAGGCCGATGCCTGGGGGCACAAGCCGATCTTCCTTTTCGGCTTCGCCGTGCTGGCGCTGCGCGGAGTGCTTTACACATTGTCCGATTCGCCGGCCTGGCTGCTCGGCGTCCAGTTGCTCGACGGGATCGGCGCAGGCATTTTCGGCGCACTGTTCCCGGTCGTCATCGCCGCCGTCACGCGCGGCAGCGGGCGGTTCAACGTCGCGCAGGGTGCGGTCGCAACCGTGCAGGGGCTGGGCGGCGCGCTGAGCCCGACGATTGCCGGTGCACTGATCGTGTGGGGCGGCTATGACGAGGCGTTCCTGGTGCTCGCCGGAATCGCCACGCTCGGCCTCGCGCTCTACGCCTGGAGGGTGCCGGAAACGGCGCGATAGTCCTCGGTCACGACGCCGACGGCTGCGACCTCCGCCTCGTGGCCTTCCTCGCGAAACGTCTCGGCCAGCGCAGCCTGTTCCCACACCTGCATCGCCGGATGTGTGAGCATCGCCTCCACCCAGCGCGCGCCGGCCGGCCCGACATCGATGCCATAGGTCCGCACGCGGAAGGCGACGGGTGCGTAGAAGGCATCGACCGCGGAGAATCTCGCACCCGCCAGCCACGGCCCGCCGAACCGCTCGAGCCCCTCGGCCCAGACCGCCGCCAACCGCGCCACATCCTTCGCCAGCGCCGGCGACCCGGCCTGCGGCGATACCCGCTGGCCGACCGTCATCGTCCGTTCGTTCCGGAGCGCCCCAAAGCCACCGTGCATTTCCGCCACCGCGCACATTGCCCAGGCGCGGGCATCGGGATCGGTCGGCCACACGCCGTCGTGCCGGTCGGCGAGGTACATCACGATGCCGAGCGAATCCCACACCGTCCGATCGCCGTCGATCAGCACCGGTACCTGCCCGGTCGGCGAGAAAGCGCGAAAGGCGTCGTAATTATCGAGCTGGGCAAACGGCTCGATCCGATCGGCGAAGGGAATGTCCAACGCGCGCATCAGCACCCATGGCCTGAGCGACCAACTGGAATAATTCCGGTTGGCCGTGATCAGGGTGTAATCGCTCACGCCTCGTAGTTAGCCGTCGTCTTCGCCGCGACCTCGTCCGCGGTCACGCCCGGTGCCAGTTCGATCAGCTTGAACGGGCTGTCATGGTCGGGGCGCTGGAACACCGCCAGATCGGTGACGATCATGTCGACGACGTTCTTGCCGGTCAGCGGCAGCGTGCACGACGGGATGAATTTCGGATCGCCGTTCTTGGAGGTGTGCTCCATCACGACGATGATCTTCTTGACGCCCGCGACCAGATCCATGGCGCCGCCCATGCCCTTGATCATCTTGCCCGGGATCATCCAGTTGGCGATGTCACCGTTCTCCGCGACTTCCATCGCACCCAGCACGGTCAGGTCGATATGCCCGCCTCGGATCATCGCGAAGCTGTCGGCCGAGCTGAAATAGACCGACGAGGGCAGTTCGCTGATCGTCTGCTTGCCGGCATTGATCAGGTCGGGGTCTTCCTCGCCTTCATAGGGGAACGGCCCGATGCCCAGCATCCCGTTCTCGCTCTGCAGCGTGACCGTCATGCCATCGGGAATGTTGTTCGCGACCAGCGTCGGAATGCCGATGCCGAGGTTGACGTAGAAGCCGTCGCGTAATTCCTTCGCGGCGCGCGCGGCCATCTGGTTGCGGTCCCAGGGCATTATCTCTTCTCCTCCGCCGGATCGCTCCAGCGCGTGTCCATGGGGAAAATATCGTCGGCGCCACCTTTGAGCGCGGTGCCGTAGACGGGGTTGGGCAGCACGAACCAGCCCGCCCCCCACAGCCCGGCGATCGCCGGCGATGCGGCAAGCGAGCGGCGCGTGGACGGCGACAGTTTCGGGTCGTTGAACAGGTCGCTGAAGTCGCCCAACTGGTCGCCGACCAGCGCAATGATGCAGTACCCGCTGGCGATCGCCCAACGGCGATCGTCCTTGCCCGATCCGCCGCCGTCGTCGCCCTTCAGCCACAGCGTCGAACCGTGCTTGGCAGGGCCGAGCCCGGCGTGATTGAGCGCGGCTTCGGTCTGCGCGGCGGTTTCCTTGCCCCGGTTGGAATTGAAAACCACGGCAATGCCCGCCGCCCTCGCCGCATCCAGCGCCGCCTTCGCGCCCGGTACGGCCACGACCTTCTCCGCGCCCGTCTCCTCCCAGCGCTTCCACCGGCCCTCGTTGTAGCCCTCGCCCCGGCGCGCGGCGTCGGCTTCGTAGCCAAGGTTCAGCAACGCGGTCTCGTCGATGTCGAGCACCACAGCCGGAGGCTTCGGCCCGCACGGTTCGAACTGCGGCGCGTTCAACGAGCCACTGTCGGAGATGACGACCTGGCGCGCCTTGCCGGGCCGACCGTAGACCTTCCAGTCGTTGATATAACGCTGAAGCGACCGATAGGCCTGGATCGACGCGGCCGCGGCCTCCCCCGATCCGTAAAGATACTGCATCGTCTCCGGTACATCGGTGCGCGGCAATGCGACGGGCATCGGTGTCACGCCATCCGGCGGTGGCAGTGTGATGGCGCCGGGGACGATCCGCGCCGTCTGCGGCTCGGTCGTGCCGCGCCGCTCCCCGTCGGCCGGCGTAGCCTCGACCCGCGCCGGCGCCTTGCCCTTCAGGCGAGAGGTCGCGATCGCGGTCGACGATGCCGCCACCGGGATCAACGCGGCCGCGACGCAGCCACTGAGAACGA
This sequence comes from uncultured Sphingomonas sp., assembly GCA_913776045.1. Lineage (GTDB taxonomy): Bacteria > Pseudomonadota > Alphaproteobacteria > Sphingomonadales > Sphingomonadaceae > Sphingomonas. The sequence continues at coordinate 21,893 of CAJYOI010000015.1, forward strand.
CCGGCAGCGAGAGCAATGTTCCGGCGCGTAGCATGGTCCGTCCCGTCATCGTTTGCCCGTCTTGGGCAGGTAGCCGCCGGGGATCGGCAGCGTCGGCGTCTCGCCTTGCCAGACGATGCGCGGCACGCGCCAACCGGCCGACGTGCGGACCAGCTGGATCGAATTCATACCGCGCGCGAACGGCGCTTCACCCGCCGCGTGGCGGCTTTCGTAGGTCGACCGGACATGCACGATGTCGCCGTACGTCGCGCCCAGCACCAGCGCCGCTGCCGCGACGACGATTAGCGCGATCACGCCGCTTCCCGCGGGCGGGTCGTGACGAATTCGATCTTCTTGTCGTACGGCGCGCCGACGATCATCCGCTTCACATAGATGCCGGGGAGATGGATGTGGTCGGGATCGATGCTGCCGACCGGCACGATCTCCTCCACTTCCGCCACGCACACGCGCCCCGCGGTCGCCATCGGCTGGTTGAAGTTGCGCGCGGTCTTGCGGAAGATCAGGTTGCCGGCCTCGTCCGCCTTCCAGCCCTTGATGATCGACAGATCGGCGCGGATGCCGCGTTCGAGGATGTAATCCTCTCCGTCGAAGCTCTTCACTTCCTTGCCCTCGGCGACCAGCGTGCCGACGCCCGTCTTGGTGTAGAAGCCCGGAATCCCCGCACCACCCGCGCGGCAGCGTTCGGCGAGCGTTCCCTGCGGACAGAATTCGACCTCAAGCTCGCCCGACAGATACTGCCGCTCGAATTCCTTGTTCTCGCCGACGTAGGACGAAATCATCTTCGCGACCTGACGGCTGCGCAACAGCTTGCCAAGGCCTTCGTTGTCGATGCCGGCATTGTTGCTGGCGATCGTCAGGTCCTTGACGCCCGACGCCTGGATCGCGTCGATCAGCCGCTCGGGAATGCCGCACAGCCCGAAGCCGCCGGCGCAGATCGTCATGCCGTCATGGAGCAGCCCGTCGAGCGCGGCGGCTGCATCCGGATAGAGCTTCTTCATCGGCATCCCTCCTGACGTGTCGCGCGAAGCGTTAGGGGGAAGCGACGGATTCGGTCAAGGCGAGGTGAACGGGCATTCAACTTTGTCGACCTGTGTCAGACGGCGGCGCCCGCGAGATGACCGACCGCCGCGGTCACCGCCATCGCAGCAGCGCCCCAGAAGGCGACGCGGATCGCGCCGAGCAGCGCCAGCGTGGCGATGACCACGATCGGCAGTCCCCACGGCAGCGCCGTACGCGACAGCGCGATCGCGGTCAGCAGGGGTATAGCGGCCCCCGCTGCAAAGCTCGCCGCCGATGCCGCAGCCGCCTGCACGGGGCGGGCGACCAGCGCCTCGTGAATGCCGAGTTCGTCGCGCAGGTGCGCGCCCAGCGCATCGTGCGCCATCAATTGTGCAGCGACCGCATCGGCCGTCATCGGATCGACTCCGCGATCGACATAAATGGCGGCAAGTTCGGCGCGTTCGGCGTCGGGGGCGGCGGCGAGTTCGGCGCGTTCGCGTGCCTCATCCGCGCGTTCCGTGTCTGCCTGTGATCGGACGGAGACATATTCGCCCGCAGCCATCGACATCGCCCCTGCGACCATGCCGTCGATCCCGGTCAGCAGGATTGCCGATCGGTCGGGCTGCGCTGCCGCGACACCAGCGATCAGACTGGCGGTCGATACGATTCCGTCATTGGCGCCGAGCACGGCGGCCCGCAGCCAACCGATACGGGAAACGAGGTGCCGTTCACGATGTCCCTTCACACGCCCTCCGTATCGAGTCGATCGAGCCCTGACACGTATCGTCCAAACCGTCCGAAAAACGAAAGGGCCGCCCGGTATCCCGGACGGCCCAGTCGGCTTCCACAAGCCGGAAGGCTTAGATCTTGTCGCCGAGCGCGCCCTTGACCGAGCCCATGCCCTTCTGCGCTTCGCCCTTGGCTTCCTGCGCCACGCCCTCGGCGTGCAGCTTTTCATTCCGGTCCGCGCCGTCACCCGCCAACGCCTGCTTCGCGTTGCCGATGGCCTCGTTGACGGTGCCCTTCACCTTGTCCATCATCTCGCCCATGTCGTTCACTCCTGTAAGCGTTGTAGTTGTCTGCTCAACGCGTTGATGACGTGGGCGTTCCGAAACTTTCGATTCAGATCAAACCGGCGAGCGGGCTCGACGGATCGGCGTAGCGACGTTTGGCCATGCGTCCGGCGCGATAGGCCAGACGCCCGCTTTCCACCGCCGCCTTCATCGCCGCGGCCATCAGGATCGGGTCCTTGGCCTCGGCGATCGCGGTGTTCATCAGCACGCCGTCGCAGCCCAGTTCCATCGCCGCTGCCGCATCGGACGCCGTGCCGACGCCTGCATCGACCAGGACCGGCACCTTGGCGCCTTCGACGATCAGGCGGATGGTCACCTGGTTCTGGATGCCGAGGCCCGACCCGATCGGCGCGCCCAGCGGCATGATCGCGACCGCGCCGGCATCTTCCAGCCGCTTCGCCGCGATGGGATCGTCGACGCAATAGACCATCGGCTTGAAACCTTCGTTGGCCAGCACTTCGGTCGCGCGCAGCGTCTCGACCATGTCGGGGTAGAGCGTCCGCGCTTCGCCCAGCACTTCCAGCTTCACCAGATCCCAGCCCCCCGCCTCGCGCGCCAGCCGCAGCGTGCGGATCGCGCTTTCGGCGTCGAAACAACCCGCGGTGTTGGGCAGGTAGGTGATCTTCTTGGGGTCGATATAGTCGGTCAGCATCGGCGCGTTGGGGTCGCTGACGTTCACGCGGCGCACCGCGACCGTGACGATCTCCGCGCCCGACGCGGCCACGGCCGCGGCGTTCTGTTCGAAATCCTTGTACTTGCCCGTGCCGACGATCAGCCGCGAGCGAAAGCTGTGGCCGGCGACCGACCAGCCGTCATCGCCGGCATGATCGCCGCCGCCGACGAAGTGCACGATTTCCAGCTCGTCGCCGTCCTCGACCATCACTTCGGCGAGCGTCGAGCGCGGCACGACTTCGAGATTCCGCTCCACCGCCAGCTTGGCGGGCACCAGACCCAGGCTTTCGGCAAGCTGCGCGATGGTAAGCCCCGCGGCGACACGCTTGTGTTCGCCGTTCAGGATGATCGAGACGGTGCCGTCAGCGTGCAAACTCTTTACTCCGTTCGGGCCGAGCTTGTCGAAGCCCTGCCCTTTCTCTAGGCCCCGGACACGAACGGAACGGGCGATGTGGGTCGCACCCCACCTAGGGGGCGGACCCGCGGCGTTCAATCGAAAGCGAACCATGGCCGACCTCATCTACGTCCTGAACGGTCCGAACCTGAACCTGCTCGGCACGCGTGAGCCGGCGATCTACGGCTCGGACACATTGGACGACATCGCCGGGATGCTGGAGGACCGGGCGCGCGAGATCGATCTGGAGATCGACCTGCGCCAATCGAACCACGAAGGCCATCTGGTCGACTGGCTGCACGAGGCGCAGGCGCGTGGGTGCAAGGCGGTGCTGCTGAACGCCGGCGCCTTCACCCACACCTCGATCGCGATCCACGACGCGATCAAGGCGATTAGGACGCCGGTGATCGAAGTGCATCTTTCCAACCCGCACACCCGCGAGGATTTCCGCCACGTCAGCTTCGTCGGGCGCGCGGCGAAAGGAACGGTCGCGGGATTTGGCGCGATGTCCTATATGCTAGCGCTGGACGCCGCCGCGCGCTTCTGACAAAGGCCCGCGCTTTCATAAGAAATTCGCCAGGAAAGTTCAGGGGACCCATGAGCGAAACGAACAACAGCAACGGCGGCATGAGCGTCGACATCGAACTGGTGCGCCAGCTCGCGCAGGTGCTCGACGACACGCAGCTGACCGAAATCGAGGTCGAGGACGGCGATCGCAAGGTTCGCGTCGCGCGCACCGTCACCGCTGCACCCGCCCAGATGACCTACGCGCCGCAGCCGATGGCCGCCGCGCCGGTCGCCTCGGCCGCGCCCGCTCCGGCCGAAGTCGGCGCGTCGGCGCCGGCGACCAGCGCGAATGCGGTCAAGTCGCCGATGGTCGGCACCGCCTATCTGGCGGCCAATCCGGAGGCGAAGAACTTCGTGTCCGTCGGCCAGCCGGTCGCCGCCGGCGACACGCTGCTGATCGTCGAGGCGATGAAGGTCATGAACCCGATCACCGCGCCCGCCGCCGGTACCGTCAAAGCGATCCTGGTCGAGAACGGCCAGCCCGTCGAGTTCGACCAGCCGCTCGTCGTCGTCGAATAAGTGCCCTTCCCCCTTCCGTTCGGGCCAAGCGTGTCGAAGCCCTGCCCTTCCTCTTCGACGCGCAGCCCGCGGACCGAAGAAAAGGACAGCCCTTCGACAGGCTCAGGGCGAACGGAGGGTTTCTAGGCTAGTTCCCCATGCCAAAAATCCAAAAGCTCCTGATCGCCAACCGCGGTGAGATCGCGCTGCGTATCCACCGCGCATGCCATGAAATGGGCATCAAGACGGTCGCGGTGCACTCAACCGCAGACGCCGATGCCATGCACGTACGCCTGGCGGACGAGGCGATCTGCATCGGGCCGCCGGCGGCGACCGACAGCTACCTCAACATCCCGAACATCATTTCCGCGGCCGAAATCTCGGGCGCCGATGCGATCCACCCGGGCTATGGCTTTCTCAGCGAAAACGCGCGCTTCGCCGAGATCGTCGAGAGCCACGGCCTGATCTTCGTCGGCCCGAAGCCCGAGCATATCCGCACGATGGGCGACAAGGTGGAGGCCAAGCGCACCGCCGGCGCCCTCGGCCTGCCGCTCGTCCCCGGCTCCGATGGCGCGATCAGCGATCCGGCCGAGGCGGCGCAGATCGCCGAACGCGTCGGCTATCCCGTCATCATCAAGGCGGCCTCGGGCGGCGGTGGCCGCGGCATGAAGGTCTGCACCTCGCCCGACAGCCTCGAAACGCTGATGCAGCAGGCCGGCAGCGAGGCGAAGGCCGCGTTCGGCGACGCAACCGTCTATATCGAGAAATATCTCGGCAACCCGCGCCACATCGAAATCCAGGTGTTCGGCGACGGCAACGGCAACGCCATTCATCTGGGCGAGCGCGACTGCTCGCTCCAGCGCCGCCACCAGAAGGTGCTGGAGGAGGCGCCCTCCCCCGTCCTGTCGAGCGAGGACAGGATGCGGATCGGCGGCGTTTGCGCCAAGGCGATGGCCGACATGGGCTATCGCGGTGCCGGCACGATCGAATTCCTGTGGGAAGACGGCGAGTTCTATTTCATCGAGATGAACACCCGCCTGCAGGTCGAACATCCCGTGACCGAAGCGATCACCGGCCTCGACCTGGTCCGCGAGCAGATCCGCATCGCCGAGGGCGAACCGCTGACGCTGCGCCAGGAAGACGTCCAGTTCCGCGGCCACGCGATCGAATGCCGCATCAACGCCGAAAACCCGCGCACCTTCGCGCCCTCGCCCGGTCTCGTGAAGGGCTATCATGCGCCGGGCGGCATGCACGTCCGCGTCGATAGCGGGCTGTATGCCGGCTACAAGATCCCGCCCTATTACGATTCGATGATCGCAAAGCTGATCGTTTACGGCACCACGCGACAGGGCGCCTTGCGCCGCCTGCGTCGGGCGCTGGAGGAATTCGTGATCGACGGCGTGACGACGACGATCCCGCTGCATCAGGCCCTGCTGGACGACCCGCAGTTCCAGGAGGGGGACTATACGATCAAGTGGCTGGAGGAGTGGCTGGCGAAGCAGGAGGGGTGAGCCGGCCATCACCTTCCGTCATCCCCGCGCAGGGGCGCCCCACACAGTCGTACTTTGTGGGAACCCCGAAGTTGGGGATATATGGTCGCTGAACGATGTGAGACCTACGAAGTTCAGCCAGAATTGATCCCCGCCTCCGCGGGGATGACGATCGATAGGGGCGTACGACCGTCATGAAAGCCACGATCTGGCACAACCCGCGCTGCGGCACGTCGCGCAAGACGCTCGAGATCCTCGAACAGACGCCCGACGTCGATGTCACAGTGATCGAGTATCTGAAGACGCCGCCGACCCGCGACCGGCTGTCGGCGCTGTACGCCCATGCCGGGATGACGCCCCGCGATGGTTTGCGTGCTAAGGAACCTCTGGCCGCCGAACTCGGTTTGTCGGACGCCGACGATGCCGCCATCCTCGATGCGATGATGGCGCATCCGATTTTGATCAACCGGCCGCTGGTCGAAACCGAGAAAGGCGTCCGCCTGTGCCGACCTCAGGAGCTGGTTCGCGAAATACTGTGACCGGCGTCGACACCCTGCTCGTCCCCGGTGACACCTGCTGGCGGATCGAGCAGGCGACGCGCGCGACGGTCATCGTCGATGCCGACGATTATTTCCGCACCGCGCGCAAGGCGATGGTCGCGGCCAAGCACCAGATCCTGCTGATCGGCTGGGATTTCGACGCGCGCATCCGCCTGGGCGGCCAGGAGCCGCCGGAGGATGGCGGTCCCGAAACCGTTGGCGATTTCATGACGTGGCTGGTCGAACGCACGCCGGAGTTGAATATCCATCTGCTGCGCTGGGACGTCGGCGCCCTGAAGACGCTGACGCGCGGATCGACGCTGCTGACGATCGTCGACTGGATGCGGCACAAGCAGATCCACACCAAGCTCGATGGCCACCACCCGACCGGCGCGTCGCATCACCAGAAGATCGTCGTGATCGACGACTGCCTGGCCTTTTGCGGCGGCATCGACATGACCGCGGGCCGCTGGGACACGCGGGCGCATGCCGACAACGACGCGCTGCGGCTGCTGCCCGGCGGCGAGCCCTATGGTCCGTGGCACGACGCGACGACCGCGCTGCAGGGGCCGGTCGCGCGCGCACTCGGCGAACTCGCTCGCGAACGCTGGGAGCGCGCCGGCGGCGATCCCGTTGCCCCACCGCCCCCGCAGGACGGCTGCTGGCCCGAAGGGCTGCCAGTCGACTTTACCGATGTCCCCGTCGCCATCGCTCGCACCGAGCCTGAGATGAGCGACGACGAGCCGCTGGTTCACGAAATCGAATCGCTCTACCTCGCCGCCATCGCTTCGGCGAAGAGTCACATCTATGCCGAGAGCCAGTATTTCGCCTCGCGCAAGGTCGCCGCGGCGATCGCCAAGCGACTGGACGAACCGGACGGCCCCGAGATCGTCATCGTCAATCCCGAGAGCGCGGAAGGCTGGCTCGAGCCGCTGGCGATGGACACCGCCCGCGCGCGTCTCGTCGAAGCGATCCACCGCCGCGACCGCCACAACCGCTTCCGCCTGTACCACCCCTTCACCGCCGGCGGGGAGCCGATCTACGTCCATGCCAAGGTGCTGGTCGTCGACGGCGAATTGCTCCGCGTCGGATCGTCGAACTTCAACAACCGGTCGATGCGGCTCGACACCGAATGCGACGTCGCGATCCATGCCGCGAATGACGGCACCGCAGGCTGTATCGCCCGCATCCGCGACGGGCTGATCGCCGAACATCTAAGCGTCGCGCCGGAAGAGGTCGCCGCGCGGCTGGCCGACACCGGCTCGCTGATCGCCACGATCGAAGGCCTGCGCGGGCCTGGCCGAACCTTGCGCGATTATATCGTCCCCGACCTCAACGAGGTTGAGGAATGGATCGCCGATAACGAGGTGCTCGATCCCGTCGAGCCGGATGACGCGTTCGAAAATCTGACCGGCGGCGTCATCAAGTCGCTGCTTCGGAAGGTGACCGGCTGATCGATCCTCCCCGGCACGGGGAGTTCGAGCATTGGCTTGCCCCCGGCAAGCCAAGATCGTGTCCAGGGGACACGATCTCGCTCCAACTGGCAGCGCGAAGCGCGGACGAAGGGGGGCTCCTCATCGGACCTCGCTCGCGGCCCGCCCCCTCCACCAGTCTACGGCTGGTCCCCCGCCCCGTAAACGGGGAGGATTTGAACCGTGCCCATCACCTCGCGGGTGATGTCGCATTTCGTCCCGTACAGATGGGTCACCCGCCCGTTCGACACGGCGGTATCGGCGACGATGCGGATCCACCGCGTCCCCCCGTCTGCCGGCGCGACCTCCGCCTCCAGCGTGAAGCTGCCGCGGTTGGCGATCGCGGCACTGCGCATGCGGTCGATCACGGAGCGCGAATGATCCGCGTACAACTCCAATATCTCGCGCCGGTCGAGCCGGTCGCCACGGGGGATACCGAACAGATCGAACACGCCCCTGTCCCAGCGTAGCGAATCGTCCGACAGGTCGCACCACCATCGCGCGGGCAGTCCCGGCAGTTCGGGCAATCGCGATCCGTCACCGCCGGTGCGAATCACCGGGGCCGGCCGCAGAAAAGCTGGAGCATGAATCACTCTGCTACCCATCGTTTCGCGCACGTAACCGATGTGCGTTAAGAAAGCGATGCCGCTGACGGGTGACGAACCGCGCTACGATCGCTAAGGGCTCCGCGCATGACCGAGATCACGCCCCAGATCGTCGCCGACCACGGCCTGTCCGAAGAAGAGTATGAGCGTGTCCTGCACGCGATGGGGCGGACGCCGAACCTGACCGAACTCGGCATCTTCTCGGTCATGTGGTCCGAGCATTGCAGCTACAAGTCGAGCCGCATCCACCTGAAGAAGCTGCCGACTACCGGCCCACAGGTTATCTGCGGCCCCGGCGAGAACGCCGGCATCGTCGACATCGGGGACGGCCAATGCGCGGTCTTCAAGATGGAGAGCCACAACCATCCGTCGTACATCGAGCCCTATCAGGGCGCGGCGACCGGAGTCGGCGGCATCCTGCGCGACGTCTTCACCATGGGCGCGCGACCGGTCGCCAACATGAACGCGCTGCGCTTCGGCCGGCCCGATCACCCGAAGATGAAGCACCTCATCTCGGGCGTGGTCCACGGCATCGGCGGCTACGGCAATTGCGTCGGCGTGCCGACCGTGGGCGGCGAGACGAATTTCCATTCGGCCTACGACGGCAACATCCTGGTCAACGCGATGACCGTCGGCGTCGCGCAGACCGACAAGGTGTTCTATTCGGCCGCGAGCGGCGTCGGCAACCCGATCGTCTATGTCGGCTCGAAGACCGGCCGTGACGGCATCCACGGCGCGACGATGGCGAGCGCCGACTTCGGCGAAGACGCCGACGCCAAACGCCCGACCGTCCAGGTCGGCGACCCCTTCACCGAAAAGCTGCTGATCGAGGCGTGCCTGGAATTGATGGCGTCCGACGCGATCGTCGCGATCCAGGACATGGGCGCCGCGGGCCTCACGTCCTCGAGCGTCGAAATGGCGTCGAAGGGCGGCGTGGGCATCGAGCTGGTGATGGACGATGTCCCTCAGCGCGAAACCGGCATGACGCCGTATGAAATGATGCTCAGCGAAAGCCAGGAGCGGATGCTCATGGTGCTGAAACCCGGCCGCGAGGACTTCGCGCAAGCGATCTTCCGCAAGTGGGAACTCGACTTCGCCGTCATCGGCCGCGTCACCGACACCGGCCGCATGGTGCTGCGCTGGAAGGGCGATGTCGTCGCCGACATCCCGCTCGGGCCGCTGGCCGACGAAGCGCCGGCCTATGACCGCCCGCACGTCCCCACCCCGCCGCGGCCCGCCATCACCGACGCCCCGGAAAGCGACGACCTCGCCGCCGACCTGCTCACCCTCGTCGGCTGCCCCGACCTCGCCAGCCGCCGCTGGATCTGGGAGCAGTACGACCACATGGTCGGTGCCGATACCGTGCAGCGCCCCGGCGGCGACGCCGCTGTGGTGCGCGTCCATGGCACGCAAAAGGGCCTGGCGATCACCACCGACTGCACGCCGCGCTATTGCTTCGCCGACCCGGTCGAGGGCGGCAAGCAGGCGATTGCGGAGACGTGGCGCAACCTGACCGCGGTCGGCGCGACGCCGCTCGCCGCGACCGACTGCATGAACTTCGCCAACCCGCAGCGGCCCGAAATCATGGGGCAATTCGTAGGCTGCATCGAAGGCATGGCCGAAGCCTGCCGCGCGCTCGACTACCCGATCGTCAGCGGCAACGTGTCGCTCTACAATGAATCGAAGGCGACCGGCGGCGGCTCCGCCATCCTGCCGACCCCCGCGATCGGCGGCGTCGGGCTGCTGTCCGACTGGTCGAAGTCCGCCACCATAGCGTTCAAGGGCACCGGCGACGTGCTGGTCCTGATCGGCGCGCCCAAGGGCGATCTCGGCCAGTCGCTGTGGCTGCGCGAAGTCAAGGGCCGCGAGGACGGCCCGCCGCCGCGCGTCGACCTCGCCGCCGAACGCCGCACCGGCGACTTCGTGCGCGACCAGATCACGAAGGGCGCGCTGACCGCGGTCCACGACGTGTCGGATGGCGGCATCGCCGTCGCGCTTGCCGAAATGGCGATGGCGAGCGGCATCGGCGCGATGGTGTCGATGGCGACGCCGCGCGGGATCGCGGCGACCTATTTCGCCGAGGATCAGGGCCTGTACCTGGCGACCGTCGACGACGCGCACCTCAACGACTTCCTCCACGCCTCGACCGCGGCGGCTGTCGAGGTCGAGCGCATCGGCCGCACGATCGCCAGCCGCCTGGTGTTCGAAACGCGCGACAAGGATTTCTGCGTGACGATCGAGTCCCTGCGTCGCGCGCACGAGGCTTTCTTCCCCGCATTGATGGGCGAAACCGTCGCTGCAGCCTGACGATCGCGCGCTCTTAATGCGACGCATACGCAACTAACTTGCGAATCATTCTCATGCGCGCTAGAGAGCGGGCAAGCGAGAGGGTTCGTCATGGTTGTATGCGTCTGCAATGCCATTCGGGAACGCGAAGTGCGTGAGGCTGCGCGCAACGGCGCCGCCAGCGCCTGCCAGGCCTACGCGCTGTGCGGCAAACAGGCCAAATGCGGCCAGTGCGTCCCGTTCGCGCGAGCCATTATCGATGCCGAACGCGCCGCTGCTTGAGATTCGCATTCGCAAAGAAACCGCAGAAATCCGGGCTTTTCCGGCTATTCGCCACGCATGCCGCGGGTTAAGGACGACCCGTATTTCCTAAGGCGGGGTCCGTGCCATGAAGGGTGACGCAAAGGTCATCGAATTCCTCAACGAATCGCTCAAAAACGAGCTGACGGCGATCAACCAGTACTGGTTGCACTATCGCCTGCTCGACCATTGGGGCGTCCACAAGCTCGCCAAGTTCGAGCGCGACGAATCGATCGACGAGATGAAGCACGCCGACTGGCTGGCGGAGCGCATCCTGTTCCTCGACGGCCTGCCCAATTTCCAGCTGCTCGGCCGCCTGAAGATCGGTGAGACGGTCGAAGAGGTGCTGAAGGCCGACCTCGACATGGAGATCGAGGCCGTCGCCCAGCTGCGCGCCGCGATCGAATATTGCGAAAGCGTTCGCGACTATGTCAGCCGCGACCTGTTCCGCCGCATCCTCGACAGCGAGGAAGAGCATGTCGACACGCTGGAGCGCCAGTTCGAGATGATCGAACGCATGGGGCTGCAGAACTACATCCAGCTGAACTCCGCCGCCGAATACGACGTCCACGGCGAGAAGAAGTAAGGCCCCCACCCGTTCGCCCCGAGCCTGTCGAAGGGCTGTCCTTCTCTCTCGTGTCCAGCGGTGTGCGATGGACGGACAGGGCTTCGACATGCTCAGCACCAACGGTGAGGGGGGTAGCTCGCGCCCCACGACTCGCCCCAGCGCAAGTCCGATTCGACTCACCGCACCCCGCGGATAGCACGACTCGCAGAAGCGTCATCCCCCCGATGCTCCGCGCCCGCCGCCTAAATTCCTCAATGATCGACCGCATCGCCCATGACAATGCCATCGACACGCTGAGCGTCTGGTTCAAGGGGCGCGGAAAATACCTCTACCACGCCGTCCCACGTGCCCTCTACGATGCGCTCAAGACCGCGGAGTCCGCCGGCAAGCTCTTCAACGACCATATACGCGGCCGCTATTATTGCGAACCCGACCCGGCGCGAAGGCGGCCTCGGCCCGATTGAAGCCGATCCGGCGGCATCTCTCGAAACGATCTTGCCAGCCGCGCCGACCGCCCGTTACCTCTCGGGCATGAGAATGCACGTATGATCCTCGGCATTGATCTGGGTACGACGAACAGCGCCGCCGCCGTATGGCGCGACAACGAAGCGGTGCTGATTCCCAACGCGCTCGGCGAGGGCCTGACGCCCAGCGCCGTCAGCATCGGCGACGATGGCGCGGTGCTGGTCGGGAGCGCGGCGCGCGACCGTCAGGCGACGCATCCTGATCGCACCGCGACCAGCTTCAAGCGGCTGATGGGCACGCGCGAGGTAATTCGGCTGGCCGGTCAGGCGTTCAGCCCGGAGGATCTCTCGGCACTCGTTCTGCGCGCCCTCAAGGCGGATGCGGAGGCGTTCTTCGGCGAAGAGATCGATCAGGCGATCATCACCGTCCCCGCCTATTTCAACGACCGCCAGCGAAAGGCGACCCGGCGGGCGGGCGAGCTCGCCGGACTGAGCGTGCCTCGCCTCCTGAACGAACCGACCGCTGCCGCGCTCGCGTTCGGGATGAAGGATCGCGCCGATCGCGAGCCCTTTCTGATCTTCGACCTGGGCGGCGGCACGTTCGACGTGTCGATCGTCGAGATGTTCGACGCAATCGTCGAAGTCCGTGCCTCCACCGGCGACAACCGGCTGGGCGGCGACGACTTCAACGAAGTCATCGCCGCCCTCGCCGTGCCGCGACTGTTGAAAGAAGGCCTGCTTGCCCGTGTGCCTGCCCAGCGCGCGAGCAAACTGCTCGCCGCCGCAGCCGAAAAGGCCAGACGTACGCTGACCACCCAGCCTCAGGCGGAATTTGATATCGCCTACGACGGGCGTCAGGCGAGCGTCGTCATCACCGCCGCCGAATTTGAAACCGCCTGCCAACCGCTGATCGAACGCCTGCGCCAGCCTGTCCTGCGCGCATTGCGCGACAGCGACATCCGCGTCGAAACGCTGAGCGAGGTGGTGCTGGCCGGCGGCGCCACGCGCATGCCCGTCGTTCGCCGGGCGATCACCCGCATGTTCGGCCGCTTCCCCGCCGGCACCGTCCACCCCGACCATGCGATTGCGCTGGGCGCCGGCATCCAGGCCGGGCTGGTTTCGCGCGACGCAGGGCTGGACGAAGTTCGGCTGACCGACATCTGTCCCTATTCGCTGGGCGTCGATCATGCCGTCCGCACTGCCCGGGGCGACCTGCGCGGCGGGCTGTTCTCGCCGATCATCAACCGCAACACTCCCGTCCCCGTCAGCCGAGTCGAGCGCTACGTAACGCTGGGCGACCAGCAGCGCGAGGTGGCGTTCGGCATCTATCAGGGCGAGGCGCGCGAAGTGTCCGGCAACGTCAAGCTGGGCGAGATCAAGGTTCCCGTCCCGCCCCGTCCGGCCGGCGAAATCCACGTCGAATGCCGTTTCAGCTATGATTCGAGCGGCCTGCTGGAGGTCGACGTGACCGTGCCAGCCACCGGCATGACCCGCAACCTGCTGATCATGGACGAAGACGCGCCCGAACCTCAGGATCTCACCAAGCGGCGGGAGGCGCTGGCCCAGCTAAAGGTTCACCCGCGCGACGACGCCGCCAATGCGGCGACCAAAGCGCGCGCCGAGCGCTGCTACGAAGAGTGTGTCGGCGATCTCCGCGACCAGATCGGGCAGTGGATCATCACGTTCGAGAGTGTGCTCGACAGTCAGGATCCACGGGCGATCGAAGAGTCCCGTGTCGCGCTCGAACAGGCGCTCGATAGCGTGGAAGGCCAGCGCTTCCTGTGATGCGGGCGGCCACCGCCTGGCGCATGCTGGGCATCGCCCGGACCGAGGACACCGGGGCCATCCGCCGCGCCTACGCCGAACGGCTGCGGGCGATGGACGTCGATGCCGATCCGGACGCCTACGAGCGTCTGCGGGACGCGCGCGACGTCGCCCTGCGCCTTGCCCGCTCGGCCGGCGAATCCCTCGCCTCTGACCCTACCGACACGGTCGCTACGCCAGGTGACGATGGCCCGCCCCCGGCCGACACCTGGACGACGGTCGACGTCCATCTCCCGCCGACGGCAGCGATGATGCTCGGCACGCCGCCTCTTGTCGATGCGTCGGCGCGCGGCGGGCTGACGCCCGGCCGCTATCCCCTGCCCGCGCCCCCGCCGCCGCTGCCCGTCATCATTCCGATCCAACACGACCGCGTCCGCTACTCCACCGAATGCTACGGCATCGGCTTCGGCGATCCGCTGCTCACCATTGCGTACGAGCGGCCTAACGACGCGGTCGACGCCGCATTTCAAACGTTCCGGTCGTTGCTCCAGCCCGAAGACGGCGACAGCGACACGCCGATGTCGCGCGAGGAAGGCGACGCCGCCTGGCATGCCGCGGATGTCGTCCTGTCCGACCCCAAGCTGTCCGAAATCGACTATCGCACCACCGTCGACGCGTGGATGGCCGACCTGCTAGCTCGCAGCATTCCGCGATCGGACCCGCTGCTCCACCCGGTCGCCACCTTCTTCGATTGGCAGGTCCGCGGCCGCACGGTCGATGCGAGCCCGGCTGTCGCCTTCATCACGGATCGCATCGCCACGATCGACTTTATCGACAGCGTCCTTGACCCCGAACATCGCTTCCATCGCGCCTGGCGCGCGCTGTCGGCGGGGACACCCGACAGCATTCGCCCGAAATACCTGCTGTCGAAACGCCGTGTCCGCGCGCTGTTAAAGGACATCCGGCAGAACCACCCCGGCGTCGAAGACTATCTCGATCCGACCGAAGTCAACCGGTGGGACGGCACGATGCTGAAGGGGCCGAATCTCTGGCTGTGGATCGTGCTGACGGCGGTCTTCATCCGGGTGCTGATCGGCGCCATCACCCTGACACCGAGCGAGTCGCAGCCGCCCGTCGTTCCTGGCGCGCCACCGCTCTTCGACGAGGCATCGACTGCTCCGACATCCTCGCTCCTCGCCGGAGAGAGCGACGGATTGAAGGACGTGAAGGCCGATCTCGACATGGCGCTCCTGCGGATCGCCCCTGGGTTCGATCTGGCGCGGGTCCGTGCCGACAATCCCGCCCTCGCCCGCGACTTGGAGGACGCCTGGTCCGCGGCCCACCGCAGCGACACGCAGTTGGCCAACTTCTTCACGCAGATCGACGACTTGCTGCGCGCCCGCTTCGACGTTGCGCGGCGGACCGCCGGCTATGACGATCTGCGCGAATGGGTTTCGCTGAAGCGCACCGTTCTTCAGGGCATCGCCCAGCGTGGCGAAGCGGTGTGCAGCGATTATTTGCGCGGCAAACTCAACCCGTCGCCCTTCCTTACGCGGGACTATTTCCGCGTCCACGACGCGCTGATGGCAAATGTCCTGCTGAAGGCCAGCACAATTTCCGCCACGCGCGCCGCTGAAGAGCGGTTCGTCACGATCCCCGCCGACATCGTCGACACGATCACACGCCGCACCGAGCTATCCCGCGACACCGTCATTGCGGCCCTTGCCGACAAATCCACGCCTCGCGCCCGGTGCCAGGTGACGAACGCCCTTTACGACACGATGCTGGAATTACCGCGGGCCGAGGCGCTGAAACTGATGCGGCAATTGTAGGCGGATTTTTACCCGCTGGCCGGCCAAACGGGTATCCGCCATGGCAAAGCCGCGTTGTCGGTCGGCGTCCGCGACGCCGCCGGCCGGGCTGGCGATTGACCCTCGGCTAAGTCGGCAATTGCTCTCGCAATGCCCTCCTTAGCCTCGACGCCAGCCTCAGGCGTCGTCGCCCATCCTCAGCGCCGCAATGAACGCCTCCTGCGGGATGCTCACCGAGCCATATTCCCGCATCTTCGCCTTGCCCTTCTTCTGCTTGTCCAGCAGCTTGCGCTTGCGCGTCGCGTCGCCGCCGTAACATTTCGCGGTCACGTCCTTGCGCAGCGCGCTGATCGTCTCGCGGGCGATCACCTTGCCGCCGATCGCGGCCTGGATCGGGATCTTGAACATGTGGCGAGGGATCAGTTCCTTCAGCCGCTCGACCATGCCGCGGCCGCGCGTCTCGGCGGTGGAGCGGTGGACGATCATGCTCAGCGCATCGACCGGCTCTTCGTTGACCAGGATGCCCATCTTGACCAAGTCGCCCTCGCGATAGCCGATCTGTTCATAGTCGAAGCTGGCATAGCCCTTCGACAGCGACTTCAGCCGGTCGTAGAAATCGAACACCACTTCGTTGAGCGGCAGTTCGTAGGTCGCCTGGGCGCGGCCGCCGACATAGGTAAGGTTCTTCTGGATGCCGCGGCGGTCCTGGCACAGCTTCAGGATGGAACCCAGATATTCGTCGGGGACATAGATGACCGCCTGGATCCACGGCTCGCTGATCGTCTCGATCTTGTTGGGCTCGGGCATGTCGGCGGGGTTGTGCAGGTCGATGTGCCCGCCGCCGTGCGTCAGCTCGATCTGATAGACCACCGACGGCGCGGTGGTGATCAGGTCGAGGTCGTATTCGCGCATCAGCCGCTCCTGGATAATCTCCAGGTGGAGCAGCCCCAGGAAGCCGCAGCGGAAGCCGAAGCCGAGTGCCGCCGACGTCTCCATCTCGAAGCTGAACGACGCATCGTTCAGGCGCAGCTTGCTGATGCTCTCGCGCAGCTTTTCGAAGTCCGCGGCGTCGACCGGGAACAGGCCGCAGAAGACAACCGGCTGGACTTCCTTGAAGCCCTCCAACGGCGCGGCGGCGGGGCGCTTGGCGTCGGTCAGCGTGTCGCCGACGCGGGCCTGCGCAACTTCCTTGATCTGCGCGGTGATGAAGCCGATTTCGCCCGGACCCAGGTCGGGCAGGTTCTCGAGCTTCGGACGGAACGCGCCGACGCGGTCGATCAGGTGCGTCGTGCCGGTCGCCATGAACTTGACCTGCTGGCCCTTCTTGATCGTGCCGTCGATGACGCGGACCAGGATGACGACGCCCAGATACGGGTCGTACCAGCTGTCGACCAGCATGGCCTTGAGCGGCGCGTCGGCGTCGCCCTTGGGCGCGGGGATGCGCTCGACGATGGCGTCCAGGATCTCCTCGATCCCGATGCCCGATTTGGCTGAGGAGAGGACGGCGTTCGACGCGTCCAGGCCGATGATCTCCTCGATCTCGTTCTTGACCTTCTCGGGCTCGGCGCTGGGCAGGTCGATCTTGTTGATGACCGGGATGATCTCATGGTCATGCTCGATCGACTGGTAGACGTTGGCCAGCGTCTGCGCCTCGACCCCCTGCGCCGCATCGACCACCAGCAGCGCGCCCTCGCACGCCGCCAGGCTGCGCGAGACTTCATAGGCGAAGTCGACGTGGCCCGGCGTGTCCATCAGGTTCAGGATGTGGCCCTTCCATTCGAGCCGCACCGTCTGCGCCTTGATGGTGATCCCGCGCTCCTTCTCGATCTCCATGTTATCAAGGACTTGCGCCGACATCTCGCGTTCGCTGAGCCCGCCGGTCCGCTGGATCAGCCGGTCGGCGAGCGTCGACTTGCCATGGTCGATATGGGCGATGATGGAGAAGTTGCGGATCTTGTCGAGCGGAGTCATGCGCGCGCCCTAGAATGGCGCGCCGCTCAGGGCAATGTCAGGCGTGCGCGCGTCGATTGAGATCGTGGCCGAGCGCGAGCAGCCCGACGCCGAGCATCGTGTAGAGCACTTCGCTGTCGCCATGCGGCAACGTCAACGCGCCGGCCATGATGCCCAGCCCCAACGCCCCGACCGCAGACGGCATCATATAGCCGTGCGTCCAGATGCCGCGGCCCAGCGCGACCGCCCCCAGTGGAATGGCGAGCATCAGCCCGACCTCATGGAAATGCGGGTCGAGCAGCAAGCCCCCCGCGGCCGACGCCAGCGCCAACAGCACCGCGGTCGCCAGGCAATGGACGACACACAGACCCGACAACCCGATCGCCACCCGATCGAGGCCGAGCGAAGTCCACCAGAGGCGAGTCGTCTGTGCCATTCGAGTGGTCATCTAAGCATGTATGCGGGACGTTACAATATCACATTAGGCAATGTGGATTGGTTTGCGCACGCGCGCGCCTGTCGCGTTGGACATTATGTCCACCTTGGCGGTCCCCGTCCCATCGGCTAATCGCTGCGCGATGCTCCGTCCCCCGCTCGATCCGCCTACCGCCCGCCCCGCCGCGCTCGTCCGCTGGCTGCATGTCGTCGCCGCCTTGATCGTAACGATGGTCGTCGTCGGCGGGATCACGCGGCTGACCGAATCCGGTCTGTCGATCACCGAATGGAAGCCGGTGACCGGCGCCATCCCGCCGCTGACCGAAGCGCAGTGGATGGCGGAGTTCGCCAAATACCAGCGCATTCCCGAGTATCAGCAGCTGAACCAGGGCATGACGCTCGCCCAGTTCAAGGGTATCTTTTTCTGGGAGTATCTGCACCGCCTGTTGGGCCGTGTGATCGGACTGGCGTTCGCCGTGCCGCTCGCGTGGTTCTGGGTGAAGAAGGCGATCCCGCGCGTCTATGGCTGGCCGCTGGTCGGGTTGCTGGCGCTGGGCGGACTGCAGGGGGCGGTCGGCTGGTGGATGGTGACGTCGGGGCTCGCCGTGCGGACCGACGTCAGCCATATCCGGCTGGCGATCCATCTGAACCTCGCGCTGATCATCCTGTCGGCGATCATCTGGGTCGCCGGCAATCTGCGCGCGCTCGCCGCGAACCCGGACGCCCGCCCGGCGAGGCTGACCCGCACCGGCGCGGTCGCGATCCTGTTGCTGTTCGTGCAGTTGTTCTACGGCGCGCTGATGGCCGGGCTGAACGCCGGGCTCGCCGCGAACGACTGGCCACTGATGAACGGCCGCGTCTTTCCGGCGGCGGAGTTCTTCGCCCGCCGCGTGCCCGATGCGCTGATCAACGATCCGTATGTCGTGCACTTCATCCACCGCTGGTGGGCTTTCGTCGCCTTCGTCGGGCTCATGATACTGGCGCGCAAGGCTAAACAGGCCGGAGACCGTAGCGCGGCGGTGATGATCCACGCGACGGTCGGCACGCAGATCCTGCTCGGCATCGCAACGGTCGTGATGGGCGTGCCGATCTGGCTGGCCGCGCTCCACCAATTCGTCGGCGCGCTGGTGCTGATCTCCGCCGTCTCCGGTGCCCATGCGGTCGGTCGCGCCCGCGCCTGATGGCGACGATCGCACTCGTCCACGTCACGTTCGCCGACGCCGCGGAAGCCGAGCGGATCGGATCGACGATGGTCGCGGAACGGCTGGCCGCCTGCGTGACCATCCACCCGCCGTGCCGATCGATCTATCGCTGGGACGGCAAGATGGAGCGCGGGCAGGAGATACCGGCGACGTTCAAGACCGCCGGCATCCGCGCCGGACGGCTGCGCGCGGCGATCCTGCGACTGCACAGCTATGAGCTGCCGGTGATCGAGACGACGGCGGCCGAGGTCGATGCGTCGGTCGCCGATTGGGTCGACGAAGCGACCAACTAAATGCTTGGGTATTTAGATACCCGTCAGCAAAACCGCACTTTGCTTGACATAATCGGCGCATTCCATCATTGGCACCGCTGTCCGCGCCGCTCCACCTCTGGGGCGGCGCGCTGCATTTTGACGAGGTCTGGCCCATGAAGGCGCTGATGAAGACCACCAAGTCGGTGAAGCCGCACGAGGTGGAGAAGAAGTGGCATCTGATCGATGCCGAAAATCTGGTGGTGGGCCGCGCTGCGGTGATCATCGCGAACCTGCTGCGCGGCAAGCACAAGACGAGCTTCACCCCGCACGTCGATTGCGGTGACAATGTCATCGTGATCAACGCCGACAAGGTCCAGTTCACCGGCAACAAGCGTACCGACAAGGTATACTACAAGCACACCGGTTATCCCGGCGGCCTGAAGGAAGTGACCGCGGACAAGATCCTGGACGGCCGCTTCCCGGAGCGCGTGCTGGAAAAGGCCGTTGAGCGCATGATCCCGCGCGGCCCTCTGGGTCGTCAGCAGATGCGCAACCTGCGCATCTTTGCCGGCAGCGAGCATCCGCACGCCGCCCAGAACCCGGAAGTCCTCGACGTGGCCGCGCTGAGCCGCAAGAACAAGGTGGGCGCATAATGTCCGATAACCGCCAGTCTCTCGCCGACCTCGGCGCCATCGCCCAGGGCCAGGCCGTCTCGACCGAGACCGCCGGCACCGCCACCGACGCGACCGTCCAGGCCCAGCCGACGACGCCACTGCGCGCGCAGGAACTCGACAAGCAGGGCCGCGCCTATGCGACCGGTCGTCGTAAGGACGCCGTCGCTCGCGTCTGGCTGAAGCCCGGCACCGGCAAGATCACGGTCAACGGCCGCGACCAGGAAGTGTATTTCGCACGTCCGACGCTGCGTCTGGTCATCAACCAGGTGTTCGGCGTCGCCGGTCGCGAAGGTCAGTATGACGTCGTCGCGACCGTCAAGGGCGGTGGTCTGTCGGGCCAGGCAGGTGCGGTCAAGCACGGCATCGCCCAGGCGATCACCCGCTACGAACCGGCGCTGCGCAGCCCGGTCAAGGCGGCCGGCTTCCTGACGCGCGACAGCCGTACGGTCGAGCGTAAGAAGTACGGTAAGGCCAAGGCCCGCCGCAGCTTCCAGTTCTCGAAGCGTTAAGCGTGCCTGCGGATTGCGCGAGCAATCCGCGGACTCGCCGCGTCGGGCGGCAGGACCGGCAAAGCCGGTCATGTCCGACGACGTGGCGTCCAAAGCAAACGAAAGGGCGATCCGGCAACGGGTCGCCCTTTTGCTATCCGCCCGCCGCACATTCAAAAACAAATCAAAGTCTTGCACGCTACTCTGCAGCTTGCTCCCGCCAATCCCGCCGGTTACCCCTGACGCGCGCCCACGGGTCGCGAAGGGGGAGAATCGACGATGCGTTTCGCGATACTATCGGCATGTCTGGCCGCGCTCGCCATCACGGCGCCGGCCGCGGCGCAGATGGGCATGCCCAAGCCGCTGCCGGCAGAGGCGCTGGTCGATCAGGCTGAGCCCGACAAGGCGGCGTGGCTGACGCGGAACATCGTCGCCGAAGGATCGATCGCCGGCGGCATCGCATTTCGCTTCCCCGCCAGCTTCTATCGCAGCAAGCTGATACTGCTGGGCGAAAGCCACGGCTTCGCCGCGCCGCAGGTCGTCGACCTGGAACTGCTGACACACCTCAATCAGCGGATCGGATTGACCGACTATGTCGCCGAGGTCGATCCGGTGCAGGCCGACCTGCTGAACCGATACCTCGTCACCGGCGACGACGCGCTGCTGACGCGCGTCTTCGATTTCTGGACGAAGAGCGGCGCGCAATGGGGCAACCGCGCCTTCGAAGCGAAGGTGCGCGGCATCCGCGCGCTGAACCAGAGGCTGCCCGAGAAACGCCGTATCCGCCTGCTCGGCATCGATGCGATCCAGGATTGGGCACTGGTCGCCGAATGGGCCGCCAATGGCGATGCGGAGGCGGCCAAGCGTCTGGCCGCCGCTCCGAAGGACGATCGCGCCCGCACCCTACGCGCCGCCATCGCCGATCGCACCGGAACGGTCGCGGGGCAGCTTCGCGCGACGCTGGACGACGCGGTCGCCGGCAAGGGGCGCGAGACGATCATCTTCGACAGCTATGCCCGGGCCGTGGGCGGCGACCTGCTCGGCAATCGCCCGGCGTACGGACTATGGGGCATGTATCACGTCATGCAGGCAGGGATTAACAAGACCCGGCCGTTCGCGGCGCGGGTCGTCGCCTCGGACCTGCCGGCGGCCAAGGCGACCACGTCGGTCGCGCTGCTTGCGCTTGACAGCGCGGTGCAGATCCCGGCGCCGATGCCGACCGGCCTGCGCCGACTGCGGATGACCAATTTCAATATGGACGGGCCGTATGTGATGGTGAAGGGCGCCGCGACGTTGCGGGCTGCCTCGCGCCCGTCGACCGTCCGCATCTTCGATCTAGGGGCAAAGGGTACGCCGTTCACCGGATCGGCCTTTTCGGAGGTCGCCACGTCGGTCGGACAAAGCTTCGTGCCGGATGCGACCGGGGCGGACGCGCCGCGGATGGCGCAGTATCTGGGTGTCTTCACCAACTCGGACTGGGCGGCGCCACGCGAACCGCAGTGATGCCACGCCTCCGTTACGCCGCGTCCGGGAAAGGCTTTGCTGAACAGACGCTTAGCCCTCTTTCGATCTTTCGCGCACGACAGATTTAGGTTAATAGGGGACTGGGTTGGCACGCGGGTGGTGCCGGGCGGGGACTGTTCCATGGCAGATATCCAGCGGCGGGCCGGGCGGCTTGCGGTTTCCTTCGTGGCGCTTGCCGCGCTTTCGGCCTGCGGCGGCGGCGGCAGTTCGGGCGGGTCGGGCGGTGGCCTGGTCAGCGTTGCCCCGACACCGACCGCGTCCCCCACCGCTGCCCCGATCAGCACGCAGGATGCCGTTCGCTTGGCGAAACAGGCAACCTTCGGCCCGACGCCGGAGGTGGTTAACCGCATCGTCACGCTCGGCATCAACGGCTGGATCGACGAGCAGTTCGCGGCGACCGGCAGCCGATATGACGACATCGCGACCTCGACCGGCGTGGCCCAGAATTTCTGCACCAACAGCGCCGACACGGCCTGCAATCGAAAATATTTCAGCCGCGAGCCGGTCGCAATGCGCTTCTACGCCGATGCGATGGTCGCGCCCGACCAGCTGCGACAGCGTGTCGCCTTCGCGCTCAGCCAGATCCTCGTCGCGTCCGAAACGGAAGTGAACGAGACGAACGGCATCGCGGCGTACAACCAGATTTTGCTCAGCGGCGCGTTCGGCAATTACCGCGACGTGCTGATGAACGTCACCCTGTCGAGCTTCATGGGCGACTATCTCGACATGGCGGACAGCAACCGCACCGCTCCGTCGGAGAATTACGCGCGCGAGATGCTGCAGTTGTTCAGCATGGGGCCCGACCAGCTGAACATGGACGGCACGCGCAAGCTGGACGCGACGGGTGCCGCGATCCCGACCTATACCACCGACGACATCAAGGGCGTGGCGAAGGCGCTGACGGGCTGGACCTACCCGAGGCTGAACGGCGGCGCGATCACCGACAGCAACGTCCGCGACTATTCGAAGCCGATGATCGAAATCTCGGCGCGCTACGACACGTCGGCCAAGACCTTCCTCGGCACCACCGTGCCGGCCGGCGCATCGCAGTCGGACAGCGTCAAGGCAGCGGTGGATGCGGCGTTCAATAACGCCTCGACTGCGCCCTATGTGTCGAAAGCGCTGATCCAGCAGCTCGTCACCTCCAATCCGTCCGCTGCCTATGTCGGACGCGTCGCGGCGAAGTTTGCCGACAATGGATCGGGCGTGCGCGGCGACATGAAGGCGGTCGTCCGCGCGATCCTGACCGACAGCGAAGCGCGCGGCGCGCCGCGTACGGGTTCCAGCGACGGCAAGGTCAAGGAACCGATCCTGCTGATGACCTCGCTGATGCGCGCGGTCGGGATGACGACGGACGGCTACGCCTTCGTCACCCAGGACTCGGGCCTCGCCGAGCCCGTGTTTCGCAGCCCCAGCGTCTTCAACTTCTACCCGCCCGACTATCCGCTGCCGGGCAACACGTCGCTGAAGAGCGGTCCGTCGAAGCTGATGACGACGTCGAACATCACCCGCTTCCATAATTTCGTCTACAACTGGACGGTGACCGGCGACCAGACGCGCAGCGAGTTCACTACCAATCCGGGGATCCCGGGCTGGGTTGGCAGCAAGACCGAATGGGGCGCGTGGGAAGCGATGGGGACTGATACCGACGCGATCATCGCGCGGATCGATCTGCTGCTGCTCGCCAACACCATGACCGATGCGCAGAAGACAGCGCTGAAGGCAGCCGCTGCGGCGATCACGAATACGGACGTCAATCTTCAGGCCCGCCGTCGGGCGCAGATGCTGCTGTACATCGTGGGCACCAGCCCGCTGTTCCTGGTCGACCGGTAAGGAAGGCGCGAGACATGAAACTCACCCGTCGCGATTTCGCCACCCTCATCGCCGGGACCGGCGCCGCCGCCGCGCTCGGCCAGCTTGCGCGCACCGCATCGGCCGTGCCCAACGGCAGCTATCGCGCCATGGTCGGCGTGTTCCTGTTCGGCGGCAACGACGGTTGGAACATGGTCGTGCCGACCGACAGCCGCTATTCGGGCTATGCCAGTTCGCGCGGGACGGTCGCGCTGGCGCAGAACCGACTGACGGCGCTCGACGGTTCGTCCTATGCGCTGCACCCGGCGATGTCGGCGCTGAACAGCGTCTGGGCGGAAGGCGCGATGAACGTCGTGCTGAACGCCGGCACGCTCTACGCGCCGCTCACCAAGTCGCTGTACCAGAGCCGCGGCGACTTGCGCCCCACCAACCTGCAAAGCCATTCGGACGAACAGGCGCATTGGCAGGGCCTGCGCGCCCGCAGCGATAATTTCGACGGCTTCATGGGCCGCATCGCCGACCGCGCGAGCCAGACCGCGACGCCGGCGCTGATTTCGCTCGGCGGATCGAACCTTGCGGTAATCGGCCAGCGCAGCTCCCCGCTGATCCTGCCGTCGACCGGCACGCTGTCGCGCACCGGCTATACCGCGGGCGCCTCGGCGAAGAACAGTGCGATCGACGCCTTTGCCAGCGCCGCCGGCATGGGCACCATCGCCGACGTCACTGCCCATCAGATCACGTCCGCCTATACCCAGGCGACGACCGCCAACACGATCCTGACCGCATCGAGCAGCGTTGATGCGTTCTTCATCAATCCGACGACCGGGGCTGCGCTGACCAGCGACGTCTCGCGTCAGTTGCTGCGCGTCGCCCGCCTGATCGAGGCGCGGTCATCGCTCGGCCACGACCGCCAGACCTTCTTCGTGACGCAGGGTGGTTACGACAATCACTCGGCGCAAGTGAACACCGACACCTCGACCGGCACCCACGCCAATCTGCTCGGCGACCTCGCGATGGCGCTCGCCGCCTTTTACAAGGCGATGAAGGCGATGGGCATGTCGGAGAACGTCACGGCCTTCACGATGAGCGACTTCGGTCGCACCTTTCGCGGCAACGCGCAGATGGGCACCGATCACGCCTGGGGCAGCAATCACCTGGTCATTTCAGGCAATCTGCGGTCGAGGCTGGTGCACGGTATCTATCCCTCGACCGTGCTCGGCGGGAACGACGACGTGTCGTCGGAAGGCCGCTTCATTCCGACGATCTCGCAGGAGGAATATCTCGGCGCGATCGCCAGATGGCATGGCGTGGCCGACGGTGATCTCAGCTACGTTCTGCCGAACTGGTCGGCATGGACCAGCAACGGACGTGGGCCATTGGGGCTGTTCGCCTAACCACGGATCACTGGTTTAAAAGTTTTTCTATCCTACCCGTCGAATGGGAATTTCCGTAGGACCGCGCCCGACACTCGGTCCCGAGTGGGGGGCGGTCGCGGTGCGGCCGGCCGTTAGAAGGGGAAAGACCATGAAGAAGTTCGCACTCGCCATCGCCGCCACGCTCGCTCTGACCGCCTGCGGCGACAAGTCGGCCGAAACCGTCAACGTCAGCAACGACGTCGTGCTGAACGAAGAAGGCGTGGTCAGCGAGAATCTGACCGCGGTCGACACGCTTAACGCAACCGACGCCGCGATCGACAACGCCGCTGCCGACACGCTGAACGCCGCCGACACCGCTGGCAACGCGGTCGTCAACACGTTGTAAGCGTTCGGTATTGCAGTCTCTCTGATAACCGCGGCGGCCCTGTGGCCGTCGCGGTTTTTCCGTTGCAGATGTCGCCCCCGGTGAAAGTCTGGCTATCCCAACCGAAAGTAGCCGTCGCTTATCCTATCGCTCCGATGGGAATACACCGCCATCAGCGTTCGGAAGCTCCCAAGATACCGACGCACACCTCAGGCGGCCCGGCCCCGGTCGGGCCGCTTTCTTATTCGGGCAAGGCCGCGATGAACGCGCGCGTCACCGTCGATACGTTGGCGCAGGCCCGCTCCAGCCAATCCGGCAAGTGATTGGCGTCGGCCTCCCCGCCCGCCAGGTCCGACAGGCTGCGGAAGGCGATGAAGGGCACGCGGTTGGCAAAGGCGACCTGCGCAACGGCGGTGGTTTCCATGTCGAGGACCGACGCATCGAAGGTTGCGTGGAGATAGTCTCGATAGGCAGCGTTATCGACGAACGCCGTTCCGCTGAGCCCCGTCCCGCCGACGCTGAGGTCGTGCGCGTGCTCCAGCGTCCGTGCGAGATCGAGCAACCTTGGATCCGCAACAAACCAGCGACGCTCGCACTCCGCCTCATCGTCGCGGCCGACGATCACGTCGCGCGGGATCATCATGCCGAAGGGCGGCAGGTCGGTCGCGCCGGGCAGCGGCGGCAGCACCGGGCCGGTGGGCGTCGCGCGGCCCATCCCGACCTCCAGGAAACTACCCCAGCGTGCCGGCGCCAGCACCCGCCCGACATCATTCACCGGATCGAGCCCGCCCGCCACGCCCGACACCACGATCCGCGCCACCGCGAACCGGTCGAGCAGCGCCTGGGTCGTCATAGCCGCGTTGACCATGCTGACGCCGGACTGCGCCAGGATGACCTCGCGTCCTGCAAACCGGCCGACGAGCACGGTGCGGCCGTGAAGGCGATGCTCCTCGCTCGCATCGACATGCGGCGCCATCGCCGCCCATTCGGGCGGAAAGGCGACCAGGACCAGCGTGCGCGGGGTCAGAAGACCGCCGCGACCAGCTGACGGAAGGCGTCGGCGCGATGACTGATGTCGTTCTTCAGCGCCTGATTCATCTCGCCGAAGGTTTCGTGACGCCCGTTGGCGACGAAGACCGGGTCGTACCCATGCCCCTTGTCGCCGCGCGGCGGCCAGATCAGCGTCCCGTCGACACGGCCTTCGAACCATTCGACATGACCGTCGGGCCACGCCAGCGCCAGCGCGCAGATGAAGTGCGCGTCGCGCGAGGCGTCCGGCCCCTTCTCAGCCAACCGGTCCTCGACCAGCCGCATCGCGTGGCCGAAGTCCTTATCCGGTCCGCCCCAGCGCGCGGAGAAAATGCCCGGATCACCGCCCAGTGCCTCGACGCACAGGCCGCTGTCGTCACTGAGCGCCGGAAAGCCCGACAGGTCCGCCGCCTGCAGCGCCTTCAGCTCGGCATTGGCGACGAAGGTCGTGCCGGTTTCCTCGGGCTCCGGCAAGTCGAGTTCGCCGGCCGAGACGACATCCATACCGAACGGCAAAAGCAGTTCGCGAATTTCGCGGACCTTGCCTTCGTTATGGCTGGCGATGACCAGCTTACCCGGCGCGAGCTTGCGGATCGCCTGGGGTTCGGGACCCTCGCCGCTCATCGTCCGGTCGCCTTGTCCTGTGCCGCAAAGATCTGCGTGCAGCCGATGCGGGCGAGCCGCAGCAGGCGCAGCAAGCTTTCCTCGTCATAGCAGGCGCCTTCCGCAGTCGCCTGAGCCTCGGCGATCTTGCCGTCGTCGAGCAGGACGAAGTTCGCATCCGCCTCGGCATTCGAATCCTCGGGGTAGTCGAGGTCAAGCACCGCCTGACCCTGATACATACCGCAGCTGACCGCCGCGACCTTATGCAGAATCGGATCCGTCGTCAGCTTGCCCGACGCCATCAGCCTGTCGACCGCCAGGCGCAGCGCGACCCACGCGCCCGAGATTGCCGCGGTGCGGGTGCCGCCGTCTGCCTGGATGACGTCGCAGTCGAGCACGATCTGGCGCTCGCCGAGCAGCTTCAGGTCTGTGACCGCGCGCAAGCTCCGCCCGATCAGCCGCTGAATTTCCTGGGTTCGCCCCGACTGCTTGCCCTTCGCCGCCTCACGCGCCCCGCGGGTGTGCGTTGCGCGGGGCAGCATGCCGTATTCGGCGGTCACCCAGCCCTCGCCCTTGCCGCGCAGGAACGGCGGCACCTTTTCCTCGATCGAAGCGGTAACGAGCACCTTGGTATCGCCGAACGCGATCAACACCGATCCTTCCGCATGACGGGTGAAGTTCGGGGTGATGGTGATGGCGCGCATTTCGTCGGGCGCACGGCCGGAAGGTCGCATGGGATACTCCGTGAATTTTGTCCTGCCCTAGACGCGCCACGCTGGGTACGCCAGCCACTCAACCGTCATCCCCGCGAAGGCCG
Organism: uncultured Sphingomonas sp.; assembly: GCA_913776045.1. Taxonomy (GTDB): domain Bacteria; phylum Pseudomonadota; class Alphaproteobacteria; order Sphingomonadales; family Sphingomonadaceae; genus Sphingomonas. Next base: position 49,923 of record CAJYOI010000015.1, read on the forward strand.
GGGCCAATTCTGGCTGACGTGTCGAATGGCGGCGCACCGTCAGCGACAATTGATTCCCGCCTTGGCGGGAATGACGAACGAGAGTTTGGCACGCTCGACCGTTGAGCCGCCGCCCCCATCCTCCTATCTTGCGTTTCGTGACGCCGACCTTCCCAGAACTCAGCGATCGCGCGCGCGACGTCTTCCGGCTTGTCGTGCAGTCCTATCTCGATTCCGGACAACCCGTGGGGTCGAAGACGATCGCGCAGGTGTCCGGCCTGAACCTGTCGCCCGCATCGATCCGCGGCGTGATGCAGGACCTGGAGGAAGCGGGGCTGCTCGCTGCGCCGCATACCTCGGCCGGACGGATGCCGACGCAGACCGGCCTGCGGCTGTTCGTCGACGGCATGATGCACGCCGTCGCGCCGTCCGAGCAGGAACGTGCGGCGATTCACGCCAGCGCCCGCGCGGGCGGACCGGTCGAGGAAGCGATCGCCGCGACCACCGCGGCGCTGTCGGGCCTGTCAGCCTGCGCCGGGCTCGTTCTCGTGCCGCGCCGCGAGCCGATCCTGCGCCAGTTCGGGTTCGTGCCGCTCGGTCCCGCCCGCGCACTGGCGGTACTGGTCGGCGACGACGGTTCGGTCGAGAACCGCGTCATCGACCTGCCGGCGCAAGTGCCACCCGCCGCCCTGGAAGCTGCCGCCAATTTTCTCAACGCCCGCGCCACCGGCGCGACGCTTAGCGACATCCGTCAGCGGATCGACCGCGAGATCGCCGCCGAACGCGCGGCACTCGATGGCGCCGCCCGCGCGCTGGTCGACCGCGGTATTGCCGTGCTGAGCGAGGACAGCGCCCGCCGCCCGGTCCTGATCGTCCGCGGTCAGGCCAATCTGATCGATCCCGCCGCCGCTGCCGACCTGGACCGCGTCCGAGGCCTGCTCGACGAGCTTGAGGGCAAGGAGGAGATCATGCGGCTGCTCGATTCGGCCCGCGACGGCCCGGCCGCGCGCATTTTCATCGGGTCGGAGAACAAGTTGTTCGCCCTGTCCGGATCGTCAGTCATCGCCCAGCCCGTGCGCGCGATCGATGGGCAAGTGGTCGGTGTCGTCGGCGTGATCGGCCCGACGCGGTTGAACTATGCGCGGGTCGTGCCCATGGTGGATTTCACGGCCGCCACGCTCGCACGATTGCTGGCGTGAGCCACAGTTTTTCAGCTAGAACGGATGTCATGAGCGAAGAAACCAAGACCGAAGATGCCGGCCTGACTGCAGAGGCCGTCGACCTGCGTGGCGAGACGGCGGATGCCGCCCCGGAAGTCGCCGACCATGATCGCATCGCCCAGTTGGAGGCCGAACTGACCGAGGCGAAGGCGGCGGTGCTCTACGCCCGCGCCGACGCGCAGAACATCGTGCGCCGCGCGGAGAAGACCGCGCAGGATTCGCGCGACTATGCCGTCACCGGCTTTGCCCGCGACCTGTTGTCGGTCGCCGACAATCTGTCGCGCGGGCTGGACGCAATCCCGGCCGACCTGCGCACCGACGACAAGATGAAGGGTCTGGTGACCGGCCTGGAGGCGACGGGGCGCGAACTCGACAGCGTCTTCGGCCGCCACGGCATCACCAAGGTCGAGGCGATCGGCCAGAAGCTCGACCCCAACCGTCACCAGGCGATGTTCGAAGTGCCGAGCGCCGATGCCGAGCCCGGCACGGTCGTACAGGAAATTCAGGCCGGCTACATGCTGAAGGACCGCCTGCTGCGTCCGGCGCTGGTCGGAGTCGCCAAGGCGGGGTGAGCCGCATCCTCCCCGCTCGCGGGGACGGGGACCGCGCCCGCAGGGCGTGGTGTAAGGGGCGTGCCGAGATCGGATCCTTTGCGGCACGCGCCCTCCACCGGCTTCTCCGGTCCCCCTCCCCGTACCGGGGAGGATGAGGTATGGCCGGGCCATGTCCCGCTTCGACCACGTCCCGAACCGTCGCACCCTGATCGATCGGCGCACCCTGGCCGATGCCTTGGCCGCGCTCGAATCTCCGGATACCGCGGCGCTTCGGCGGGCCGGCACTCAGTTGCTCAAGACCGCACTCGATGCCGGCCGCGCGGAAATCGCCCGTCGTCTGTCGGTCCATCCCTCCCGTGGCCTGGAGGCGGCGCAGGCGGGGGCCTATCTCACCGACCAGTTGCTGCGCCTGCTCTGGGACTTCACCGTCCAGCGGCTGTATCGCAACACCAATCCGACCGCTGCCGAACGCATGAGCCTGGTCGCGGTCGGCGGCTATGGCCGCGGCGAGATGGCGCCGCATTCCGACGTCGACATCGCCTTCCTCACGCCCTGGAAGCAGACCGGATGGAGCGAGCAGGTCATCGAATCGATGCTCTACGCGCTGTGGGACATGGGGCTGAAGGTCGGCCATTCGTCACGCTCGCTCGACGAAATGGTGCGTCAAGCGAAGGCCGATGTCACCATCCGCACCGCTTTGCTCGAGGGGCGCTATGTCTGGGGCGACGAGGCGCTCTACGCCGAGGCCGAGCATCGTTTCCGCACCGATGTTCAGGCCGACACCGCGCGCGCCTTCATCACCGAAAAGCTGGCCGAGCGCGATGCGCGGCACGTAAAGATGGGTGACAGCCGCTATGTCGTCGAACCCAACGTCAAGGAGGGCAAGGGGGGACTGCGCGACCTGCACGCGCTCTTCTGGATCGGCAAATACGCCTATCACGTCGGCACCGCGCCCGAACTGGTCGGCGCGGGGCTGCTGACCCGCGACGAGCTGCGCCGCTTCTACCGCGCAGAGAATTTCCTGTGGGCGGTACGCTGTCACCTGCACATCATCGCGGGCCGTGCCGAGGACCGTCTGACCTTCGACTATCAGCGCGAGATCGCCGACCGGATGCGCTTCACCGACCGCCCGGGCAAATCGAAGGTCGAGCGGTTCATGCAATTCTACTTTCTGCAGGCCAAAGCGGTCGGTGACCTGACCGGCGTGTTCGTTGCGCACATCGACGAGAAATTCGCCTCGCGGGGTCGTCGGTTCGGTTTGCCGACGATCCGCCGGCGACCGTCGAAGCTCCATGGCTTCGTGCTCGATCGCGGGCGCTTGGCGCTGCCTTCGGACGATTTCTTCGCCGGCGACCCGGTGCGACTGATCGAAATGTTTCAACTGGCCGAGGAGAATGGCCTAGAAATCCATCCGCTAGCCATGCGCGCTGCGGCGCGCGACGCGCGGCTGGTCGACGGCGTGCGCAATGACGCGCGTGCCAACGCACTGTTCCTCGGTCTGCTGACCGGTGAGCGCAATCCGGAGATGGTGCTGCGCTGGATGAACGAAGCAGGGGTGTTCGGCCGGTTCGTTCCCGACTTCGGCCGCGTCGTCGCGCAGATGCAGTTCGACATGTACCACCATTACACGGTCGACGAGCACACGATCCGCGCGGTCGGGTTGCTCAGCCGGATCGAGCGTGGTCTGCTGAAGGAGGACCATCCGCTTGCCACCGCGATCTTCGACCAGATCGTGTCGCGGCGCGCTCTGTATGTCGCGGTCCTGTTGCATGACATCGCCAAGGGGCGCGGCGGAGACCATTCGATTCTGGGCGCCGAGGTCGCCGAGCGGCTGTGCCCCCGCTTCGGCCTGACTGCGGCCGAGACGGAAACCGTATCTTGGCTTGTCCGCTGGCACCTGCTGATGTCGGCGACCGCATTCAAGCGCGACCTCAGCGACTTCAAGACGATCCTCGATTTCGCGAATGCGGTGCAGAGTCCGCAACGGCTGATGATGCTGATGGTTCTCACCATCGTCGACATCCGCGCAGTCGGCCCCGGCATCTGGAACGGCTGGAAGCGCCAGCTGCTGACCGACCTGTATGAGGGTGCGGAGGAAGTCCTGCGGCTGGGCCATAAACAGCGCGGCCGGGGCGAGCGGATTGCAGCCAAGCAGGCTGAGCTGGGTACGGCGCTTGGCTGGGATGCGAGACGCTTCGCCGCCATCGTCCGCCGCCTGCCAGAGGCCTATTGGGTCGCCGAGCCGACCGATGTGCTGGAACACAATGTCCGCATGATCGAGGCCGCCGGGATGACCGACCTGGCGATCGATACCAAACCTCATCCGGCGCGCGGGGCGACGCTTGTGACGGTTTATGCGGCCGACCATCCGGGGCTGTTCTACCGCATCGCCGGCGCGATCCACGCCGCTGGCGGAAACATCATCGACGCGCGCATCCATACGACGCGCGACGGCATGGCGCTCGACAATTTCCTGGTTCAGGATCCGCTGGGCCGTCCGTTCGACGATCCTGGCCAACTGGAGCGCATCCGCACCGGCATCGGCGATGCTTTGGCGAACCGGGTGAAGCTGCGCGAGCGGCTCAAGGCCAAGGCCCCGCCCCGCCCCCGCGCCGACGCCTTTGCGGTCCAACCCAACGTGCTGATCGACAACGCCGCGTCGAACCGCTTCACGGTGATCGAGGTCAACGCCCGCGATCGCCCCGCTCTGCTGCATCATCTCGCCAACGCGCTGTTCCAGTCGCGCGTGACGATCCATTCGGCGCATGTCGCAACCTATGGCGAACGTGCGGTCGACACCTTCTACGTCACGGACCTGACCGGCGATAAGTTGGGTGGCACGCGAGTAAAGACGATCGAAAAGCGGCTGCTGGACGCAGCGATCGGCGACGAATTGGCGGTGGCGGCGTAAGATGGCCTGGGCCACGGCGATTATGCTGCTGGTTGGCAGCGGGCTGATGATGGTCGGGCTTGCGAGGCGGCAATCCAAGCGTGATCGACGGCGACCTGATGATGGCGACAGCGGCGGCTGGGGCGATGGCGGCGGGGATGGTGGCGATTGTGGCAGCGGAGACGGCGGCGGTTGCGACTGAGTGGCCTTCGGCGGCAATTTGACGCAGATGCAACCGATGCGAGACTTCGACGCCCAGCCTCACCTGTTCGACGACATCGTCCGGCTGCGGCCGATGTTACCGAGCGATTTCGATGCGCTCTTCGCGGTCGCCAGTGATCGAGAAATCTGGGCGATCCATCCGGCGCACGATCGCTGGCAGGAACCGGTCTTCCGCACGTTCTTCGCCGACGGTCTGGCGAGCGGCGGGGCGCTGGTAATCGAGGATGCGGCGACCGGCGCCGTCATCGGATCGTCGCGGTTCGATCCGAACCGGTCCGGCCCAGGCGAGATCGAGATCGGCTGGACCTTCCTGCCGCGAAGCCACTGGGGTGGCGTGGCAAATCGGTCGGTGAAGCGGCTGATGATCGGCCATGCGCTGACGGCGTACGACCGCGTCATCTTTCTCGTCGGTGAAGGGAATATCCGGTCGCGGCGAGCGCTGGAAAAGATCGGCGCGGTACTTACCGATCGCCGGCATGACGTACCGTTGCATGGCGGCATTGCGCGGCATGTGATCTATGCGATCGATCGGGCGAGGTTTGCCGAAGGGCTGCTCAACAGCTGAGACTGACGGAGGCGTCTCAGGTCATTGGCCGATGCTTGGCCCGATGGTCCTTATAAAGTGAAACGCCTAGCGCCATAACGTCAGACGGGGCCGGCTTTCGCCGACCCCGCTGCCCGTCGTGACGAGTCGGCGGTTTGCTTGCGCAAACCGCGCGCCGTCCGTTTAGAACCGTATCCGACCGGTGATGCCATACGTCCGGGGTTCGGCCAGATATTGCGAGAAGATCTGGCGGCCACCAGGATACTGCGGATCGACGAACGGTGCGCTGGTCGTACCCGCCTGGAACGGCGAGTTGAAGGCGACCTGGGCATAGTCCTTGTTGAAGATGTTCTGGCCCCAGAATTCCAGCGCCCAGCGCTCGCTCGGGCCGCGGATGCCGACGCGAGCGTTGGCGACGAAGAAACTGTCCTGCGCCTTCTGCGGGAACAGATCGGAGCCGGTGTTGTAGTCGTCGCTCAGACGACCATCGATGTACAACAGGCCCGACAGACCCGAGTTGCCGAGGCGCGGGGTCCAGGCGAACGAGCTGGTCGCGACCCATTCCGGCGCGTTCGACAGCTGCTTGCCCGGCAGGACGCGCAGCGCCGGATCAAGCGGCAGGCCACCCGCCGAACCGACCAGATCGTTGCGATAGCGCGTGTCGGTATAGGTGATGCCGAGCGTGAAGTTGATGTCGCGTGCGGGCTGCAACGCGGCTTCGAGTTCGACACCCTGCGACCGCACGCCATACGTCACGTCACCCGGCGCGCAGCTCCCGGTCGTCGCGCTCAGGTCGCGATCGCCGCCGTTCAGCCCGGTCTTGCACGAGTTGACCGTGGCGACGAGGAAGACGGTACCGTTGAAGGTATTGAGCTGGAAGTTCTCGAATTCCTGCCGGAACGCGGCCGCCGTGATCGTCACCGGACCGCGCGCATATTTCGCACCGATTTCGAAGGCGTTGACCTTTTCCGGGTCGAACTGGAGGTTGCCGGTCAGCGCCTGCGCGCCGCCCAGCTGCGCGAAACTTGCGACCGGGTTCTTGAGCGCCGAGCGATCGAGGTTGAAACCGCCCGCCTTGTATCCGCGCGAGTAGGAACCATAGATCAGCAGGGCATCAACCGGCTTCCACGACAGCACCGCGGTACCGGTGAATTCATCCTCGTTACGCTGGCTGGTGATGCTGACGCCGTTCAGTTCCGCCGTCGAGTTGCCCTGACAGCTCAGCCCGACGATACCGGCCGCGGTCGCGAAAAGCGGGCTGGTTGGGTTGAGCAGGCCAAGCGCACCGAGCGACTGCTGATTGGTAACGCAGCCGACGTTGTCGTTGGTGAAGCTGGCGTTCAACCGCTTGCGCTCGTTCGTGTAGCGGGCGCCCAGCGTCAGATCGAGCGTATCGGTGAAGTGAATGATGTTGTGCGTGAAGAACGCATAGTTGCGGCTGCTCTGACGATAGCGGTCGGCGGTCGACCCCCTGTCGTTGATGCCGTCGAGCGTCGTGAGCGCGTTGACGACGGTGTTGCCCGCGGCACCGAAGGGCGAATTGACCCCCGGCACAAGCCCACGCAGCACGGCGTTGCCCGTCGCCGACAGACAGGCGGTGCTGCCCGGCGAATAGAATTGCGCCAGCGCGCTGCCAGACACGATGCGGCACGTCGCGAAACGGCCATACTGGTTGCCGAAGCGCAGGTTGTCGACGACGTCGAGCTTTTCATCGGCGTAATAGCCGCCGATCAGCCAGTCGAGCTTGCCGCCGAACGCTTCGCCCTGCAGGCGCAGTTCCTGGCTGAACGTCTTGAACGCGCGGCCAGAATTGCCGTTGGCGGCGCGGTAGAGGATGTCGACGCTCGAATAATCGGTGTCCGACCCCTGGGTCGAATTATAGTCGCGATATGCGGTGATCGACGTCAGGCTTGCAGGGCCGAGGTTCAGGTCGATCTGACCCGAAACACCCCAGTCCTTGGTGATGCCATCGAAGCTGCGGCCACGGCTGGTCGACACCGTCCGGCTGTAACCCGGTGCGTTCACCAGCGACAGATTCTGTCCCAGATCGCGGATGACGTTGACGATGTTGTTGCCGGTAGCACTCGGCGTGGCGGCCGTCGTCGGTACCGTCGCCAGTTCGTTGAGGTCGCCGACGTACGGGTTCGTCCGACGATCGACATAGGTTGCCGCGCAACAGGCCTCGTCGCGCTTGGTGTAGTCGCCGATGATGCGGATGCTGAGGTCGCTCGATGGTTCGAACCGCATCTGGCCGCGCACGAAATAGCGGTCGCGGTTGTTGATATCGACGTTGTTCGTCGGATCGTAATAGAAGCCGTCCCGCTTCGTGTAGACGCCGTCGACCCGCGCCGCGAAGGTTTCGCCCAGCGGCACGTTCAGCGCGCCCTGGAAGCGCCACAGATCGTAATTGCCGTAGGTCGCCTCGGCCATTCCCGAGAAGCCCGAGAAGCTCGGCTGCTTGGTGATGATGTTGATGACGCCGGCCGATGCGTTGCGGCCCGACAGCGTGCCCTGCGGCCCGCGCAGCACTTCGACACGTTCGACTTCGCCGAGTTCGTTCATGCCGACGCCCGAGCGCGACCGGTAGACCCCGTCGATGAACACCGCGACCGAGCTTTCGAGGCCGGGATTGTCACCGACCGTACCGATGCCGCGGATACGGGCTGAGGTGTTGGCTTCGGTGCCGGTCGACGACACGAGCAGCGACGGGGCAAGCTGGTTGAGCTGGCGAATGTCGTTCGCGCCGGACAGCTGAAGCTGTTCGGTCGACACAGCAGATACCGCGACCGGAACGTCGGCCAGACGCTCGGCACGCCGGGTCGCGGTCACGACGATGTCGCCCTGACTGACGACTGCTCCCTGCTGGGCAGCGTCGCTCTGCGCCTGGTTGGTATCGGCGGCCTGAGGGGATGTCGTCGTGCTCTGCGCCATCGCCGGCAGGGCGATGGCAGTGGACGCGACAGAGATCAGCAGCGCGAGCTTACGCATGGTCGGCAATCCTCTCCTTCGGGACGGCGTTGTGGCCGCCATCCTCATCTGAGATCCAAGCTGACAAAAAGCATCGCTGTTGCCTAGCCCCCGCCATACCCGATCACGCGATTTTCACGAGACATGTGCGCCAGAGACACAGTTTCAAGACAGGACTGATTTTCGATCAAGACGCGCCCGCCCCTAGGGAACGCACGATTTTTCGAAGACCCGAAAAGCAAACGGCCGTCAGCGGAAACTCCGCCGACGGCCGTTATTAGATACCCAGCTTTCGAAAAATTATTTCGGTGCGAGCACCATGAGCATCTGACGCCCCTCCATCCGCGGATAGGCCTCGACCTTGGCGACTTCGGCAACCTGCTCCGCGACACGCTGAAGCACCGCCATGCCGAGCTGGCCGTGGCTGAGCTCGCGACCGCGAAAGCGCATGGTGACCTTAACCTTGTCACCTTCCTCGATGAACTCGACGACCTTCTTCATCTTGGTGTCATAGTCGTGGTCGTCGATGTTCGGACGCATCTTGATCTCCTTGATCTCCTGCGTCTTCTGCGACTTGCGGGCGAGGTTCGCCTTCTTCTGCGCCTCGTACTTATACTTGCCCACGTCCAGGAACTTGGCGACGGGCGGGTCGGCGTTCGGCGACACCTCGACCAGATCGAGTCCGACTTCCGCGGCAGCCTCGATAGCAGCGCGCGTATACATCACACCCAGATTCTCGCCCTCGTGATCAATCACGCGGACCTTCGGGCTCTGGATGAATTCGTTGAACCGGGGGCCGTTCATTGCCGGCTGCATCGGTCGGCGCATCATTGGCGGACGGATAGTCGAGTCTCCTGTAGTAATTCCGGCGCTCTATATAGGCAAAACGCGGTAAAAGCGAAAGTGGCCCCGTCAGCGCAAATCGGGCGGCGTCGCTTCATCGCGCAACCGGGTTACGATCTCGTCGAGGCTTACGAATTCCTGGCGATCCGAACCCAGGCGACGCACGGCGACCTTGCCCTCCTCCGCCTCGCGTTTGCCGACGACAAGCAACGCCGGGACTTTCGCCAGCGAATGTTCGCGCACCTTGTAGTTGATCTTTTCGTTGCGCAGATCGGTGTCGACGCGGATGCCGGCCGCCCGCAGCTTGGCCGCGACCTCCTTGGCATAGTCGTCCGCGTCCGACACGATCGTCGCGACGACCGCCTGCACCGGCGCCAGCCACATTGGGAAGCGACCGGCGTGGTGTTCGATCAGGATGCCGATGAAGCGCTCGAACGTGCCCAGGATCGCACGGTGGAGCATCACCGGGCGGTGACGCTCGCCGTCCTCGCCGACATAGCTGGCGTCCAGCCGGTCGGGCAGCACGCGGTCCGACTGGATGGTGCCGACCTGCCACGTCCGGCCGATCGCATCGGTCAGGTGAAATTCGAGCTTCGGGGCGTAGAAGGCGCCCTCGCCCGGCAGTTCCTCGAACTTGTCCTTGATTTCCTGCGGCAGGTTCGACGCCTGCACCGCGTCGCGCAGTTCCTGTTCGGACCGGTCCCACATCTCGTCGGAGCCGAAGCGCTTCTCCGGACGCAGCGCCAGCTTCACCGCATAATCGGTGAAGCCCAGATCCTGATAGACCGAGTGCAGCAGCTCGCAGAACTTGCGGACTTCGTCGACCAGTTGGTCCTCGCGGACGAAGATATGCGCGTCGTCCTGCGTGAATTGGCGAACGCGCATGATGCCGTGAAGCGCGCCGTGAGGCTCGTTGCGGTGACAGCAGCCAAATTCGGCCATGCGGATCGGCAGGTCGCGGTAGGACTTGATGCCCTGCTTGAAGATCAGGACGTGCGCAGGGCAGTTCATCGGCTTCAGCGCCATCAGATCGGCATCGCCGGACAGGATCGCGCCCTCGTCCTCGACGTTCGGCACTTCGTCGGGCACGACGAACATGTTTTCGCGATACTTGCCCCAGTGGCCCGACTGCTCCCACTGGCGCGCGTCCATCAACTGCGGCGTCTTGACCTCGGCATAGTCGGCCGCGTCCAGACGACGGCGCATATATGCCTCCATCTGGCGCCACAGGATGAAGCCGTTGGGGTGCCAGAACACCGACCCTTGCGCTTCCGACTGGAGGTGGAACAGGTCCATCTCCTGCCCGATCTTGCGGTGATCGCGCTTGGCGGCTTCCTCCAGCATGTGAAGGTGCGCATCGAGCTGCTTCTTCGACAGCCACCCGGTGCCGTAGATGCGGCTGAGCATCGCATTCTTTTGGTCGCCGCGCCAATAGGCGCCCGAGACACGGGTCAGCTTGAACGCGGCCGGATCGAGCTTGCCGGTCGAGGCGAGATGCGGTCCGCGGCACATGTCGAGCCACGCGTCCTCGCCGCGACCGGCGCGATAGACGGTGAGTTCCTCGCCCTCGGGCAGCTCGGCGGCCCACTGCGCCTTGAACATCTCGCCCTGCTGCTCCCAGCGCGCGATCAGATCGGCGCGGCTCCACACTTCGCGGATCAGCGGCTCGTCCTTCGCGATGATCTCGCGCATCTTCGCTTCGATCGCGGGCAGATCTTCCTCGGTAAACGGCCGGTCCTTCGGCGCGAAGTCGTAATAGAAGCCATCGTCGGTCGCCGGTCCGAAGGTGATCTGCGTGCCGGGAAACAGCGCCTGCACCGCCTCGGCCAGGACATGCGCGAAATCGTGACGCGCGAGTTCCAGCGCGTCCGCCTCGTCCTTCGACGTGACGAGCGCCAGCTGGGCATCGCCCTCGAACGGACGCATGATATCGCGCAGCTCGCCATCGACGCGCGCGGCGATCGCCGCCTTGGCCAGGCCCGGCCCGATCGCCGCGGCGATATCCGCCGGGGTAGTCCCCGGGGCTACCTCACGGACGGAACCGTCGGGCAGCGAGATGCGGAAATGCGCGGACATGGGACAAGGAACCTTCGTTGAATGGAAGGCGCGCCTATGCCGCGGAGAGGGGGTGTTACGCAAGGCGCGTCGGCAGCGTACTCAGGCGAGGCCGAACGGAATCACCAGATTGTCGCTGTCGTGGCCGATCCGCGCGCGACCCAGGTACGGCACGCCCATTTCGCGGCACCAGCGCTGCATCATCACCTCCAGCGACTCGCCGAAGTCCGCTTCGGTGTCGCCATCGGGCACGTCGGTGACGGCACCCAGCCGCACGCCCGCGAGTCCCTTCAGCTGCGTCGCGTTCGCCATCTGAAACAGGAGGCGGTCGATCCGGTAATAGGCCTCACCCACCTCCTCGATGTAGAGGACATGGTCGGTCAGGTCCGGCATCCACGGCGTCCCGATCAACGTGCACAGGATGACGAGGTTGAACGCCGCGGCGGGCTGGCCGCCCAGCGTCGGCTCCAGCACCGACCGGTCGCGGTTGACCAGCCAGCTCAGCGCGCGACCGACCGGCATGCCCTTCGACGCTTCGCTGACGTTCGACGCCATCGGCCCATGCACCGGCCGCCCGATCCGCCGCGCATAGAGCGCGCCGAGCAGGAAACCCATGTCGGAAAAGCCCATATAGCTCTTCTCGCGCGCTGCCGATTTCAGTTCGGGCATCACCATCTGCAGGATACGGTTCGACCCGTACCCGCCGCGCGCGAACCAGATCGCGTCGATGCCAGGGTCGTTGGCATGGCGCAGGAACGCTTCGGCCCGCAATTCGTCGGGGCCGGCGAAATGCCCGGCCTGGGCGAAGCATTGCTGATCGATGACCAAATCGACCTGCGGATAATAGAGCGCGGTGAAGGCCGCGACGCGGGCGGCACCGGCCGGCGTGATGGACCGCGCGGGCGCGCAGACGGCAATTTTCATTCCTAACGCCCCTCGCTTCTCGCCCGGTGCTGGATCGCCCACGGCGGACGTTCCGTGGGTTGCTCCCGTACGCGCAGGTCGATAGCGCGGGCACATGGTTTCCGGCAAACGCTTCTTCTTCGTCGGCATCGGCGGTTCCGGCATGATGCCGCTGGCGATGATCCTGGCCGCGCGTGGTGCGATCGTCGCGGGCTCCGACCGTGGGCTCGACCAAGGCCGCGTGCCGGCCAAGTTCGCCGCGCTGGAGGCGCTGGGCATCGCGCTGCATCCTCAGGACGGCAGCGGCATCGTCTCCGCGGAGCAGACCGTCGTCGCTTCGGCCGCAGTCGAGGATACGGTCGCCGACATCGTCGCCGCCAGCCGCGTCGGCGCCCCGAGGATGACGCGAGCCGAATTGAACGCCACGCTGTTCAACGCCGCCGACCTGTCGATCGGCATCGCGGGCACCAGCGGCAAGTCGACCGTGACCGGCATGATCGGCTGGATCCTCGACCGCGTCGGGCGCGCGCCCACGGTAATGAACGGCGCGGTGATGAAGAACTTCGTCCGCGCCGACAGCCCCTTCGCCAGCGCCCTGATCGGCAGCGACGCGAGTTATGTCAGCGAGGTCGACGAAAGCGACGGCTCGATCGCGCTCTATCGCCCGACGATCGCGGTGCTGAACAACGTCAGCCTAGATCACAAGTCGCTCGACGAACTACGCCAGTTGTTCGGCGACTTCGCAGGCAAGGCGCGGACGACCGTGCTCAATATCGGCGACGCAGAAACCGCGGCGTTGGCGACGGCGTTGGATCGCGACCGCCTGGTCACGTTCGCGGTCGATCGCGATGCCGATCTGAGTGCACGTAACCTGGTCGAACAGGCCTATACCGTGTCGTTCGACCTGATGATCGATGGCGAAGCCTACCCCGTAACGCTCGCCGTCCCCGGCCGGCACAACGTCGCCAACGCGCTGGCGGCACTGGGCGCGGTTCGCGCGGCCAGCGTTCCACTGGACGACGCCATCGCCGCCATCACCGAGTTCACGGGGCTTCGCCGTCGCTTCGATCTGGTCGGCGAAGCGGGCGGCGTCGCGGTGATCGACGATTTCGGGCACAACCCCGACAAGATCGCAGCAACGCTGGCGACGCTCCACGCCTTCCCCGGCCGCCTGCTGCTCCTGTTCCAACCCCACGGCTACGGCCCGCTGAAAGTGATGCGCCGTGAGCTGGTGGCGACATTCCTCGACGGGCTGAAGGACGGCGACCTGCTGGTCCTGCCCGACCCCGTCTACCAGGGCGGCACCGTCGCGCGTGAGGTCGGCAGCGCGCAGATCGTCGACGACATCATGGTCGGTGGCGGCCAGGCGATGCACATCCCCGACCGCGCGGCGGCGGCGGCGCATCTAGTCGCCCAGGCCCGCCCTGGCGACCGCATCGTCGTGATGGGCGCCCGCGACGACACGCTCAGCCTGCTCGCCGCCGACATGGTCGAGCGCCTTCGAGGTTAATTCCTAGCGGTATCTCCGCCGCCGCCGACGACTTCGGCGGGGTCGAGCCCCTGCTTCTTCAGGAAGTCGAACAGCGCGATCGCCAGCCGCTGTGCGCCCGGCACGGTCATCACGACGCGGCTGTTGGCGACGAACTGCATGGGCGACGGCGCGGCGGGCTCCGCCATCTTCAGCGTCGCCAGAGTCACGCGGACGGTGCCCGCATGCAGATCGAACGCGATCGCTTCGTCAGCGAAGATATCGGACACGAACGGATTGGAAACGACGGGCACGCCGCCGGCGGTGTTGGCCATAAGGAAACTCCGAGAAACCTTTGCGCGACCCATACCGCAGGACGTCCGCCACGCAATTGGAAAGCGGCCTTGACATGACAAGCTCGCTTTACGTAAAGTGAGCTTGTCATCGAATCCTTTGAGAGGCCAACTGAAATGCGCTCGAACACGCTCGCCGGCAGGCGCTACCTGCGCCGTTTCTGGCCGACGATGCTCGCCTATGTCGCGGCGCTGTTCTTCGCTGTCTGGGCGACCAAGAACTGGCAGCCGGACGGCGCGCTGCTCGTCGCGCTGTCGATCCTGCCGGCCCTGCCGATCATCGCGGTGATCGGCGTCATCGGCCTGTACATCGTCGAGGAGCGTGACGAATTCATCCGCGCCCGGGCTGTGCAGGCGATGCTGATCGGCATGGGCTTCATGCTCGCCGTCGCCAGCGCCTGGGGGTTTCTGGAGGACGGCGGCGTCGTGCCGCATGCGCCGGCCTATTGGGCGTTCATCCTGTGGTGCCTGGGCTGGGGCATCGCGCAATGCGTGCAGTCGCTGCGCGACCGCATGGCCGGCAGCGGCGACGACGCATGAACAACCATATGCGCGCGTTGCGGGCCGAGCGTGGGTGGAGCCAGCAGCATCTGGCCGACCTTCTCGAGGTGTCGCGCCAAAGCGTGAATGCCATCGAGACGGGCCGTTACGACCCGTCCCTCCCCCTCGCCTTCAAGATCGCCGACGTGTTCGAGCGGCCGATCGAAGCCATCTTCGTCAATCCGAAGGATGCCGTCCAATGAAACGCCCCAGCCTGTTCTTCCTGATCCTCGCCGCCGTTTTTATCCCGATGATCGCGAAGGCGCAGAGCCCCGCGATTGTCCAGCGCGATCATATTTCGATCCGCGACGAGGGCGGTAGCGGGCCGACCGTCATCCTGATTCCTGGCCTGTCCTCGCCGCGCGCGGTGTGGGACGGGGTGGTGCCGGGACTGAAGGCGCGGCACCATGTGCTGACCGTGCAAATCAACGGTTTCGGCGGCGACGATCCACGGGCTAATGTCAAGCCAGGCATTCTCGACGGAATCGTGACCGAGCTCGACGGCTATGTCCGCGAAAACAGGATCGCCAAGCCAGCGGTCGTCGGCCACTCGATGGGCGGGCTGGTCGCGATGATGCTGACGATTCGCAATCCCTACAGCGTCGGCCGCGTGATGGTCGTCGATGCGCTGCCCTTCATCGGCACGCTGTTCCAGGGCGAGGCAAGCGTCGCCGCAGTGACGCCCAGTGCCGCCCGGATGCGCGACATGATCGCGGCTGCGCCGGTCGCCAAGTCCCCGGTGACGAGCGACCCCGGCGGCATCTGGTCGATGACGCCCGCCGGCCGCATCCAGGTCGGCGAATGGAGCCGCCACGCCGATCCTCGCGTCGTCGCGCAGGCGATGTACGAAGACATGACGACCGACCTGCGCCCAGATCTCGCCAAGATCGCTGCCAAGCCGTTCGAGGTGCTGTACGCGACCGGCGCCGGCCCGCAGGCCAAGGCGATCTGGGAGCGTGATTATGCGGGGTCGAGCGCGACCTTGGTCCCGATCGCCGACAGCTGGCACTTCATCATGCTCGACCAGCCGGCCGCCTTCGCCCGCGCGCTCGACGCGTTCCTGGCGAAGTGAAGTACGGACACGGGCAGCACTGCGCCGCCCGTGCCGTTCCCCCGCGATCAGCGTGCCGCAAGCTGACGCTGCTGGCGATCGACGATCATCGCGACCTGCTGATCGGCATCGCGGCGCATTTCGGCAACGCACCGGTTCACCCCCAGCTGCTCGATCAATCGACCGCCGTTGAACTGACAGGCGCGGTAGGCGGCACGACGGACGCGGGAATCGAACTGCGCGCGGTGGTCGGCATCGGCCAGGTCGAGACCACTGCGCGAGACGCGGACGGTAAAGACTTCACGATCCTGCGCCTGCGCGACGACCGGGCACAGCGAAGCGACCGCCGCGAGGGCGGCGGGGATGACGAACTTCATGGGGAATCTCCTGCGCGAAGGCAGTCGACCATCGACCGCCTGGCGAATCCGCGAGCACCTCGTGATATGGCGGGCGCTTGTCGGACGAACGCTCCGATAGTCGACGCTCGTTACGGCGGCGCTACGATGGCATGACGCGCGCGCGTCGGCATTGCTACGGTTTCGCTGACGTCGCTTCGCTGGCATAGGCGGCGGATGTCCGATCGCCCCCTCGCCTATCACCACACCCCCGGCCGCGGCCCGACCCTGGTCTTCCTGCCCGGCTATGCCAGCGACATGACGGGCACAAAGGCACTGGCTCTGGAGGCCTGGGCCAAGACCCATGGCCGTGCCTGCCTGCGTTTCGACTATTCGGGCTGCGGCGCCAGCCCCGGCCGGTTCGAGGACGGGACGCTGGAGATGTGGCGCGACGACGCGCTGGCGGCGATCGATCACCTGGTCGAAGGGCCGGTGACGCTCGTCGGATCGTCGATGGGCGGGTGGATCATGCTGCTCGTCGCACTCGCCCGGCCGGAACGGGTCGCCGCTATGGTCGGTATCGCCGCCGCGCCCGACTTCACGAGCTGGGGGTTTACCGAGGAGGAGAAGTCGACGATCGCTCGCACCGGCCGTCTCGAACAACCCTCCCCCTATTCCGACCGGCCGACCGTGTTCACCCGCGCCTTCTGGGAATCGGGCGAGAGCCTGCGGGTGATCTGGCCGAGCATCGCGATCGACTGCCCGGTGCGCCTAATCCACGGTCAGCGCGATGAGGATGTACCGTGGGAGCTGAGCGTGCAGCTCGCCCGTGCGATCCGTTCAGCCGATGTGCAGACGATCCTGATCAAGGATGGCGACCACCGGCTGTCGCGCGATGCCGATATCGGCACGCTCATCAGCACGATCGAGATGCTGACGCCATGATCCTGCTTGCCCTTGCCCTCCAGACCGCGGTCACCCCGGCGATCACCGATTCGCAGGATGCGCGGATGCAGCGCTGCGTCGACCTGGCGGTCGGCGATCCGGCGGCCGCGCAAGCCGAGGCGTCGCGCTGGGTGCTGGCGGGCGGCGGTTTTCGCGCGCAGCAATGCCTGGGCCGCGCGCAGACGGGCCTAGACCGCTACGATGCGGCGGCGGCGGCCTTTGCCGAGTCCGCGCGCGGCGCCGCTGCGGCGAAGGACGCGCGGGCGGCGCGTTTCTGGGCGCAATCGGGCAATGCGTGGCTCGCCGCGGGCGATGCGGCGAAAGCCAGGGCCGCGCTCGACACCGCGCTGACGGGGGGCGGCCTGATCGGCCTCGAACGCGGTGAGGCACACCTCGACCGCGCCCGTTCGCTGGTGGCGGCAGGCGACACCGTCGCCGCGCGCGAGGACATCGATGCGGCGCTGGCCGATGCCGGTGACGATCCGCTCGCATGGCTGCTGTCCGCAACACTCGCCCGGCGCACGGGCGACCTGCCCCGCGCCCGCACCGACATCGGCAAGGCGCTGGAGCGCGCCAGCGACGACGCATCGGTCCAGCTTGAGGCCGGCAACATCGCCGCGCTGTCGGGCGATGAAGCCGGCGCCCGTGGTGGCTGGACCCGGGCGGCGCAGACCGGCCAGGGAGCCGTCGCGGCATCGGCAAAGGCGGCGCTCGCGCAGTTCGAGGCTGGCAAATAGCGCCTCCGTCCCTATCTTCCGCGGCCTGACACATTCCCAACGAGGGCGCCGCCGATGCACTATCTCCACACCATGATCCGGGTCACCGATCCGGACGCCACCATCAAATTCTTCAATGTGCTCGGCCTGAAGGAAGTCCGCCGCCTGGAGAACGAAAAGGGCCGCTTCACCCTGATCTTTCTAGCCGCCGACGAGGATATGAACGCACCGGGCGAACGCGCCAAGGCGGAGGTCGAACTGACCTACAACTGGCCGGCCGAGGACGGCGCGGCGCCGGAGATCTACAGCGGCGGGCGCAATTTCGGCCACCTCGCCTACCGCGTCGACAATATCTACGACACCTGCCAGCGGTTGATCGACGCCGGCTATACCATCAATCGCCCGCCGCGTGACGGCCACATGGCCTTCGTCCGCACCCCCGATAACATCTCGATCGAACTGTTGCAGAAGGGCGAGCTGAAACCGGCCGAGCCGTGGACGTCGATGCCCAACGTCGGCGAGTGGTAACATGCTGGAGGTCGTCCGGGTCGCGGCTCTGAGCGACAATTACGTCTGGCTGATCCACGACGCCGCCGCCGACCGGACGGTGGTCGTCGACCCCGGCGAGGCGGCCCCCGTCCTCACCGCGCTTGACGCGCGGGGGTGGCGAGCGGATGCGATCTGGACGACCCACTGGCACCCCGACCACACCGGCGGCAATGCCGCGCTGAAGGCACGCTACGGCTGCGACGTCACCGGTCCTGAACCCGAGCGCGCCAAGATCGCGACGCTCGACCACGGCGTCGGCGAAGGCGATACGGCTCGGATCGGCGATCACGTCGCGATCGTGCTGGAGACCCCTGGGCATACCGCAGGGCATATCGTCTTCCACTTCGCCGACGACGCGCTGCTGTTCAGCGGCGACACGCTGTTTGCCATGGGCTGCGGCCGGTTGTTCGAAGGGACGCCTGATCAGATGTTCGCCAACATGGCCCGTTTCGCCGCGATGCCGGATGAAACGATCGTCTATGGCGCGCACGAATATACGCTGTCGAACGGTCGGTTTGCCTTGACCGTCGAACCCGACAACGCCGCTCTTCAGGGTCGCGTGGTCGAGATCGAGCGGCTGCGGACGGCCGGTGATGCGACACTGCCGACGACGATCGGGCTGGAGCGCGCGACCAACCCGTTTCTGCGCTCGCAAAGCGTCGAGCAATTCGCCGAACGGCGCGCGGGCAAGGATGCTTTTCGCGGCTGATGCGTTATCCTCGGCCAGACGGAGGTTTCGACGATGCGCATCATCCTTCCCCTCGCCGCACTGGCCCTGACCGCCGGTTGCGCCGCTACACCGCAGGAAACCGCCCGAGAGGCGGCGCGCGACGCTCGCGACTTGGCGCGGCTGAACCGCGATCTTGCTGGTTGGACGCCCGGCCAGCCGCAGACCTGCATCCAGACGCGCAACGCCAATGTGAAGATCTATGGCGATACGCTCGTCTATGATGTCGGCGCGCGCCGGTACCGTACCGACACCAACGGCGGCTGTTTCGGGCTGAAGCGCGACGATATCATCGTGACGCAGAGCATCGGCAGCCAGTTTTGCCGCGGCGACATCGTCCGCACGATCGATCGGGCCGTCGGATTTCCGTCGGGCGCCTGTTCGTTCGGTGACTTCATCCCCTACACCCGCAACCGACGATGAAGGCCGCGCTGCTCCTGCCGTTCATCGCGCTGGCCAGCTGCTCCGCACCGGCCGCGACGGGCGGGTCGAGCGTTGCCGCCGACTTGGCCGACGCGCTGAAAGGGCGGACGGCCGGCTCCCCACAGCGGTGCATCAACGCGTCAAACCTGGAGGCGCCGCGGATCATCGGTGAAACACTCGTCTACCGCCAGGGCGGGCGACTATGGACCACCCGCATCGAGGATGGCTGCCCGTCGCTCGCCGGCGACCCGCTGCTGGTCGTCGAGGTCTATGGCAGCAATCTCTGCCGCAACGACCGTTTCCGCACGGTCCCACGGGGGGCAAGCATTCCCGGGCCATATTGCCGGTTCGGCGAGTTCGTACCGTACACGCCGGCGAAATAAGACCCTACCGGATCGTCATCCCGCGGAGACGGGGATCAATAGCTGCTGAAGACGTGAGACCCACGCTGTTCAGCCGGAATTGCTCCCCGCCTTCGCGGCGATGACGGTAGAAGATCAGAGCACGTACCGGCTCAAATCCGTATTCCGCGCGATGCTCGACAGCTGCTTTTCGACATAGGCCGCGTCGATCGTCAGCGTCGATCCGCCGCGGTCCTCGGCATCGAAGCTGACCTCCTCCAGCAGCTTTTCCATCACCGTCTGTAACCGCCGTGCGCCGATGTTCTCGACCTCGGCATTCACCTCCGCCGCGATCTTCGCGACCGCGCGGATGCCGTCGGCGGTGAAGTCGATCGTGACGCCTTCGGTGCCGATCAGCGCCTTATATTGTTCGGGCAGCGACGACTTCGTGTCGGAGAGGATCGAGACAAAATCCTCCTCGGTCAGCCCCTTCAGTTCGACGCGGATCGGCAGGCGCCCCTGCAACTCCGGCAGCAGGTCGCTCGGCTTGGCGACGTGGAAGGCGCCGGACGCGATGAAGAGAATATGGTCCGTCTTCATCGGGCCGTACTTCGTTGCGACGGTCGTCCCCTCGATAAGCGGCAGCAGGTCGCGCTGCACGCCTTCGCGGCTGACCGAGCCGCCACGGACGTCGCTGACCGCGATCTTGTCGATCTCGTCCAGGAAGACGATGCCGTTCGCCTCCGCATCGGCCAGCGCGACGCGGCTGACATCGTCCTGGTCCAGACGCTTGTCCGCTTCCTCCTCGACCAGCTTCGCCCAGGCGGCGTGAACGTTCAGCTTGCGGCGTTTGAGCTGCGGGCCGCCGAAGCCCTTCATCAGTTCGCCGATGTTGATCATCTGCGGGGCACCGCCGGGAATTTCGAACGGAGTCGCGGGCGCCGCCTCCAGCTCGATCTCGATCTCGGTGTTGTCGAGATGGCCTTCGTTCAGCCGCTGGCGGAAGGCTTCGCGCGTCGCCTGGCTGGCGTCCTTGCCGGTCAGCGCGTCGAGCAGGCGCGTCATCGCCGCAGCCTCCGCCTTGTCCTTGACCGACAGACGACGACGTTCTTTTTCCAGCCGGATCGCTTCCTCGACCAAGTCGCGGGCGATCTGTTCGACATCGCGGCCGACATAGCCGACTTCGGTGAACTTGGTCGCTTCCACCTTCACGAACGGCGCGTCGGCGAGCTTTGCCAGACGCCGGCTGATCTCGGTCTTGCCGCAGCCGGTCGGCCCGATCATCAGGATGTTCTTCGGGCTCACCTCGTCGCGCAGGTCGGGGCTGAGCTGCTGGCGACGCCAGCGGTTGCGCAGCGCGACGGCGACCGCGCGCTTGGCGTCGGCTTGGCCGATGATGTGCTCGTCGAGCGCACGGACGATGGTCTTAGGGGTCAAGGCGTCGTTCATGGTATCTTTCAAGCCGCTCCGCGTCTGTGGAGAGGTTTTCAGGTCAGGCGGCGCTGTCCAGCACCTCGATCGTCGTGCGATCATTGGTGTAGACGCACAGGTCGGCGGCGATCTTCATCGCCTTCTTCGCCAGCGTCTCGGCATCGGCCTCATAATCCGCCAGCGCCCGCGCCGCGGCGAGGGCGTAATTGCCGCCGGAGCCGATCGCGGCGATGCCCGCCTCGGGCTCCAGCACGTCACCGTTGCCGGTCACGACCAAGGTCACGTCCTTGTCGGCGACGATCAGCATCGCTTCCAAGTTGCGAAGATATTTGTCGGTCCGCCAGTCCTTGGCGAGTTCGACCGCGGCACGCAGCAACTGGCCCTGGTGGCGCTCCAGCTTCGCCTCCAGCCGCTCGAACAGCGTGAAGGCATCCGCAGTCGCACCGGCGAAGCCGGCGATGACCTTGCCGTCGCCCAAGGGGCGGACCTTGCGGGCGTTGGGTTTCATGACCGTCTGGCCCTGGCTGACCTGGCCATCGCCGATCACGACGACCTTGCCCCCCTTGCGCACGGATAGGATCGTGGTGCCGTGCCACACCGGTGTCTTGCTCATGCGCGGCATTTGGGGGTGGTTCGGGGTGGGGACAAGGGGCCGGTTAAGTATCCGCGCCACGTCGTCAGACGGGGTCGGCTATGCCGACCCCGCTGCCCGGGGGCACCCATGAAAGTAATACTTTCATGGGACCCGTCGCCGTGGTGAGTCCTGATCTTGCTTACGCAAGCTCAGGACGCCCGCGCCTTCCCCCACTCCCGCGCGACCGTGTACCCCAGATACCCCGTCCCGAAGAGCGCGTAGAGCGGCTCGGGTATCCCGTTCAGATACGCGTTCATGCCCTTCGCGATCGCCTCCGCCATCTCGGGCCGCACGGCCGAGATCAGCCCCATCGGGATCGCCCAGAGCAGCAGCGCATACATGACGTAGAGAAAGCTCGGCCGCGCGCGGCTGGTCCACGGGTCGGCCGATTGCGCCTCGCCGACGATCGCCGCCATCTGCGCCTTCGCCCGCTCCATGTCCTGCGTCCCCTGCAACCGCAGAAGTTCCAGCTTGGCCGCGTCGCGTGCCTTCGGATCGGGGATGATCTTGTCGAGCAGCCCTGCGACCGGGCCGATGATGCCTTCGATGATGCCCATGTTCCGCTCCTTGAAAGTTGACGAAGTTGAGAAAGTTGAGACGCGCGAGAGGCTAACCGATCCGGTTCGCCAGCCAACCGTACAGGAAGGCTTCGTTCGCCGGACGCCGCTCGGCCAACTGCAGGTAGCGTTCGCCCTGCAACGCCTCGACCGCCTTCAGCAGGACGCCCTCGCCCGTTCGCTCACGAACGCGCAGGAAGCCGTCGAGCGCGGCGAGCGTGCGGGGGCCGATGCGGCCGTCGACGATGATGTCGGGATAGTCGCGCGCGCCGCGGTTCAACGCATTTAGCGCGCGTTGGAGAAAGCCGGTGGCGACTGCCGGCCCCATGTTGACGCCGGTGTCGAACATTTCGGCGGCCAGTGTCGGTGCGCTTTCGGCGACACGGTCGAAGCCGGGGCGCTGCCAGTATAACCGGCGATAGATCGCCACCGCGGTCGTGCGCGGCAGGTGGCGCATGTCGCCATCATAGCCATGCATGCGCGCGGTCGCTTGGGTGATACCCCAGCGGGTCGGCCCGCCGCGGTCGGCGGGGTGGTCGCTATACCCGCCCTCGCGGTCGATGACCGCGTCGATCAACTGGTCGATGTCCATAATACCCTCCTGTTGCAGAGGGCAGACCATCTAACCGCAGAAATCCAACTTTGACAGTATCAAATAACCTATATGGTTATATGAAGGAAAGGTCGCCGCGTCTGAACGACGCGACGACCTCAACGCCGTTAGCGGCAGCGCACGTTGCGGCGATCGATCGCCTCACCACCCGCGGCACCCGCGGCACCGCCGATCAGCGCACCGAGCAGACCGCTGCCACCCGGCGCGATCGCGGCGCCCAGCGTACCGCCGACCAGACCGCCGACGACCAGGCCGGTCGTGCCGTCACCGCGGCGGCAATAATAGCGGCCGTCGTTGCCGACGTAGACGCGATCGTTCGCGTTCAGGCGGCGCTCGCGATAGCGGGCGTTGTCGACATAATAGCGGTCGGCATAATAGCCGTTGTAAGCCGGATCGGGCCGGTCATAATCGTAGCTCGCGTAGCCGCGATAGCGCGGGTCGACGCCATAGCCGTCACCATATTGCGTGCAGCCGCCCAGTGCGGCGCCGGCCGCGACGATTCCGAGAACAAGGGTACGCATCGGGGAACTCTCCTCCTGTTTCCCCCACGCCCGGTCGTGCAATGATCCACCGCGACGAAAGTTGCGCCTTGACCGATGTTTACTTCGCGTCGCTCACTAGCAGAAGCTTAGCCCGCGGACTGTCGAGCCCACCGACGACGACCTGATACTCGCCCGGCGTCAGGGCGAAGCGCACGATCTTGCGGATGCCCGAGCAGGCCGGGCCATGACCATGCGCGGTTGACGCGATCGGCGTGGTTTCGCGGAGGCGGTAGAGGTCGATCCAGCCCTTCTGGTCGAGTGCGATGCCATAGGTGCCCGACGTCTTGATCCGAAACGCCCGGTTCGCGGCGCGCCCCGGCCGTTGTGGCAGCGGCACGTCGAGCATGCGGACGGTGCGGGGATCCCAGGTGTCGAGGGTGACCGCCTTGCCCGACGCGAGGTCGTCACCGGACGTACGCCAGCCGGCGAGCTGTGCGGGCAACGCCGCGGGGGTGGTCGGGCAGGCCGGTGCAGCGGCCTGGGCGAGAAGGAGGGCGGCGAGAATCATGCGTCGATCCTAGCCGCGCTGTCGGCCGGAACATAGAGCATCACGTCGCACGTGCCTCCGGGCAGCCGCAACGTACCGTCGGATACCATACCGACTCGCGTCAGGATCGCGCGCGAGGCGGCGTTTTCTTCGTTCACGATCGCGACGACGGGCGCGATGCTCCGCGCCGCCGCCCAGTCGAGCACCGCGCGCACCGCTTCCGTCGCATAGCCCGCGCCGCGTGCCGCCGGCAGAAAGGCATAGCCGACATCGACATGATCGAGCCCGTCGCGACGGACGAGCCCGGCCATGCCGAGCTTCGCGCCGTCCGCCTTGCGCTCGACCAGCCACATGCCGAAGCCATGCTGGGTATAGCCGGCCCGGTATTTCTCCGCGATCGCACGCTCGGCATCGGCCAGCGTCGCCACGCCGCGGTCGCCGATCATCGCGAGGAAGTCGCGATCGGTCAGCAGTTCGTGGATGAACGGCGCGTCACCGGCGACGATCTCGCGCAGGATCAGGCGGTCGGTCTGGGTGATCATGATCGAGACTTTAGACCGTTCGTGCCAAGCTTGTCGAAACGCACACAATCCTCCTCTGCAAGGGGAGGATTTGGGTTCGCGTTTACCTCTTCCCCGAGTCGCCCCGAATCCCGATATGGGGTCCATGTCCTCCCGCGCCCGCGTGATCGTGATGAATTCGGCTCTCGGGCCGCTCGACTATCGTGTGCCGCAGGGCATGCATGTCGAGCCGGGGTCGATCGTCGTCGCGCCGCTGGGGCCGCGGCAGTTGCTGGGCGTTGCGTGGGACGCCGATCGGCTGAAGTCGGAGCATGTCGGCGACAATCGCCTGCGCAACCTGCTGGGTGTGGCCGACGTGCCGCCGCTGCCCGCGCCGCTGCGCCGACTGGTCGAGTGGACCGCGGACTATTACCTCGCCCCCCTCGCCGCGGTCTTGCGCATGACGATGCCATCGTCCTCGGCGCTCGAGGGCACCAAGCTGATCGTCGAATATCGCGCGACCGGCCATGTCCCGGAACGCCTGACTCCGCAGCGCGCGCAGGCGCTGGAGCGGATCGGCGACCGCCAGGGGCTGGTGCGCGAACTGGCGACGATCGCCGATGTCAGCGACGGGGTCATCCGCGGGCTGATCAAAGCCGGGGCAATCGAAGGGGTGGAGGTCGATCTCGACTCCCCCTTCCCCGAACCCGATCCAGATTTCGGCGCGCCGGTGCTCTCGACCGACCAGGCCTATGCCGCGGGCATCCTGCAGGGGTCGGTTGCGGCGGGGGCGTTCGAGCCGTTCCTGCTCGACGGCGTGACCGGATCGGGCAAGACCGAAGTGTATCTGGAGGCGGTCGCGGAAGCGATCCGGCGCGGGCAACAGTCGCTGATCCTGCTGCCCGAAATCGCGCTGACCGAACCGTTCCTCAAGCGCTTCCATGCGCGGTTCGGGGTCGAGCCCGTGGCTTGGCATTCGGGCCTACGATCGTCGCAGCGGCGGAGGGCGTGGCGACTGATCGCGACGGGACAAGCGAAGGTGACGGTCGGCGCGCGGTCGGCGCTGTTCCTGCCCTACGCAAACCTGGGCGTGATCGTCGTCGATGAAGCGCATGAGACGAGCTTCAAGCAGGAAGACGGCGTTCATTATCACGCGCGCGACGTGGCGGTGATGCGCGGGCGGTTCGAGGGGTGCCCGGTGGTGCTCGCCAGCGCCACGCCGGCGATCGAGACGCGCGCGCAGGTCGAGGCGGGGCGCTACCGCGAACTGAAGCTGCCCGGCCGCTATGGCGCCGCGCAGATGCCGGCGATCGAGCCGATCGACCTGCTCGCCGAACCGCCGCCCAAGGGCCGCTGGATCGCGCCGCGACTGGTGACCGCGATCGACGCGACGCTGGCGCGCGGCGAACAGGCTCTGCTGTTCCTCAACCGCCGCGGCTACGCCCCGCTGACGCTCTGCCGGACGTGCGGGCATCGCTTCCAATGCCCCAATTGCACCGCGTGGATGGTCGAACACCGGCTGATCCACCGGCTGTCCTGCCACCATTGCGGCCACGCCTATCCGACGCCCAAGGCGTGCCCCGAGTGCAAGGACGAGGATTCGCTCGTCGCCTGCGGCCCCGGCGTCGAGCGGATCGCCGACGAGGTGAAGGCGCTGTACCCGGACGCCAAGGTCGCGATCGTCACCTCTGACACCATCTGGTCCCCGGCCAAGGCGGCGGAGTTCGTCGGGCGGATGGAGGCGGGCGACATCGACATCGTCGTCGGTACGCAGCTGGTGACGAAGGGCTATCATTTTCCCAATCTGACCTTGGTGGGCGTGATCGACGCCGACCTGGGGCTGGAGGGCGGCGACCTGCGCGCCGCCGAGCGGACTTTCCAGCAAATCATGCAGGTCGCCGGGCGCGCCGGGCGTGGCGCGAAGCCGGGAACGGTGCTGATCCAGACCCATGCACCCGGCGCCCGCGTGATCGAGGCACTGGTCAGCGGGGACGCGGAATCCTTCTACGCCGCGGAAACCGAAAACCGCCGCGATGCCGAGGCCCCGCCCTTCGGCCGCTTCGCCGCGATCGTGGTGTCGAGCGAGGACAAGGGCGAAGCGGAGGCGGCCGCACGGACGATCGGCCGCACTGCGCCGCAGGTTGAGGGAATGCACGTCTTCGGCCCCGCCCCCGCCCCGCTCGCCATGCTGCGCGGGCGGCACCGCTTCCGCTTGCTGGTCCATGCGACGCGGACGCTCGACGTGCAGGACGTCATCCGCGACTGGCTCGGCGCGCTCGACTGGGGGCCAAAGGTGCGGGTCGCGGTGGATGTCGATCCGTATAATTTTCTCTAGGCGGCAACCGCCTGATCGTCGCTGAGGAAGGATACGAACTGATCGGTCGACAGGCGCAGCTTGCGCGCAGTCCCGCTCAGTTCCGCCGCATTGTCGCGCAGGCTGGAGCACAGCGCGGCGCCCACGCCGGTGGCTTGAGCGACCGCGCCCATCTGGCGTTCGATGTCGGCCGCAGAGCGCGTCGCCCGGTCGGCGGAGGCGTGGACGTCGGTCGCAGTCGAGCGATGATCCTCGACCGCGATGGCGATGCCGCCGGCGGCATTGGCAACCTCGCCGATCGCGCCGTTCACACTGCGCAGCGTTGCCGCGGATTCCCCGACGCCGACGCGGATACCGGCGAGCAACTCGCTGATCAGGTCGCTGATCCGCTTCGTATCGGCGGCCAGGGACTTCACTTCCCCGGCGACGACGGTGAAGCCGCGCCCCGCCTCGCCCGCGCGCGCCGCCTCGATGGTGGCGTTCAATGCCAGCAGGTTGGTCTTGCCGGCGATGTCGCGGATGGCGTCGACCAGGCTTTCGATCTGGCTAGCCTGATCCTCCAGATGCGCGATCGTCCGCACGCTGGCCTCTGCCTCTCGGGTCGCGGCGGTGGTCAGCATGGCCTGATCGGAGGCTGCCTGTGCGATGGTCCGGATCGATTCGGACAGATCGCGCAGCGCGCCGTTCACGACCGCGATGTCGCCAGCGGCGCGCGCGGCGCCGGCGGTCACCTTGCCGACCGCTTCGTCGGTGTTGCGGGTACTGTCGCCCAGTTGGGCGGCGGAGAGTTCGAGCGCTTGCGTCGCAGCGCCGATCGCCCGCACTACCGATGTCACCGAGCGGTCGAACTCGTTTGCCAGAACCAGCAATTCGCCGCGACGCTCGGTTTCGACCCGAGCCGCGGCGGCTTCGCGCTCGGCGCGCGCGCGCGCGGCGGCCTGGTCGGCGGCTTCGGCCTTTTGCAGCGCCTGTTCGGCGCGAAGCCGTTCCTCGCGCGCCTTGGTCGTCAGCCGTCTGGAACGGGCGATCGCATCGTCCTGCGCGGTAATCAGCCGTTCCAGGCGCACCGTCAACACCGCCAGCATGCCAAACTGCAACAGTACGGCGACCGCATGGAAGATGACGCGGCCCAGGTCTCCCGAACCCGAGAAGACCCATTCGGGAGCGACATATTCGAGCACCAGATGATGGATCGCGGTCAGCACGGTCGCCATCGCGATCGCACGCCAATCGCCCAGCACGACCAACGCCGCCATCGCGACGAAGAAGAACATGTGCGCGTCCATCTGCCAGGGATGCCCCTGCAGCTGAAAGACGCCGAGCGCGGGCAGGAAAGCAGCGAGCGTACCCATCACCAACCGCGCTTCGGCATCATGGCGCCGCTGAACCGCCATCATCGTCGGCAGAACGTTGATCGCCACACCGATCCCAAGCAGCACCGCCATCGGCGTGCGGTCAGGCACGAACAGATTTTCGATCATCAGGGCTACCAGCGTGACCCAACCGATCAGCGCCCAGACCTGCACGCCCTTGAGCCGCAGTCGGTCGAGAGTCGACATCTTCGGTGCATCGACCGCAACGTCCAGGATCGGCGCCGCGACGGGGAAGGTAATCAGAGTCATTAGACAGTCCCTCCCGCCGCGCGATCGCCGCACAGCGCGCGGGGCGCCGACAGCAACAGGATGCCACGTCCCGATGCCGCCGTGCGCAGCGCAGCGCGATCGCCGATCACGATCATCGATCCCGGCAGCGGCCCTTGCGCGAGAAGTGCCGCCTTGCCCGCCATCGCGACGTTTACGACAGCAGCGATCTGGCCCGTCAGCGGCACCAACAGCATCGCCCCTCGCTGCGGCGGCGACAGCGCGATGACCGTGAGAATCGTCGCAGCGACGGACAGCTGACAGACAGGCGCGAGAGGGAGGGAAAAGCGGATCATGCCGACCCGTCATAGCGAAGAGTCCGTTAAGGATAGCTTGCGGATTATACGTATTCTTTGAACTTGCGCGTACGCAATCGTGCCCATTTCCCTTAACCGATCCATGCGGTAGGCGTCCGCCATGCGCCTGATACTCGCTCTGCTGGCCCTGATCGTCATTGCCTCGCCGGCCCATGCCGATGACATTTCGGCGGCAGGACGCGGGGTCGTTCGGATCGTGACGATCGCCGTCGCGGATGACGAAGTCGTCGGCTTCGGGCACGGATCGGGGTTGGCCGTATCGCCGACGCGCATCCTGACCAATGCGCACGTCGTCGAGCTGGCGGCGCGCTATCCCGGCAACGTCGTCATCGGCGTCGTGCCATCGCAGGGCGACAAGTCGGTGCAGGGCAAGCTGATCTCGGTCGATGCCGAACGCGATCTTGCGCTGATCGAGGTGTCGGGCGTGCGCCTGTCGCCGCTTGCCCTCTATTCCGGGCCAGCCAATGAGGGCGAGGCGCTGTATGCGCTCGGCTATCCCGGCAACGTCGACCTCGCGACCGCGCGGTCGTCGGCGGATTTCATCACGCCGATGTCGCCGGTGCGCAGCCAGGGCGTGTTCTCGGGCAAGCGCAGCCTGATGGGCACCGAAATGCTGCTGCACACCGCCAACATCGCGCGGGGCAACTCGGGTGGGCCGCTGCTCGATCGCTGCGGGCGGGTGCTGGGCGTCAATTCGGCGCTGACGCGCGGCGACGAGGGGGATTCGAGCTTCGCCTTCGCGATTTCCTATGCCGAGGTCGCCGCCTTCCTGCGTGCGGCCAAGCAGCCGTTCACCAGTGTGGCGACGCCTTGCCAGACGATGGAGGAGCGGCTGGCCGCCGATCGCGCCGCCGATGAGGACGCGCGATCGGCCAGCGACGCGCAGGCCCGCGACGCCGCCGAACGGGCGCGCGAGGCGCGGGCGGATGCGCTGGCGCAGGCGCGCGCCGAAAACGAAGTGGCGCGCGAGAATTTCATGGCCGGCGCTGCGGTCGCGCTCGTTTTCGGTGCCTTGGCGCTGGGTGGCGCGGGGCTGCTCGCGTCGCGGGGTGACCGCCGCTGGCGCTTTGCCGCAGCCGGTGGCGGCGTGCTGATGCTGGGCGCCGTGGCGCTGTTCGTGCTACGGCCGAATTTTGATGCCGGGGCGATCAGTGAAAGTGGGCGCCGCGACGTGAAGACCAGCGACGCGATCGGGCCGCTGACCTGCACCTTCGTCCCCGAACGCAGCCGCGTGACCGTCTCCACGCCCGAACCGACGACGCTCGCCTGGGGTGGTGACGGGTGCATGAACGGCCGGACCCAATATGCCGAGGACGGCCGCGGCGGCTGGCAGCGGGTCCTGGTGCCCGATGGCGAGGCGACGGTGTCGATCCTCGACTATCGCCCCGACACGCGCACCTATACCCAGACCCGCTACTTTCTGGATGACGCACGCATGACCGAGGCGCGGCGGCTGCGGCAGGGAGTGTCGATGAAGGCGTGCAGCACCGACGCCGCGGCGCGGGCGAATCTGTCCGGCCAGCAATCGGCCATCCGCGCGGCATTGCCGGCGGTGCCGAACGAGAAGCTGGTCTATTCCTGCAAGCCGGCGGAATAACGACGCTGGAGGCACCTAATTTCGCGCCAGCCGCCGTTTCTTTTCACGCCGCCTGAACTGCGCTTCGATCCACCCGTTAGGCGCCCCATGACTATCTGTATCCACGCCGCATTCACCTACGAATTTGCCGAGCCCAGCGACGTCCTCCTTCAGGTCGAGGCGGCGGCGATCCCCGAACAGACCATCGTCGAGGCGCATCTCGACGTGTCGCACAGCGAGCATTTCGCACGCGTGCCGGCGCAGGATTCGATCGGCGAGCGCATCTGGCTGCGTGTCGCCGGGCGGATGGCGGTCGATTACCGCGCGACCGTGCGAGTCGAACGGATGCTGGCGGACGTATCGACGCTGCCCGCAGTGCCGTTCCACAAATTGCCCGGCGAGACGGTCCAGTATCTGATGGCCTCGCGCTACTGCCCGTCGGATCTGTTCGAGGATTTCGTGACCTCGGAATTCGACGATCTGACCGGCGGCACCAAGATAGCGGCGATGCGCGACTGGATCGAGGCGAAGTTCACCTACAGTCCCGGGGTCAGCACGTCGGCGACGACGGCACTTGAAAGCTTCGTCCAGCGTCAGGGTGTGTGTCGCGACTATGCGCACGTCCTGATCACGCTGGCCCGCGCCGCCGGCATCCCGGCGCGGATCGCCAGCGTCTACGCGCTGGGCGTCGATCCGCAGGATTTCCATGCGGTGGCCGAAGTGTTCCTGGACGGTGCGTGGCACTTGGTCGATCCGACCGGCATGGCGGTGGCGGCGGAAATGGCCAAGATCGGTGTCGGCCGCGATGCGGCGGACGTGTCGTTCCTGACAAGCTACGGCAACGCGATGTTCTGCGAGCAGCGGGTCGAGGTCTGGCCGGGGTAGCAAGCCTGCGCATTCCCTTTCTCATTCCCGCGAAGGCGGAAATAGATTGTGGCTTAGCTTGGTAAGGATCACGTCTCTCATCGATCCCCGCCTTCGCGGAGATGACGACCTGAGGGTGTTTCCCGCACTAACAACGCCCGTTTCCGCTCCGGGCCATAGGCATAGCCGCCCAGCGCCCCGCCGGATCGCGTCACCCGGTGGCAAGGGATGACCACCGCGACGGCGTTCGCCCCGCACGCGCTGCCAACCGCGCGCACTGCACCGGGCGCCCCCGCCGCCACCGCGATCTGGGCATAGCTGCGCGTCTCGCCCTTGGGGATGGCGCGCAGTGCCTGCCAGACGGCCTCCTGAAACGCCGTTCCCTGAACGTCTAGCGGCAGGTCGGTGTGGCGGCCGGGGCTCTCGACCTCCGCCACGACCCGGGCCGCCAGATCGGTGAGCGCGGCGCCGCCTTCGACGATCTCGGCCTGCGGAAACCGTGCGGCGAGCCCTGTCCGATCCTCGTCGAAGGCTACGCGGCACAGGCCGGTGTCGGTCGCGGCGATCAGCAGCGGCCCCAAACTGGTCGGCGCCACCGTCCACCGGATCGTCACCCCCGCCCCGCCCCGCTTCCACGCCGATGGCGTCATGCCGAGCCGGTCGGCGGCGGTGTCGTAGAAGCGGCTGGGCGCCGAATAGCCCGCGTCGTAGATCGCGGCCGTCACACTATCCTCGACCGACAGCGCGCCAGCCGCGCGGCGGGCCTTCAGCGCGCGGGCATATGCGGCCGGGGTGACGCCGGTCGCGCGTTTGAACAGGCGGTGGAAGTGGTGCGGGGCATAGCCGACGCGAGCGGCAAGAGCGTCGAGCGCGATGCCGTCGTCCGCCGCCTCGATCAGCGTTACCGCGCGGGCCACGGCTTCTGCATCGCGGCCGACCGCATCGGGCGTACAGCGCCGGCAGGCACGAAAGCCGGCATCACGCGCGGCGGCGGCGTCGGCGAAGAAGCGGACGTTTTCCCGCAAGGGACGCCGCGCGGGACAAGACGGCTTGCAATAGATGCCGGTCGTCGTGACCGCGACGATCAGCCGGCCGTCCATCCGGCGGTCGCGCACTTCGAAGGCGGTCCAGGCGGCGGTTTCGTCGATCATGACGACGGTATAGCGGTTTCCGAAACCCGGCGCCTCCCGGCACTTGCGGTCAAATCAGCGCGGCAGCGTGCGCCCCTCGCGCCCGGCGAGTTCGACGACATATTGCCACGCGACGCGACCCGAACGGCTGCCGCGCCGCGTCGCCCAGTTGATCGCGTCCTGCGCATCGAAATTGAGGCCGTACGCCTGCGCATAGCCGGCGACGATCGCGACATAGGTGTCCTGATCGATCGCGTGGAAGCCCAGGCTCAGCCCGAAGCGATCGGCCAGCGCCAGCGCGTCGTCGACCACGTCGCGCGGGTTGATCGCGCTGTCCTGTTCGGCCAGGTCGCGCGCCACCAGATGCCGGCGGTTCGACGTGACCAGCAGCCGCACGGTCGCCGGCCGTGCCTCTGCGCCGCCCTCCAGCAACGAGCGCAGCGTGCGCGCCTCGTCGGGGGAGGAGAAGCCAAGGTCGTCGACGAACACCGCGAACGGTCGCGCCGTCGTTCCAAGGCGTGCGAAGAGGTGCGGCAGGCTGTCGAGCGTGTGCGTCGCGACGTCGACCAGCGCGACGCGGGCGGCCGATGCGGCGGCGGCGACCAGCGCCGACTTGCCGGTGCCGCGCGCGCCCCACAGCAGGACGTCGTGCGCGGCATTGCCGGCGGCGAGGCGCTGGAGATTGCCGACGAGCGCGGTCTTCTGCTGATCCACGCCCGTCAGCGTGTCGAGCGGCAGCGGCGCGAAGCCCCGAGCAGCCGTCAGCGCGCGGCCGTCCCACAGATAGGCGGGGTGCGCATTCAGGTCGGCATCGGGCGCCGGCGGCGGGGCCAGGCGTTCGAGAGCGGCAGCGATCCGGTCGAGAGCGTCGGTCATCGCGCGCTCCTAGCCGCTTATCCGCCCAGTTGCGACAGGTGCGCGCGAATCTGGCGATTGTCGGGCCCGAGCAGCACGGCCTTGCGCAGCACCTGGCTCGCCCCGTCGCGGTCGCCGGCGCGCAGAAGCGCCCAGCCATAGGCGTCGCACGCCAAGGCGCTCGATGGCGCGAGACGGTAGGCGGCAGCGCCCGCCGCGACGGCCGGCTGTCCTTCAGAGGTGAGCGCGAGTGCCGCCAACACCATCGCATCGCCATTGCGGGTCGTCGCACGCAGGCGTTGAAGCGGGCCACGTGCGGCAGCGGCATCGACCGCTCGAAGTGCGGCGAGGCGCAATCCGGTCGGGTCCGCCGGATTGCCCGTCCGATAGCGCTGCAACGGTTCGGTCGCACCGATCAGCGGGGCGATCCGCAGCACCGTCGGCGCATCGAATGCGAGCGTCCCGGCGCGGCGATAGGCGGTAAGCGCATCGGCGGGACGTCCGGTCAGGCCAAGCGTGTCGCCATAGGCCAGCCATGCCGCGGGCACGGTCGGGCGCGCCTGTGTCAGGCGCGCTGCCGCCTCGACCGCCGCCCCACCCTGCCCGTCGTCGAGCAGCGCGCGGATCAGCGGGACGGTCGTTGGGATTTCACCGGGCCGGGCAAAGGACGCCGCGACCGCAACGCTGTCCTCGGCAGCGAACTGGCCCGCCGGCCCCGATGCGAGCGTCGCGGCCCGATCGAGCAGGCTCGCGGCCTCGACCCGGTTGCCCTGCCGCTCGAACGCGCGGGCCGCGAGCGTCAGCGTGTAGCTGTCGGCATCGCTGCGCAGCGCGATCGGGCGGAGCACGGTCAGCGCCTCCGACACCGAATCGAGCCGCAGAAGCGCGACCGCGAGCAGTTGGCGCGCGCGCACGTTCATCGGCTGGAGTCCGACAAGGTTGCGTAGCTTCGCCACCGCCTGTTCGTGATCGCCGCCATCGATATCGAGCGTCGCACCCAGCAGCAGCGCGCCGGGCGTCTGGGCGAACCCGCCGCTCACCCGGTCGAACAGGTCGCGGGCGATGTCCAGCTTGCCGGTTCGCGCGGCGAGCGTGGCGAGCAGGTAGAAGGCTTGCGGGTCGCCCGGCCGTACCGCCAGCGCCCGGCGTGTCGCGGCCAGCATCGCGCTGCCCTGTCCCAGGTCGCCCAGCGTCGCGGCATGGTCGATCAGTGCGGCATAGCTGGTCGGATCGCGCGCCAATGCCCGCCGCTGCCACGCCAGCGCCGCTGCCGGACCGATCTGCACCCGCGCCACCCGGGCCCGGAGCAGAAGGGCATCGAGGCTGGCCGGATCGAGCGCCACTGCCCGATCCGCTGCGACGACAGCATTGCCGACGTCCCCCTGTGCCAGATTGAAGCGCGCGACGTCGGTCAGGAGCGCCGGGTCGTCCGGCATCTCGCCAAGCAATCGCGTCCACAGCGCCTGTGCCGCCGCAACATCGCCGGTCGCGGCCAGCCCGCGGGCTTCGATTCGCCGGCCATAGGTGCGATCGGTAGCGGGGACGCTTCGCGCAATCGCCAGAGCCCCGGCGGCATCGTTCTGCAGCAGCTTCGCATGCGCCGCCATAGCGCGCGTCGAGAGGCGGGGGGCGCCCGCATCGATCGCACGGTCGATCTCGCCTTCCGCGGTCAGGCCATCGCCCTCCGCCAGCGCACCGCGCGCCGCGGCCAGATGCGCCGCGGCCAGTGCGGGATCGGCGGCGACCGCCTGTTTGGCGAGCGACCGCGCGCGCGACACCTGGCCTCCGCGCATCGCGGCATCGCTGTCGGCAATCAGCGCCGCCGCATCGCGCGTGACCGCGGGTTGCCGCAGCAGCGACCAGACGAGCAGGCCGCCCCCGATCAGCAGGGCGATCGCCGCGATCATCCGGAGCCGCCGGGCGCCAGTCGCAGGCCTTGTTGCCGATCGCGACCGTCGGCGCCTACGGCTGGAGGTCATAGGCGCGCATCAGGTCGTACAATGTTGGCCGGCTGATCCCGAGGAGCCGCGCCGTGCCGGAGATGTTGCCGTCGCTTCGGGCGAGCGCATGACGGATCGCCTTGCGGTCGGCCTGTTCGCGCACCGATCGCAGGTTGATCGCGTGGGGCTCATCGCGCTCGTCCAGGTCCAGATCGGCGGCGGTGATCTTCGGCCCGTCGGCCATGATGACCGCGCGCTTCACCCGGTTCTCCAGCTCGCGGACGTTGCCGGGCCAGGGATGCGCGTCGATCGCTGCCAGCGCATCAGTTGCGAGCGTCGTCGCGCCCGACTTCATCTGCGCAGCGTGGCGTTTGACCAACGCCTTGGCGAGCAGCGCGGCATCGCCCGGCCGCTCGGCGAGCGAGGGGATGCGCACGACGATCTCGGCCAGCCGGTAATAAAGGTCTTCGCGGAACGACTGCTCAGCGACCATCGCGTCGATGTCGCGGTGGGTCGCGCAGACGATGCGGACGTCCACGGGAATCGCCTTGCGCCCGCCGATCCGCTCGATCACGCGTTCCTGCAGGAAGCGCAGCAGCTTGACCTGGAGCGGCAGCGGCACGTCGCCGATTTCGTCGAGGAACAGCGTGCCGCCATGCGCCAGCTCGATCTTGCCCTCGGTCGTCTTGACCGCGCCGGTGAACGCGCCCTTTTCGTGGCCGAACAGCTCGCTCTCGAGCAACGTCTCGGGGATCGCCGCGCAATTGATCGCGACGAACGCCCCCTTGCGCCCGCTCGTCTCGTGAAGACCACGTGCGAGCAGTTCCTTGCCGGTGCCCGATGCGCCGAGCAGCATGACCGACACGTCGGCCGACGCGACGCGTTCGATCGTGCGGGTGACCTTCAGCATTTCCGGGCTGGCGGTAATCATGCCGCCCAGCACCGTCCTCCCGCCCCGCGCCGCCGCATCGGCCAGCCG
Source organism: uncultured Sphingomonas sp. (assembly GCA_913776045.1). Lineage (GTDB taxonomy): Bacteria > Pseudomonadota > Alphaproteobacteria > Sphingomonadales > Sphingomonadaceae > Sphingomonas. The sequence continues at coordinate 85,927 of CAJYOI010000015.1, forward strand.
GCGGTTCTCCGCCTCCAGCGCATGGACGTGGAACGCGCGCGCGACGATCAGCCCCAGCGCGTCGATGTCGATCGGCTTGGCGTAGAAGTCCCACGCCCCCTCCCCGATCGCTCTCAGCGCGCTTTCCCGCGCGCCGTGCCCGGAAGCGACGATGACCTTCAGATCGGGCTTCAGCGCCAGCATCTCGGCCAGCGTCGCAAAGCCTTCGGTCGTGCCGTCGGGATCGGGCGGCAGGCCGAGGTCGAGCGTGACGACCGCGGGTTCCTCGGCGCGCAGCAGGGTCAGCGCCTCTTCGCGGGTCGCGGCGACGAGCACCCGATAGCCGTCATAGGCCCAGCGCAGCTGGCGCTGGAGTGCGGGGTCATCCTCGACGATCAGGAGGACTTTGTCGGTCATGCGGCAATCTCGGTCAGCAGGGTCACGGCGGCCGGTGTCGCGGCCGGCAGGAGGATATGGAAGGTCGAGCCCCGCCCCTCGCGGCTGGCGACCGAAATCGTGCCGCCCATGCTTTCCGCCAGCTGCCGCGCCTCGAACGCGCCGATGCCGAAGCCGTCGGGTTTCGACGAGGCGAAGGGGCGGAACAGTCGGTCGCGGATGAAGCTGGGCGACATGCCGCAGCCGCGGTCGACGACGGCGATGCTGGCCGTGTCGCCGGCCGAGGAGACGACCAGGCTGACCGGCTCGGCAGTCGGGCTCGCCTCGATCGCGTTGCTCAGCAGATGGCCGACGATCTGTTCGAGCCGGGCGGGATCGGCAAGCGCGATCGCTCGGGCGTCGCCGGTCGCGACGACCGGGTGCCCCGCACGGCGGGTGGCGACGACGCACTGGGCGAAATCGAGCAGCGGTACCGCGACGGGCGGCTCGGCACGGCCACGCGGTCCCATCGACAGGCGACCGAGCAGCATGTTCAGCTTCGCCGCCGAATCCTGCAGCGTCGCGACCATGTCGGCGCGGAATTCGGGATTGTCGGCATGGCGTTCGGCGTTACGCGCGACCAGGCTGAGGCCGCTGACCAGATTCTTGATGTCGTGAACGATGAAGGCGGTGCGGCGGTTGAATTCGTCGAACCGCTGGGTATCGACCAGCGCCTCCTGCGCGCGCGCCTCGGCCAGATAGCTGGCGACGCCGCGGCCAGCGACTCTCAGCAAGTCGAAATCCTCCCAGTCGAGCGCGCGATCGACGCTTGGGCGGCCGAGCAGCACGACGCCGGTCAACTGCCCGCGATGGAGCATCGGCACCGCCGCCCAGATATCGGCATCGTCGAGCATCCATTGCGACACGCAGGCCGACTCCACCGGGTCGGCCGCGTCGCCCCGCAGGTCGTCGAACGCCAGGATCCGCTCGGTGCCGGTGAGATGCCGGACGAAAGCGGCGTCGGCCGTGCCGCCGGGGGTATCGGCGTTCCACCGCGCGCCGACGCCCAGCCCATCGCCCTCCGGCACCAGCAGCAGTCCGCGATCCGACATGGTCATATCGGCGACCGCCTTCACGATACGCTCGCCCAGCGGCAAGTCGCCCTCCGCCGCCCCCAGCGTGCCCGTGAAACGCAGCCATTCGGCACGATAGTCGTACCGGTGGGTGAACAGGTGCTTGGCGACCTTCACCTTCGCCCACGCGCGCAGCCAGGGCGACGACATCAGCGTGACCGCGGCCACGGTCACGCCCAGCACGAACGCGGTCTGCAGGATGCGCGCATAGGCGCCGGTCGCCGACAGCGCGCTCGTGCCTGCGGCGAGCACCGCGAAATAGGCGGCGATCCCGACCAGCGACAGCGACTGATAGGCGACCGTGCGCGACACCGCGACCGGGCGATGCACACCGGTGCGCAGGGCCATGCCCGCGACGCCCGCCGACAGCGCCAGCATGGCGCCGCGCACCGCGTACATCGCCATCGGCCAGCCATCCGACAGATAGGACACGGCGGTCGTCGCGAGTTCCGCCCCCCACACGATCGCGAAGGACAGGCACAGCAGCCGCACCGGGCCGTCCGGCCGCGCCATCGCCAGATTGTTGACCAGAACCAGCGCGGCGACAGCGATCAGCATGCGCAGCAGCGTCGCCACCGGCCAGATTCCGGATTCGGTCAGGCTGTCCTGATTCAGGCTGAGCGCGAGCATCTGCAACCCGGTCGATAACAGGATGACGATGGCGACCACGCCGTACACGGGGATGAGCCCCAGCGGTTGCGCCGCGGCCCGGCGATGCAGCATCGCCATCACGCCCAGCATCGCCAGCGTGTGCAGCCCGCCCATCAGCCGCGTCGCCGGATCGTGCCCGCCCAGGCCCGCCATCGCCAGCATCCAGGCTGCACCGATGGCGAACACCGCGACCACGCCACGCCGGGGCAGGCCCGCCACGTCGCCCCGTGCCGCCCGGAACGCGACCGCCGCCATCAGCAGCGCGGCCAGCGCATGGCTCCAGAGGGTCAGCTGCTCCATCGCGATCGCCCGAACGTCACCGTGCGCCAGCCGGCCACAGGATGACGCGTACGGTCTGCAGCAGGATCAGCAGGTCGAGGAACGGCGAGTAATTCTTCGCGTAATAGAGGTCGTATTCCAGCTTCTGCCGACTGTCCTCGATCGACGCGCCATAGGGGTAGTTGATCTGCGCCCAGCCGGTGATGCCCGGCTTCACCATGTGGCGTTCGGCATAATAGGGCAGCTTGGTTTCGAGATCCTCGACGAACTGCGGGCGCTCGGGACGCGGGCCGACGAAACTCATCTCGCCCTTCAGCACCGACCAGCATTGCGGCAATTCGTCGATCCGAAGCTTGCGGATGATGCGGCCGATGCGGGTGATCCGCGGGTCGTCCTTTTCCGCCCAGACGGCGACGCCCGCGACTTCTGCATCGGTCCGCATCGAGCGCAGCTTGATGCAGTCGAACGCTTCGCCGTACAGCCCGACCCGCCGCTGGCGATAGAAGACCGGCCCCTTGCTCTCCAGCTTGATGGCGAGCGCCGTCGCCAGGACCAGCGGCAGGGTCAGGAGCAGCAGGATCAGGCTGGCGAGAATGTCGAACAGGCGCTTGAACACGCCCGACAGCATCCGTCCGGACGAAAAACCGTCGGAAAAGATCAGCCATGACGGATTGACGCTGTCCAGGTCGACGCGCCCCGTCTCGCGCTCCAGGAAGGTCGAAGTGTCGTTGACGTGCACCCCGGTCGTCTTGATCCGCAGCAGATCCTTCAGCGGGAGCGAATTGCGCCGCTCCTCCAGCGCCAGCACCACTTCGCTGGCGTTGAGCAGCACGACATGGTCGGCCAGATTATAGATGGCGTCGCGCACGATCGCTTCTGGGATCACGCGGTTCGTCTCGCTCATCGACACATAGCCGACGACGGCGAAGCCTGCGCCGGGACGCCGCGACAGCTGGCGCAACCGCTCCGCCCGTGGGCCGGCGCCCAGCACGACGACGCGGCGCTTGAACGCCTGGCTGCCCAGCGTCTTGCCGAGCAGCAGACGTAGCAGCACCAGCCCGACGATCGCGATGCCCATGGCATAGAGCAGGTTCGACCGCCACAGGCTAAAATTTGGGAAGATGAAATACACCGACGACAGCGCCAGCACGCCCAGCGCGATACCGACCACCAGCCGAACGCCGGCGAAACGGATCGATTGCAACGATTCCGCCGAATAGACCCCGACGCCAATCAACGCGATCTCGATCGCGGCGGCGAAGGACAGGAGCTGCGGCAGGCGGGTATGGACCGGTTCTATCGCCATGCCGATCTGGCTGGCGCGGATCGCCCATCCGGCCTCCGCCGCGATCATCAGCAGGACGATGTCGAGCAATCCCAGCAGCAAAACCGCATTGGGGACATAATGCTTGAACAGGCGGATCATCGGGCCACCTTTTCAGCGTGATGGGATCTGAAGCGTACCGACACGCCCCCCATGTCGCTCAAAATGGCGAAGATTTTCTGAACGCACGGAAATCCTTGGGCATTCGAGCGTTGTTACGCTTGGGCAACTACATCTCACAGCCAGAAATTCACCAGGGAGTTTACGCGTCAATGTCAGCCGCGCCGTCGATCGTGCCCGTTATCCTGTCCGGCGGATCCGGCACCCGGCTGTGGCCGATGTCCCGATCCGAACGCCCAAAACAGTTTCTCGCGCTCACGTGCGACGAGACGATGTTGCAGCTGACCGCCCGCCGCACGCCGCCGGACGCAGGTTATGCCGCGCCGATCGTCGTCGGAAACGCCGCGCATGCGGATGCGGTAGAGTCGCAGTTGGACGCGATCGGCGTCGGGCCGGCCGCGGTCATCCTCGAGCCGATGGGCCGGAACACCGCGCCCGCCATCGCACTGGCCGCGATCGCGGCCGGCGGCGGCGATCAGCCGCTGCTGGTGATGCCGTCCGATCACGTCATCACCGACGTGCCCGCCTTCCATGCCGCGATCGAAGCCGCGCTGCCGATGGTCGCCGACGGCTGGCTCGTCACCTTCGGCATCACCCCCGACGCGCCGGAAACGGGCTATGGCTGGATCAAGGTCGGCGAGCCGGTCGCGGACGGCGTGCACCGCGTCGATCGCTTCATCGAAAAGCCGCCGCTGTCCGCTGCGCAGGCGATGCTGGACGAAGGCGGCCACGCCTGGAACGGCGGCATCTTTTTGTTCCGCGCCGACCGCTATCTCGAAGTGCTCGGCCGCGAAGCGCCCGCGATGGTCGAGGCGGCGCAGGCGTCGATGGACGCGGCGCGCCGCGATGGCCTGCGCATCTGGCCCGATGCCGATGCCTTCGCCGCCTCGCCCTCCGATTCGATCGACTATGCGGTGATGGAAAAGGCGCAGCGCGTCGCGGTCGTCCCCGTCGCGATGGGCTGGAGCGATCTGGGCAGCTGGGACGCGCTGGACGCGATCACCGACAATGATGCGGGCGGGAACACCCATGCCGGCGAGGTCGTCGCGGTCGATACGCGCAATTGCTTCGTGCGCGCCGACGGCATCCGCGTCGCGCTGGTCGGGGTCGAGGATCTGATCGTCGTCGCCAGCGGCACCGACGTGCTGATCCTGCCCAAGGGCCGCAGCCAGGAGGTCAAGAAGATCATCGAGGCGATGAAGGCGCAGGGCTGATGGTCGGGCGGGTCAGGCGGAAAGCCGGGCTCGCCCAAGCCGAGGCGCGGCGGGATGCCACGCCCCCCGAGACTTGCGCGCTATGCGGCCGCGCGCTCGGCCGACGTGTCGAATGGCATCATGTCGTACCCAAGAGCGAGGGCGGGCGCGAGACGGTTCCGGTCCATCCGATCTGTCACCGAACCATCCATGCGAGCGCATCGAACGCCGACCTCGCCCGGCTCTATCCGACGTTGAACGCGCTGCGTGCCCGCGAGGACATCGCGCGCTTCCTGCGCTGGATCGCCGACAAGCCGCCCGACTTCCACGCACCGACGCGGCGACGCGCAGGATGAGTCGAACCGACTCGTTTGCGCGACGAAGCGAAACGCCCCGCTCTTCCACGGTCGCTCCGCCCAGCGCATTACGACGATCCTCGCGCCTTGCCGGCTCGCCATGCCGATCGCGCCGTTAACGCTCTTTCATGGTAAAGCGCCTTTTCATCACGATTTTTGCGCTTCATATACCGGCCTGACGCGCTTGCAGGGGCAGCGTGGCGAGAGGTTCGACGACGACGTGACGGCACCGTTCCGCTATCCCCGGTTTTTCGTGACGAGCCCGTCGCCGTGCCCGTACCTGCCCGGCCGCGAGGAGCGGAAGGTCTTTACCGAACTGAACGGTCAGCATGCCGGCGAGCTGAACGACGCGCTGGGCCGGATCGGTTTCCGTCGCAGCCAGTCGGTCGCCTATCGCCCGTCGTGTGTCGGCTGTTCGGCCTGCGTCTCGGTCCGCGTCGTCGCGGGCGAGTTCCGCCCCAACAAGACCCAGCGCAAGCTGATCGCGCGCCATTCCGACCTGGAGGTCCACGCCTGCCGCCCCTGGGCGACCGACGAGCAGTTCCAGCTGCTGCGCGGCTATCTGAAATCGCGTCATCCCGGCGGCGGCATGACGTTGATGGACGAGGGCGACTATTCGGACATGGTCGAGCAGAGCCCCGTGAACAGCTTCGTCGTCGAATATCGCGAACCGACGATCGATGGAAAGCGCGGCCGTCTGGTCGGCGCATGCATCACCGATCAACAGGCCGACGGCCTGTCAATGATCTACAGCTTTTTCGACACCGACGACACGTCGCGGCCGGGTCTCGGCAACTACATCATCATGGACCACATCCTGCGCGCCCATGCCGCGGGGCTGGGCTATGTCTACCTCGGCTATTGGGTGAAGGGGTCGCAGCGCATGGCGTACAAGACACGCTATCGCCCGATCGAGGTGCTGGGCCCGGACGGCTGGACGCCCTTCGACCCCGACGCCGACGACGCCCCGCTGCATGCACCCCGCGTCCGCGCCTTTGCCTGAGTGAGCTTCGCGACAGGGTCGGAGCCCGATGCCGCGCCGCTGCGTGCGCGGCGTCGATGGCCGGCTGACCGCGACGCAGGACCGCCTGCGCACGACCTACGACAATCTGGCCAGCGCGCCGATCGAGCCGCGCGTCGTCGCCGGGCTGCCCTATCTGCTGCGCAAGCTGCGCGAGACGATTGTCGCCACCGGGGTCGATTCCGCGCGGATCGAGGGTTTCTATCTGGCGGGTCCGCCGCCCTACGTACCGCGGCCCCGTCAGGCGTCGCCAGTCAGTTCCTCGACCTGAACGTCGACGTCCAGCCGTTCGGCCCCCGGCCCCATGCGCATGCCCGCGACCGGCGCTGCGCCCCCGGCATCCAGCGCGACGGCGACGCGGATGTAGCTGGCATCGGCTGACAGCCCGCGCGACGGATCGAACGCAATCCAGCCGAGGTCGTCGACATGCGCCTCCGCCCAGGCATGGGGTGCGTGCCCCTCGCCATCGTCGCGGGTGTGATAGCCCGAGACGTAGCGCGCCGGGATCCCCTCACCGCGGAGCAACGCGATGAACATATGGGCGAAATCGCGCGGCGCGGCATGGTCGCTCTGGAAGGCGGCCTCGGCGCTGAGGCCGGCGTCGCTCGCCTCTTCCTGGAGAGCGAAGCGAGTGTGGAGCGCGGTGTTGATCGCATGGAGCCGGGCGATGCGGTCGCCCTTCCCACCCTCGATCCCCCCGGCGAATTCGCGCATGCCGTGCGACAGGCCGGTACGGTCGGTCATCCGCAGGAAGAGCGCGGGCGGCAGCGGTTCGACGACGCCGCGCACCAGCCCCGCATCTCCCGCCGTCAGCACTTCGCCCGAGACGGTGATCTCGATTCCCTCGATCGGCCCCTCGGCATAGAGCATCGTCACGCGGTTACCGAAACCGTCGCGCGCCTCGCGCATCCGTGCGTCGCAATCGACGCCGATATGCCAGTTGACGACCGTCTGGTCGGCGGAGTCCTGCGGGGTCAGCCGCAGCATCTGGATCAGCCGATCCTGCGGGCTGGTAAAATGATACCGCGTGCGATGATCGACGGAGACTCGCATTAGGCGAACCGGAACTGTTTGGCGATCGCCATGTGAAGAAGCTCGTTGTCGCGAATGAAGGCGGTCAGATACTGATGCAGCCCGCTGACGATGACGTCGTGCGACCGGGTACGCTGCATTGCCGACAGCCGCGCCCGAGCCATGCGGTCGGCCTCGCCCTGAAGCCCCGTCCGCTTGCCGAGCGCGGTCAGGATTTCGACGACCTCCTCGACACATCCGGCCAGGCTGCGCGGCAGTTCGAACCGCATCGTCAGCAGATCGATGACCAGATGCGGCTTCAGCCCCTCGTCATACAGCCAGCGATAGGCGGTGACCGCCGATACGGTCTGGAGCAACGTCGTCCACTGGTCGCGGTCGACGACGCCGTATACCGTCTCGCCCTCTGGCAGCAGCAGATGGTATTTGACGTCGAGCAGCCGCGCGGTGTTGTCCGCACGCTCGATCGCGGCGCCCAGGCGGATGAACCACGTCGCCTGGTTGCGCATCATCCAGTGGATCGCGCCCTCGAACCCGCGCGTCTCGGCCTTCACCGCCTCGACCAGCGCCAGCGGTTCCATGCGCGATGCCGGGCGACCGCGCCCGTTGAAGATCAGCCACGCGCGGTTGATCGCGGTCCAGGCGTCGCGGGTCAGCGCGGTGCGCACCGCCTTCGCATTGTTGCGCGCCATGTCGAGACACGCGGCGATCGATCCTGGGTTAGAGGTGTCGACCGTCAGGAACCGCGCGACCGGGTTGGCGGTGAACCCGACGTTCGAGGCAGCGAAGGCTTCGTCGGAATAGGTGACGCGCAGCGCGGAGAGCCATGCGGCCTCGCCCGCCGGACGGGGGGAGAGGGCGTCGAGCCGGATGGTCGCTTCGACCAGGCGTGCGGCGAAATCGGCGCGTTCGACATAGCGGCCGAGCCAGTAGAGCGACGATGCGGTGCGGGAGAGCATCATCGGACCAATCCTCCCCTGCAAGGAGAGGGGGACCGCGCGCGCAGCGCGTGGGGGAGGGGTGTCCCGCTATCGTGAGGGCGACACCCCTCCGTCAGGCCTGCGGCCTGCCACCTCCCCTTGCAGGGGAGGATTGGTTCACGCACTCTCACTTCGCCATCCCCTGCGACTGACTCTGGCGCTGCGCCTGCCGCCGGGGCTCGTCCGGCATCAGTACGAAACTGTCCTTCGTGCCACCGCCCTGGCTGGAATTCACCACCAGCGAGCCTTCCTTCAGCGCCACGCGGGTCAGGCCGCCGGGGACGACCTTCACGCCGTCGCTCCCGGTCAGCACGAACGGGCGGAAATCGACATGGCGCGGGGCAAGCCCCTGGTCGGTGACGGTCGGAACGGTCGACAGCGCCAGCGTCGGCTGCGCGATGTACCGGTCGGGTGCTGCCATCAGCGCGGTGCGAAACGCCTCGATCTCCGCCTTCGACGCGGTCGGGCCGACCAGCATGCCGTAGCCACCCGATCCGTCGACCAGCTTCACCACCAACTCGTCGAGGTGATCGAGCACATAGCGCAACGCATCGGGTTCACGGCAACGGAAGGTCTGGACGTTGGGCAGCTTGGCGTCCTGCCCCGAATAGAAGCGGACGATTTCGGGCATGTAGCTGTAGATCGCCTTGTCGTCGGCGATACCGTTGCCCGGCGCGTTGATGATCGCGACGTTGCCCGCGCGATACGCCGCGATCAGCCCCGGCACGCCCAGCATCGAATCCGGGCGGAAGACGAGCGGATCGAGATAATCGTCGTCGATCCGGCGATAGATGACGTCGACCTTCACCCGCCCGCCGATGGTCCGCATCCAGACGATGTCGTCATCGACCAGCAGGTCGGCCGCCTCGACCAGTTCGACGCCCATCGAATCGGCCAGGAAGCTGTGTTCGTAATAGGCCGAATTGTAATGCCCCGGCGTCAGCACGACGCATACCGGGCTCTGCCCGGCCCCGCGCGGCGCGACCGATCGCATCGTCGCCAGCAGCATATCGGGATAGCTGTCGACTGCCGCCACGCGAAAGTCGCGGAACAGCTCCGGACACAGCCGAATCATCGCCTCGCGGTTCTCCAGCATGTAGGAGACGCCTGACGGCGTGCGGGCATTGTCCTCCAGCACGAAGAACTCATCGGGCCCGGTGCGCACGCAGTCGATGCCGCAGATATGCGCCCACACATCATGCGGCGGGCGGATACCGGCGATCTCGGGACGGAACTGAGGATTCTGGAAGATCAGTTCGGGCGGCAGCACGCCGGCCTTCACGATCTCCTGCGCACCATAGATGTCGGTCAGGAACGCGTTGATCGCCTCGACCCGTTGAATCAGCCCTCCGCTCAGGCCCGCCCATTCGCTCGCGGTAAACACGCGCGGCACGATGTCGAAGGGAATGATACGCTCGCCCGCATCGCTCTCGCCATAAACGGCGAAGGTGATGCCCAATTGTCGGAACGTGATCTCGGCGGCTTCGAGCCGACGGTCGAGTTCGGCCTGCGGCGTTTCCTTTAACCAGCGGCCCAATGCGGCGAACTCCGGCCGCACCGCCTCCGGCCCGCCATGTCCCCAAATCTCGTCGAACGCGCCCCCCGATATCATCGCAGAGCTAAAGTTTCGAAACCGTCATAAGTTGCATGCTGCCTCGCCGTTTTGCGCTGCACAAGAAGAATCTCGGGCGGCGTGGCGAGGCAGTGCTCGCTCAGCTGCTGTGGTCGGCGATCACCTTCCAGCCGCTGCGCTCCTTCGCCAGGACCAGGCTCGTAGAGCCGCTGTCTCTCTTGCCGCTAGGATAGGTCAGCGTAAACCGGCCGATGTATAGCGCATGGCCTCGTCCGAGCGGGCGGAAGTCGAGCCGTTCGATCGTCAGCGTGCCCCGCTTCGCGGCGTCGCCGAAGTCGTAGGTCTTGCGATAGCTGTCGGCCATCGCCGCCTTGCCCCGGAGCAAGCCACGGCTGGTGACGAAGCTGGCGGTCGGCGTCGCCGAGTACAAGGCCATGAAGCGGTCGACATCGCCGGCGTTCCACCCCGCCACGCTGTCGGCGACCGCGGCATCGACCGCACGTTCGGCCGGATCGGCGGCCAAGGCTGGCGCCGCCACGATCAGCGCGACGGCCACGGGAAACAGCGCGCGCATCAGTCGGCGTACTTGACCGAGCAGCCATAGGGCCGGGTTTCAGGCATCGACACGGGCTTGCCAGCCTTCATCTCGCCCAGCGCCGCCAGCACATGGTTGCGCGCGCCGGCGATGTCGGCGGCGTTGGCAGTCGGCTTGTCGTCGATGCCGCCCTGATAGACGAGCTTGCCTACGGAATCGACGATGTAGAGATGCGGCGTCGTCTTTGCGCCATAGCCCTTGCCGACGACGCCCTTCGGATCGAGCAGATAGGCGGTCGGCACCGCCTTCGCCGACGTCACGAACGCCTGCGCTTGCGGGCTGGTCATATATCCCTGCTTGCCCGGGGCGCCCGAATTGACGGTCAGCCAGACCGCGCCCATGCCCTTCGCGGCGGCCTGGGTCTTCTGCATGTTGCCGCTGTTGTAATGTTTCTGGACGAAGGGGCAGCCGGGGTTGTTCCATTCGATCACGACCGTCTTGCCGCGATAGTCGGACAGGCTGACGTTGCGCCCCGTCATGTCGGTCAGCTTCAAGTTTCCGGCTGGCGCGCCGGTGGTCTGTTGCGCGGCGGCAGGTGCGGCAAGCATCGATGCGGTTGCCGCAATCATCAAGGCGTTCATCGCTCTCTCCTAATCTTGGGCACGTTCGGTCAGCATCGACTTGGTCAGCACCTGCGGCAGCACATCGGCTTCGCGGCCACCGGACCAATACCATAGATACAGCGGGACGCCTGCACGGTTGTGACGTTCGATGAAGCGGCCAAGCGCGGGGTCGCCGTCGGTCCAGTCGCCGACCAGCACCGCCACGCGATTTTGCTTCAGCGCCTGCTGTACCTCCGCGGTCTCGATCACCGCCTTCTCGTTGACCTTGCAGGTCACGCACCAATCGGCAGTGAAATAGGCGAAGACCGGCCGCCCCTCGGCGCGCAGTGCAGCAAGGCGTGCTTCGGTGAAGGGCTCCGCGCCCGCGACGGCGGCGGCTTCGGCCGGCGCGCGGCTGACAACCGCGGTCGCGCCGAGCGCGACCACGCCGGCCCAGACCCCCGGCATCCATGCCAGCCGCTTGCCCTTTACCTGACGTGTGCCTGTCCACCAAAGGCCGGCGGCGAACAGCAGCGCGGCGGCCAGACCGAGGGTCATGCCGTCGACCCCGGCCTGCTTGCCGAGCACCCAGGCGAGCGCGAGCGCCGTCAGGAACATCGGCACGCTCAGAATGTGGCGGAACGTCTCCATCCAGGCGCCGGGTTTGGGCAGCTTGCGGCGCAGCGCCGGCACGAACCCGAGCGCCAGGAACGGCACCGCGAGGCCAAGGCCGAGCCCGCCGAACACCACCAACGCGCCCCACCACGGCAGGATCAGCGCGGTGCCCATCGCCGCGCCCATGAACGGCCCCGTGCAAGGCGTCGCGACGAAGGCGGCGAGCGCGCCGGTACCGAACGCCCCGCCCTTGCCCCCGGCCGCCATGCGGTTGACCGCACCCGGCGCGGAGAGCTCGAACAGCCCGGCGAGGTTGAAGGCGATGGCGGTGACCAGCAGCAGCAGGACCAGGATGACGCGCGGATCGGTCAGCTGGAACGCCCATCCGACCGCCGCCCCGCCGGCCCTGAGCGCCAGCAGCACGCCGCCCAGCACCAGGCACATCAGCACGACGCCGGCGGTATAGGCCAGCGCCTCGCCCTTCGCCCCCTCCCCGCCCGACTTGGCGAGACTCAGCGCCTTCAGGCTCAGGATCGGGAACACGCAGGGCATGATGTTGAGCAGCAATCCGCCGAGGATCGCGCCGCCCAGCGCGACCAGCAGCGTCATCGCGGTGCCGCTGTCGACTCCGCCCCGGACCACGGCCCCCGGTGCGGCGGTCAGGCGGAAGCCCTGCCCCTCGCCAACCGCCAGCACGCCCTCCAGCTTTTCCGGACGTCCGGCCTTGGCCGCGGTCTCGACGATCAACGTGTCGCCATCGCGCGTCACCGTCTGCGGCTTGCCGTAATCGACGACGCCATCGGTCAGCGGGAAGAAATAGGCGTCGGTCGCCGGCGAGCCCGCCGGATAGGGCACGGCGAGGCGAAACGTGCCGCCCTCGACCGCATAGGTCGCCGGACTGCCCAGCGGCTTCGGCATCGCGCGCCGCCAGCCATCGAAACGAACGCGCGTTGCGGGATCGACCGCACCGTCGCCGATGGTCAATCGCGTCGTCAGTTCGGCGCTTTCCGGCACGCAGATTTCGTTGGTGCAGACCAGATAGTCGAGCTTCACCTTGACCGGCAGGACAGTGCCCGCGGCGAGCCCGGCCGGCACCTTCAGCCGCACGAACTGCGCGAAGGGCCCTTCGTAGACGTAATTCATCAATCCGGCGATCAACAGCCGGTGCGGCACGGGGTACTCGATCGGCCCCGCCGTGACGCCGGTCGGCAGGGTCCACGCCGCCGACGTCTCGACTCCCGCATCGCCGGGGTTCTTCCAGTATCCGTGCCAGCCCGGCTGCGGCGTGGAGGTGAAAGCGAGCGTCACCTCGCTCCCGGCACGCGGGGTCGGCGTCTCAGACACCAGGTCGATCGCGATATGCCGTTCGCCCGGAGCCTGGGCGGAAACCGCGCCAGTCGCGAATAGAGTCATCAGGACGAAAAGAACGAACCGCATGCGCTTCCCTTGCCGCCCCCGCGCCGCTGGAATAGCGAGGGGTGACCCACCTTTGCCCGATCGGAGCGCCGTCGTGAAGCTTGCCCCCCTCGCCCTCCTGGCCGCAGCCGCTGCCGTACCATCGCTCGCGCAGGACGCCCCCATTTCCGCGCCGGTTACGGTCGGGATGCCGACGACCGCCCCGAAGTTGATCGTCGTCATTTCGGTCGACCAATTCTCCGGCGACGTGTTCAGCGAATATCGCCGCTATTTCACCGGCGGTTTCGCGCGCCTGCAGGACGGCGTGGTCTTCCCGGCGGGTTATCAGAGCCATGCCGCGACCGAGACATGTCCCGGCCACTCGACCATCACGACCGGCGTCCGGCCGGGGCGTACCGGCATCATCGCCAACGACTGGACCGACCTGAAGACGGCACGCGACGACAAGACGATCTATTGCGCCGAGGACGAGAGCGTGCCCGGCTCCAACTCGAACAAATATACCGTGTCGGACAAGCATCTGCTCGTCCCCACGCTCGGCGAGCGGATGAAGGCGGCGAACCCGGCCGTGCGCGCCGTGTCGGTCGCGGGCAAGGACCGCGCGGCGGTCATGACCGGCGGGCACAACCTGGACGAGATCTGGTGGTGGGACAGCGACAGGAACGCCTATGTCAGCTACGCTGGCCGAAGCGAGCCGGGCGCCGTCACGCGCGCCAACACCGCGGTCGGCCAGATGATCGCCGCGGGCCAGAGCGCGCTGCAGCTGCCCGACTATTGCCGCTCGCGCGACCATGCCGTCGCGATCGGCGGGGGCAAGACGGTCGGCACCGGCCGGTTCGAGCGCAAGCCGGGTGAAGCGGGGCGCGCGTGGCGCGCGAACCCCGCGTTCGACGGCGCGACGCTCGCGCTGGCGGCCGGGCTGATCCAGGACATGAAGCTCGGAAAGGGACCGGCAACCGACATCATGACCGTCGGTGCGTCGGCGACCGATTACGTCGGCCACACCTATGGCACCGGCGGCACCGAGATGTGCCTGAACCTCGCCTCGCTCGACCGCGACCTGGGTGATTTCTTCGCGACGCTGGACCGCACGGGCGTCGATTACGTCGTCGCGCTGACCGCGGACCACGGCGGGCTCGACCTGCCGGAGCGCCACCGCGAGGACGCCGTGCCCTCGGCGCAGCGGCTCGATCCGAATTTCACGCCGAAGAAGATCGGCGAGCAGATCGCGGCGAAGCTGGGGCTGCAGGGCCAGCTGCTGTGGGGCGGCTCGATCGGCGACGTGTGGATCGACCCGAAGCTGTCGAAGGCCGACCATGACCGCGTGCTCGCCGAAGCGGTGCGAATGGCGAAGGCGCATCCGCAGGTGGAAACGGTCTTCACCGCCGCCCAGATCGCCGCGACGCCGTTGCCGACGACTCCGCCCGACGAATGGAGCCTGCTGGAGCGCGCACGGGTCAGCTACAATGCCCAGCGATCGGGCGATTTCGTCGTCGTGCTCAAGCGCTTCGTGACGCCGATTCCCGACCCGACCAAGGGCTATGTCGCCACCCACGGCAGCTTCTGGAACTACGATCGCCGCGTGCCGATCCTGTTCTGGCGCAAGGGTATCGCGGGCTATGAACAGCCGCTGGCGGTGGAGACGGTCGACATCGCCCCGACGCTGGCGGCGCTGGTCGGCCTGTCGCTGAAGCCGGGCGAGGTCGACGGGCGCTGCCTCGACCTGGCGTCGGGTCCGGTGGACACCTGCGCCACGCGCTAGGACAGAATTGCCGCGCGTCGTCCGGTCGCTAGACCCGCCCTTCGGTCCAAGGTGCGGAAGGCGATGTGCGGATGCGGGTTCTGCGAGTGCGATCGTAACGGCGGCTCCGGCCGTGGCGGGGCCGTTGCGCGAATCCGACGCCGCCCGCGCGATCGTCGCGGCCGGACAGGACGCGACAATCGCGCTGCGGTCGAACGCCGGCACCGGTTACAGCTGGCGACCGATCTTCGCACGCAGCAACATTCACACGCTTGATAGTGAGTGTTGACAGCCGATTGCCGCTGCGGCATCCTCACCCGCAACACGCCGAGTCCAAGCATCGGCGATACGAGCAGGGAGAGGACAAATGCGGGCACTGCACCTGGCATCGACGTGCGTCGTTGCGATCATTCTGGGCGCGAGCGGTGCGGCGGCGCAGACCGTCGTGGCCCCCGCCACGCCGACCACATCCGGCACGCCGCCGCTGGTCGGGCAGGAATCGACCGACGAAGCGCCGGGCTCGGGCGACGTCATCGTCACCGCCACCCGCCGCGCCGAGCGCATCCAGGACGTGCCGATCAGCATCACCGCGTTCAACCAGGAAGAGCTGACGCAAAAGGGCATCGTCGGCTTCGAAGGTATCGCCCGCGAAACGCCGGGCGTCGTGCTCAACCGGCCGACCCAGAACTTCAACAATTTCACCGCGCGCGGCATCGCGACCAACGGCTACAATGCGAACCTGCAGAGCTCGGTCGCGGTCTACATCGACGAACTGCCGGTTTCCACGATCGGCAACACCACCGTCGTCGACCCCAATCTGTTCGACGTCGAGCGCGTGGAATTCCTGCGCGGGCCGCAGGGTACGTTGTTCGGATCGGGGTCGCTGTCGGGCGCGATGCGCATCCTGACCAAGAGCCCGGACCTGAACGACTTCGACCGCTCGGCGCTCGTCGATCTGGGGCTGACCGGCAACGACAGCTTCCGCCAGCGCTACAACGCGATGATCAACGTGCCGATCGTCAACGACAAGCTCGCCATCCGCGCGGTCGGCTTCTACCGCAACGAGGAAGGCTATCTCGACAACGTCGGGACCGGCGTCCACAATTCGAACACGTTGATCGATTACGGCGGGCGCATCATCGCGCTGTTCAAGCCGACCGAGCGCCTGTCGATCCGCCTGCTCGCCTCCTACGAGAACAGCGACCCAAAGGATTCGTCGCTGACCAGCCCGTCGCTGGGGCGCGAGAAGCGCATTTCCGACCAGCCCGATCGCTTCACGGGCAAGCAGACGATCTTCAACGCGACGATCGATTACGACTTCGACTTCGCCAAGCTGACATCGTCGTCGACCTATTCGGATTTCGACCAGCGCTTCTACGTCGATCTGGCGGGCACGTTCCCGCGGCAAGCCGCTTTTCCGGGTGCGCCGATCGCCTTCGGTCTCGACGCCGACGCCTTCGACAAGGTGTTTGTGCAGGAAGCACGCCTCGCATCGTCGCTGGGCGGCAATTTCGAATTCGTTATCGGCGGTTTCTATCTGAACCGTCGCCGCGACGTCGATTTCCTCTACCGGTCGAACCCGCAGTTTCTGGCCGCGCGCCGCCTGACCGGCCTGCCCGACCAATATTTCCAGAAGCTCTACACCTATTCGATCAGCGAGGAGTTGGCCGGGTTCGGCGAGCTGACGTACCGCTTTTCGCCGAAGTTCTGGCTGACCGGCGGCCTGCGCTACGGCGGCACGTCGGCGCAGGCGTTTACCGAAGCCGGCGGCTACGTCGCGACCGATGCGCGGAACTTCAACTATTACACGCTCGCGCTGGTCGGGCTGTCGGGTAACTTCGTGAACTTCACGCCGTACCAGCCGGTGACGGGCGTGAAGGCGACCGGCACGAAGCCGTCGTGGAAGGCGAGCGCGTCGTTCAAGCCGACCGAATCGGTCACCACCTATGCGACCTTCGCCACCGGCTTCCGCGCACCGATCGTCAATGCCGCGGCGGGCCGCGCCAGCACGGTACCGGGGGCGAACGATGTCGTCATTCCGAACGGCGCGTCGTCGGACGACCTGAAGAGCTACGAGATCGGCGCAAAGGGCCGGTTCCTGAACGGCCTCGTCACGATCAATGCCGCCGCATACCTGATCGACTGGAACAACATTCAGGCCCAGGCGAACCGCGTGTCGGATTCGGTCCAGTTCGCCACCAACATCGGCGGCGCGCGCAGCAAGGGCTTCGAAGTCGAATTCGGCGTCATCCCGGCGAAGGACGTCTTCATCGGCCTGAACGCCGCCTACAATGACTCGAAGATCACTAAGCTGACCGCGGCGGAGGCGGCAATCTCCGGCGCGGTGCTCGGCCACCGCCTATCGGCACCGCGTCTCCAGGGCGCGCTGTTCACCTCGATCGGCTTCGATCTGGGCGACACGACCAAGGGCTTGCTGGCGGTGAACGCGCAATATGTCGGCTCGTACAACAGCTCGTTCCCGAATACGCCGGGCAACCCGAACCTGCGCCTATCCACGTTCGGCAAGACCGACGAATATGTGAACACCAACATCAGCTTCGGCATCACGCGCGGGCCGTTGTCGGCGCAGGCCTATGTCGAGAACGTGTTCGACGACCATTCGGTCACGTACATCCACCCCGAAGCGTTCCTGATCAGCCGGTTCGGCACGCTGCGCCCGCGCACCGTGGGCATCCGCCTCGGCTACGGGATCTGATCCGATGGCAAGTGTCGCCACCACGTCCGCCCCGGCCCGCCGCCCCGGCGTCGTGCTGGCGGTGCTGACCTTCGTCTACATCCTGAATTTCCTGGATCGGCAGCTGATCGGCATCCTCGCCAAGCCGATTCAGGACGCGCTGCAGATCACCGACGGACAGCTCGGCCTGATCGGCGGGCTCTATTTCGCGATGTTCTACTGCTTCATCGCGATTCCCATCGGCTATCTGGCGGACAAGACCAATCGCGTCGGCGTGCTGTCGCTGGCGTGTGCGATTTGGAGCGGGGCGACGGTCGCCTGCGGGCTCGCGAACACCTACGCCCAGCTCGTCGTCGCACGAATGCTGGTCGGCTTCGGCGAAGCCGGCGGCGTACCGCCGTCCTATGCGATCATCACCGACACCTATCCGCCGGGCCAGCGCGGCAGCGCGTTCGGCATCTTCAACATGGGGCCCGCGATTGGCGCGGCGGCCGGCGTCGCCTCCGGCGCGGCGATCGCCGAGCGGTTCGGCTGGCGCATGCCGTTCATCGTCGTCGGCGCGATCGGGATCGTCACGGCGGGCCTGGTCTGGCTGATCGTCCGCGAACCCGCCCGCGGCACGTTCGACATGCCGATCGCGGACACGGTCGACAAGGCCCGCTTCTGGCCGACGCTGCGGATGTTCTTTTCCAACCCGACGCTGATGCTCGCCGCCCTGGGCAGCGGGGCGACACAGTTCGTCACCTATGGCCTCGGAAATTTCGCGGTCCTGTTCCTGATGCGCGACAAGGGCATGGTCCTGCGCGAAGTCGCGGTCTGGTACGCGCTGGTGCTGGTCGTCGGCATGGCCGGGGGCATGATGCTGTCGGGACGGATCATCGACCGGATGGCGCAGACCTCGCGCGCCGGCTACGCCATCGCGCCCGCCGCCAGTCTCGCCATCGCCATGCCCTTCTACATCGCCTTCGTCTGGGCGCCGGGCTGGCCGCTCGCACTGGCGCTGCTGACGGTCGTGATGATATTCAATTATTTCTACCTCTCCGCCTCTGTCGCGCTGGTGCAGGAGGAGGTCCGCCCCGACCAGCGTGTCCTGTCGGGAGCACTGCTGCTGCTCGTCATGAATTTTATCGGGCTGGGCCTCGGGCCGACATGGGTCGGCTTCGCCAGCGACTGGTTCAAGGCGCACGGCAGCGCGCTCTACCTCCAGTCCGCGCTCTACACGCTGACGCCCTTCTACCTGATCGCCATCGCCCTGTTCGTCACACTCGCGCGGCGGCTCGGCCGCGAGGTTCGCCCATGAAAATCCTGATCGCCGTCGCGCTGCTCGCCAGCGCTGCTCCTGCCCTTGCCCAGACCGTCACGGCGCCTGCCGGAACGGTCGAAGGCGCGACCGAAAACGGCTTGCGGATCTTCCGCGGCATTCCCTATGCCCAGCCGCCGGTCGGCGCGCTGCGGTGGAAACCGCCGGTCGCGCTCCCGACCTGGAACGGCGTTCGCGAGGCGAAGCGCTTCGGCCAGGCCTGCGTCCAGCCGCGCGAGCGGAATCTCGGTATCTACACCAATCCGCCGCCGCAGATGGGCGAGGACTGCCTGACGCTGAACGTCTGGGCGCCGAAGGATGCGAAGACGCTACCCGTATTGGTGTGGATCCACGGCGGCGCGCTCGTCTCGGGCTACAGCCACGAACAGATGTACGACGCCGCCAAGATGGCCGGCACCGGCATGGTCGTCGTGTCGATCAACTATCGCCTGGGCGTCCTCGGCTATCTCGCGCATCCCGAACTCAGCGCCGAGAGCGCTGACGGCACGTCCGGCAATTACGGCCTGCGCGACCAGATCGCGGCGCTCGAATGGGTGAAGCGCAATATCGCGGCGTTCGGCGGCGATCCGGCGAACGTGACGATCGCCGGCGAATCCGCCGGCGGCCTCAGCGTCATGTACCTGATGGCCAGCCCCGCCGCACGCGGGCTGTTCGCGAAGGGCATCGCCCAGAGTGCCTATATGGTATCGACGCCCGAGCTGAAGATCGCCGCGCACGGCACGCCATCGGCAGAGACGACCGGCGCCACGATCGCCACGACGCTGGGCGCGACCAATCTCGCTGACCTTCGCGCGATGGACGCGACGAAACTCGCCTCCAGCGCGCTGGCCAAGGGCTACGTCCCGTGGGGCACGATCGACGGCAAGCTGCTGACGCGCCAATTGGTCGACACTTGGGACCGCGGCGAACAGGCGCCGGTGCCGCTGATCGCCGGGTTCAACGCGGGAGAAGTGCGATCGATGCGCGTCCTGCTCCCCCCCGCGCCCGCCGATGCCGCCGCCTATGAGGCGACGATCCGCGCCAGCTACGGCGACCTGGCCGACGCGTTCCTCGCACTTTATCCCGCGACGCATATCGGTGAATCGATGCTCGCGACCGCGCGCGATGCGCTGTACGGCTGGACCTCGCAGCGCCTGGCGATAGGCCAGACCGCGATTGGGCAGCGTGCGTATCTCTACCTGTTCGACCACGGCTATCCGGCGGCGGACGAGAATGGGCTGCACGCCTTCCACGCCTCCGAAATTCCGTTCGTGTTCGGCAGCGCCGACAAGACGCCGCCGATGTGGCCGAAAATACCCGACTCGCTCGTCGAGCGGCGTCTGTCGGACGCGATGCTGGGCTATTGGACGTCGTTCGCGAAGACCGGCACGCCGATCGCGTCGGGTCAGCCCGACTGGCAGGCGTACGGCAAGGGCGGCAACTATATGGCGTTCGTCGCCAAGCCCGAGCCGCGCGCCAGGCTGATGCCCGGCATGTTCGCGCTGCACGAAGCCGCCATGTGCCGCCGTCGCGCGGCGGGCGACAAGCCGTGGGGCTTCAACGCCGGGCTCGCTTCGCCGGTGCTGGCCAAGACGGCGGGCTGCAAATGATCGACGGTAGCATGCAGGACTATCCGCTGACGCTCGACCGGTTCCTGTGCCACGCCGCGAAATGGCACCCGGATGTGTCGGTCGTGACCGCGACCGACAGCGGCGACACGACGCGCATCGGCTATGCAACTCTCGAGGATCGGGCACGCACAGTTTCGTCGGTGCTGTCGAGCCTGGGCATCGCGACGGGCGACCGCGTCGCGACCCTCGCATGGAACAGCGCCGCGCATGTCGAGGCATGGTACGGTACCATGGGCATGGGCGCGGTGTGCCACACGCTCAATCCGCGCCTGACCGCCGATCAACTGGCGGCGATGGTCCGGCAGTCTGAAGCATCGGTGCTGATCGTCAGCGCCGACCTGCTGCCGTTGGCCACTGCCATTTCCGAACACGCCCCGGTCATCAGCCACATTCTGGTGATCGACGGCACAGCCGATCCCGCCATCGCCGCGCGGGCGCGGGCGGAGATCGCGACGGTCGACTCGCTGATGGCATCGGCGGGTTGCGGCGTCGCCTGGGGGCGTTTCACGGAAACCGCGCCGTCGGGGCTCTGCTTCACCTCGGGCACGACCGGCGCACCGAAAGGGGTGACCTACACCCACCGGTCGAGCTTCCTCCACACGCTGCGGCTGTTGCAGGTCGATACGATGGCGATCTCGGCGGCCGACACGGTGCTGGCCGTCGTCCCGATGTTTCATGCCAACGCCTGGGGCCTGCCGTTTGCGGCGCCGGCCGCGGGCGCGACACTGGTGCTGCCTGGCCGCAAGATCGACGGCGCGAGCCTGGCGCGCCTGATCGCGCAGGAAGGCGTGACCGTCGCCGTCGGCGTGCCGACCGTGTGGCTCGGTCTGGTCGAACATCTCGAGGCGAAAGGCGGCGATCTGCCGTCGCTCAAGCGTGTGATCGTCGGCGGTGCGCCCTTGCCGCCCGCGTTGATGGAGCGGTTGGAGGCCCGACTGGGCGTCGAGGTGCAGACCAGCTGGGGGATGACCGAACTCTCGCCCTCGGGCACCGTCGCGCGCCCCGGCGATGAGACGCGCTCCGCCGCGCAGTCGGGCAAGCCCGCTATCGGGGTCGACCTGTTGCTGACCGACGCCGACGGCACCGCCCTGCCCGACCAGCGCCACGGCGAAGGTCATTTGCGCGTTCGCGGCGCGGCGGTGGTCGATCGCTATTTCGGTCAGGACGACAGCGCCTGCGACGCCGATGGCTGGTTCGCGACCGGCGACCTCGCGCGGATTGATGCGGCGGGCAATCTTACGATCACCGGCCGCGCCAAGGATCTGATCAAGTCGGGCGGCGAATGGATCAACCCCGCCGAGATCGAAGCGGTCGTCGGCGCGCTGCCGGAAGTCTCGCTCGCCGCTGTCATCGGCCGCAGCGACCTGAAATGGGGCGAACGCCCGATCCTGCTGGTCGAACTGCGCGAGGACCGCGTGACCGACAGCGACCTGCTCGGCGCGTTGAAGGGGCGCGTGGCCTCCTGGTGGATTCCGGATCAGGTCGTCCGCCTGCCCGCAATGCCGCTCGCCCCGACCGGCAAGATCGACAAGCTGCGCCTGCGTGCCGAATTCGGTGCGGCTTGACGACGGTGCTGCCGCACCCGACAGATGTTCGTGTGCAAGAGAATGTGAAAGCCCCCCGCCGCTCGAAAAAGGCGGAACAGCGTGCCGAAACGATGGAGCAGATCCTCGACGCGGCCGAATATCTGTTTTCGAAACACGGGCTGCACGGCGTTACGCTGAAGGACGTCGCCAAGCGTGTCGGCGTGCACCACACGCTGCTGAACTATTATTTCTCTGACAAGACGACGTTGTTCGACGCCGTCTTCTCCCGCCGCGCGGTCGTCACCAGCGAACGCCGGATGCAGGCGCTCGACGCATACGAGGCGGCGTGCGCCGGCAAGCCGACGGTGGAAGGCGCGCTGCGCGCGTTCCTCGACACCGACCTCGACCTCTACATCGAGGGTGGAGACGGCTGGAAGAACTACGCCGCCCTCGTCGCGCAAATCGCCAACACCCCGAATGGGGTGCCGAGTTGATGGACGAGCATTTCGATCCCGTCGTGCTTCGCCTGATCGCCCTTTTGAAAAAGGCCCTTCCCGACTGCGCCGAGGCAGACATTTTCTGGGGCTATCACTTCGTCACCGGCGCGCTGATGCTGACGCTCGCGCGGACGGGCCGTATCGACAAATTGTCGCATGGGCTCTGCAAGTCGGACGACTTCGTGGCGGTGAAGGATCGCATGGCGTCCTTCATGGCCGCGGGATTCCTGCAGATTTGTAAGGACGGTCGATAGCTCAGCGGCGCTGCTGCCCGATACACCCGTCATCCCGGAATTGATCCGGGATCCAGGGCCGAAAATGAAATCGCTCGTAACTTTGGATCCAGGATCAAGTCCGGGATAACAAAAACCTCTCATACGGATGCTTATTATTCACTCTCTTGATAGTGAAATAGCGGCAGTGTAGCGTCCGACCTCAATTTCGGAGAGAGGATTCCCATGAAGCTCGCAAACCGTGTCGCGATCGTCACCGGCGCCGGCGGCGGCCTGGGTCGGTGCCACGCCCTGTATCTCGCGAGCCAGGGAGCGGCCGTCGTCGTCAACGACGTGTCGGAAACCAACGCTACCACGGTCGCCGATGAGATTACCGCTGCGAGCGGTACCGCGATTGCCGCTGCCGGTTCGGTTACCGACGAAGACGCGGTCGCCGCGATGGTCGAGCAGACGCTGACCCGCTTCGGTCAGGTCGACATCCTCATCAACAACGCCGGCATCCTGCGCGACAAGAGCTTCGCCAAGATGACGATGGACGACTTCCGCCTAGTGGTGGATGTCCACCTGATGGGCGCCGCAATCTGTTCGAAGGCGGTGTGGGAGCCGATGCGCGGGCGACGCTATGGCCGCATCGTCATGACGACCTCGTCGTCGGGCCTGTACGGTAATTTCGGCCAGGCCAATTACGGCGCGGCCAAGATGGCGCTGGTCGGCCTGATGCAAACGCTGGCGATCGAGGGGGAGAAATACGGCATTCGCGTCAACAGCCTGGCGCCGACCGCGGCGACGCAGATGACGCACGGCGTGCTGGCGGACGAAAGCCTGCGCTTGCTCGACCCCGCATTGGTCAGCCCCGGCCTGCTGGCGCTGGTCGTTGAGGACGCGCCCACCCGCGCGATCCTGTGCGCCGGTGCCGGCCACTTCGCCGCCGCGCATGTCACGCTGACCGATGGCATTCAGATCGGCGATGCGGACGACGCCGGCGAACAGGTTGCCGCACTTTGGTCCGAAGTCACCGACCGCGCCGACGAGATCGTCCCCGCTTATGGCTTCACCCAGGCCGAACGCGAACTGGCGGCGGCCGGGTATGACAGCAAGGTCGCCGTCAACTGCGGCTGATCCCGCAGCACCTTCCTGAAAAGCGAACCGCGCCGCAGCCCAAGCCGCGGCGCGGAAACGATCACATGTGGATCGGCTTGCCCTGCACCGCCATCGCGGCTTCCTTGATCGCTTCCGAATGCGTCGGGTGGGCGTGGCAGGTGTAGGCGATGTCCTCGCTGGTCGCGCCGAATTCCATCGCCTGGGCGATCTGCGCGATCATCGTCCCGCCGGGCACCGCGATGACCCACGCGCCGAGCACGCGGTCGGTCTTGGCATCCGAGATGACCTTCACGAAGCCGTCGGGCTCGTGGTTGGTCTTCGCGCGGCTGTTGGCCATCATCGGGAACTTGCCGACCTTGACCTCGCCCTTTTCCTTCGCCTGCTCCTCCGTCAGACCGACGCCGGCGATTTCGGGCCAGGTGTAGACGACGCTCGGGATGATGTCGTGATTCACGATGCCGGTCTGGCCGGCGATGTTCTCGGCGACGGCGATGCCTTCGTCCTCGGCCTTGTGCGCGAGCATCGGGCCGGGCACGACGTCGCCGATCGCCCAGACGCCGTCGGTCTTGGTGCGGAAGTCGTGGTCAATTTCGATCTGGCCGCGCTGGTTGGTCGACAGACCCGCCGCCTCCAAGTTCAGCCCGTCGGTATTCGGACGGCGACCGATCGATACCAGCACGACGTCGGCGTTGAGCGTCGTCGCCTCGCCGCCCTGCGCGGGCTCGAGCGTCAGCGTCGCGCTCTCGCCGTTGCTCTTGATGCCGGTGACCTTTGTCGACAGCTTGAACTCGATCCCCTGTTTCTTGAAGATCTTGTTTGCTTCCTTGCGGATTTCGCCATCGAAGCCGGGCAGGATTTGGTCAAGGAACTCGACGCAGGTGACCTTGGCGCCCAGGCGCCGCCACACCGAGCCCAGCTCCAGCCCGATCACACCGCCGCCAATGACGACCATGTGGTTCGGTACCTTCGCCAATTCGAGCGCCCCGGTCGAATCGACGATGACCTTCTGATCGATCTCGACGCCCGGCAGCGGGGTGACCGACGATCCGGTCGCGATGACGATGTTCTTGGCGGTGACCGTCTGGCCCGCGACGTCGACGCTATGCGCATCCTTGAACGCGGCCTTGCCCTTCAGCCAAGTGACCTTGTTCTTCTTGAACAGGAATTCGATGCCGCCGGTCAGCTGCTTCACCGCGTCGCGGCGCTGGCCGTGCATGGTCTCCAGGTCGAGCTCGGGCTGCACCTTGATGCCCAGCTTCGCCATCGTGCCGTTCGCGGCATGATCGAACAGCTCGGAGGCATGCAGCATCGCCTTCGACGGGATGCAGCCGACGTTGAGGCAGGTGCCGCCCAGCGTCTCGCGGCTTTCCGCACATGCGGTCTTGAGGCCCAACTGCGCCGCGCGGATCGCGGCGACATAGCCACCCGGGCCAGCGCCGATCACGAGGACGTCGTAGTCGTAAGTACCGTCTGCCATCTCAAACTCCGTTAGCGCGAGCGATATGGGGTGCGCGCGCTTGCGCTTACAGGTCGATCAGAATTCGCGTCGGATCCTCGATCGCATTCTTCAGCGCGACCAGGAACGTCACGGCTTCGCGGCCGTCGATCAGGCGGTGGTCGTAGCTGAGCGCCAAGTACATCATGGGCCGCACGACGACCTGGCCGTCGCGGACGACCGGGCGATCCTCGATGCGGTGGAGGCCCAGCACTGCCGACTGCGGCGGGTTGATGATCGGGGTCGACATCAGCGAGCCGAACACGCCGCCGTTCGAGATAGTGAAGGTGCCGCCCTTCATCTCGTCCATCTTCAGCGTGCCGTCCTTGGCGCGCTTGCCGAAGTCGCCGATCGTCTTCTCGATCCCGGCGACCGACAGGTCCTGCGCATCGCGGATGACCGGCACGACCAGGCCGCCCGGCGACGACACCGCGACCGAGATGTCGGCGTAGTCGTGATAGACGATCTCGTCGCCTTCGATCGATGCGTTGACGGCGGGGATGTCCTTCAGCGCCATCGTCGCGGCCTTCACGAAGAAGCCCATGAAGCCGAGGCGCACGCCGTGCTTCTTCTCGAACAGGTCCTTGTACTTGGCGCGCGCCTCGATCACCGCGGTCATGTCAACGTCGTTGAACGTCGTCAGCATCGCGGCCGTGTTCTGCGCTTCCTTGAGACGCTTGGCGATCGTCTGGCGCAGGCGGGTCATCTTTACCCGTTCCTCGCGACGCTCGCCCGTGGCGGCCTGCGCCGGGGCGGCAGCAGGCGCCGACGCCTGGGGAGCCGGCGTCGACTTCGCGGCCAGCACGTCGTCCTTGGTCAGGCGGCCGTCCTTGCCGGTGCCCTTGATCGTCGCGGGATCGACGCCGGTTTCCAGCACCGCACGGCGCACCGATGGGCTGAGCGCGGCCGGCGCATCGCCACCGCCGCTGGCCGGAGCCTGCTGCCCGGCGGTTTCGGTCGGGGCGGGCGCAGGCGCAGGGGTCGGAGCCGCCGCGGCGGGCTTGGCAGCCGAGCCATCACCCGCCTCGATCACGCCGATCGTCGCGCCGACGGCGACGGTGTCACCGACCTGCACGCCATATTCGCCCATCACGCCGGCAACCGGCGCGGGGACTTCGACGGAGACCTTGTCGGTTTCGAGACTCGCGATGGGTTCGTCGGCGGCGACCGGATCACCCGGCTGCTTCAGCCATTCCCCCAGCGTCGCTTCGGTGATCGATTCGCCCAGGACGGGGACTTTGATTTCGGTGCTCATGATCGTTTCCTAAATCAGGCGCCGGCCTTGCCGGCCGTCTTGGGGTCTTCACTCTTCTGCGCGCGGCGGATTTCCTCGCGCACGTTGTGGCCCAGCGCGTCGGCGACGAGCGCCGCCTGTTCGAGCTGGTGGCGCTTCATCAGGCCCGTAGCCGGCGACGCCGAGGCCGCACGGCCCGCATACCGCGCACGCTGGATATGGCATCCGGCCGCGGCCAAAGCCTCCTCGATCAGCGGCTCGACGAAGAACCAATAGCCGTTGTTCTTCGGCTCTTCCTGCGCCCAGACGATCTCTTCGAGGTTCGACATGGCGCGAACGCGCTCGGCCAGCGGCTCGCCCGGGAAGGGATACAACTGCTCGATCCGGACGATCTGCGTGTCCGTGTCACCCGCCGCGTCGCGGGCCTCCATCAGGTCGTAGGCGACCTTGCCGGTACACAGCACCAGGCGCTTGGTGTTCGCGTCCGATGGCGCCTTTGGGTCCGAAAGGATGCGGCGGAAGTGGCTGTCGCCCTGGAAGTCCTCCGCCTTGCTGACCGCCAGCTTGTGCCGCAGCAGCGACTTCGGCGTCATGATGATGAGCGGCTTGCGGAAGCTACGGTGCATCTGGCGGCGCAGCAGGTGGAAATAGTTCGCCGGCGTAGTGCAGTTGGCGACCTGGATATTGTCCTGCGCGCACGCCTGCAGGAAGCGTTCCGGACGCGCCGAGCTATGCTCCGGCCCCTGCCCCTCGTACCCATGCGGCAGCAGCATCACGAGGCCGTTGGCGCGGAGCCATTTCGATTCGCCGCTCGTGATGAACTGGTCAATCATGATCTGCGCGCCGTTCACGAAGTCGCCGAACTGCGCTTCCCACAGCACCAGCGTCTTCGGGTCGGCGAGCGCGAAGCCATATTCGAACCCGAGCACGCCATATTCGCTCAATGGGCTATCGAGCACTTCGAACCGGCCATGCTGCAGCGTCGTGAGCGGCACGTACTTGTGCTCGTCGGTCTGGTCGACCCACACCGCGTGCCGCTGGCTGAACGTGCCACGCCCCGAGTCCTGGCCCGACAGGCGGACGCCATACCCTTCCGACATCAGCGATCCGAACGCGAGCGCTTCGCCGGTCGCCCAGTCGAAATTCTCTCCGGTCGTGAACATGGCGCGCTTGGCGTCGAGCACACGGCTCAGCGTCTTGTGGA
>CAJYOI010000016.1 GCA_913776045.1 uncultured Sphingomonas sp.
CTGAAGCCGGTCCACCGCCGCATCCTCTATGCCGCGCAGGTCGGCGGCTATGTCGCCGGACGCCCGTATCGCAAGTCGGCGAAGATCGTCGGCGACGTGATGGGTAACTATCACCCGCACGGCGACACCGCGATCTATGACGCATTGGCGCGCATGGCGCAGCCATGGTCGATGCGGCTGCCGCTGATCGATGGTCAGGGCAATTTCGGGTCGATGGACCCCGATCCGCCCGCGGCGATGCGGTACACCGAAAGCCGCCTTGCGCGGGTGGCGAACTCGCTGCTCGACGATCTCGACAAGGATACGGTCGACTTCGTCCCCAACTATGACGGGTCGGACCGTGAGCCGTCGGTGCTGCCGGCGGGCTATCCCAATCTGCTGGTCAACGGCGCAGGCGGCATCGCGGTCGGCATGGCGACCAACATCCCGCCGCACAATTTGGGCGAAGTCATCGACGCCTGCCTGGCCTATATCGCGAACGGCGCGATCACGGCGGAAGAGCTGATGGAGATCGTGCCCGGGCCGGACTTCCCGACCGGCGCGATGATCCTCGGTCGCGCCGGGTGCCGCAGCGCCTATACCGGCGGTCGCGGCTCGATCATCGTGCGCAGCCGCTACATTACCGAACAGCGCGGCGAACGGCGCTCGATCGTCCTGACCGAAATTCCCTACCAGCAGGGCAAGAACGCGCTGGTCGAGAAGATCGCCGAGGCCGCGAAGGACAAGCGCGTCGAAGGCGTCAGCGACATCCGCGACGAATCGAACCGCGACGGCGTGCGCATCGTCATCGACCTGAAGCGCGATGCGACGCCCGACGTCGTGCTCAACCAGCTGTGGCGCCATACGCCGGCGCAAGGCAGCTTCCCCGCCAACATGCTGGCGATCCGCGGCGGCCGGCCCGAGCTGCTCAACCTGCGCGACATCATCGAGGCGTTCGTCAAATTCCGCGAGGAGGTCATCACCCGCCGCGCGAAGTTCGAACTGAACAAGGCCCGCGACCGCGCCCATATCCTGCTTGGCCTGGTCATCGCGGTGACCAACTTGGACGAGGTCGTCCGCATCATCCGCGGATCGTCATCGCCCGCTGAAGCGCGTGCCTCGCTGCTTGCCCGCGACTGGCCGATCGCCGAGATCGCCCAGTACATCAAGCTGGTCGAAGCGGTCGAAGTCGAAGTGACCGGCGACACCTATCGGCTGTCGGACATTCAGGTCCGCGCGATCCTCGACCTGCGCCTGCACCGCCTGACCGCGCTCGGCCGCGACGAAATCGGCGACGAGTTGCAGGAACTGGCGGCGTCGATCGCCGAACTGCTCGAGATCCTCGCCAACCGCGCGCGCCTGTACGAAGTGATGGTCGAGGAACTGACCGCGATCCGCGATCAATACGCGACGCCGCGCCGAACCGAGATCGCCGCCGCGGCCGACGGGATCGACGACGAGGACCTGATCGAGCGCGAGGACATGGTCGTCACCGTGACGGTCGAGGGCTATATCAAGCGCACCCCGCTCGCGACCTTCCGCGCCCAGGCGCGCGGCGGCAAGGGCCGCAGCGGCATGGCGACGAAGGATGAGGACGTCGTCACCGAATTGTTCGTGACCAGCACCCACACGCCGGTGCTGTTCTTCTCGACGCTCGGCAAGGTGTACCGCATGAAAGTGTGGCGCCTGCCAGAGGGTGGCCCCGCCACCCG
Source organism: uncultured Sphingomonas sp. (assembly GCA_913776045.1). Classification (GTDB taxonomy): domain Bacteria; phylum Pseudomonadota; class Alphaproteobacteria; order Sphingomonadales; family Sphingomonadaceae; genus Sphingomonas. The sequence goes on from CAJYOI010000016.1 coordinate 1,692, forward strand.
CGGCCGGCCGATGGTCAATCTCCTCCCGCTCGCCAATGGCGAGAAAATTCAGACCGTCCTGCCGCTGCCCGAAAACGAGGACGACTGGGGCAAGCTCCACGTCATGTTCGCGACCGCGCGCGGCAACGTCCGCCGCAACTCGATGGACGCCTTCGCCAACGTGCCGTCGAACGGCAAGATCGCGATGAAGTTCGAGGGCGAGGACGAAGGCGACACGCTGATCGGCGTCGCTCTGCTCGATGCCGGCGACGACGTGCTGCTGGCGACGCGCCAGGGCAAGGCGATCCGCTTCGCCGGCGACGAGGTCCGCGAGTTCCAGAGCCGCAATTCAACCGGCGTGCGAGGCATGCGTCTGGCGCCGGGCGACGAGGTCATCAGCCTGTCGATCCTCCACCGCGTCGGCACGTCGTCCGAAGAGCGCGAGGATTACCTGCGCTTTGCCCCCTGGAAGGCGGAGCGTGAGGGCGAGCCGACGATGCCGCTCGACCGGTTCGAGCTGCTGCGCGCGAAGGAGCAGTTCATCCTGACCGTCTGCCAGAACGGCTATGGCAAGCTTTCGTCGGCCTATGAATATCGCCGCACCGGCCGCGGTGGTCAGGGTATCACCAACATCGACAACATCGGCCGCAACGGACCCGTCGTCGCGAGCTTCCCGGCGACGAAGGCCGAACAGCTGATGCTTGTGACCGACCAAGCCAAGCTGATCCGCATCCACCTGGGCGATCTGCGCGTCATCGGTCGCGGCTCGGCGGGTGTGCGCCTGTTCGACGTCGGCAAGGGCGAGCATGTCGTGTCCGCTGCCAAGATCGACGAGCAGGAAGAACCGGAGAACGCCGCCGAGGCGATGGTCGCCGCCGAACTGGCGCAGGACACCGCGCCTGATACCGGCGACACCATCGGCGGCGACGCGGCCGAAGGTCCGGAGGGCGGGCAGTGAGCCAGTCCTCCACCGCCTACAAGGTGCTGACGCAGGATCAGATGAGCGCGCTAGAGGCGGACGGGACGTTCGCCGGCTCGGCCGTAGACCTGGCCGATGGTTACATCCACCTATCGACGGCGGCGCAGCTGACCGAAACGGTGGACAAGCATTTCGCGGGACAGCCGGATCTGCATGTGGTCGCGGTCGATCTCGACGCGCTGGGTGACGCGGTGCGTTGGGAAAAAAGCCGGGGCGGCAAGCTGTTCCCGCACATCTACGCCGCGCTGCCGCTGTCGGCGGTGGTGGCGTACTCGCCGCTGGAGCGGAATGATGCGGGCGAGGTCCGGCTACCGGTGGCGGGCTGAAACTCTCAGCCGCCATTCCCGCGAAGGTGGGGATAAACAATCGCCGGTAGAAGTGAGACTCACGACGGTCCGTCAGAATTGATCCCCGCCTTCGCGGGGATGACGATCGCAAGGTTAGGCGCACCAATGACCCCCCGCGAACTCCTCGACACCGCCCCGGTCCCGGGCGGCGCGCCCCTGCGCCTCTTTCGCCACGGCCGCGACCACATCATCATGCTCGACCGCAACGAGCTGATGAACACGCGGATGAGCGGATCCGAAGAAGCGCTGGCGACGATGACCATCGATCGCCTCGGCAACCGCCCCGCCCCGCACCTGCTGATCGGCGGCTACGGTATGGGATTCACGCTGCGCGCCGCGCTGGCCAAACTCGGCAAGGATGCGCAGGTGACGGTCGCTGAGCTCGTGCCCCAGATCATCGACTGGGCCAAGGGGCCGATGGCGGAGCTGACCGGCGACTGTCTGAACGACCCGCGCACGACGATCGCCATCACCGACGTCGCCGACGCGATCCGCAGCGGGCGCTACGATGCGATCCTGCTCGACGTCGACAACGGCCCAGACGGCGTGGTCCGCGATGCGAACGACCGCCTGTACACCATGGCCGGCCTCGACCGTGCGCGCCTCGCGCTGAAGCCCGGTGGCATTCTGGCGGTCTGGTCGGCCGGCGACGACGCGGCCTTCACCCGGCGCCTTAAGGACAGCGGCTTCTACGTCGAGGAAGTCGCGGTGCGGGCCCGCAGCAACGGCAAGGGTCCGCGCCACGTCATCTGGTTCGCAACGCGGCGGTAATCCGCTCGCCTGTCACTATCACGGCGCCAGATCGACCACCTCTTCCCCTTCGCCCTCCGCGTTCAGCAGAAGCGTCCGGTGGCACACCGACGGATCACGTTCGAAACACAGCAGCGCACTCGGCATTTCCGCCGCCAGCGCGCGCATCCGTGCGGCTTGCGCCTGCGCCTCGGGCAATTCAAGCTGGTGCGCATACACCGCCTCAAGCGTCGCCCGGTCGCCCTTCTTCGCCGCGTCGCGCCCCGGTTTCGGCGTACCCAGCGCCTTCAGATGCACATAGTCGATGCCATGGTCGGCGAGAGACGCCGCGAGCGAGGATTTCGAGAAACCCGGTCGGCGCGATAGCGGAAGCTGGCGGACGTCGATCACCCGTTTCACACCGGCACGCTCCAGTGCAGAGATGACGTCCGCCTGTGTCGCGCCTTCGTAGCCGATAGTGTAGATCGTCATCGCGTTCCTCCAGATCGCAGACCGCGTCCCTCCCCATCATGACCCGCCATGTTGCCCAGGCCGTTCGTTTCGACCCTTGGCGTGCGGATGTCGGGCGGTGCCAGCGCAATCTCGTAGATCGTCCGGCTGCTGGCGATATCGATGACGGGCACGCCGATAGGATCGATCATCCGGCTTCCTCCGCGACGAGCGTCGATACGACGCCCCAAGCGATCAACGCCTGGCCCGCGAAATAGGTCGGCCATATCAGCAGGTCGGGCAAGATCGTGTCCGCCAGCAGGCCGCCGCGCGCAAACAGCAGGACGTCCGACGTGATGAACAGCCACGCCCCGACGATCGGCCAGCGCCCGAATCGGCCGAGACTGGCCGCGCCCGCCATGCCGCCGAGCGCTGCCGCATAGATCGCGACGCCCGGCGCGCCGGTCAGCAGATAGCCGAGCGCCGACACACCCGCCGCGCTGCCGGCCACGACCCGCCAGCCCCGCCGCCACCGTCCGCGGGCGTAGAGTGCGATGGCGAGCAGATGCCCGATCAGGAACGCGACCGCGCCGACGATCAGACCCTGCGTTTCCAGCAGCACGTCCCCACCGGCGCCCGTCGCCAGGATGATCGCGATCGCCCAGCCTTCGACGCCATCGGCATGACGCGCCGCCCACAGCGCGAGCAGGCCGACGCCGAACCCTTTCCAGGCGACCATGTCGGGGCCCTGCAGCGCCAGCTTGTCCGCGATGAAATAGCTCGTCCCGACGAACAGCGCGAAGAAGAACAGGATCTGCGGGCGGGCACGAAGATCGATTGACATCATCCCACCCTGATCGTAGTTTCTGAAATAACAGAAATGGAAGTCATATGCGACTCGTCGACCATCCCGACGCCAAGGCCTTCATCCTCCATTGGGGGGAAATGGGGACGCAGTGGGGCGTCAATCGCTCGGTGTCGCAAGTCCATGCCCTTCTGTATCTCTCCGACGATCCGCTGACGGCCGAAGCGATCGTCGAGGCGCTGGGCTTGGCCCGATCCAATGTGTCGACCGCGTTGAAGGAACTCCAGTCCTATCGCATCGTGCGCCGTGTCCATGTCGATGGCGACCGCCGCGATCACTTCGTCGCCGAAACCGACCTGTGGGACATGCTGATGCGGATCGCCGAGGAGCGCAAGCGGCGTGAGATCGATCCGACGATCGCGCTGCTGGGCGAACTGGCCGAGCGGCTGCGCAAGGACGACAGCGCCCCGCCCCACGTCCGCCAGCGCGTCGCGCGGATGCACGAATTCCTGACGACGCTGGGCGGCTGGTACGACCAGGTCCGCGTGCTGCCTAAGCCGTCTCTCGTTTCGCTGATGAAGCTGGGCGGCAAGATCGCCAGATTCCTTCCCGGAAAATCCAAGAAAGCCGACTGACGTGTAGGAGACTCGCCATGACTGCCGCACACGCATGCGATCCGATTTCTGAAATTACCGAAACAACGGGTATAACAGCAATTTTGCAGGAGCGTCGGCGTCTTTCACGCGCCGTTCCCTGGCGCGACCTGACCGCAATGCGGGTGCGCGATGGCATGGTCGAATGTCTCCATCCCCTACCCTGGATCGCCCTGTCCTGGATGTGTGCCGCTTCAGGATGGTGGGTCCCGGCAATCGCAGCGGCATTCATGATCTTCCTGACCGCTCTTCGCCTTAACCACGAGGCGATCCACAACAATCTGGGCTTTTCCGCCCGCGGGCATCGGCTGGTCCTTCATGGTTTGAGTGCGCTGATGCTGGGATCGAACAGCGCGGTCGCGGTCAATCACCTGCGGCATCACCGCCATGTCGGCCAGGCCGACGATCTGGAGGGTAAATGCGGGACGATGCCGGCGTGGCGCGTCCTGCTCTATGGCCCCGTCTTTCCGATCGAGATGCACCGTGCTGCCTGGGCGAGCGGCGGCTCGATCGTGCGACGGTGGATGGCGATTGATCTGACGCTGAACGCCGCGGTCGTCACCGCCGCGGTGGCAAGCGGATCTGTCGTGCTGCTATTCCACGTCGCGGCGATGCTGGTCGCGCAGTGCCTGACCGCCTTCTTCGCGGTGTGGATCACGCATCACGATTGCGACGGGGCCGTGGCGCGAACCCAGCGCTCCCCGCTGGTCAATCTGCTGACCTACAACATGTTCCTGCATCTGGAGCATCATCTGTTTCCCGCCGTGCCGGTGCGGCGTCTGGCGCGTCTCGCAGAACGGCTCGACCGCGCCTTCCCAGCCCTGACCGCCGGCACCCGCCCGGTGATCCCCACCCCGTTCCGCTGATCGCAAGGAGGTACACATGACCGACCCGACCGACACCGACATCGCCGCCATGCCTCACGTTGCCGACGCGGCGCTCGCAGCGACCTTCCACTGGGGCGTAAATGAGGAAAATCGCCTCTATCGCGAATGCCCGACGGCCTTCTGGCTTGCGCCAGATGCATATGCCGCGCTGACGACACCGGAAGTTGCGGGTCGGAAGACGCCCGAGAAACCCGAGGCAGTCGTGACAGACGTCACGGCGACGGGGGTCCGCGGCGCAATTACCTCTGCCGCTTTGGTCGCTGGACCGGTTTTCCTGTCCGCGCTGGGCCTGATTCAGGAAACTGGCGGTACGCCCATCAGCGCGATCGTCAGGAGCGTCTGGCTGGGCCTCATGTCAGCGCCGTTGTCGATACCGGTCGGCGCCCTCGCGGCATTGATCCCGGCAATCATCGGCGTCTGCGTGCTGAGCATGCTCGGTCTAAAGCATCCGCTCGCCCGCCGCCGTAGCCTATGGGCTTCGACCGGCGCGGGGATGGGGCTGATCATCGCCGCGGCGTTCGATGCCGGCATGACGACGATCCCGCTCGTCCTGACCTCGATCGCGTGCGCCACCGTCGCGCGCAAGGCGATCGACTGGCCCGACCCCGATCCCGCCTGACGCACCCGGCCATTGAACCCGCCGGCCGATAACGGCATGGGAAAAGCCATGCACGATCATCAGGTTCATATCATCGGCGGCGGGCTCGCCGGGTCGGAGGCCGCGTGGCAGCTGGCCGAAGCGGGCGTCCGCGTGAAACTCTCGGAAATGCGGGGCTCGGGCGTCTCGACCCCAGCGCACCACACTGAAGGCTTGGCCGAGCTCGTCTGTTCGAACAGCTTTCGCTCCGACGATGCGGAGAGCAACGCGGTCGGCCTGCTGCACCAGGAGATGCGAACGCTCGGCTCGTTGATCCTGCGCGAGGGTGATGCGACCCGGGTCCCCGCCGGCTCCGCTCTGGCGATGGACCGCGACGCCTTTTCGGCCAACGTCACCGCCGCCCTGGAGGCGCATCCCAACGTCACCATCGTCCGCGAACGCGTCGAAGCCCTGCCCGAGGACGGCGCGACCATCGTCGCCACCGGACCATTGACCGACCCGTTGCTGGCCGACGCCATCGCCAAGGCGACCGGTAAGGATGCACTCGCCTTCTTCGACGCGATCGCCCCGATTGTCCACCGCGACACGATCGACATGGACGTCGCCTGGTTCCAGTCGCGCTGGAACAAGGGCGAGGGCAGCGACTACATCAACTGCCCGATGACGAAGGACGAATACTACGCGTTCCACGCCGAACTGCTCGCGGCGGAAAAGACCGAGTACAAGGGCTGGGAGGACGTCCCCTATTTCGAAGGCTGTATGCCGATCGAGGTGATGGCGGAGCGCGGGGTCGAAACGTTGCGCTTCGGCCCGATGAAGGGCGTCGGGCTCGACGATCCGAAGACCGGGCGCTGGCCCTACGCCGTCGTCCAGCTGCGTCAGGACAATGCGCTGGGCACGCTTTGGAACATCGTCGGCTTCCAGACCAAGCTGAAGCATGGCGAGCAGGTCCGCATCTTCCGCACCATCCCGGGGCTGCAGAATGCCGAATTCGCGCGGCTTGGTGGGCTGCATCGCAACACCTTCATCCGCTCTCCCGAACTGCTTGATCAGACGCTGCGATTGAAGGCGCGACCGAACATTCGTTTCGCCGGCCAGATCACGGGCTGCGAAGGCTATGTCGAAAGCGCCGCTGTCGGCTTGCTCGCCGGGCGTTTTGCGGCCGCCGAGGTCCTGGGAACGACGATGACCCCGCCGCCGGTCGAAACCGCCTTGGGCGCGCTTCTCCACCACATCACCGGTGCGGCGGTGGCCGAAACCTATCAGCCGATGAACGTCAATTTCGGGCTGTTCCCGCCGATCGAGGGGCGGACGAAGAAGGCGGATCGCAAGCGCATGTACACCGACCGCGCGCGCGCAGCGCTCGGCGACTGGCTTACTCCGTCTCGGCCGCCTCATTCGCTGGCTGCTGCGGCGGACAGCGACGGCGTGCCGGCGACCGCTTGACCGCAGTCGCCGCGAACTCGGGAGCATTCAGCGTGCCCGATCGGTCGCGGTCGGCGGTGGCGAACTTCGTCGTCGCCTTCACCGCCCATTCGTCGAACGAAAGCCGCCCGTCGCCGTTGGTGTCGAGCTTCGCATAGGCCTTGCGCCGGCTGGCGAGATATTCCTCGCGCGTGATCGTCGCGTCGCGATCCTTGTCGTAACGGTTGAAGCGACGCTGCTCGCGGGTCTGGCGCGAGGCTTCGGGAAGCGGTACGTCTTCCTCTGCGTCCTGCTGCCCGCTCGCGGTCGCGGCGAGCGGTCGCGGCTCCGGCAGAGGCGGCGCTTCGGTCGATGCGCTCGACCGAAACAGGAACACGCCGGCCCCCACCAGCAACAGCGCCGACACCGCCCCGGCCAGATATCGCAGCATCGCCCGATCCTCCCGCTCCTCTGATCGCGGGCAGGCTAGAGCGCCGTCCGTTGAACGGCAATGGTCGTTACGACACCGTATCGCAGCGATCAGCGGCCCGTGAAGCGGTGACGCAACACCCGCAGCGAGCGGGCGGCGGGCGATCGGTGCGGCATCGTCGCCAGGTGCGCGAGCGCGCCGATGGGCCGACCGGCCCGCGACCAGCGCGCCCCGGTTGCGGTGGAGAGATAGCCGACGGCGAGGTGCCTCGCGCGGTCGGCGGCGGCGCGATCGGGCGTGTTTTCGGCAAGATCGATCAACGCCCAGCCCGTCCCTGCCTCGGCGACAGGATCCTCACCGCGCGCATTCAGCACGCGCGCGAATGCCGCGAAGAGGCCGCCCCCGCGCCGCTCGGCGAACCGCCGGAGCCGATCGTCATCAAGGGGTTCGGGATCGAGCAATTCTTCCCACCCTTCGATCATTCCGGCGAGTTTCGTCCCCGGCACCAAGGGTACCAGGTCCCGCCGGATCGCCTGCAACAGCGGTTCGGCTGGCGCCGGGCGAGCGTCGAGCGCTTCCAGGGCCCCGAACCACCACGTCAGCCGCATCTGCGCGACGAAGGCGTCGCGGGTGAAGCGCGTCAGCTCGGTCAGTCGCGCATCGAGCGCAAATAGCGTCTCGGTTGCCGACCGACGTGGATTCCGCGCAGACGGGAGCACGAGCGCCATTTCCGGATCGATCATCCTAGTCCTTCCCGGATCGCGTCGAAGAAACGCGGATCACAATCTCATCCCGCCGAAACCCATATTCTACGCAGTCTATGTCAAACGCTCGACAGCGAGCACCACACCGATCCCATTCTGAAGACGATTGATCAAGCGAACGGCGATGTCCGTCGCCGATCGTCGCGGTGCCACGGTGCTGGAATTCGGCCTGTGTGCGAGCGCGTTTTTTTGCATTGCTCGTCGGCATACAGCAGATCGCGATCGTCATTTTCGCACGACAAGGGCTGCAGACCTCCGCAGAGGTTGTCGCCCGCACGACCATGACCGGTCAGATCGCGTCGTCGATGACCAAGGACAAGTTCCGCGACCACGCCTGCGCGTAGCTGCCCGTCTTCATGAAATGCAACAATCTCTCCGTCGACATCCGCAAGGCCGATGATTTCGCGAGCGTCGGGTCACGCTGACCAACGACGCCAGCGCAAACCTCACCAACGGCTTCGCTTATGATCCCGGAACGTCTGGTAGCATCATGATCCTGCGCCGTCTCTCTCAGCTGGCTAAGGATCGTCGCGGCACGGCGCTTCTTGAGTTCGCCTTCACCCTGCCGGTCCTGATCATCCTGTTCATCGGCAGCTATCGGATGTCCGATGCGATCGCCTGCAAGCGTCGCGTGACGATCATGAGGCGAGCGATCCGCGACATGACCTCGCAATATCGCGAGTTTCAGACCGCCGAGTTCGACGAGATCATGGCGGCATCGACGCATATCATGGCGCCCTGTTCCGCCACACTGGTGCAACTGCGCGTGACCCATATCTCGGTCGAACCCAGCGGTCAGGTCATTCAAGTCAACTTGAGCCGAGGTCGCAACACCGGTGGATATGTAACGGGCGATATTATGCGACCGCCATTCCGGCCCCCTATCGCCAGCCCGACATGCGGTTCGTCTACACCGAAGCCAGTTATCAATACGACTCGCTGCTGACGACCTGTTTCTCGGCGATCACCTTCGCGCAGGACATCTGGCTGCTTCGGCGACCCCGGAAACCGTGGCCGTCGAGATGCACGCCTACAAGTAGGGTCGGCAAACCGAGTACGCGCATTCCCTCGCGAAGCTGACCACCGCGATCACGCACAATCCGGGCAACGGCATGCGCACGGCCGACAACACACCGCAGGCGATGTCGCTTTTGATTACCGACGGCATGCGCGACGACGAACGCGGTCGCCGACAGATCGGCCCGATCACCACCGTGCAAGGCGACACGACCAAGGCCCGCGGCGTACGTATCGCCGTTCTCTGCACGGCCTATCACCTCGAATCGATCAACTACGACGCGTGGTCGGTCAATAACGTGGTCTGGCGCCTGCCGCAGATCGCGCCGGCACTGCGTAGCTGTGCGAGTGATGGCCTGTCCTTCTGAGTCGACAGTCGGCAGCATTTCGGACGCACCGAACGCATTGTTCCAGAAGGCGATCGAGTCTTCGCACCTGACGCGGCGACACCGCCGACGCTTTCACGAGCAACTTTACATCTGATTTATATCAATATCGCACTTAAATCCGCTGGCTCGAACGGGAAATTAACCTTGCCCGTGAAAAATGTGGTCGGTCATCGACGGGGTCGGTGTAGCGAGGGTTAGACGGTCGATGGGTGCGGGGCAGCGGCATTGTGGGTTTTTGATGCGGCTATTGCGCGATGTTCGCGGCAACACGCTGGCCATCATGACCGCCGCGCTGATCCCGCTGGCTGGCCTGGTTGGCGGCGGTATCGATGTCAGTCGCATGTACATCCTGAAGACGCGCCTGCAGCACGCCTGCGACGCGGGGGCGCTGGCCGGCCGCAAAGCGATGGGCGGCGGCACATGGTCATACAATAATTACTACGCGCGCGCGCAGGCGAACCAGTTCTTCGACGGCAACATCCGGTCGGGTATCTTCAGTTCGACCGACATGACTCGCGAGTTCACCGAAAACGCCGGGCGCGTGGTGGGTACGGCATCCGCCACGATCCCGATGACGCTGATGCGCATTTTCGGCAAAATGACCGATACGCTGTCGGTCACGTGCGATGCGGAAATGCGACTGCCAAACACCGACGTGATGTTCGTGCTGGATACGACCGGGTCGATGGGCGACACCCCCGCCGGCGACAGCATGTCGAAGCTGGCGAGCCTCAAGATTTCGGTCAAATGCTTCTACGAGATCGTCGCGCGACTGGACACCGATGCGACTTGTACGACCGGTACGCCCAGCGGCGGGACCGGCAGCCAAGTTCAGATCCGCTTCGGCTTCGTGCCCTATGCCACCAACGTCAACGTCGGAAAGCTGCTCAGCCCGGACTGGATCGCCGACACCGCCAATTACCAGACGCGAAGCGTGGAAAGCGTCAGCTGGAGCAATTGGGAACTCGTCGATTACTATACGGCATCGCGTTACGACACCTGCAAACCTGCCCCGGCGAACACGAGCACCAGGGAATATAGAGTGCTGGGGCCGACCCGCACGTACAACGGGTATACCTATTCGTCGTGGTACTGCATCTACGAAGCGCGTGACTACAATAATGTCACCTGGACCTACAATTCACTTCCCGTCACCACCAACCTTCTGAAAAACGGTTCTGGATTCAATACCAATTTTCAGTGGCCGATCGGGTCCGGTGGCGCAAATGTCACGATTAACTGGGACGGATGCGTCGAAGAACGACAGACCGTTTCCCAGGCCAGCTACACGCCCGTGCCAAGCGGTGCCAAGGACCTCGACATCGATTCGATCCCTTCCACAAGCGACGCGACGACGCAGTGGAAGCCGGTACTGCCGGATCTGATCTATACCCGCTCGAACGGCTCGGGCTGGACCACCAGTGCGGTCAGCAGCACCAGCGACATGAGGCGCGATTATTATTACGCCTGCCCGCGCGAGGCGAAGAAGCTGCAATCGTGGCCGGACGCCAATGCCTTCGACACCTACGTCGACGGCCTCTATTCGGAGGGAAACACCTATCACGACATCGGCCTGATCTGGGGTGCGCGGCTGATGTCGCCGACCGGCCTGTTCGCATCGGAAAACGCGTTCACGCCGCAGGGTGGTGAGATCGAGCGGCACATGATCTTCATGACCGACGGCGACGCTTGCACCGGCGTCAACAATTATACCGCTTACGGCGTCAACTGGTTCGACCGCCGCACGACCGGGGCGGCGTCGGCACCAACGGAGGGCTGTACGAGCACCGGGACGCTGACACAGCAAGTGAACGCCCGGACCGAGGCGCTGTGCACCGTCATCAAGAACAAGAACATCACTCTGTGGGTCATTACCTTCGGCTATGTCGATCCGACCACGGTCACGCGCATGACCGCATGCGCATCGTCCGGACGCTATTTCAGCGCGAACAACGCCGCGCAGTTGCAGTCGACGTTCAAGTCGATCGCCGATCAGATTTCGCAGTTGAGGCTCACGCGGTGATCGGCGGCTTCCGCATGCGACTCCGTGACCTTTGCGCCGATCCGGGCGGGGTGACGGTCGTCGAGTTCGGCATGGTCGCGCCGGTGATGTGCCTGTTGCTGATGGGCGCGTTCGACGTCAGTCACACGCTATACACACGGGCCGTCCTGCAGGGCGTAGTTCAGAAGTCTGCGCGCGACTCGTCCTTGGAATCCGGGACCGAAGCGGCGTCGCAGGCCGCGCTCGACGCGAAGGTCACGGCCCAGGCGAAGGCCATGAACAGCGGCGCGACGGTCACCATCACCCGCCGCTTCTACCGTACCTTCACCGAAGCAGCGGCGGCTCGGGCGGAGTCGTTCACAGACACCAACGGTAATCTGACCTGCGACGCGAACGAACCCTATGTCGATGCCAACGGCAACTCCGTCTGGGACAAGGACGGCGGCAATGCCGGCCAGGGCGGCGCCAAGGACGCGACCCTCTACACCGTCCGCATGACCTATCCGCGGATCGTCCCGGTTATCGGTTTCATCGGCCTGGGCAATACGCAGACGATCACCGCGCAGACCGTGCTGGAAAACCAGCCTTATGGCGACCAGCAAAGCTATGCCACGCCGGTCGTCCGGAATTGCGCGTGACCCCCGGTGCTCGATCCTATCGTTTGCTGCGCCGGCTGCTCCTTGAAAGGCGCGCTGTGGCGCTGATCGAATTTGCCTACGTACTGCCAATCTTCATCCTGATGGCGCTGACGGGTGCCGAGCTGACCAATTTCGTCACGACCCGCATGCGGATCAGCCAGGTAGCCCTGCAGATCGCGGACAACGCCGCGCGCATGGGCAATGGATCGCAGTTGCAGGCGAAGACCATTTCCGAAGCCGACATCAACGACCTTCTGACCGGCGCCGGTTTGCAGGCGGGCGAGCTCGACCTCTTCACCCGCGGCCGGGTGGTGTTGGTCAGCCTGGAGCCCGCCGCGAGGCCGAATACGGCCGCCACGTACAAGATCGGCTGGAGACGCTGTCGCGGATCGAAAACTTATACGCCGCTGTACACGACCGGCCTCGCCTCGCCGAACTTCCCGGATGGCCTCGGCCCGGCCGGACGGAAGGTCACCGCGCCCGACAACGGCGCGACGATGTTCGTCGAAGTCGCCTACGACTATCGCCCGCTCATCAAGACCGGCCTGTTCGGCGACAACCAGATCATCGAATTCGCATCGATGATGGTTCGCGACCGGCGTGACACGTCGACCGCGCCGACCAATACGGAAAACGCGCCGATCAGCCGTTGCAGCTGACCGACGCGTTTCGATCGGCAGCCCTGCCCTGCCGTCCATCAGGTCGGCGGGACGGGCGCGTTCCTATCAGCGATAGGTGACCTTCTTTACCGCCGCGACGACCTTGTCCGCGGTGATGAGCGCCAGCTTTTCGAGGTTCGCGGCGTAGGGCAACGGCACGTCCTCGTTGGTCACGCGCAGCACCGGTGCGTCGAGGTCGTCGAAGCCTTCCTCCATGACGATCGCGGTGATCTCACTCGCGATCGAGCAGGTCGGCCAGCCTTCCTCGACCACGACCAGGCGGTTGGTCTTGGCGAGCGACTTCAGCACCGTCTTCTTGTCGAGCGGGCGCAGCGTGCGCAGGTCGATGACCTCCGCGTCGATACCTTCCTCGGCCAGCTTGTCGGCGGCCTCCAGCGAAACGCCGACGCCGATCGAATAGCTGACCAAAGTCACGTCCTTGCCCGGACGCATGATCCGCGCCTTGCCGATCGGCAGGACGAAGTCGTCGATCTTCGGCACGTCGAACGAGCGGCCGTACATCAGTTCGTTTTCCAGGAAGACGACCGGGTCTTCGCTGCGGATCGCGGCCTTCAGCAGGCCCTTGGCATCCTGCGCGTCATAGGGCGCAATCACGATCAGGCCGGGGACGCTCGCATACCATGGGCCGTAGTTCTGCGAATGCTGCGCGCCGACGCGACTGGCGGCACCATTGGGACCACGGAACACGATCGGGCAGCGCATCTGGCCGCCGGACATATAGTTGGTCTTGGCGGCCGAATTGATGATGTGGTCGATCGCCTGCATCGCGAAGTTGAACGTCATGAACTCGACGATCGGGCGTAGGCCCGACATCGCCGCGCCCGTGCCGATCCCGGCGAAACCATATTCGGTGATCGGCGTGTCGATGACGCGCTTCTCGCCGAATTCGTCGAGCAGGCCCTGGGTGACCTTGTACGCACCCTGATATTGCGCGACTTCCTCGCCCATCACGAACACGCGCTCGTCGGCGCGCATTTCTTCAGCCATCGCGTCGCGCAGCGCTTCGCGAACGGTCGTCTTCACCATCTCGGTGCCCTCGGGCACCTCGGGATTCTCGACCTCGGCCTCGTGACTCGCGGCTTCGAACAGCTGGCGCGCGCCGGTTTCGACCTTTTCCTGCGAAGGGTGTGCCGAATCCTCGACCTTGTCGTCCTTCTTGGCGTCGGCCTTCGCTTCCGGTGCGGGCGTGTCGTCCTTGGCGGCCGGAGCCGGCGCAGCGTCGGCGGCCGATGCATCCTCGCCCTCAGCCAGCAGCGTCGCGATGACGGTGCCGACCTTCACGTTGTCCGTGCCCTCGGCGACCATCAGCTTGCCGATGGTGCCTTCGTCGACGGCTTCGAATTCCATCGTCGCCTTGTCGGTCTCGATCTCGGCCATAATGTCGCCGGACTTGACCGTGTCGCCTTCCTTCACCAGCCACTTGGCCAGCGTGCCCTCCTCCATCGTGGGCGACAGTGCCGGCATCTTGATCTCAATCGGCATCAGTACGACTCCACCAGCACTTCAGTGTACAGTTCGGCCGGATCCGGCTCGGGGGCATTCTCGGCAAAGTCGGCGGATTCGTTGACGACCTTGCGGATCTCCTGCTCGACCACTTTCAGGTCGGCTTCGGTCACGCCCTGCGCTTCGAGCAGCTTCTTGACGTGGTCGATCGGATCCGACTTGTCGCGGACGGCCTGGACTTCGTCGCGGCTACGATATTTCGCCGGATCGGACATCGAATGCCCACGATAGCGATAGGTCTTCATCTCGAGGATGATCGGCCCCTTGCCGGCACGGACCCATTCCAGCGCCGTCTCGGCCGCACCGCGGCTGGCGAGCACGTCCATGCCGTCGACCTGGATGCCCGGAATGCGGAACGATTCACCGCGGCGGTAGAGCTGATCTTCCGACGAGGCGCGATTGACCGACGTGCCCATGGCGTACTGGTTGTTCTCGATCACGAAGATGATCGGCAGCTTCCACAGCTCGGCCATGTTGAAGGCTTCGTAGACCTGGCCCTGGTTGGCCGCGCCGTCACCGAAATAGGCCAGCGTCACGCCTCCGTCGCCACTGTATTTGTGCTTGAACGCGAGCCCTGCGCCCAGCGACACCTGCGCACCGACGATGCCGTGCCCGCCGTAGAACTTGTGCTCGGTCGAGAACATGTGCATCGACCCGCCCTTGCCCTTCGAGATGCCGGCGGCGCGCCCGGTGAGCTCGGCCATGATGACCTTGGGATCGATGCCATAGGCGAGCATATGGCCATGGTCGCGGTATCCGGTGATGACCGAATCCTTGTCGCCGTCCAGCGCCGACTGCAGCCCGACCGCGACCGCTTCCTGGCCGATGTACAGGTGGCAGAAACCGCCGATCAGGCCCAGGCCATAGAGCTGACCCGCCTTTTCCTCGAAGCGGCGGATCAGCAGCATGTCCTTGTAGAACTGCAGCAGTTCGTCCTTGGTAGCCTCATAGGGCTTGGGCTCGGCCGGGCGTTCGCGATTGGAAATCGGCGGTTCGCCGGCGGGGGCGGTGGTGCGTGCGGGGGCTTTTGCCACGATGCTAAGAAACCTCGTTCCGAACGGAGTCAGGAACTGAGGCCTATGGCCGGAAAGTGCACCGCCTGCAACCGGTGGCAGCGCCCCTTTCGCCCTTACGGAAACGTCAGTTGAGCGGGACGATGACCTCGTCCGGGTGCACGACGTTCAGGTTCTTGCGCGTCATTTCATCGACCATGTCGGGGTTCGCGCGCTTCGGGTCGAGCAGCGCGACGCGATTCTTGAGTTCGGTGCGCTGCTTGTCGAGCTTCTCGTAATCCGCGCGGCGCTTTTCCAGCTGCCGCGAATAGTCACGGTACGACAGGATGCCGTTGGGTCCGAGCACCGCATAATAGCCGAAGAAGCCCATAAGGATCAGCGCCGCCGCCGGCAGGCCGGCACGGCGGAGGATGGCCGAGGGGGGCGTCTTGGTTCGGGCGCGGACGGCGGGCATGTAGGGTTAATCGCTTAATCAAGCGGTTGGTTCAAGCCATTCCGCAATCCTCCTCGCGCGCGGAGAGGGGGACCGCCGGCGAAGTCGGTGGTGGAGGGAGCGGGCCCACGGGTGTCATTTGCGGAGCGCCCCCTCCACCGGCTTCGCCGACCCCCCTCCCCGTGTCGGGGAGAATATCAGCTTACTTTCGAACCAGAATATCCCGGCCCGCATAACGCGCCGCGTCGCCCAATTCCTCCTCGATGCGGATCAGCTGGTTATACTTCGCCAACCGGTCCGACCGCGCCAGACTGCCGGTCTTGATCTGCCCGCAATTCGTCGCGACCGCCAGGTCGGCGATCGTCGCATCCTCGGTTTCGCCCGAACGGTGCGACATGACCGCCGTGTAGCGCGAACGCTGCGCCAGGTTCACCGCCGCCAGCGTTTCGGTCAGCGTGCCGATCTGGTTGACCTTCACCAGCAGCGAATTGGCAAGACCGCGCTCGATTCCGTCGGCCAAGCGCGCCGGATTCGTCACGAACAGATCGTCGCCGACCAGTTGCACCGTGCCGCCGATCAGGTCCGTCAGTGCCTTCCAGCCTTCGAAATCATCCTCGGCCATGCCGTCCTCGATCGAGAAGATCGGGTAGCGGCGCGTCAGGTCGGCCAGGAATTCGGCGTTCTCGTGCGGAGCCAGCGTCTTGCCTTCACCCACCATCTTGTACGCGCCGTCGCGAAAATATTCGGTCGCCGCACAATCGAGCGCCAGCATCACATCGTCGCCCGGCGTGTAGCCAGCCTTCTCGATCGCAGCCATGATGAAGTCGAGCGCGTCGGTGGTCGACGACAGGTTCGGTGCGAAACCGCCTTCGTCGCCCACGCCGGTCGCCAGACCCTTGTCGTGCAGGCCCTTCTTCAGCGTGTGGAAAATTTCGGAACCGCAGCGCACCGCCTCCACGATGTTTTCCGCGCCGACTGGCACGATCATGAACTCCTGGAAGTCGATCGGGTTGTCGGCATGCTCGCCACCGTTGATGATGTTCATCATCGGCACCGGCAGCAGGTGCGCAGCGACGCCGCCGACGTAGCGATAGAGCGGCAACCCGCGCGCCTCCGCCGCCGCCTTGGCCGCCGCAAGGCTGACGCCCAGGATCGCGTTGGCGCCCAGACGCCCCTTGTTCTCGGTGCCGTCCAGCTCGATCATCCGCGTGTCGAGATCGGCTTGGTCCTCAGCCTCCAGCCCCAACACGGCCTCGGCGATCTCGCCGTTCACCGCCTCGACCGCCTTGTCGACGCCCTTGCCCAGCCAGCGTGCCTTCTCGCCGTCGCGCAGTTCGACCGCTTCATGCGCGCCGGTCGAGGCGCCCGAGGGGACTGCCGCGCGTCCGAAGCTGCCGTCTTCCAGCAGCACGTCGACTTCGACGGTCGGATTGCCGCGGCTGTCGAGGATCATGCGGCCGTGGATGTCGATGATTGCGGTCACGTAACGACCTTCCTAGATGTGTGTTGGCTTCGCGGGGCGCCTCTAACGGTTCGCCGTCGTAACGGCAACGCCGATGGAACCGCCCCGCCCCCGCCTTGTTGTGGAGGCGAACCGAAGGAAGGCGTCAGATCATGGCCAAAGATACGGAAACCGCCGGCAACTTGGACGTGGAATTCACGCCCGAACCCGGCCTGGAAGATCGCTTCAACAACCGCGATGCGGAGAACGGCACCGCAACGTCGGAAAAATTGCGCGGCGCCAAGCAGTTGGTGAAGGACGAGGCAGGCAAACTGACCGGCCAAGCGGGAGAGAAGCTGCGCGCCTTGGCCGACGACGGCAAGGCCCGCGCGACCGGTGCGCTCGACGAGCTTGCCAAGACCATTGAGGATACGGCAGCGACGATCGACGAGAAGGTCGGCCCGCAGTTCGGCGGCTATGCCCGCTCGGCATCGGGCGCGGTGACCAGCTTCGCCGACACTCTGCGGGACAAGGAGATCGACGATCTGCTCGACGACGCACGCGATTTTGTCCGGAAGTCGCCGGGTGTCGCGATCGGCGCGGCGGCGGCGGTAGGCTTCGTGCTCGCCCGCCTCGTCCAGTCGGGCATCGACGCGAACCGCGACGCCTGACGTCTGGCCGGCAGGGGGACCGCAATGACGGGATTGCCGAACGAACCTGAAGCTGGCGTGGGCGTCGGCGACGCGATCGTCCAGGTCGCCGAGGACGCCCGCGCCTATGCGATGGCGCAGGTCGACGTGGCAAAGGCGGTCGCGACGGCCCGGCTGCGCGCAGCGAAGCTGGGGTTGATCCTGGGCGTTGCCGCGATCTTCCTCGCAGGCTCGGCTTTGACGGCCTTTCTCGTGGGCCTCATCATGGCGCTGTCGACCAGGACCGGGCCGCTTCTCGCGACGGCGATCGTCGTAGTGGCCGTTCTGGCGATCACCGGGCTGCTCGGCAAGCTGGCGGCGTCGCGGCTGTCGCGCGCGTTCGGAGGTGACACATGACTGATGATCCCACGGTCGTTGCCGCCCGTGCCCGCGCGTCGGCTGCTCGCGCCCGGCTGGACGCCTCGCTTTCTGTGGCGAAGCAGCGGCTCAATCCGAAGTCGATCGCCGCAGACGCCGTCGGCACCGCGGCCGACAAGGCGAGCCTAGCGGCTCAGACCGGCATCCAGGTCGTTCGTGAACGCCCGGCGATCGCCGCAGCCGTCGCGGGTGCCGTGGGCCTCGCCCTTGCGCACAAGCCGTTGCTGGGCTGGGCTACCGCATTGATCGGGCGCGACGACGCAACCGCCGCGTCCGACACGAGTTCAGAAAACTAAATATCTGTAAGGACATCATCATGGCCGAAACATCCAAGTCCGCCAAGAACAAGCCGGCCAACCGCGACAAGCTGGCCGACGCCCGCGAAGCGGCGTTCGACCGTGCCAAGTCGGCGGTAAAGGGCCTCGAATCCAACCCCGTCGGCGTGCTCGTCGGCGGCCTGACGGTCGGCCTGATCGCCGGCGCGCTGATCCCGCGCAGCAAGCAGGAAAAGAAGTTGCTTGGCACCGTCGGCAAGCGATTGGCCGAAGGCGCGACGGCGGCGGTCATCGCGGCGCGCGAAACCGGGAAGGAACAGCTAAGCGGTGCCGTGCTCGGCCGTGATGCCGCACGCGAAAGCGCTCGCAAGGTCTTCGACAGCGCGCTGACCGCGGCACGCAAGGGCAAGAAGAAGGCCGAAGACACCGTCGAGCGCGCCGCAGACCCGGCCTGAATGCCTTGACCCCCGGGGATGTGCGGTTATCTGGACCGCGACATTCCCGGGAGTCTCAATGAGCAAGATGCATCTGGTGTTCGGCGGCCGCGTGACCGATCCGCGCACGCTCGATTTCGCCGATCTGTCGCAGATCGACATCGTCGGTATCTTCCCCGATTACGCCAGCGCTGAAAAGGCATGGCGCGAGGCGGCGCAGAAGACCGTCGACGACGCCGAAATGAAGTATGTGCTGGTGCACCTGCACCGACTGCTCGAACCCGACATGCCCGGCGCATAAACACATGTCGACGGGCGGCGGGTTACGCGCCGCCCCAGTCTTCCCGGGCCATGAAGCGGTCATGGTCCTCGGGAGAGAGGCGGACGTCGTAGATCGCCCGGTCACCATCGATCGCCTGCCCCAGCACTTCGCCATGCTGATGCAGCCACGCTGCGCCCGCCCCATCGCCGGCGTCCAGCGTGATTGTGTACCGACGATGCCCTGCGGTCAGCAGCGCCGATATCGTCGCCAGCAGCGACTCCACGCCTTCCCCGGTCAGCGCCGAAATCGGCACCACGTCATCCCGCCGTGACGCCTCGACGATCAGGTCCTCACGCGCGTCGCCCACCAACAGGTCGAGCTTGTTCCACGCCTCGATCCGCGGCGTCGCTTCCTCGACGCCGATATCCGCCAGCACGCCTTCGACGTCAGCCTTTTGCGCCGCACTGTCAGGATGCGCCACGTCGCGGACGTGGACGAGCAAATCGGCCGATACGACCTCCTCCAACGTCGCCTTGAACGCAGCAACCAGCTGCGTCGGCAGTTCGGAGACGAACCCCACGGTGTCCGACAGGATCGCCTTATCGATGCCGGGCAGCGATATCTGCCGCAGCGTCGGATCGAGCGTCGCGAACAACAGGTTCTCCGCCATGACGTCGCTGCCGCTCAGTCGATTGAACAGCGTCGACTTGCCCGCGTTGGTGTAGCCGACCAGGGCGATGACCGGCCACGGCGCGCGCTGGCGCCGTTCCCGATGAAGCCCACGCGTACGGCTAACCTGGTCGAGCTCGCGCCGCAGCCGCGCCATCCGGTCGCGGATCAGGCGACGGTCGGCCTCGATCTGGGTTTCGCCCGGGCCGCCGAGGAAGCCGAAACCGCCGCGCTGACGTTCGAGATGGGTCCAACTGCGTACCAGGCGACCGGCCTGATAGTCGAGGTGGGCCAATTCGACCTGCAACCGCCCTTCCGCCGTCCGCGCGCGCTCGCCGAAAATCTCGAGGATCAGGCCCGTGCGGTCGATGACCTTGCACCCCAGCGCGGTTTCCAGATTGCGCTGCTGCACCGGCGTCAGACTGGCGTCGAACACCGCCAGCGTCATGTCGTCGGTCTTCACGACATCCGCCAGTTGCTCGACCTGACCGCTGCCGATCAGTGTCGCAGGCTTCGGCGCGCGGACACGGAACGCGATCTTGTGCGCGACCTCGACGCCGATCGCCAGCGCCAGCCCAGCTGTTTCCTCAAGCCGCGCATCGGCATCTCGCGGCGAGCCGCCCTGATCGGGCAGAACGACCACGGCCCGCGCGCCGCGCGCGAAGTCCTCCTGGTCGCGATCGAATCCGGTCGACATCAGACCCCTTCGGACGCCTGCTCGTCGGCCAGGTTCAGCGGGTTGGCGGGCTGGATCGTCGACACCGCATGCTTGTAGACCAGCTGCGCCATGCCTTCGCGATGCAGCAGCATGCAGAACAGGTCGAAGGCCGCGATACCGCCCTGCAGCATCACGCCGTTGACCAGGAACATGGTGACGCTTTCTTCCTGCTTGCGCACGGCGTTCAGGAAGATTTCCTGCAAGCCTGGGTTTCTCGACGACGACTCACCGATCGTCTCGACGATGCCGGCGACATCCAGCGGACCCGACGGCATGATCGTCGAAATGGCGTGCTTGTAGATCAGTTGCGATTGGCCATCACGGCGCAGCAGGACGGAGAAATTATCGAACCAGGTCACGATTCCCTGCAGCTTCACACCCTTGACGAGGAACATCGTCACCGGGGTCTTCGATTTGCGCAGCGCGTTGAGGAAAAGGTCCTGGAGCGATGTCTGCTTTTCGGCCATCGTCGTGTCCTTGCTTTTGGCGGGAGTTGCCCGCTGGGCGCCGCTGAACCGGCGTCGTTTCCGCGTACCCCCTCGGCACCCGGCTAGGACAATCTAGGAGCGCGGTTGTTCCACGTCCAGCATCGCGGCCATGCCCGACATCCCGCTGCGAAAAACGACCGCGCAATTCATGCCGTCTTTCCGGACATGATCCGAAATCCAGAGTTTCGAGCTGATTCGCCTGAGACCGTGGATCCCGGATCAAGTCCGGGATGAGGTGCGCTGCGGGAATGTAAGGTTTACCCTCAATCCTCGCGCGTTTCAGTGATGCCCAGCAGCTTGAGCTTCCGGTGCAACGCCGATCGCTCCATTCCGATAAAGCTCGCGGTGCGGCTGATGTTGCCGGAAAAGCGTCGGATCTGGACGCGCAGATATTCGCGCTCGAAGCTCTCGCGCGCCTCCCGCAGCGGTGCACCCATTATCGCCGCCGAACCGCCGCCTTCCCCGTCTCCGCGGCCGAGCACTTCGGGGGGGAGCAGGTCCAGGTCGATGCGACCGATGCGGTTGCCCGGCGCCAGGATGATCGTCCGTTCGACGACGTTACGCAGCTGGCGGACGTTGCCCGGCCATTCGTAGCTCTGCAGCGCGACCATCGCATCGGGCGCGACCTCGGGTGTCGGGACGCGGCGCTCCGCGGCGTAATGCGCCACGAAATGCTCGACCAGCGCCGGGATGTCCTCGCGGCGTTCGGCAAGCGGCGGGATAACGACCGGAACCACGTTCAGGCGGTAATAGAGGTCTTCGCGGAAGCGCCCTTCCGCGATCTCGTCCTGCAGGTCGCGCGCGGTGGCGGAGACGACGCGGACGTCGACCTTGACCACACGGGTGCCGCCGACGCGGGTGAAGCTCTGGTCGGTCAGCACGCGCAAGATGCGGGCCTGCGTCGCGACCGGCATGTCGGCGATCTCGTCTAGGAACAACGTGCCGCCATGCGCCTGTTCGAGCAGACCCGGCCGAACTAGGTCGCCCCCCTCCTCCACGCCGAACAGTTCCTCCTCGACGCGCTCGGGCGTCATGCGTGCCGCACTGACGATAACGAATGGCGCGTTGGCGCGGCCGGACCAGCCGTGCAGCAGGCGGGCCGCGACTTCCTTGCCGACGCCCGCGCTGCCCGAAATCAGCACGCGGCTGCCGGTCGAGGCGACGCGCTTGAGGGTCGCGCGCACCGCGTTGATCGCGGTCGAACTGCCCGTCAGGTCGTCCTCGCGCCCCGCCGAGGCGCGCAGTGACGCGATCTCGCGCCGCAACCGCTCGGTTTCGGTCGCGCGCTCGACGAGCAACAAGAGCCGTTCGGCCTCGAAGGGCTTTTCGATGAAGTCCGACGCGCCCCGCCGGATTGCGGCGACCGCAGTGTCGATGTTGCCATGACCGGAGATGACCAGCACCGGAATCGACGGATCGCGCCGCTTGATCTCGTCGAGCAGGTCAAGCCCGTCGAGCCGCGATCCCTGAAGCCAGACATCGAGCAGCACCAAGCTCGGCCGCCTGGTCGCGATCGCCTCCAGCGCAGCATCGCTATCGGCGGCGAGGCGCGTGTCGTAGCCTTCGTCCTCCAGCACGCCGGCGACCAGTTCGCGGATGTCGTATTCGTCGTCGACAACGAGGATGTCGATACTCATCAGGAATTCCGATTTCGAGTCAGCATGGCAGGACTGGGGTCGGATGCGTCGTCGGGCGCATTCGGATCGGCGAGGCCAGCAAGCGTACCGGCGTCGAACGCCAGCGTCACGACAGTGCCGCCGCCGGGGCGGTCGGTGAAGTGCATCGTGCCGAAATGCTCTTCCACGATCTTCTTGACGATGGCGAGGCCGAGGCCGGTGCCCCGCGCCCGTGTCGTCATATAGGGCTCGACGATCCGGTCGCGCTCGACCGGCAGGCCGATGCCGTTGTCGGCGATCTGTACCCCGACGCTGCGGCCACCGCTGAGCGCCAGCGTGATCTCGCCGGTCGGCAGGTCGTCGCCGGTCCTCGCCTCGATCGCCTCGACTGCATTCTTGACCAGATTGGTCAGCGCCTGGCCGATCTGGCGGCGGTCGCACACCAGGCTCGGCGACGGATCCTGGTAGAGCAGCGCAAAGCGGATCGCGGGGTGCGCGACCTCGTGCAAGAACACCGCCTGACGCGCGAGATCGACGAGCGATTCCTCGCGGAACACGGGCTTTGGCATCCGCGCGAAGGACGAGAATTCGTCGACCATACGCCGAAGGTCACCGACCTGACGGACGATGGTGTCGGTCAGGCGGCCGAAGGTCGTGTCGCCCTCGGGCGCCAGCTTGCCATAACGACGCTGGAGGCGCTCGGCGGCGAGCTGGATGGGGGTCAGCGGGTTCTTGATTTCATGCGCGATGCGCCGCGCGACGTCGGACCAGGCGGCCCGGCGCTGGTCGATCAGCTGCTGGGTGATGTCGTCAAAGGTCAGGACGTTGCCGTCGTCGTCGCGGGTGATCTTGACCGCCAGCGTCCGCGCCTCGCCGCTGGCATTGATCTGGACCACGCCCTCCCGCGCGCCGCTGGCGAGCAGCCCGTCGAGTTCGGGCGATACGTCGGCGAGTCGCTGGCCGACGACGTTGGCGCCGGGCGCGATGAGCGCGAGCGCCGAGCTGTTGACGAGCCGCACCGTGCGCTCGTCCCCGACCGCGACGACGCCTGCGGTGACGCCCGACATTACCGCCTCGATCAGGGCGCGGCGACTTTCGGACTCGGCATTGGCATCGACGAGAGCACTGGTCTGCGCCTGGAGCCGACCGGTCATCCGGTTGAACGCATCACCCAGCGCGCCGACTTCGTCGGACACCGAACCGACCGGCACGCGAGTCGACAGGTCGCCGCCAGCCACGCGCTCGGCAGCGTTCACCAGCTCGTCGATCGGTCGAACGAGGCGATCCGCCACGGCAAGCGCGATCCACGTCGCGAGCGCGACGATCAGCAAGGCGACGCCGAACAGGACTGCGTTGAACTGCAGTTGCAGTAGTCGGGCGCGCGACTGCAGTGCGGAATAGTCGGACAGCAGTTGCTCGGCACTGCCGCTCTGGGAGTTCAGAAAATCGACGTTCTCCGTCGTCGCTACGTAAAGAAACAGGCGTTTTGACCTGTCGATCGGCGTGACGACCCAGATGACCTTCTCATCGAAATTGATAAACGGCTTGTCATCTTGCAGCCGGTTCAGCGTCTCTCCGGAAACCCGCTTTGCAAAGGAAGACGGATCGGGATAGTCGAAACCGAATACCGCTTCGACGTCCTGCCCGTCCCTGATGCGGAACACCAGCGACTGTCGCAGATTGCGTTTGTACGTTTGATCCAGGACATAGGCCTGAAAATCAGCCGAACTGCCTGGCACATCCGGATACCAGCGCCTGATGTCCTTCGCCATCGACACGGCCTCGCCGGTCCACCGCTCCGCAACGACCTTCTGCCCTTCGCGCGCCAGATCCAGCGTGCTATTGAACGCCCCGACCGCACGCTCCGAACCCCAGAGCTGGACGCCCGACTGAAACATCACCGATGCGGCGACGACGGTCAGCACGATCGGGATGCTGGCCATCAGCGAGAACACCGCGACCAGCCGGACGTGCAGCCGCCCGCGGCCCGCGATCGATGCCCGGGAGGCTCGGCGGATCGCAATGCGGCGGCCGATCAGGACGATCAGAATCACTGCCGGGATCAGATTGGCGGTCAGCATCGCCGCCGCCATCGTCGGGCTGAACAGCGCCTTCGACGCGCTGGTCGCGGCGATGATCCGCCAGCTGCCGACCGCGACTGCGACCATGACCGCGATGACACCGAATTCTATCGCAGGCGTGACGGCGAAGCGCCGAAAGGGCGTTGCAGGCTCGTCTATCGGCAATGCCGCAACAGTCATCGTTGCGCGCTTACACCCGGACTGTTGCCGAGAAAACACATATTTTGATAAAGCGCCCTAATTGGGGTCGACGTCTCGCGGTGGTCGACGCGCATCCGATGTTGCGATGCTCAGATCGTCCAGACGTTTGCGCAGCGTGTTACGATTGATGCCCATCGCTCGCGCCGCCCGCAGCTGGTTACCGCCATGCCGCTCCAGCATCGCGACGATCAGCGGGCGTTCGACCTCGGCGATGATGCGGTCGTAGACGGTGCCGTCGTCCAGCGCGCCGGCGCGTTCGCTGTCGATTTCGGCGAGGCGAGCCAGGACGGCAGCCTTGATCCCAGCCGATGGCGCCGGGCTGCCCGACACACCCCGGCCGAGCATCGCAGAAATCTCCTCGCGACCGATCCACTCGTCGCGGCTGAGCGCGGCCAGGCGCCGCATGAGATTTTCGAGCTCGCGGACGTTGCCGGGCCAATTATGCGCCTCCAACAGGGCGACGACACTGTCGTCGATCCGCTTGTGCGGCAGCCCATCGTCGGCCGCGCGATCGAGGAAATGCCGCGCGAGCAGGGCGATGTCCTGGCATCGCTCCCGCAGCGCCGGCAGCGCGATGGGCACGACGTTCAGCCGATAGAAGAGATCCTCGCGAAAGCCGCCCGAGGCGACCTGCGCCGCCAGATCCTTGTTGGTCGCCGCGACGATCCGCACGTTCGCGCGGATGGTACGCGACCCGCCGACCGTGGTGAACTCACCCGACTGGAGCACGCGCAGCAACCGCGTCTGCGCGTCCATCGGCATGTCGCCGATCTCGTCGAGGAACAGCGTGCCGCCGGCCGCCTGTTCGAACTTGCCCGCGACCCGCGCCGCCGCCCCGGTGAAGGCGCCGCGTTCGTGCCCGAACAGTTCGGCCTCGATCAGCTCGCGCGGGATCGCCGCCATGTTGAGTGCGACGAACGGCGCCGCGCGGCGCCCCCCCAGATCGTGGATCGCGCGAGCCACCAGTTCCTTGCCGGTCCCGGATTCGCCCGACACCAGCACGGTCAGGTCGTTCGAGACGACGCGCGCGATGACACGGTACACGCCCTGCATCGCCGGCGACCGACCGATCAGCGGCAACGTGTCGTCCACCGCCTCCGCGACGGTCGCCCCTACGCGCCGCGCACGCGCGAGCCCGCCGGCGACGGCTTGGGCCAGCACGTCCAGATCGAACGGCTTTGGCAGATAATCGAAAGCACCGGCTTCGGTCGCGCGCACGGCGGTCGACAGCGTGTTGCGCGCGGACAGAACGATGATCGGCAACGCCGGATGCTCGGCCAGAATCTGCGGCACCATGTCCAGACCGTCGCCGTCCGGCAGGACGACGTCGGTGACCAGAACGTCCGGCAGCCCCTTCGCCAGCATCCCCCGCATCTCGCCCAGCGATGCCGCCGTCACGACGTCATGTCCCTTGCGACGCAGCGCCTCGCTGACGACGGTGCGGATGGCGGCGTCGTCGTCGACGACCAGGATGCGGCCGGAAGCCGTCATGTCTTTGCCCTCTGCAGAAGCACGCGAAACACTGTTCGCCGCGGTTCGCCCTCGCGGGCATAGGTCACGATCCCACCCATGTCGCGGACCAGCTTGGCGACGAGCGGCAGGCCGAGTCCGCGTCCCTCCGCCTTGCCGGACACGAACGGCTCGAACAGGTCCTCGGCGATGTCCGCCGGCGCGCCGGGCCCGGTATCGATCACGCTGATTTCGATCGGCAAAGGCAGTCGCGGCAGGCCGGGCGCCGCGCTCGCCGCCATGCCGTGGCGATAGGCGGTCGCCAGCAGGATGCGACGATCCTCGACTCCGTCGAGAGCTTCGGCGGCATTCTTGACGAGGTTCAACAGCACCTGCGTCAGCGCATCGGCATCGACCAGCGCAGGCGGCAGCGAAGGGTCGAAGCGTTCGTCGATCGCGACATCGCGGGCGAAGCCGGCCCGCGCGACCTCACGGACATGGTCGAGCAGCGGGTACACATTGCGCGCCTCGAGTTGAAGTGGCCGGGTGTCGGTAAAATCCTGCATCCGGTCGATCAGCGCAGCGATCCGATCGACTTCGGTCGTGATCAGCGAGGTCAGCGTGCTCGCTCCGCCGCCATCGCCCAGCAATTGCGCCGCGCCGCGGATGCCCGACAGCGGATTCTTGATCTCATGGGCCAGCATCGCCGCCGCGCCGATCGCCGCGCGGGCGCTCGCCCGCCGGTCGGGCGCGCGACCACCGGGCGTGGTCCGCAGCGTTACGATCGTCCAGCCGGGGCGTTCGGGGATGTCGCATTCGACCAGATCGGCGCGGACGCGGCCGATCCGGCCGAGTCCGATCTCGACGTCATAGGCGGCGAAGGTCCGCCCCTTGCGACGGTCGGCGAAACCCTGATCGAAGCGCACGAAGGCGTCGATGTCCTGCCCCGTCATCGCGCGTTCGGAAAAGTTCAGCAACGCCTCGCTCGCGGCATTGGCGAGCACGATGCGGCCGCCCGGATCGACGACCAGAATCGCCACGGGCATCGCGGCGACGAGTTCGTCGAAACCGGGCAGGACCTGCAAACTCACGCGGCGGCGCGGTTCGTCCAGGGGGCGTAGAATTCGGCCAGCATGGCCTTCACCGTCGCGCCGTCGGGTACCTTATTCACGGTGTTGCGGAACTCGGCCGACCCATGCAGGCCGCGGGTGTACCAGCCGAGATGCTTGCGCGCCATCGCGACGCCGGTGTGCTCGCCGTAGAGCGACAGCATGTCGTCGTAATGGGCGACGATCAGGCGGTACTGCTCGTCGAGCGTCGGGTCAGGCCGGGGATCGCGCCCCTCCAGCGAATCCATCACCTGACGCAGCAGCCACGGCTTGCCATAGGCGCCGCGCCCGATCATCACGCCGTCCGCGCCCGATTGCTCGAGCGCCGTGTGCGCGTCCTCGGGCGAACAGATGTCTCCATTGACGATGACCGGTAGGCTGATCGCGTCCTTCACCTTGCGGACGAAGGCCCAGTCCGCCGAGCCCTTGTACATCTGGTTGCGGGTACGCCCGTGGACCGTGATCAGCTTCACGCCCAGATCCTCGGCGATCCGCGAAAGTTCGGGCGCGTTCAGACTCGAATGGTCCCAGCCCATCCGCATCTTGAGCGTGACGGGCACCTTCACCGCTTCGACAACCGCCTTGATCAGCTGGGTCGCCAGCGGCAGGTCGCGCATCAGCGCCGATCCCGCATCGCCGTTCGTGACCTTGCGGACCGGGCAGCCCATGTTGATATCGACGATCGCCGCGCCGCGATCCTCGCTCAGCTTCGCTGCCTCGCCCATTTCATAGGGCGTGCAGCCGACAAGCTGCATCGACACGGGATCCTCGATCGGGTCCCAGGCGAATTTCTGCAGGCTTTGGCGCGTCTCGCGGATCGCCGCCTGGCTCGCCACCATTTCGGTGACGTTGAGGCCCGACCCGTATCCGCGCACGACCCGCCGAAACGGCAGGTCGGTCACCCCGGTCATGGGGGCGAGGAAGACGGGCGTGTCGATCCGGACCGGACCGATGTCGATCGGTTTGATGCGCATGGGATTGCCTGAAATTTGGGCAGCGCATAGCCGAAACGCCCTCTTGCGGCAAGGCTGGCGGGCACGGCCGCCTCTGACTATGAGGCGCATAGAAACAACCCTTTTCGTCATTCCCGCGAAGGCGGGAATCAATAGTCGCTGACCGACGTGAAACCCACGGAGCTCAGCCAGAATTGATCCCTGCCATCGCAGGGATGACGGACGATAGTGATCGAGTTCGCCGCCGATGTTCCCGCCCCGCACCGCCGCCATCATCGTCGCCGCCGGCAAGGGCGAGCGCGCGGGCGGTGATGTCCCGAAGCAGTTCGCGCCCCTCGCCGGCCGACCGCTGCTCGCGCACAGCTATGCCGCGCTGTCGACGCACCCTGCGATCGGCGACGTCGTAATCGTCATCGGCCCCGGTCAGGAGGATGCCCTTCGCAACGCAGTCGGTGACGCCCGCCATGTCATCGGCGGTGCGACGCGGCGGGACTCCGTCATGGCGGGGCTGAATGCCGTCACGGATGTCGAGCACGTTCTTATCCACGATGCCGCCCGACCGTTTCTGACGGCGGCCGTGATCGAGCGCCTGCTCGCCGCGCTCGACGCCGCGCCCGGCGCGGTCCCCGTCCTCCCCGTCGCCGACACGATTGCGCGCGCCGACGCGGTGCTCGGTGATACGATCGACCGCTCGAACGTCGTGCGAGTCCAGACGCCGCAGGCATTTCACCTCGACGCGATCCGTGCCGCGCATGCCGCATGGCCGGACGGGCAGGAAGCAACCGACGACGCGCAGGTCTTGCGCGCACATGGGGAACAGGTCGTGACGGTCGAAGGCGATGCGATGCTGGAAAAGGTAACCCACCCCGGCGACTTCGCCGCCGCCGAGGCGCGCCATGCCGCCGCAATGATCTCGCGCAGCGCAAGCGGGTACGACGTCCACCGGCTGGAAGCGGGTGAGGAAATGTGGCTGGGCGGCGTGCTGATCCCGCATGACAAGGGCCTGTCTGGGCACAGCGACGCCGACGTCGCGCTCCACGCGATCACCGATGCGCTGCTCGGCACGATCGCGGCAGGGGACATCGGCAGCCATTTTCCGCCCAGTGACCCGCAATGGAGGGGTGCTGCCTCCGACCAGTTTCTTGCCCACGCCGCCTCGCTGGTCGCGGGGCGCGGCGGGATCGTCGATTTCGTCGACCTGACGATCATCTGCGAAGCGCCGAAGATCGGCCCGCATCGTGAGTTCATTCGTATGCGTATCGCCGACATCTTGCGGCTGGACGCCAGCCAGGTAAGCGTGAAGGCGACAACCACAGAGCGCCTCGGCTTCACCGGCCGTGGCGAAGGCATCGCCGCCCAGGCGGTCGCCACCGTTCGCGTACCGAGAGTGTAATTCGATGCCCATTCGTCCCCTCCTCGCTGTCGCCGCGCTGCTGTCGGCCTCGACCGCCCAGGCCCAGGCCCCCACCTGTATCCCGCAGCCGGAGGCAGAGGCGCTTTTCCTGGCGCTGGCGCCTGCGATGATCGGCAGCGTTGCAGCAACCTGCGCGCCGACTCTGCCCGCCAATGCCCTGCTGCGCCGCCCGGTCGATCAGTTGACGGCGAAATACACGGCCGAAAGCGAGACGGCTTGGCCACGCGCCAAGGAGGGTGCGCGCAAGCTGCTAGGTTCGCAGGGCGGTCAAATGGTCGACAGCGAACTCTTTCGCCCGATGGTTACGTCGATGATCGCGCCGATGCTGGCGAAAGAGGTCAAGGCAAAGGACTGCCCCAACATCGACCGCGTGCTCACGCTGATCGATCCGTTGCCGGCGAAAAACACTGCGGCGCTGGTCGTCACGTTGCTCGATATCTCCGGCGCGACGAAGCCTAAGGCGGGACGCCGGGCCGATTTTACTCTCTGCCCGCGCACGAGCCGACCGTGACCGACCGCCGCGACACAATCCTGCCGGCGGAATTGGTCGAAGCTGCCCGCCGCGTCATCGACTCCAACCGCGCCGCCGGTCGTCGGATCGCGACCGCGGAAAGCTGCACCGGCGGCCTGGTGGCAGCGGCGTTGACCGAAGTGCCGGGATCGTCCGACGTCTTCGTCGGCGGATTGGTAACCTATTCCAACGAGTCGAAGACCGCGTTGCTGAAGGTTTCGGGCGACGTGCTCGAGACGTTCGGCGCGGTGTCGGTCGCGACCGCGTGGCAGATGGCGCAGGGCGCGCTCGGCAAGTCGGAGGCCGATGTCGCAGTCGCTATTACCGGAGTCGCCGGACCGGGCGGCGGCAGCGAGGCGAAACCGGTCGGTACGGTCGTGTTCGCCCGCGCCGAGCGGGGCGGCAACCCGGATCATGTCGTGGCGGATACTCGTCAGTTCGGCGATCTCGGCCGCGGCGGCGTGCGCCTTCAAGCGGCGCTGTGCGCGCTCGAACTGCTGCTGCCGGAAGCCGACGAGCCAGTCGCCGAATCGCCATAGAGTTTTGCGGCGCGATCCTCGAACGCGCCGATCATCTTTCTGAGCGCGCGGTCGAAGACCTGGCCGGCGATCATTTCGAACATCCGGTTCTTGAACGCGAAGTCGACGCAGAAATCGACCATGCATCCGCCCTGCCCGTCCGGGCGGAATTTCCAGTCATTGCTCAAATACTGAAGTGGGCCGTCGACATAGTCGACATGGATATGCTCGGGCCGCGTCTTCTGAACGCGCGACGTAAAGCTCTCGCGCAGGCCTTTGAAGCCGACGATCATGTCGGCGACCATCTCGCTGTCGCCGTCAGACCGCACCCGGATCGCGCTGACCCAGGGCAGGAACTCGGCATAGGCGCGCACGTCGGCGACAAGGTCGAACATCTGCTCCGGCGTATAGGGCAGATGTCGCGTTTCGTTATGCTTTGGCAAGCTTGGCCTCGCGCGCCGCGCGCATCTTCGCGAAGTCGTCGCCCGCGTGGTAGCTCGAGCGCGTCAGCGGCGACGAGGCGACCAGCAGGAAGCCCTTGGCCCGCCCGATCGCGGCATAGGCATCGAACGCCGCCGGGGTCACGAAATCCTGGACCTTGGCATGGCGCGGAGTCGGTTGCAGATATTGCCCCATCGTCAGGAAATCGATGTCGGCGCTGCGCATGTCGTCCATCACCTGATGGACCTCCAGACGCTCTTCGCCCAGCCCGAGCATGATGCCGGACTTGGTGAAGATCGACGGATCGAGCTTCTTGACCGACTCCAGCAGCCGCAGCGACGCATAGTAGCGCGCGCCCGGGCGGATCGTCGGATACAGCCTCGGCACCGTTTCCAGATTGTGGTTGTAGACGTCCGGCCGCGCCGCGACGATCGCCTCGACGGCGGCCTCGTGCTTGTTGCGGAAGTCGGGGGTCAGGATTTCGATTGTCGTCGTCGGATTGGCATTGCGCACCGCCTGGATCACCTTGACGAACTGCGATGCGCCGCCATCGGGCAGGTCGTCGCGATCGACCGAGGTGATGACGATGTGGTTGAGCCCCATCTGCGCCGCGGCATCGGCGACGTTGTTCGGCTCGTTCACGTCGACCTTGCGCGGCATCCCCGTCTTCACGTTGCAGAAGGCGCAGGCGCGGGTACAGGTGTCGCCCAGGATCATGACGGTCGCATGCTTCTTCGACCAGCATTCACCGATGTTCGGGCAGGCCGCTTCCTCGCAGACCGTAGTCAAGCTCTTGGATCGCATCAGCGCGCGCGTGGCGGCGAAACCGGCGCTGGTCGGCGCCTTCACGCGGATCCAGTCGGGCTTGCGCTGGCGCCCTTCTGCAGGGGCGGCCGGGCGGGCGAGCGGGCTCATCTCGTTCATCGCGCGCGAGATAGCCATCGTGGACGCGTCCGACAATGGCGGAACCGAATTGCGCAACATATGTTGCAAGCGCGAACCCGGCTCGATGCCAGTCAATTGCAGAGGATTTTCATGACCCATTTCTCGGACCTGGTCGACGGCTACTACCGCTTCCGTGGCGGCGAATGGCTGGAAGAGCGCGAACGATGGAGCGAACTCGCCGCGGGGCAAAGCCCGAAGGTGATGATCATCGCCTGTTCCGATAGCCGCGTCGACCCGGCGACCATCTTCGGCTCACGTCCGGGAGAAGTGTTCGTCGTGCGCAATGTCGCCGCACTGGTTCCGCCGTTCGACGAATCGGGTGGCCTGCACGGTGTCTCGGCGGCGCTCGAATTCGCGGTGACCAAGCTGAAGGTCGAGGAAATCCTGGTGCTCGGCCACGGCGCCTGCGGCGGCGTAAACGCGGCTCTGACCCAGAGCCTGGCCGACGCGAAGCCCGGCGAAGGCGGGTTCGTCGCCGAATGGATCGGCCTCCTCGACGACGCGCGCGAGAAGGTGGTTGCCGAACATGGCGTGTCCGATGCCGGCCAGACCGCGCTGGAGCAGGAAGGCGTCCGCGTCTCGATCGATAATCTCAAGACCTTCCCCTTCGTGCGGAAGGCGCTCGACGACGGCACGCTCAGCATCCACGGCGCGGTCTTCGCCATCGCCGACGGCAAGCTGCGTGTGCTGGAAGACAGCGATCAGTTCGTTCCCGCCTGATCGCGCGGCGGGGTGCCTGCGATCAGGCGCCCCGCCATCGCCACAGCAAGAGCGGGCGACAGAGGATCAGGCCGAGCAGAAAGCCGCCGACAGGCGCCGCCGCCGCGATCGGCATCCCCGCCCGGACGCTCAGCACGCCGATCGCGAGATTGAGAACCGTCCACGCCGCAAGCAGCCACAGGACGTGGAGCAGCCAGCCAGGCACCGGCCCGACGTCGCTGGTCCGCTGCCGTCCGTATAATAGCGCATACGCACCGACGACTGCCGATGCCGCGCCGCTGGCGCCGATCATCGGCACCGGTGACTGCGGCGCGACCGCCCATTGCGCCACGCAGGCCGCATAGGCGCCAAGCAGATAGAGGATCATCACGCCGCGGCTGCCGAGCGCATGTTCCGTGGCGACGCCGCAATATACGAGCGTGACGAGGTTGAAGGCGAGATGGAGCGGTCCGCCGTGGATCAGCGTGGCGCTCAGCGGAGTCAGGATGACGGGGACCAGCCCGGGAAGGTCACCGGCAAGCCCCAGGCTGGCGCGCGCCGGCATGAAACCGGCGTACAGCGCCGCATGCTGCTCCAACCCGAGCAATGTCACGATCAGGCTGACCATCGCCGTGATCCCCGCGATCGCGATCGTCGCGGGAGCAGCTTTGAAAAAGCCGGTCACCACTTACTCCGTCCGTGCTGAGCCTGTCGAAGCAGCGTATTTTCGTTCGAGAAGAGCATCCCTTCGACAAGCGCAGGGCGAACGGGAGCAGTCGGCGTCAGATGAACTCGATCTTGTTCACAAGGTAATATCGGTCGCCCGCCGGAACCGACACTTCGACCTCGTCCTCGACCTTGCGCCCGATCAGCGCACGGCCGAGCGGCGAATTGTAGCTGATCCGCCCGCTCTTCGCGTCCGCCTCGGTCTGGCCGACGATCTGGTACTTGATCGGCTTGTCGTCCTCGTCGAGCAACGTGACGGTCGCGCCAAACACGACCTTGTCACCCGACAGGTCCTTGGGGTCGATGATCTGCGCGCGGCTCAGCTTGTCCTCTATGTCGGCGATCGACGCCTCGATCTGACCCTGCCGTTCCTTCGCCGCATGATATTCGGCGTTTTCGGACAGGTCGCCGTGCGCGCGTGCTTCCTCGATCGCGTCGACGATCTGCGGCCGTTCTTCCTTCAGACGCTTCAGATCGGCGTGGAGCTTTTCATACCCTTCCGCCAACATCGGCATCTTTTCGACGGTCGCCATGTCGTAAATCCTTCAACGCCCCTTTCCCCAGACGGGCTTCCCTGAAAGCCCGCCCGCACATCAACCAGCTTGTGGGGATCAGTTGTGCGACTGCGAATAATAGGCTTGCAGGGGACGTACTTCAAGGGAGGTCCGCCCGAGCGCCGCGATGGCCTGCGCCGCCGCAACGCTTGCCGACGCGGTCGTGAAATACGGCACCTTCTGCGCCAGCGCCGATTTGCGGATGTCCTGGCTGTCCTTCAGGCTCTGCCACCCCTCGGTCGTATTGAATATCAGCGCCACGTCGCCATCGCGAATTCGGTCGACGATGTTCGGGCGGCCCTGCGCGACCTTCAGCACCGGCTCCACGGTCACGCCGTTCGCCAACAGATAATCCGCCGTGCCGCCCGTCGCGATGATGTGGAAGCCCTGTTCGGCCAGGATGCGGACGCCCGGCAGGATCACCGGCTTGTCGCTGTCCTTCACGCTGACGAACACCGTGCCATCCTTCGGCAGCACCGTGCCCGCCCCCAACTGCGCCTTGGCGAACGCGATGTCGAAATCGCGATCGATTCCCATAACTTCGCCGGTTGACTTCATTTCCGGTGACAGGACCGGATCGACGCCGGGGAAGCGGTTGAAGGGGAAGACCGCTTCCTTGACCGCGATGTGCCCGTCGGCCTTGGCGATCGTCGGCAGGTCGGCAAGTTTCTCGCCGGCCATGACCCGCGACGCGATCTTTGCGATCGGCGAGCCCACCGCCTTGGCGACGAAGGGCACCGTGCGGCTGGCGCGCGGGTTGACCTCGATCAGGTAGACGACGCCGTCCTTCACCGCGAACTGGATGTTCATCAGGCCGACGACGCCCAGCGCGCGGGCAAGGGCGTCAGCCTGCCGCTCGATCTCCGCGATGACATCGGCCGGCAGGCTGTACGGCGGCAGAGTGCAGGCGCTGTCGCCCGAATGGACGCCGGCTTCCTCGATATGCTGCATGACGCCAGCGACGACCACGTCCGTCCCGTCGCAGATCGCATCGACATCGACCTCGATCGCGTCGCGCAGATAACTGTCGATCAGCACCGGGGAATCGCCCGACACCTGGACCGCGGTTTGGATATAGTTGTCGAGCTGGGCGACGGTATCGACCACCTCCATCGCGCGCCCGCCGAGCACATAGCTCGGGCGCATCAGCACTGGGTAGCCGATCCGATCGGCCACCGCGATCGCCTCTTCCCGGCTCCGTGCGATGCCGTTGGCCGGCTGCTTGAGGCCCAGCTTGGCGACGAGGGCGGCGAAGCGCTCGCGGTCCTCGGCCAGGTCGATCGCGTCCGGGCTGGTGCCCAGGATCGGGATGCCCGCGGCTTCCAGCGCCTTGGCGAGATTGAGCGGCGTCTGTCCGCCGAACTGGACGATCACGCCGACCAGCTCGCCCGCCTGCTGTTCGACGTGCAGGATCTCCAGCACGTCCTCGGCGGTCAGCGGCTCGAAATACAGGCGATCAGACGTGTCATAATCGGTGCTGACCGTTTCCGGGTTGCAGTTGACCATGATCGTCTCGAAGCCCGCGTCCGCCAGCGCGAAGCACGCGTGGCAGCAGCAGTAATCGAACTCGATCCCCTGCCCGATCCGGTTCGGACCACCGCCCAGGATGACGATCTTCCGCCGATCCGACGGCATAGCCTCGTTCTCGGGCTCGCCGAAGCTGGGCGCTTCGTAGGTCGAGTACATGTAAGGCGTCTTGGCCTCGAATTCGGCCGCGCAGGTGTCGATCCGCTTGAAGACCGGACGTACGCCCAGCTTCAGCCGATGCTCGCGCACCTCGTCCTCGGTCACGCCGCCGGTCATCGCCTTCACCGCTTCGTGGATCAGGCCGGAGCCGCGCGCGATGCCGCGCTGCATGCCGCGCAGGTTCGCCGACTGGAGCGCCAGCCACGCGAGGCGCTTATCGCTGAAGCCCATCGCCTTCAGCCGGCGCATGCCCGCCGCGTCGATCGGCAGGCCGTCGGTGCAGACTTCCTTCTCGGCCGCGACGATCTCGGCGATCCGCTCCAGGAACCAGGGATCGAACTTGGCGATCGCGTGGATCTCGGCGACCGTGAAGCCCTCGCGCAGCGCCTGTGCCGCGACCAGCAAGCGGTCGGGAGTCGCGACGGCCAGAGCCGCCTCGATCTCCTCGCGCGGACGCCCGGCGATGCGATCGACGGTGTTGAAGCCGCTCAGGCCCGTCTCCAGCCCGCGCAGCGCCTTCTGCATCGATTCGTGGATGTTGCGTCCGATCGCCATGACTTCGCCGACCGACTTCATCGCGGTGCCCAGCGTCGCTTCGGCGCCCTTGAACTTCTCGAACGCGAAGCGCGGGATCTTGGTGACGACGTAATCGATGGTCGGTTCGAACGACGCCGGCGTCGCGCCGGTGATGTCGTTGGTGATTTCATCGAGCGTATAGCCGACCGCCAGCTTCGCCGCGACCTTCGCGATCGGGAAGCCAGTGGCCTTCGACGCGAGTGCCGACGATCGGCTGACGCGCGGGTTCATCTCGATGACGATCAGGCGGCCGTCCTTCGGATTGACCGAGAACTGCACATTCGAACCGCCTGTTTCTACACCGATTTCCCGCAGGACCGCGATCGATGCATTGCGCATGATCTGGTATTCCTTGTCGGTCAGCGTCAGCGCCGGCGCGACGGTGATCGAATCGCCGGTGTGGACGCCCATCGGGTCGATATTCTCGATCGAACAGACGATGATGGCGTTGTCCGCACGGTCGCGGACCACCTCCATCTCATATTCCTTCCAGCCGAGCAGCGATTCCTCGATCAGCACTTCGGTGGTCGGCGACAGGTCGAGGCCCTTGCGGACGATCTCGACGAACTCCTCGCGGTTGTACGCAATGCCGCCGCCGGTGCCGCCGAGGGTAAAGCTCGGGCGGATGACGGCGGGTAGCCCCGTGAACTCCAGCCCCTCCAGCGCCTCTTCCAGCGTGTGGGCGATGGCCGAGCGGGCGCTTTCCAGCCCGATCTTGGTCATCGCTTCCTTGAACTTCTGGCGATCCTCGGCCTTGTCGATCGCCTCGGCATCGGCGCCGATCATCGTGACGCCGAACTTCTCCAGCGTGCCATCGTGGAACAGCGCCAGCGCGGTGTTCAGCGCGGTCTGCCCGCCCATCGTCGGCAGGACGGCGTCGGGCCGCTCCTTCTCGATGATCTTGGCGACGACTTCGGGCGTGATCGGCTCAACATAGGTCGCGTCGGCCAGGTCCGGATCGGTCATGATCGTCGCCGGATTGCTGTTCACCAGGACGATGCGATAGCCCTCTTCCTTCAGCGCCTTGATCGCCTGCGTGCCCGAATAATCGAACTCGCACGCCTGTCCGATGATGATCGGACCCGCGCCGATGACGAGGATGGTGGAGATGTCGGTGCGTTTAGGCATTTCTGGTTTTTGGTCCAGTTAAACTCAGGGATTGCCAAGCTGGCCGTAACCGGCGTTCAGCTTGCCAAACTTGCCTGCGTTGATTTGAGCAATAAGCTGCGTGACTTCATCATCGCTTACGGAGGCGGGCGGAACGAGCAAAACTGCGTCGGTTCTCCCACCGAGGGAAAGCTTGGCCCATGTCCAAGCTTTCTTCTCGAAAGCGGCGATCATCGACGCTTGGGCAGCCCCGTCACCCCAAATAAGGATGTTGCGCGAAGCAATCGGGGCCGGTGCGATTTGTACCGGCGGCTGATCCGCGATGAAAATCATGCGACAGGCTTCAAGGCGCGAACAAACCGCTCGAACAGATAGAAGCTATCCTGCGGCCCCGGACTCGCTTCCGGGTGGTACTGCACCGAGAACGCCTTGCGGTCGGTCAGTTCCAGCCCGGCGTTGCTGCCGTCGAACAGCGACACATGCGTCTCGCGCGCATTCGCGGGCAGGCTGTCGCGTTCGACCGCGAAGCCGTGGTTCATCGACGTGATCTCGACTGCGCCGTCTTCCAGCCGCTTGACCGGATGGTTGGCACCGCGGTGGCCCTGGAACATCTTGGTCGTGCGCGCACCGACCGCGAGCGCGAGCAGCTGGTGGCCCAGGCAGATGCCGAACAGCGGCTTGTCCGTCTCCAGCAGCTGCCGGATCACCGGCACGGCGTATTCGCCAGTCGCGGCGGGATCGCCGGGGCCGTTCGAAAGGAAGATGCCGTCGGGGTTCAGCGCCATGATCTGGTCGTAGGTCGCAGTCGCCGGCACCACCGACACCTTAGCGCCGGCCTGAACAAGGTTCCGGAAGATGTTGTGTTTACTGCCGTAATCGATCGCGACGACATGCGGGCGAAAATCGCTTTCAGTGTGAACTTCGTGACCTTCGCCATCATAGCCGAAGCCCAGCCGCCACACGCCCCCGGCCCGATCCTCGCCCCAGCCGCCATGCGTCTCGCGCGTCACTGCCTTGGCGAGGTCCATGCCCTCCAGCCCAGGCCACTCGCGCGCCATCTGCTGGAGCAGCGGTATGTCGAACTCGCCGCTGGCCGAATGCGCGATCACGCCGTTGGGCGCCCCGCCGACGCGGATACGGCGGGTCAGTGCGCGGGTGTCGATGCCGGCGAGACCGATCCGCGCGTGCTTCTTCATCCAGTGATTCAGATGCTCCGCCGATCGGAAGTTCGACGGCTCGGTCACGTCCTCGCGAACGATCATGCCCAGCGCGTGGGGGTTGTCCGCCTCCACGTCGTCGGGGTTCGCGCCGACGTTGCCGATGTGCGGGAAGGTGAAGCAGATCATCTGACCCGCGAACGACGGGTCGGTCATGATCTCCTGATAGCCTGTCATCGCGGTGTGGAAGCAGACCTCGCCGACCGCCTGACCTTCGGCGCCGAATCCTCGGCCCCAAACGACCTCGCCACTGGCGAGGACTAGGACGCCGGTAGCGCCTTCAGGCACGGCAAGGGGATCGGCGGCAGCCATGTCGGGCGGTCACTCCTGGGGTCGGTTGTTACGATGTCGCTAAGGCGCCGCCGCTAGGCCCCCTCGCCCGATCCGTCAACCGGCGGTATGGACTTGTCCCATGATTCGTGACGATATCAAAGCCGCCCAGATCGCCGCCATGAAGGCCGGCGACAAGGATTCCCGCAACGCGATCAGCCTGATCCAGGCCGCACTGAAGAACCGCGACATCGAAGCGCGCACCGGCAAGGCCCCGGACAGCGACGACGCGCTGGTGGTCGAGGTGCTGCAGAAGATGGTGAAGCAGCGCCGCGAATCGATCGACATGTATGAAAAGGGCGGCCGCCCCGAACTGGCGGCGGCCGAGGCGGCGGAAGTCGCGGTGATCGAGCGGTTCCTGCCCGCCGTTATGTCGGATGCGGAAACCACCGCCGCGATCGAGGCGATCAAGACCGAGATCGGCGCGTCGGGCATGAAGGACATGGGTCGCGTGATGGCGGAGCTGAAGGCGCGCCACGCGGCGAACTTGGACATGGCGAAGGCGAGCGGGTTGGTGAAGGCGGCGCTGGCCTGACCCTCCCTGCCCGTGGTAAGGGCGGCGGGTGAGTCTCTCGCCCGCCTTCCTCGACGAACTGCGTCACCGCACGACCTTGTCCGGACTGATCGGCAAGACGACGAAGCTGCAGAAAGCCGGTCGCGAATTCCGCGCCTGCTGCCCGTTCCACAACGAGAAGAGCCCGTCGTTCTACGTCAACGACGACAAGGGCTTCTATCATTGCTTCGGCTGCGGCGCGCATGGTGATGCGATTCGCTGGCTGACCGACAATCGTGG
This sequence comes from uncultured Sphingomonas sp., assembly GCA_913776045.1. Classification (GTDB taxonomy): domain Bacteria; phylum Pseudomonadota; class Alphaproteobacteria; order Sphingomonadales; family Sphingomonadaceae; genus Sphingomonas. Next base: position 41,672 of record CAJYOI010000016.1, read on the forward strand.
GCTGCCGTTCATCGACGCGGTGAAGGAACTGGCGCAAGCCGCCGGGCTCGACATGCCGGCGATGGACCGCAAGGCCGCGGAGAAGGCCGAGCGCGCCAAGGGCCTGACCGAGGCGATGGCGGACGCGGCGGCCTGGTTCACGACCCAGCTTCAGGGCATCGCCGGTGGCGAAGCGCGCACGGTATTGGAAAAGCGCGGCGTGAAGCCTGACACCGCCGCCGCCTTTTGCCTAGGTTTCGCGCCCGACTCCCGCGGCAAGCTGAAGGACGCGCTGAAGGAATATGGCGACCCGATGCTGGTCGAAGCCGGGCTGCTGATCGCGGTCGACGGCAAGGCGCCGTATGATCGTTTCCGTGGCCGGCTGATGATCCCGATCCGTGACGCGCGCAGCCGGGTCATCGCGTTCGGCGGCCGGATTATCGGCGAAGGCGAGCCGAAATATCTGAACTCGCCCGAGACGCCGCTCTTCGACAAGGGGCGTACGCTCTACAACATCGACCGCGCGCTGCCCGCGGCGCGCAAGTCGGGCCGCGTCATCGTGGTCGAAGGCTATATGGACGTCATCGCGCTGGCGCAGGGCGGGATCGACGAGGTCGTGGCCCCGCTCGGCACGGCGCTGACGGAACATCAGCTCGAACGGCTGTGGCAGATGGCGGACGTGCCGATCCTGTGCTTCGACGGCGATACGGCGGGCCAGAAGGCCGCGATCCGTGCCGCGCAGCGTGCCCTGCCGTTGCTGAAGCCCGGCAAGAGCCTCGCGTTCGCCACCCTTCCCCCTGGCCTGGACCCCGACGACGTGATCGGCGCCGGCGGGCGCAAGGCGTTCGAGGGCATTTTGAACCGCGCGCGGTCGCTCGACGAATTTCTCTGGGTCAGCGAATTCGGAACGGTGTCACCGATGGCCGGTCCTGACGAGCGCGGCAGCCTGTTGCACCGGCTTTACCAGATCGCCGACACGATCGCCGATCCGATCCTGAAATCACAGTATCGCGACACGTTTCGCGAGCGGTTCTACGGCGTCTTCGGCAGCAAGGCGCAGCGGTTTTCGGTCGTGCAAGCGGCGGCGGCACCGGTCCAGAGGCCGCGCAAGGGGCTGGCCTATTCGATCCAGCGGGCGGTTCTGTTGGGGTTGATGCGCTATCCCGAAGTTCTGAAAGCGCGGATCGAGGATGTCTTCGATCTGCCACTTGGCTCTCGCGCGCTGATCGAACTGCGAGATTGTCTTGTCGAGCAAGCTCGGCATTGGAACGCGGAGGAGATGGCCGAGATTACGTGCGAAGTGCTGGCCATGATGGCCGGCATCGATGTCGAACCGCGATCCTACACCGAAGATCTTGCCTTCACCTTTTACTTCTCCCGCGACGCTTTTGAGGAAGCCCGCGGCGACCTCGAGCGGACGATTGACCTGCTTATCGAGGAGCATCTGGCGCGGCGAGCGGTCGCATTGATCAATGCCGAGATCGAACGTGACCTGAGCGAACGCACATTCGACGAGCAGCAAGCCGCGCGTCGTCGGGTCGACGATGTGCGAAACCGGCTAACCGACTGGGTCGACCAGTTCCGAACCGCCGCTTGATTCAAGGCGAGTCTCACCCATATCGGCGGCTGTCCGGACGCGACGCGATCGTCTCGGCACAGGCGCTGCGGAACGTCTCAAACATCTAAACTGGCCGCGCGATCCTTGCAGTCGCCGGAAAAATCTACGAATGGCGGTAAAATAGCCGCCATCTGAGTCGAGGGTAATTGATGGCTAAGTCCAACGGCGGCGGCAACAGCGGCGGCGACGACATGACGATCGACACGGGCGACGCCCCGCTAATCGACCTGAACGAAGGGTCGCTTAAAAAGCTCGTCGCGCGCGCGAAGAAGCGCGGCTACATCACCGTCGACCAACTGAACGAGATGCTGCCGCAGGACCAGATGTCCAGCGAGCAGATCGAAGACGTCATGTCGGCGCTGAACGACATGGGCATCAATGTCGTCGAGAATGAGGACGCCGGCGAAGACGACCAGCAGCAGGAGGAGGAATCCTCCGACGACGCCGAGACGTCCGACGATGGTTCGGACGGCAGCCAGACCTTCGAAGTCGCCAAGAAGAAGGAAACGGTCGATCGCACCGACGATCCCGTTCGCATGTACCTTCGCGAGATGGGGGCGGTCGAGCTTCTGTCGCGCGAAGGCGAGATCGCGATCGCCAAGCGGATCGAGGCCGGGCGTGACACGATGATCCTGGGGCTGTGCGAATCGCCCATCACCTTCAACGCGATCATCGGCTGGTCGACCGCCCTCAACGAAGGCACGATGCAGCTGCGCGAGATCCTGGATCTCGACGCCATGCTGTCGAAGGGCCCATCGGCCGAGCAGGTCGAGGGTGCCGAGGAAGACGACACCGGCGAGATCAGCGAGAAGACCGCGGGCACCAGCTTCAAGGAAGAGGAAGAGCCCGAGGAAGCGTCTGCCGACGAGGACGACGACGACATGACCGAGCGTCGTGCGCCGCGTCCCAGCGACGACGAGGAGGAGGACAACACCCTCAGCCTCGCGCAGATGGAAGAGACGCTGAAGCCCCAGGCGCTCGAGAAGTTCGCGAACATCACCGCGATCTACAAGAAGTTCGCCAAGGTTCAGGAGCAGCGCCTGGAAGCCATGGGCGCCGGCGGCGAGCTGTCGGCGGCGGACGAGCGCAAGTATCACAAGCTGCGCGAAGACCTGACCGCGGAGGTCGAGAGCGTCCAGTTCCATCAAGCCAAGATCGAGTATCTCGTCGACCAGCTCTACAGCTTCAATCGCCGCCTCACCGCGCTGGGCGGCCAGATGCTGCGTCTGGCCGAGCGCCACAAGGTGCCGCGCAAGGCGTTCCTCGACGCCTACGTTGACCACGAACTCGACGAGAATTTCCTGGCCGTAAACGCCAAGACCGACAAGAAATGGGCCGCCTTCGCCGCGAACGAAGCGGGCGCGGTCGACCGCATCCGAACCGAAATCGCCGAGATCGCGCAGCAGACCGGCATGGCGCTCAGCGAGTTCCGCCGCATCGTCAACATGGTGCAGAAGGGCGAGCGCGAGGCGCGGATCGCGAAGAAGGAGATGGTCGAGGCCAACCTGCGCCTCGTGATATCGATCGCGAAGAAGTACACCAATCGCGGGTTGCAGTTCCTGGATCTGATCCAGGAAGGCAACATCGGCCTGATGAAGGCGGTGGACAAGTTCGAGTACCGCCGCGGCTACAAATTCAGCACCTATGCGACGTGGTGGATCCGTCAGGCGATCACCCGTTCGATCGCCGACCAGGCGCGGACGATCCGCATCCCGGTCCATATGATCGAGACGATCAACAAGCTGGTCCGCACCAGCCGCCAGTTCCTGCACGAGCAGGGCCGCGAGCCGACGCCGGAGGAAATGGCCGAGCGCCTGAGCATGCCGCTCGAAAAGGTGCGCAAGGTAATGAAGATCGCCAAGGAGCCGATCTCCCTCGAAACGCCGATCGGCGACGAGGAAGACAGTCACCTGGGCGACTTCATCGAGGACAAGAACGCGGTCATTCCGGTCGATGCGGCGATTCAGGCGAACCTCAAGGAAACGGTCACGCGCGTGCTCGCCAGCCTGACTCCGCGTGAGGAGCGCGTGCTGCGTATGCGGTTCGGTATCGGCATGAACACCGATCATACGCTGGAGGAGGTCGGGCAGCAGTTCAGCGTGACCCGCGAGCGCATCCGACAGATCGAGGCGAAGGCGCTCAGGAAACTGAAGCACCCCAGCCGAAGTCGCAAGATGCGATCATTCCTCGACCAGTAAGACGAGGCCCGGGCATCTCCCGGGCCTTTTTTTATCCATAAAAGCACCTGCCACAATTTGGCTTGTGCAATGCCTCCTCCGACACACCTCCTAAACCGACACCCTTGATTTCAATTAAATGAAGATAGGAACGTAATCGGATCATTTTGCTGGATATTTTTGCGAAGATTTGAGTATTAGATCGCAGCTGGGTCGCTAATAGGGGTTGGCATCTCAGATCATGGAAGCCGTTACAGCATCTGACTTGGTGCGCCACTTCGGCGCCTGGCGCGATAGGGCGATGAACCAGCCCGTCTACATCCATCATCACGGCCGGCCGAAGCTGGTCCTGACGTCGGTCGATTTTCTCGAACGACTGGTGTCATCGCGCGGCCAGGACAAACCGGATCGGGGTGGCTTGGCGACGTTGCTCGACATGATGGATTCAATCGTCCTCGTAACCGATGCCGATCTTTGTCTGGTCGGGGTCAGTCCACCCGCTCGGCACCTGCTGGTTCGGGTCGATTGGCGCGGCAAGACGCTCGAGGAAATCCTGCCCGAGGAAGTTCGTCCATTTCTGCTGAGAGCGGTGGAAGCGGCCAGGGCCAGTGGCGTGCCGGAACGTTTGCAGCTTCGCTTGGGGACCAACGGCAGCCGCCGGGTGGATGTGTCGATCGAACCCTATGATGACGGTGTGTGCGTCGTCGGGCATGATCGCACGGCGCAGGAAATCCAGACAATGGCGCAGGCCCGAATGCAGGCGATCGACGACATGGTCAGCCTGCTCGGCAATGTCGCGTGGCTGCGTATCAATCTTCGCGGGTACATCGTCGGCGCGTCGAAATCGTTCGAGCGGCTCTCGGGCCTGATGCCAGCGGCCTATTCCAGCGTGCGACTGCCGACGCTGTTCGACCTTCCGACGCGTGTCGGCGTGGGCGACACGCTCGAAAAGGCGATCGACACGATGTCGGCGCACGCGATCAACGCCCGGCTGATCGCGCAGCGGGGCGAGGCAATGCCCGTCCAGATCGCTTTTTCCGGCGAGCTGTTGCGCGTCGCGGGCGACGTCGTCCTGGCCACGCTATCTATCGTCCCGAATTCTGCAGGCGACGCCGGTTAATTTTTGGTCACGAGTGGTTAAGTCACCGTCAACCGCATCTTTACGCGGTTCGGTATAGTCTTTGCCGCGAAGACAGAACGCAGCCGGCACGTGCCGGCGTTTTCTGACGGAGTGGTAACGGTCGATGGTTTTCGCGACGACGCATAGCGACAGGTCTAACGGCGCATGGACGGCGCTGGCGGCTATGGTCGAAAACGACGGCAGCCGCCGCGAAGGCTATTGCGCGTCGTTGCTGCGTCCCGACGCGCCGGCGCGCGATCTTGCCGATGCCGTCCATTGTCTGTGCCTGCTGCATGGCCGCCAGCCTGGCGTGATCGATTCGGCCGCCGCCCGGCCGGTGACCGACGACACCAACGCTCTGCTCGAAAAGGCTGCCGCGGCCTATGCCGAGGAACGCGCGACCCTGATCCGCTTGGTCGCAGCGGTCGGCCCGCTCCCGAGCACGCCGGGGCAGGCCGAAACCGAAGCCGCGATCGCTGCCCAGCGGCACGCGCTCGACATGTTGGCGACCTCCGATCGCAAGGGCTGTCCGATGGGCGCATCGCTGGCGCTAATGCTCGACTGGGCCGCGATCCGGGCCGTGCTCGACGCGACCGCGGCGCGGGTCGGGATCGAGATCACGCCATCCGTCCTGCCCACCCCCGCCGAAACCGCCACGCTGGTCGATGCCATCGGTGGGTCCGCGCCGTTCGATCGCGCGCTGTTGTTCGGTGCGCAGCAGTTGCTCGCCCAGCATCACGCGCTGTGGCAGTTGCTGGAGGCGCGCGCAGAGGCTCGAAACATCGGCTGACCCTTGGCGCGTCGCGGACGACGCGCTACGCCAACACCCATGCGTTTCGAAGGCACCCAAAGCTATGTGGCGACCGATGACCTGAAGGTCGCGGTCAACGCCGCCGTCACCCTCCGCCGTCCGCTGCTGGTGAAGGGCGAGCCCGGGACCGGCAAGACCGTTCTTGCCCAGGAAATCGCCAAGGCGGTGGGTGCGCCGCTGATTGAATGGAACGTCAAATCGACGACCAAGGCGCAGCAGGGACTGTACGAATATGATGCGGTCGCTCGGCTGCGCGACGGCCAATTGGGCGACCCGCGGGTCCACGACATCGGCAACTACATCCGCCGCGGCAAATTGTGGGAGGCGTTCACTAGCCCCACCCTGCCCGTCCTGCTGATCGACGAGATCGACAAGGCCGACATCGAATTTCCGAACGACCTGCTGCAGGAACTCGATCGGATGGAATTCCACGTCTACGAGACGAAGGAAACGGTGCACGCGGTCGAACGGCCGATTGTCGTCATCACGTCGAACAACGAAAAGGAACTGCCCGACGCGTTCCTGCGCCGGTGTTTCTTCCACTATATAAAATTCCCCGATCGCGAGACGATGCAGGCGATCGTCGACGTCCACTTCCCCGGCATCCAGAAGCTGCTGGTGACCCGCGCGATGGACGTGTTCTACGAACTGCGCGATGTGCCGGGCCTGAAGAAGAAGCCGAGCACGTCCGAACTGCTCGATTGGCTGAAGCTGCTGCTGCACGAAGACATGCCGCTCGAGGTGCTGCAGAATCGCGACGCCACAAAGGCGATTCCGCCGCTGCACGGCGCCTTGCTGAAGAACGAACAGGACGTCATGCTGTTCGAACGTCTGGCATTCATGGCCCGCCGCCAGGGTCGCTGAAGAACGGTAAGTCGCAGTAACCGAATGGAAAGCGGGTCGCGGGCATGACTGCTCGCGATGTTCGACGGTGCGTTCAAGCGAATCGGGATTGGTGTGGCGCTGTTGCTGGCGCCCCTGCCCGCGACTGCCTCCATCCTCGATTACGTCGGGCAATGCGTGCCGTTCGCGCGTGCGGCGTCGGGCGTGCAGATATACGGCGACGCCTGGACGTGGTGGGATCAGGCGCAGGGTCGCTATCCGCGCGGTCATGAGCCGCGCGTCGGCGCCGTCGTCGCCTTTGCCCGATCCGCGAAGCTGCGCCTGGGCCACGTCGCCGTCGTCAGCCGCGTGGTCGAGCGGCGCGTGCTGATGCTGACCCATGCCAACTGGTCCCGTCAGGACGGCCGGCGAGGCTTCGTCGAACAGGATGTGACGCTGTTCGACGTGTCGCGCGACAACGACTGGTCGGAAGTGCGCGTCTGGTACAGGGGCGTGACCGGCCTGGGCGGTTCGACCTATCCGGTCCATGGTTTCATCTATGGGCCAAAGGGCGCGACGACGCCCGATCTCAGCAGCAGCCGCCCGGACTATGTCGGATCGCTGATCGACGCCTACGGCAGCTGAAGCGCGCGTTGACGCCGCGTTAACCACGCCGCCATAGCTTCGACGTCATGGAAACGCTGCCCACCGCCAGCCTGACGCGTCGCGAATGGGCGATCGTTCTGGCGATCGCCGCCGGCGCGCTCGCTCTGCGGATCGCGATGGGCCAAGGCGCGCTGTGGCTCGACGAAGCATGGTCGGCGATGCATGCGCGCGACGCGGCCACGCCGATCGGCGTGTTCCTTGGCATCAACCACGACAACAACCACCATCTGAACAGCCTATGGATGCAGATGGTCGGTATCGACGCGCCGCCGGTGGTGCAGCGGGGTCTCGCCATCGTGACTGGCACGGCGACGGTGATCGTCGCCGCGGTGCTTGGCCGGCGTGACAGCTGGCCGACCGCGCTGACCGCCGCGGCGATCTTCGCTGTGTCGCCGTTCTTCGCGCATTATGGCTCGGAAGCGCGCGGCTATGCGCCGATGATGCTCGCGCTGCTGATGGTCCTGCTGCGAACGCAGGCTTGGCTGGACGGCGCGCCGCGGCCGACCACGGGACTGGCGCTGTGGGGCCTGATCGGCATGCTGTCGCAGCTGACGATGGCCGTCGCTCTCGTCGCGGTCGCCGGATGGGCATTCCTCGAATTGGTCCGCCGAGAATCGGTGCGGTCTGCCCTCTTCGAGACCACGCGAACCTTCGCGCCTGCAGCGATCGCCTGCGCGATGACACTGGGCGGCATCCTGTTGGCAGCCAAGATTAATTCCGGAGAGATGCGGTTCGGCGCCTATGTGCCCTACACCGGCCGCGACCAGATCCGCGCGCTGTTGTCGATCACCGGCTACACCATCGCTGTTCCCAGAGGCGCCTTCTGGCCGGCCATCCTTTTGATGGTGATCTTGGCGTTCGCCACTGTCCGGCGGGGGCCGCGGATCGGTTTCTACTGGCTGGCTCTGATCGCCTTTCCGCTCGCCGTTGCGATCCTCCAGCCCGGCAATCCGGGCCACGCGCGCTATTATTCGCTGATGGCGGTCGCGATCGCGCTGATGCTGAGCGACGTGACCGGCGCGCTGATCGCCGCGGGTGGCTGGCGGCGGCTGACGGCGCTGGCTGGATTGGTCGTCCTGATCGGCACCGGCCTGTTCGAAGATGCCCGCCTGATCCGGAACCAGCGCGGCGACCCGGGCCGCGCCATCACCGCAATGCAACGGGTCGCGCCGGACGGGACCAGCATCTTGGTCGACCGACGCAGCGCCGTACCGGTGGTGGCGGCGGCAAGCCTGGTGAACCACTATCCCCTGCGGATCACGCGGCAGGACTGCTCAGGCGCACCTTTCCTGTTCATCGATCGCTATGACGATGAAACCTTTCCCGACCGCGAGCGGCGGTGCGGACGAACTTATGTGCCTTATGCCACCTTACACGCCGTCGGCATGACCAATTTCCACTGGCGGCTGTACCGCCTTCGCTGAACGGCGGCGCGAGGCTTGCGCTCGCACCGGCGCGTCGTCACAACGGCCGCCATGTTCCTCGCCTTTCTGGACGAACTCCGCGCCGCCGGCATCCCGGCGAGCCTGAAGGAGCATCTGCTGCTGCTCGAAGCGCTCGACCGAGACGTGATCGAACAGACGCCAGAGGCCTTCTACTATCTCGCCCGAGCGACCTTTGTGAAGGACGAAGGGCTGCTCGACCGGTTCGACCAGGTGTTTGCCAAGGTCTTCCGCGGGCTCGCCACCAGCTATGTTGTACAGGGTGCCGATATCCCCGAGGACTGGCTGAAGGCGGTCGCCGAGAAATTCCTGAGCCCCGAAGAGATGGCGAAGATCGAAGCGCTCGGATCGTGGGACGAGATCATGGAGACGCTGAAGAAGCGCCTTGAGGAGCAACAGGGGCGCCACCAGGGCGGCAACAAGTGGATCGGTACAGGCGGTACGTCGCCTTACGGCAATTCGGGCTATAACCCCGAAGGCGTGCGGATCGGCGGCGAGAGCCGGAACAAGCGCGCGATCAAGGTCTGGGACCAGCGCGAGTTCAAGAACCTGGACAACACCCGCGAGCTCGGCACCCGGAACATCAAGGTAGCGCTGCGCCGCCTGCGCCGTTTCGCACGCGAGGGGGCCGCCGACGAACTCGATATCGACGGCACGATCGAGGGGACGGCGAAGCAGGGCTGGCTCGACGTCCGTATGCGCCCCGAACGGCACAATGCGGTCAAGTTGCTCCTCTTCCTCGACGTCGGCGGGTCGATGGATCCGTTCATCAAGCTCTGCGAAGAGCTGTTCTCCGCCGCGACGTCGGAATTCAAGAATCTGGAATTCTTCTACTTCCACAATTGCCTGTACGAAGGCGTTTGGAAGGACAATCGCCGCCGCTTCGCCGAGCGGACGGCGACCTGGGACGTGCTCCACAAGTACGGCCATGATTACAAGGTCGTGCTGGTCGGCGACGCGGCGATGAGCCCGTATGAGATCAGCCACCCCGGCGGCTCGGTCGAGCATATGAACGAGGAGGCGGGTGCCGTCTGGCTGAAACGGCTGACCAATACCTATCCCGCGGCCGTATGGCTGAACCCCACGCCCGAGGAGCATTGGGGTTATTCCCAGTCGACGCGCATGATCCGCGAAATGCTGAACGACCGCATGTATCCGCTGACCCTGTCCGGCCTCGATCGGGCGATGCGCGAACTGGTGCGAAGAAACTAAAGCCGCTCGACCGCCCGGCGCAGCTTGCGCAGCGTTTCGGCATCGCCGGCCGGTGCGTTGGCCGCGTCGTTGGCCAGCGCCATCAGCCGCACCGCGCCGAAACTCGCCGCCAGTCCCTTCAGCCGCAGCGCCTGGTCGATCCATTGCGCGCTGCCGTCGGCCCGGGTCATGGCGGTCACCCCGGCCTTCGCACTATCCAGGAATACTTCGCGCAACTCCGCGATCAACGCGGGATCATCGCCTACCGCGGCGGCCAGCGTCGCATCGATTGCACCGGGATCATATGCCATGCCCGCGAAACTACCGGCCACGTGTTTAAGGGAAGGTTGCCGCAGCCCCCTGTCATACGGCCGATTTCGTGATAGGTGTCCCATTTATGAACGGGGGTTCGCGCATCATCGGTCTGCGTCCGGAGACGGACGAGGAACTGGCTCAGGATTTTCCGGCCTTGCCACCACATGATCCGGCGATGGCCGACGATCCCTATGCCGCGCTCGACGACGTCCCCGCCACGCGCTTCAACTGGGCGCTGCCTGTGCTGGGTGGGCTAGTTTCCGCCGGCTGGATCGGGGCGATGCTTTGGTTCGCGCGCGATGCCTTTCCCCTGCCGCCCGTCGCGTTCGTCCAGTTCGCCGCGGCACTGTGTGTGGTCCCGACCCTGGTCGCGGTCCTCTGCCTGCTCGCGCTGCGGACCAGCCGAGCAGAGGCGCATCGTTTCGGCGCAACCGCCCGCGCGATGCGCACCGAGGCGGCCAGCCTGGAACGCACCGTCGCAGCACTGGGAGAGCGCATCGCCGCAAACCGGGTATCCCTCGCCCAACAGGCGAAGATCCTCTCTCAGATCGGCGACGCCGCATCCGACCGGCTGCGGTCGCTGGGCGGCCAGATCACTGCCGAGGCGCAACTGCTCGAAAACCTGTGCGGCACGGTCACCCAGGCGTCGTCGAACGCCGAACGTGCCCTCGCCAACGTCTTCGATGCACTGCCAAAGGCGCACGCCGAATGGACCGGTATGGCGCAGTCGATCGATGCGGTCGGGCTTAACGCCTCGACGCATGCCGCGGCGCTCGACACGCAATTGTCGGCGCTGGCGGAGCGTGGCCGAACCGCCGAAGAAATCGCATCCGGCGCCGCTGCCCGCCTCGCCGCGCACGTCCAACGCACCGAAAGCGCGACCGAGAATGCCGCCCAGCGCCTCGACACCGCCGCCACGCAGATGGGTGATTCGGTCGACGCCGTGCTCGACCGCGCGGCCGAGGCGATCGACGAAGCGCGCAAGGGTATCGCCGCGCAGGGCGAAGCGATGCTGGCGATGATCGCCGCCAGCCAGGCGGCGCTCGAAAAGACCGGCCGCGATGGCGCCGATACATTGCAATCGCGCCTGACCGACGTCGAGGGCGTCGTCGTCCGCATCTCCGAGAAACTCGGAGCCGAGCGCGAACAGAGCGACGCGCTGTTCGAGACGTTGGTGCTGAACGTCGACGGTGCGACCGAACAGCTTGACCGGATGCACAGCGACGGGATGGCCAAGAGCCAGGCGCTCGCTGCCTCGATCAGCGCGCTGACCGCATCCACCGAGGCGATGAGCGAGACGATGCGCGTCGGCGACGCGACAGCGCGCACGCTGATCGGTACGACCGAGGAACTGCTGACCGCTCTCGATGCGTCGTCACGCGAGCTGGACGAAACCCTGCCCGACGCCATCGCCCGCCTCGATCAGCGGATCGTCGAGACGCGGCGCCTGGTCGGGGCGGCCAAGCCCGAACTGCTCGCGCTGGTCACGGCGGCCGAAAGCACGCATGTCGCGGTCGAAGCGGTCAATGCACTGGTCACGACCGAGCGCGAGAAGCTGGCCGAGATCACCGCGACGCTGACCGAAGCGCTCGACATCGGCCAGGACAAGGCGCTGACGATGGACAGCGTCGTCGGCGACGCCATCGCCAAGACCCGCCGCTTCGCCGAAGATGCCGCCCCGCAGCTCGTCGAGGCTCTTTCCCGTATCCGCGAAACCGCCGATCGTGCAGCCGACAGTGCGCGCGGAGTCCTGACCGGGGTCATTCCCGACGCGGCCAACGCGATCGAGGTCGCCAGCGCCGATGCCGTGCGCCAGGCCTTCGCCCGAGCCCTGCCTCAACCGCTCGCCGAATTGCGCGACGCCTCGGAAGGGGCGGTGGAAGCAGCGACCCGCGCGTCGGAGCGCTTGTCGCAGCAGTTGATGACGATCGCCGAATCGACCGCGACGATCGAGGCCCGGATCGACGCCGAACGGGCCGAGCGCGAAGCGAGCAACCAGGACAATTTCGCACGGCGCGTGTCGCTGCTGATCGAGGCGCTGAATTCGTCGTCGATCGACATCACCAAGACCTTCTCGCATGAGGTAACGGACAGCGCGTGGTCGGCATATCTGAAGGGCGACCGCGGCGTGTTTACGCGGCGCGCCGTGCGCCTGCTCGACGCCGGCGAGGCGCGCGAGATCGCCCGCCTGCACCAGGAAGACCCGGAGTTCCGCGAGCACGTCAATCGCTACATCCACGATTTCGAAGCGATGCTGCGTCAGATCCTGACCCAGCGCGACGGATCGCCGCTGGGCGTGACGTTGCTGTCTTCGGATATGGGCAAGCTGTACGTGGCGCTCGCGCAGGCGATCGAGCGGTTGCGGGCCTGACTCGGCCGTGGCCCCCGCCCACGCGGGAGCAGTCTCAGATTACAGCGCGGCCAGCGCCTTTTCGATACCGTCCATGGTGAACGGCTTGGCCAGCACCGGGCGGCCCCTGTGCGCTTCCGCGATCGCGCCGTCGCCACCGCCGGTCGCCAGCACGAACGGCACACCGGCCAAGGCGAGGGCATCTGCCACCGGCCAGCTCTGTTCGCCACCGCGCAGGTTCACGTCCAGGATCGCCGCGTCGATACCGCCGGCCTGCACCAGCTCCAGGGCCGCAGGCACGCTTTCGGCGGTACCGGCGACCTCCTTGTCCAGCGCATCGAGGAAATCCTCGAGCATCATGGCAATCAGGGGCTCGTCTTCGACGATCAGGATACGCGAACGGTCTGACATTCCCCGCCCATATGCGAACATTTCCCGCAGGGCCAAGCGCTATTTGCTGGCCAGCGCGTCTCGAACTGCGTCACCAAGCTGTTGAACCGAAAAGGGCTTCGGTAGGAAGGCGACGTTGTCGAGGTCGATCGACTTGCGCAATTGCTCCTCGGCATAGCCCGACATGAACAGGATCGGCACGTGCGGGAACTGCGCCCGCACGCGACGGGCCATCGTCGGGCCATCCATCGACGGCATGACGACGTCGGACACCAGCAGGTCTGGCGCGGGCCCGTCGCCCAGCACTTCCAGCGCGGCTTCGCCATTCTCCGCCGTGCGCACCGTATAGCCCTGGCGGGTCAGCGCGCGCTCGGCGACGGCGCGGACCATGTCCTCGTCCTCGACCAGCAGGATGGTACCCGATCCCCAGGTTTCCCCGGTCTTGGGCTTCGGCGTCACTTTCTGCGGCACCGCGCCGCTCGCTGCGGAATGGACCGGCAGGTAGATGGTGAAGGACGCGCCGCCATTCGGCACGTTTCCAGCAAAGATATAGCCGCCCGACTGTTTGACGATGCCGTAAACGGTGGAGAGGCCTAGACCCGTTCCCTTCCCCACTTCCTTGGTCGTGAAGAATGGCTCGAAGATCTTCGGCAGCACGTCGGCGGAGATGCCGGTGCCGGTGTCGCTGACCCTGAGTGCGGTGTAATCGCCGACCGGCAGCACGTCATGGTCGAGCCGCCGCGTCTCGGCTGCGCTGACCGACAGCGTCTCGATCGTCAGCACGCCGCCGCCGTTGGGATGGCTGGCGAGCATCGCATCACGCGCGTTAACCGCGAGGTTAACGACGACCTGTTCGAGCTGCCCCGGATCGGCGCGCACCGGCCCCAGGTTGCGACCATGCTGGACAACCAATTCAAGCGTCTCGCCGAGCAGGCGCTTGAGCAGGTTCGACACTTCGGAAATGACGTCGGGCAGCTGCAGTACCTGCGGCCGCAGCGTCTGCTGGCGCGAGAAGGCGAGCAATTGGCGCGTCAGCCCCGCGGCGCGGTTCGAGTTGGTCTTGATCTGCTGGATGTCGTCGTAGTCGCTGTCGCCGGGCGTATGGCGCATCAGCATCAGGTCACAGTGGCCGATGATCGCGGTCAGGATGTTGTTGAAGTCATGCGCGACGCCGCCAGCCAGCTGGCCGACCGCCTGCATCTTTGTGGCCTGCGCGACCTGATGCTTCAGCCGGCCCTCTTCGCTGTTGTCCTTGATCGCCATCAGCACGGCGGCATCGCCCAGCCCCCGCGCGCCGGTCAGCGATACCTGGACCGGATCGTCGGGCCGTTCGGCGAAGCGCACCGGCAATTGGGTCGCATAGCCCCCGCCCCCGCCGAAGCGGCGGATCGCATCGGCCAGCGCCCCCTTGTCCTCGCGCACGACGAGGTCGCCTGGATACAGCGGCGGCGCAGCGGTATCGACCGCCGCCGCGCGCTGGAACGCGTCATTCATGTGGACGAACCGCCCGTCGCGATCGACGAGCGCCAGCGGCACCGGCAGCAGCGCGATCAGGCTACGGACATGGCTGGCCGCGCTGGATCCGATCGCCGGCATCGGGATCGGCGTCTCTTCGTCGAGCAATGCGACCAGCATCGGCGCATCGTCGGTGTCGAGCAGCGGCAACTGCAGCACGCGCAGCGGATTGCCCGACAGCCCTTCGCGTTCGAACCGGACGAGCCCGGCGGCGTCGGTGATGAGGAAGCGGGCGAAATCGCGCCCCTCGATCGCGCCCTCGTCATGTCCCATCGCGCGCGTACGCAGCACGCGGTTGGCGATGCGGACGCGACCATCGGGCGACAGCAGCGCCGCCATGATGCCGGCCTCGCCCAATCGGTTGCCTTCGGGACCGGACAGAAGCTTGCCGGTCGTCGCGATGACGTCGGCGCTGTCGCGCGCGGCAAAGCGCCACAGCAGCATCGTGTCGCCGATCCGGCGGATCGTCACATCGACGCGGACGCCGCCGACCAGCAAGGTCGTGACCGCGTCGCCATCGCGCCACGCCGCGCGCCCGGCGCTGCCCAGCCGCTCGGTTTCGGCCGCGTCCACCGGAAGGTTCGGCGGCGTCGGATAGCCGCGAAACAGCTGGTCATATCGGTCGTTGGCGCAAGCGAGACGACCTGCACGGTCGGTCAGCGCGATCGCGTCTGTCGCAACGGACGCGATTGCATTGGCGACGGTCCAGTCGGGCTCCGCGGCCTCGGTCGACCTGGGCGGAAACAGCAGCCGTGCGGCGATCGCGCCCGCTCCGACGACCAACGACGCCGCGCCGAATCCGGCGGCAACGACCGGCAGTCCCACCAGCCACAGGATCAGCAGCGCAGCTGAAAGGCCGCATACGCCGGCAATGGCGATGATCCGCCAATGGGACGGGACGGCGGGGACGGAGACATCGGCGATGGAGGCCATCCATCACCCATGTCCGTCCCCCGCCCCGAGCGTCAAGGGCCGCGCGTGTCGCCCGGCCCCCGACAGCGTCGCATCACCAGATTCGAACGCGTTGTTCCGGCGTCAGATACAGCTTCTGGCCCGGCTTCGGGTCGAACGCCGCGTACCAGGGATCGAGATTGCGGACGACCCAGACGCGCTGCTCCGACGGCGAGTGCGGGTCGGTCAGCAGCTGATTGCGCAGCGCCGCCTCGCGGTAGTTGCGGCGCCAGACCTGCGCCCAGCCGAGGTAGAAGCGCTGGTCGCCGGTGAAGCCGTCGATGACCGGCGCCGGCTTGCCGTCCAGCGACATCTTGTACGCGTCATAGGCGGCGCTCAGACCCGCCAGATCGGCGGTGTTCTCGCCCAGAGTCAGGCCACCTTTCACATGGAAGCCCGGCAGCGGCTCGTACGCGTCATATTGCGCGACCAGCGCGTCGGTCCGCTGCTTGAACGCCGCGACGTCCGCCGGCGTCCACCACTGGGTCAGCTTGCCGGTGATGTCGAACTTAGACCCCTGGTCGTCGAAGTGATGGCTGATCTCGTGGCCGATAACCGCACCGATGCCACCATAGTTGACCGCCGGATCGGCCTTCGGATCGAAGAACGGCGGCTGCAGGATCGCGGCGGGGAAGGTGATCGCGACCAATGTCGGGTTCGCCTGCGCGTTCACCGTCATCGGGGTCATGCCCCATTCCCAACGATACACCGGCTTGCCGAGCTTCGCGATGTTATAGTCGTGCGACCATTGCGAGGCGCGCAGCGAGTTGCCGAACGCATCGCCGGGCACGATCCGCAGCGACGCATAGTCGCGCCACTTATCGGGATAGCCGATGCGCGGGGTGAACGCGGCGAGCTTCGCGACCGCCTTCGTCCGCGTTTCCGGCGTCATCCAGTCGAGCTTGGCGACTCGCGCCTTCATCGCGATAATGACGTTCTTCACCAAAGCATCGGCCGCCGACTTCGTTTCGGGCGGGAAGTAGCGTGCGACATAGAGCTTGGCGATGTCGTCGGTCAGCGCGCCCTGGGTGAAGCCCACCGCACGCTTCCAGCGTTCCTGTTGCTGCGGCACTCCGGTCAGCGTCGTGCCGAAGAAGGCGAACCGCTCCTGATCGAACGCACTCGGCAGGACCGATGCATAGCCGTCGAGCGAGCGGATCAGCAGCTGGTCCTTCAGCACCGCGATCGGGGCGGCGCCGATGATCGCAGCCATGCCGGTGACGGCGCTGGGCTGGCGTACGATTACCGTCTGCGTCTTGAGCCCCGCGGCATTGAGATAGGTCGCAAAGTCGAAGCCGGGAGCGAGTGCGGTCAGCTCGGCGACCGTCATCTTGTTATAGCCCTTGTCCGCATCCCGGCTCTCGATACGCGTCCAGTGCTTGTCGGCGATCCGGGTTTCGAAATCGACGATCGCCTTCGCCCGCGTCTCGGCATTGGGTTCACCAGCCAGCGTGAACATCTTGGCGATATGTGCCTGATAGGCCGTCTTCACCGCGGCGAGCTTCGGGTCGGCGCTCAAATAATAGTCGCGGTCGGGCATGCCGAGCCCGCCCTGGCTCATGCTGACGGTGTAGGTGTTCGGATCCTTCGCGTCGGCACCGACGCCGGCGTTGAACGGCACCGACACGCCGTTGCGGTCGGCCTCTGCCAGAAGGCGAACATAGCCCGCCTTGTCCGACACGCCCTTGATCCGGTCGAGCCACGGCTTGACCGGCGCCAGGCCCTTCTTCTCGATCGTCGCAGTATCGAGATAGGCGTTATAGGCCGCGCCGATCTTGGAGTTGGGCGTCTTGGCCTGCTCCTCGATCAGCCCGCGCGTGCGCAACTCCGACTGGTCGGACAGCACGTTGAACATGCCATAGCTCGACTTGTCCGCGGGGATCGCGGTGCGCTTCAGCCAGTCGCCGTTGGCAAACGCGTTGAAGTCGTCGCCGGTCTGGACCGACCGGTCCATGCCGGCCTCGTCGAAGCCGAACGTGCCGTAGGTCGGACCATTGGGCTTCATCGGCGCCGCCGGAACGGTCGACGGCGCCTCCTGCTGGGCGTGGAGCGCGGTCGCGCCGAGCACGGCGGCCGACGCGAGGATGAGAATGCGAGTGCGCATGGAAATTGCCTCTCTTGTTCTTACCAGATGCGGACGCGATCAGACGGGCTGAGGAACAGCGCGTCGCCATCCTTCACGCCGAACGCCGCGTACCAGGGGTCGAGATTGCGGACCATCGCGACGCGCTGCGCGCCGGGCGAATGCGGGTCGGTCAGCAACTGCTGGCGCAGCGCCTGCTCGCGCTCCTTGCTGCGCCACACCTGCGCCCAGCCGAGATAGAAGCGCTGGTCACCGGTCATCCCGTCGATGACGGGCGCGGGCTTGCCGTTGAGCGACTTCTTGTACGCCTCATACGCCACGGTCAGCCCGGCGAGGTCGGCGATGTTCTCACCCAGGGTCAGCGACCCGTTGACCTTCTGGCCCGGCAACGGCTCGTACAGATCATACTGCGCGACCAGCTTGTCGGTGAAGGTCTTGAACCGCGCGACGTCTTCCGGCGTCCACCATTCGGCAAGCTTTCCGGTCGGGTCGTACTTGCGGCCCTGGTCGTCGAAATGGTGGCTGAGTTCGTGGCCGATCACCGCGCCGATACCGCCATAGTTGACCGCCGGATCTGCCTTCGCATCGAAGAATGGCGCCTGCAGGATCGCCGCCGGGAACACGATCTCGTTCATCGGCGGGTTGGCATACGCGTTGATCGTCATCGGCGTCATGAACCATTCGGTCCGGTCGATCGGCTTGCCCAGCTTGGCGAGGCCACGACGGAACTCGAATTCGCTCGAGCGCGCGACGTTGCCGACCAGATCGTCGCGGCTCACCGCCAGCGCGGAATAGTCGCGCCACTTGGTCGGATACCCGATCTTCGGCGTGAAGGCGGCGAGCTTTGCCAGCGCCTTCTGCTTGGTCTCCGGCGCCATCCAGGTCAGGCCGGCCAGGCGGTCGTGCATCGCCGCGCGGACATTGACGACCAGCTTGTCCATCTCCGCCTTCGATGCCGGCGGGAAATAGCGGGCGACGTAGAGCTTGCCGACTTCCTCGCCCAGCGAACCGCTGGTCGCCGACACCGCGCGCTTCCAGCGCGACTGCTGCTGCGGAACTCCCGACAGGACGGTGCCGGTGAACGCGAAATCGGCCTGTTCGAACGGCTTGGGCAGGACGCTGGCGTAGCTCTTCAGCACGCGCAGCATATAATAGTCCTTTAGGACGGCGAGTGGCGCGTCGGCGAAGGCTTTGGCCTCGCCCGTCACCGCACTCGGCTGGCGGACGATGTAGAAGGGCTGCTTCGGCACACCCATCGCCGCCATCGCCTGGCCCCAAGGATACCCCGGCGCCTTCGTTTCGAAGTCCGCAAAGGTCCACTTGTTGTACGTCTTGTCGGCATCGCGATTCTCGACGCGAGTCCAATGCGCCGTCGCCAGTGCTTTTTCGAACTCGAACACCGCCGCCGCACGCGCCTGTGCGTTGGGCTCCCCTGCCAGCGTCAGCAATTGGGTCAGATAGGCCTGATAAGCCGTACGGATCGCCGCCAGCTTGGCGTCGTCCTTCAGATAATAATCGCGGTCGGGCAGCGAGGTGCCCGACTGGGCGGCCATGACGACATAGGTGTCGGGCGCCTTGCTGTCCTGCGTCACGCCCATGCCGAACAAGCCACCGACGCCCTTGGTCTGGAGCTTGGACGCCTCGATGGCGAGGGCGGACTTGTCCTTTGCACCTGCGATCGCATTCAACCACGGCTTGACCGGAGTCAGCCCCTTCTTGGCGATCGTCGCCTCGTCCATATAGGCGGCATAGAAATCGCCGATCTTCGTGCCCGGGCGCTTCGCCGATTCCTCGAGGATCGCATGGGTCTGCGCGAGCGACTGGTCCTGCAGGACATGGAACATGCCCCACGACGCGCGGTCGGCCGGGATCTCGGTAGTCTTTTCCCACGTACCGCTGGCGAACCGGTCGAAGTCGTCGCCGGGCTTGACCGACGTGTCCATGCCCTTGGTGTCGAAGCCGTACGTGCCGATCCGCGGGCCATCCTGCGCGGCGAGCGCGGTGACGGCGATGGTCGAGGCAAGGATAGTGGAAACGAGGCGCGAAACCCGCATGGGCGTCCTTTCAGCCAGGAGGGAGAGCGCGGCGAATGCCGTGCGATGTCCCCCTTGGTAACCGACTGATAGGTATCGTCAATTCCGCGTAAGGGTCATTCGCCCCGATTGTGGCGCTTGCGCCACTTGGCCGCGATCCACCAGCGCCAGCCAAGCGCGGTGATGGCATACCCCAGCACGGCGAAGACGACCGTCAGTACGAGCAGCCCCACGATGATCGCCGGCCCCGCCTCGGCGTAGATCCACTGGAGCCAGTCCATATTCTGGCGAACCGCGTCGCGCACCGGAGATCCCGGCACCACAGCGTCCAGCCCCAACACCTTGCGCCCGACCCAGTAGGCCGCTCCCCAGAGAACCGGCGTCGTGAACGGGTTGGTGAAGAAGGTCGTGAGCGCCGCCGCCGGAATATTTGCACGCAAGGGCAACGCCAGTACCGCGGACGCCGGAATCTGCCCCATCGGAATCAGGATGCCGGTGACCATGCCTAGCGCGACGCCGCGCGGCACGCTGCGCCGGGTAAAGCGCCATAGCGCGGGTGCGAGCACACGGTGCGCTATCGGACGCAGGATGCGGCTCTGCTCCATGCTCTCGCGCGTGGGCAGGTTGCGGTGCGCCCATGCCGTGAAGCGACCCCATAGTCCCATGTCAGTTCCGATCGCGGAGGATGCGGCCCTGTTCGCGCTTCCAGTCGCGCTCACGGATGGTGTCGCGCTTGTCATGCGCCTTCTTGCCCTTCGCGAGCGCCAGTTCGACCTTCGCGCGTCCCCGCGAGTTGAAATACACGGTCAGAGGAACGAGCGTCATGCCCTCGCGCGCCACCGCGCCGTGCAGCTTGTTTATCTCGCGTTCATGAAGGAGCAATTTGCGCGGCCGCTTCGGTTCGTGATTGAACCGGTTGCCATGACTGAATTCGGGGATGTTGGCGTTGACCAGCCACGCCTGCTCGTCGCGAACCTCGGCATAGGCCTCAGCGATCGATCCCTCGCCGAACCGCAGCGACTTCACCTCGGTCCCGGTCAGCGCGATGCCGGCCTCGTACACCGTCTCGATGAAATACTCGAACCGCGCGCGCCGGTTCTCGGCGACGATCTTGGTCTTTTCGAATTGCGGGGGTTTGGGACGGGACATTTCTCGCGCGATGTAAGCGGCCACTGCGCGGAAGGAAAGCGGTGCCGGCAAATCAACCGTCGCGATGGCGGGTCCATCAAACGCAAACCGCCGGCGGTCGCTGGGTCGACCGCCGGCGGTGTGATCTGCCCTCGGCAGGTCGGAGCTTAGTTGCTGTCCGAACCCGACGACGCGATCGCGATGACGCCGACGGCCGCAGCCACGACGAGCAGGATCAGACCCGCGCTGAGTGCCTTGTTCTTGCCAGCTTTTGCGCTGACGCGCGCATCGGCCGGAACCGCATTCTTGAGCGACAGCTTCTGGGCCGTATCGGCCGGGCGCGCTGCAACAGCCGCCACCGGCTGAGCAACGACCATGGCAACCGCCACGGCTGCGATCGTCTTGGAAATTCGCATGGTCATTCTCCCTCTTATCGCGTCATCGCCGCGACATGACTTGGGTCGCACAGAAGACTTTATCTCGCAACTGCGAAAGGAAGCGAAACACGACGAAAGGGGCCAGATTGGCGTCAAATCAGCCCGGCGTGCGCCAGTGCTGCATCGACCTGCGTCCGGCTCGCCCCGCACGGCGGCGTCATCGGCAACCGCAACTCCGTCGAAAAGTCCGGGCGCACCCGGTTCACCGCGTACTTCACGGGCCCCGGCGACGCATCGCTGAACAGGGCGGCATGAAGGGGATACAACTGGTCGTTGATCTCCAGCGCCCGAGCGAAGTCGCCCGACAGCGTCGCCGCCTGGAATTCAGCGCACAGCTTCGGCGCGACGTTCGCGGTGACCGAGATGCAGCCCCGCCCGCCCATCGCGTTGAAGGCGAGCGCCATGTCGTCGTTGCCCGACAGCTGAACGAAATCGCCCCCCGCCCCGCCGCGATGCGCCGACACGCGCGGCAGGTCGCCGCTGGCGTCCTTGATCGCCACGATCGTCTCGAACGCAGCGGCCAGGCGGATGACCGTTTCCGGCTTGATGTCGGTTACGGTGCGGCCGGGCACGTTGTAGAGCACGATCGGCAGATCGCACGCCGCCACGATCGCTTCGAAATGCGCGAAGATGCCGTCCTGGTTCGGGCGGTTGTAGTAAGGCGGCACCATCAGCGCCGCATCCGCCCCGGCGTCCATGGCCGCGCGGATGTTCTGGATGGCGACCTGGGTATCGTTCGAGCCGGCGCCCGCGATCACCGGCACGCGACCGGCGACCTGATCGACGCAGGTGCGCACGACCCGGAAATGCTCCTCGAACGTCAGCGTCGCAGACTCGCCCGTCGTGCCGCAGGGAACGACCGCCGTCGTCCCTTTGGACAGCTGCCATTCAACGAAGGCGCGGTAGGCGTCTTCATCGAAGCCGCCGTTACGGAAGGGCGTGACGAGCGCCGGAATGGAGCCGGAGAACATATTGCGACGAATAGCCTTTTCTAAGCGATCTTTCGTGATGGCGGATAGGGCCGGACCCGGTATCATGTCCAGCATGCAGGGGTTGTTGCGTAAATCGGGCCTGTTGGCCGTGTTGGTGGGTGTGTCGGGCGTCGCGATGGCGGCCACCATCGGGCAGGCACATATCACCTGGGTCGGCGCGCAAGTGCAGCAGGCTTGGCCACCGCGCCTGCCGAGCCCCGCGATCGTGCAGCCGCTGCCCGCGCCCCCCCAAATCGTGCAATCGGTCGCAGTCGATCCTTTCAGCTATACGATCGATCAGTGGCGGCGCTTGCAGCAATCGGACAATCTGCCGTTTGCCGCCTATGCCGACTTCCTGCTCGCGCACCCCGGCTGGCCGGGTGAGACTAGCCGCCGCGCCGCGGCCGAGACGGTCGCCGATGCCTCCGTCTCGCCGGCGCAGGCATTGCGCTTCTTCGACAAATTCCCGCCGATCACCGCCGCCGGTCGCATCCGCTATGCAGAGGCGCTAGCGATGAGCGGCCAGCCAGACCGCGCCGCCGAACAGGCACGTCGCGCCTGGCGGATGGGCGTGTTGCGTCCGACCGACGAGAGCAAGGTGCTCGCTCTGTTCCCCTCCGCGCTAATGCCAGCGGACTATGATGCCCGCCTCGACATGCTGTTGTGGCAGGGGAATACGGGCTCCGCGCTACGCTGGCTGTCCTTCGCCAGCTCCGAGCGCCGACCGATCTTCGACGCGCGCATCGCGTACAGGACGAAGGCTGCCGATGCCGCGACGCGTGGCGCGATGGTCGAGGCGATGGGCCATAGCGACGCCGGCTTCCTGGCGGATCGCGCCAACTGGTACCGCGATAACGGCGCCAGCCCGACTGCGCGCGCCCAACTCGCCCGCACCCACGCAATCGCGACGCCCCCGGGCGCGGCGGAGAAGTGGTTCGAGGTGCTGCTGACCAACGCCCGCGGCGCCGCCGCCGACGGACAGCATGCGACGGCTTATGACATCGCGCGCCAGGTCGACGATGCCTATCCGCCCGGCACCGATGTTTCGACCCGGCCCTTGGGGGAGCGTGACGATTATACCAGTCTCGTCTGGCTGGCAGGCACGACCGCGATGAAGCAGCTCGGTCGTCCGCGTGAAGCGGTCGGCATGTTCGACCGCTATTCGCGCGGATCGAAGACGCCGACGACCCAATCGAAGGGGCTGTACTGGGCCGGTCGCGCCGCCGAAGCCGCGGGCGACCAGGCATCGGCGCAAAGCTATTTCGCGCGCGCAGCCGGCTTCGGCGATCTCTACTATGGCCAGCTGGCCAGCGAACGGCTCGGCCAGCCGCTGCGCCGGCCCAATCCGGTCAACACCGCGACGATCGATCCCGCCGCCCGCGCCGCCTTCGCCAACCGCGAAGTCGTCCGCGCCGCCCGCCTGCTGGGCGCACAGAGCAATGCGCGCGAGCAGGGCATGTTCATCCGCCAGATCGCCAACGACGCGACCACCGACGTCGATCACGCGCTGGCGACCGAGCTTGCCGCGCAGATCAATCGCCCGGATCTCGGCGTATTGGTCGGCAAAAGCGCCTTGCAGAACGGCTTGAGCGACTTCACAGCCGCCGGCTATCCCAGCGTCCGCGTGCCTGCCGCGGCGAGCGACAGCTGGACGATGGTCCACGCCATCGCGCGCCAGGAAAGCCAGTTCGATCGCAATGCGGTCAGCCACGCCGGGGCGCGCGGGCTGATGCAGCTGATGCCGGGCACGGCGCGCGACGTCGCGGGCAAGCTGGGCCTCGGCTATGATGCGTCGCAGCTGAACGCCAACACCGATTACAACATCCAGCTCGGCTCGCATTATTTCGAGAAGATGTATGCGCTGTACGGCAGCTATCCGCTGGCCGTCGCCGCCTACAATGCCGGCCCCGGAAATATAAACAAGTGGCTGCGCGCCAATGGCGACCCGCGCACGGGCAACGTCGACGTGATCGAATGGGTCGAGGCGATCCCGTTCTTCGAGACGAAGAATTACGTCCAGCGCGTGCTGGAGAACGCGGTCGTATATGACCTGATGAACCCGGATCGCGCCCGGTCGAAGGGACCGAACAACCTCAGCTGGTATCTCGGCAAGCGCAATCCCGGCTGATAGGGCGGGCGGCATGGATCGCCCCAATTACATCACCCCGGCCGGCTATGCCGCGCTGCGCCAGGAATATGAGGCGTTGTTCGCCGTCGAACGGCCGAAGCTGGTCGATACGATCGCATGGGCGGCCGGGAACGGCGATCGGTCCGAAAACGGCGATTACATCTACGGCCGTAAGCGCCTGCGCGAGATCGATCGGCGGCTGGGCTTCCTGTCGAAGCGGATGAAAGCGGCGAAGGTCGTCGATCCGTGCGCGCAGGAGGACCGCAGCCGCGTCTGGTTCGGCGCGACCGTCACGATCGCCGACGAAGACGACAACCATCGCACGCTCACCCTGGTCGGCGATGACGAGGCGGAGGCCGGTGCCGGTCGCGTGGGCTGGAACTCTCCGATCGCCCGCGCCTTGCGCGGATCGGCGGTGGGCGACCTGCGCCGTGTGGTGCTGCCGGCAGGCGAACGCGAATATGAAGTGATGGAGATCAGCTACCCGTCGAAATGACGGAACGTCGCCCCCGCCCCGCTCATTCGCTCCCGCAAGGAGAAACGTATGAGCGACACCCGCACCGACACCGCCCGCGACCACGACGATCGCGACCTGATCGAAGGCGTCGATAGCGAACCCGATGCGGTCGGTGGCATCAGCGGCCACGCGATCGGCCGCGCTGTCGGCGCGCGTGACGAGATGAACATGGTCGACGATCCCGAAGGTAGCGAGCGCGCGACGAAAAGCGATGCGATCGACGCCGGGGTTGCCGAGCCGTCCAACCGGGCCAGCAGCAACGACGATACTGAATCGTAACCGGACTGGACAAAAATCCGCAGAAAACCGCGGATTGCGCCGGACCCAAAGCGGTGTCGGAACGTTGTCATATTACCGGGGTAGCTGCGGTAGCGGCTCACGACAAAAGGGTCAGTATTTGACGGGCAGCGCGGTGAAAGCCGCGCCTGCCGAGTGGAGTGTATCGTGACTAACGCGTCTTTCGATTTCGACTATTACCAGCGCCGTGCCGAGGCTCAGCTCGAATTGGCCCAAAAGAGTGTCGAGCCTGCCGCTGTTGCAGCGCATGTCGCGATCGCCGAACGCTATCTCGAAATCTGCGAACCCGCGCGCCTTGCCGAAATCGCCGGACAGGACGGTCCGCGCCTGTCGCCAATCGCCGCTTAAGCCGCTGGATACGCGGCACACCTTCGCTTTGGCGCTCACGCAGAACGGGTCACGCCCAACCGATTACCAAGCGCGATGAATGTTGCGTTCGGCCAATCGCTTCGGCGGCGTGGTCATGACTAGGATCGCTGACAGGACGGACGGCACTGGGTCGATCCGTCAGGGCGGGGAATCGAATATGGGTGAAATGCAGCGCGTGCTGGTGAGTGGCCGCGTGCAGCAGGTCGGCTATCGCGACTATGTCGTCCGCGAGGCGCAGAAACTAGGCGTCAAAGGCTGGGTGCGCAACCTCAGCGATGGCCGGGTCGAGGTTCTGGCCGATGCGGACGCCGCCGTGCTCGACGAATTTCTGTCGAAATGTCGCGAAGGACCGCGTTTCGCGCGCATCGATGACATCTCGGCGTTTCCGGTCGAAGAGCGGCCGGTAAAAGGCTTCACCAAACGCTTCACGCCGTAAGCAAATTCGCCGGCCGCCCCTAATCGAGGCGGCCGGCGGTTTCGCATCAGCGCGTCAGCTTCTTGTACGCAAGCGCCGTCGGACGGTCGGCGGCATCGCCAAGACGGCGACGCTTGTCCTCCTCATACGCTTCAAAGTTGCCCTCGAACCACTCGACGTGGCTATTGCCTTCGAACGCCAGGATGTGCGTCGCCAGGCGATCGAGGAAGAAGCGGTCGTGGCTGATGACCACGGCGCACCCTGCAAAATTCTCGATAGCTTCTTCCAGCGCACCCAGCGTTTCGACGTCGAGATCGTTGGTCGGTTCGTCGAGCAGCAGCACGTTGCCGCCGCGCTTCAGCATCTTGGCGATGTTAACGCGGTTGCGCTCGCCACCCGACAGCTTGCCGACGTTCTTCTGCTGGTCCTGCCCCTTGAAGTTGAACGCGCCGACATAGGCACGCGTCGACTGCTCGTGACCGTTGACCTTCATGTAATCCAGGCCGTCCGAGATTTCCTGCCAGACGTTGTTCTTGTCATCCAGGTGATCGCGGCTCTGGTCGACATAGCCGAGACGCACCGTCGACCCCATGTCGACCTTGCCCGTGTCGGGCTGTTCCTGCCCGGTGATGAGCTTGAACAGCGTCGACTTGCCCGCGCCGTTTGGTCCGATCACGCCGACGATGCCGCCGGCCGGGAGAGTGAACGACAGGTTCTCGAACAGCAGCTTGTCTCCATACGCCTTGCTGACGTCGGTCACCTCGATCACCTTGCCGCCCAGGCGTTCGGGCACCTGGATGACGATCTGCGCCTTGCCGGGCGTGCGGTTCTGCTGCGCCTCGACCAGCTGGTCGAACTTCGCGATACGCGCCTTCGACTTGGTCTGGCGGCCCTTTGGACCCTGACGAATCCACTCGAGCTCGTTGCGGATCGCGGCCTGGCGGCCCGATTCCTCGCGGTCCTCCTGCTCGAGGCGCTTGGCCTTCTTCTCCAGGTAGGTCGAGTAATTGCCCTCGTAGGGGAAATACTTGCCGCGATCGATTTCCAGGATCCAGCCGACGACGTTATCAAGGAAATAGCGGTCGTGGGTGATCATCAGCACCGCGCCGGCATATTCCTTCAGATGATGTTCCAACCAGCTGACGCTTTCGGCGTCGAGGTGGTTGGTCGGTTCGTCGAGCAGCAGGATCGACGGCTTCTGGATCAGCAGGCGGGTCAGCGCGACGCGGCGGCGTTCACCGCCCGACAGGTTCTCAACCGACCAGTCCGACGGGGGGCAGCGAAGCGCCTCCATCGCGACTTCAAGCTGGTTGTCGAGCGTCCAGCCGTCGACAGCATCGATCTTGCCCTGGAGGTCGCCCATTTCCTCCATCAGCGCGTCGAAGTCGGTATCATCCTTCGGATCGCCCATCTCGGCCGAAATCGCGTTGAAGCGATCGACCATGTCGGCGACTTCGCGCGCGCCGTCCTTGACGTTCTCCAGCACGGTCTTCGACGGATCGAGCTGCGGCTCCTGCTCCAGATAGCCGACGGTGATGTTCTCGCCCGGCCACGCTTCGCCGGTGAAGTCCTTGTCGACCCCGGCCATGATTTTCATCAGCGTCGACTTACCCGCACCGTTCGGGCCGACGATGCCGATCTTCGCGCCCTGATAGAATTGCAGGTTGATGTTGCTGAGCACCGGCTTCTGGGCGCCGGGGAAGGTCTTCGTCATGTCCTTCATGACAAATGCGTATTGGGCGGCCACCTGGGGTCTCCGTTCGAACGATCTGATTGCGGGAAATTTCGTCCGCGATGTAATGGCTGGACGCGCGATTGGCAACGCGCCTACCACTCGCCCATGACCAAGCGCCTCCTGCTCGCGGCCGTCGCCGCCCTCGCCCTTCCCCTCCCCGCCGCGGCCCAGCAGATGGACCCTGCCCAGATGCGCGACGCCGCGCTGAAGGATGACATTGCCTGGGACATCACCGAAGGGTTGACGACCGAGATCGGCCCCCGCCTGGCCGGCACCGAAGCGGAGGCCCGCGCGCGCGACTGGGCGGTGAAAAAGCTGACCACGATGGGCTTCAAGAACGTCCGCATCGAGCCGTTCAAGATGCCGGTGTGGGTTCGCGGCGAGGAAACCGCGGAGATCGTCGCGCCCTTTCCGCAGAAGCTGTACCTGACCGCGCTCGGCAACTCGGGTGCGACGCCGGCGGCGGGAATGACGGCCGAGGTCGTCTATTTCCCGACGCTCGCCGACCTGAACGCAGCACCCGACGGAAGTCTCAAGGGCAAGATCGCCTTCGTCAGCCATGCGATGATGCCGACGCAGGACGGGTCGTCCTACGGCTATTTCGGTGGCGTGCGCCGCTCGGGGCCCGCGCTGGCGGCGAAGAAGGGCGCCGCGGCGATGCTCATCCGCTCGATCGGCACCGACTATCACCGCAACCCGCACGCCGGCGGCACCAATTTCCCTGAAGGCACCAAGGCGATTCCCGCCGCGGCGCTGTCGATCCCCGACGCCGAACAGCTGGAGCGCGTGCTGAAGCGCGGGCAACCGGTCCGCATCAAGCTGACGCTGACCCCGCGCCAGACCGGCATCAAGGAATCGGGCAACGTCATCGCCGAAGTGCCGGGCAGCGATCTGTCGGCGGGCATCGTCCTGATCGGCGGACACCTCGACAGCTGGGATCTCGGCACCGGCGCGATCGATGACGCGACCGGCGTCGCCATCACGGCCGCCGCCGCCAAGCGGATCATGGACGCCGGCATACCGCGCCGCACGATCCGCGTCGTCTGGTTCGGTGCCGAAGAAGTCGGCGTGTTCGGCGGACGCGCCTATGCCGAGGCGCACGGCAGCGACAATCATGTGGCCGCGGCAGAAAGCGACTTCGGCGCGGACCGTATCTGGCGATTCGAAACGAACCTGCCCGACAGCGCGAAGGCGGTCGGCGACCGTCTGGCGACCGCGCTAGCCCCGCTCGGCATCGCCAAGGGGCCGGGCAAGGCCGGCGACGGGGCCGATGTCGGCCCGATCATGGCGAAGGGCGTGGCGGCGATCGACCTCAACCAGTCGGGCCTCGATTACTTCAACCTGCACCACACGCCCGACGATACGCTGGACAAGGTCGACCCGGCAAAATTGCGTCAGAACGTAGCGGCATGGACCACGATGCTTGCTATCGTCGCGAACGCTCCCGAAACGATCGGACCTGTTGGGCCTGCCCGATAATCGCCCCATTCGACCCGTCCAACGGTGGCACTCTGCGACGAGCCGACCAATTTGAGCGTTGACGTGGGTGTCAGCGTCGGTAATGCGGCGAATTCGCGTCGGCAATCGGGCCGGTCCGCGACCGAAATTTTTGCTTGGGAGCAATACATGAAGAAGGTTCTCATTGTCGCCGCTGCTGCCGGCCTGATGTCGCTCGCGGCGTGCAACTCGAAGCAGGCTGAAATGAACGAAGCGAACGCGGAAGCGGTTGCGGACAACATCGAAGCCCAGGCCGACAACCTCGAAGCGATGGCCGACAACGCCACCAACGAGTCGACCGAAGCGATGCTCGAGAACGCTGCCGACAACATGCACGCAAAGGCCGATGCGGCCGAAGCGAACGCCGACAACGAGACCGACGTCAAGTAATCGGCTTCCGGACCGTTTGCGGTCTGGACGAGATAGAGGGCGCTTCCCGGACTGCGGGGGGCGCCCTTTTCTTTTGAGGGTCGCACGCCGCCTGATCCTGCCGTCATTCCCGCGGAGTCGGGGATTCAGGGCTATGTTGCGATCACCATATCGCTTGATTCTGGGTCTTCGCCTTCGCGGGAATGACGACCGTAGCCTGTGAGTTCCCGCCTCTCCTCATTCGTCAGTAATCGTCGCCCCCGCCGAACTGCACGTCGCCCGCATAATCGCTGAAGCGCGTGATGTTCGATTCGAAGCGCATCGTGACCTTGCCGGTCGCACCGTGCCGCTGCTTTGCGACGATGAGCTCGGCTAGCCCGTGGACGCGGTCCATCTGCATCGCCCAGGCGGCGTGGTCGTCGAACACGCGCGTATCGTCGCCGTCGCTCGGGATCTTGGGTTCGCGGGCCGCCAGATAGTAATCCTCGCGGTACACGAACCAGACCATGTCGGCGTCCTGCTCGATCGAGCCCGATTCGCGAAGGTCGGAGAGCATCGGCCGCTTGTCCTCGCGCTGTTCGACGGCACGGCTGAGCTGCGACAGCGCGATGACGGGGACGTTCAGATCCTTCGCCAGCGTCTTCAGCCCGCGGCTGATTTCGGAAATCTCCTGCACGCGCCCGTCGCCCGCCGCCTTCTTCGACCCCGACAGCAGCTGGAGGTAATCGACCACGACCAAGCCGAGCTGATTTTGCTGGCGCCGCTGCAAGCGTCGCACGCGGGTGTGCAGGCCGCTGATCGACAGGCCAGCGGTGTCGTCGATGAACAGCGGCAGGTTTTCGAGATCGGCGGCGGCTGCGGCCAGCTGCGCGAACTCCGCCTTGCTGATCTTACCCATGCGCAGCGATTCGGAACTGATCCGCGATGCTTCGGCCAGAACGCGGGTCGCTAACTGGTCGGCCGACATTTCCAGGCTGAAGAAGGCGACCTTCGCGCCGACCGACTTCTCGGGCGGAATGCCGAGCCGCATGTCGTCCATCCATCGCTTCGCGGCGTTGAACGCGATATTGGTCGCGAGCGACGTCTTGCCCATGCCCGGACGGCCGGCGAGGATGATGAGATCGCTGTGGTGCAGACCACCGATCTTGGCGTTGATGGAATCGAGCCCGGTCGTGACGCCCGACAGGCCGCCGCCGGCATTCAGCGCCTTTTCCGCCAGCCGCACGGCCTCGGTCGTCGCCTGGGCGAAGGTCTTGACCGTGTTCGCCGTGCCGCCATCGGCAGCAACGTTGAACAACTGCTCTTCGGCCGCCTCGATCTGCGCGCGGGGATTGACCTCTTCGGACGTGTCCATCGCGCGGTCGATCAGCGTGCGGCCGACCGTGACCAGCGCGCGCAGCATCGCGAGGTCGTAGATCTGCTGGGCGAACTGCTTGGCACCGATTAGTCCGGCGCCGCTGCCGGTCAGCTGTGCCAGATAGCCCGGGCCGCCCTGCGCCTTCATGCCCTCGTCCCCATCGAACATCGGGCGCAGCGTGACCGGGGTCGCGAGCATGTCGTTCTGGCGCAGCGAGCGGATCGCGGCGAAGATCCGGCCGTGCAGCGGATCGAAGAAATGTTCAGGCTCGATCCGGTCGAGGATGTCGTCGGCCAGGCGGTTGTCAATCATCATCGCGCCGAGCAGCGCCGCCTCCGCCTCGATATTCTGCGGCAGCTGCTGGGGGACGGCGGGCTCGGGCGGGCGAATCTGGGTGGCCATCCCCGCCCTCTCCCACCCCCGCCCCCGCCGATCAACGCCCT
Organism: uncultured Sphingomonas sp.; assembly: GCA_913776045.1. Classification (GTDB taxonomy): domain Bacteria; phylum Pseudomonadota; class Alphaproteobacteria; order Sphingomonadales; family Sphingomonadaceae; genus Sphingomonas. The sequence continues at coordinate 72,798 of CAJYOI010000016.1, forward strand.
TGCGATGGATCACCTGTGGATCATGGGGAGCGTTGGCGATAAGCCACCAGGATGGCCGATCCACGGATCATCGATGTCGAATTGGACGAACGCACGATCCTGTGGCGGTCGGCCGACGTCGAGCAGGAACGGCGCATCGCGATCTTCGACCTGCTGGAGGACAACAGCTTCGCCCCCCAGCGCGGATATGCCGACGGCTACGCCGGCCCCTATCGCATCAAGTTGAGCGTCGAAGATGGACGGTTGGGCCTCGCCATTCACCGGGAGGACGGCAGCCATCTCGAAACGCTGATCCTGGCGCTGGGCCGCTTCCGCCGCCCGATCCGCGACTATTTCGCGATTTGCGACTCTTATTACCAGGCGATTCGCGCGGCGACGCCGCAACAGATCGAAACGATCGACATGGCGCGCCGCGGCATCCACAACCAGGCGGCCGAGCTGCTGATCGAGCGACTGGAGGGCAAGGTGACGGTCGATTTCGACACCGCGCGCCGCCTGTTCACGCTGATCTGCGTGCTGCACATCAAGGGATAGACATGACCGACGTCACCATCGACGAGCCTGCGCTGATCGCTGCGGCCCGCCACGCCGCGCTGAATGCACATGCACCCTATTCGAAGTTCGCGGTCGGCGCGGCGATCCTGCTGATCGACGGATCGGTCGTGACGGGCGCCAATTTCGAGAACGCCAGCTATGGCCTGACGCTGTGTGCAGAGACGGTCGCGCTGGGCACTGTCAGCGCCAGCGGCCGGCTGCGCGATGTGGCGGCAGTCGTCGTCATCGGCGGCGCGATGGATGGCGACGGGCGCCCGATGGGCACCGGCCCCGTCTCCCCCTGCGGACGCTGTCGCCAGGTGATCAACGAGGCCGCGCAGATGAGCCGCCGCGATCTGCCCGTCGTCTGCGCTGCGGCAGAGGGCGACGCCGTCCGGCGCTATCGCCTGTCGGACCTGCTGCCCGACGCCTTCGGCCCCGCCGACCTCGGCATCGCGTGACTTTCACGCTTGCCGCCGGAGTGGCGAGCCGCGACAAGCGGCCGCAGATCAGGGGGACGACATGGCGATTCTATCCGACATCTGGATCCGTGAGCGCGCGCTGGCCGACGGCATGATCGAGCCGTTCGTCGAGGCGCAGCGGCGCGAAGGCTGCATCAGCTATGGCCTGTCGTCCTACGGCTATGACGCGCGGGTGGCCGACGAATTCAAGATCTTCACCAACGTCGACTCGGCCGTCGTCGATCCGAAGAATTTCGCCGCGAACAGCTTCGTCGATCGCAAGACCGACGTCTGCGTCATCCCGCCGAACAGCTTCGCGCTCGCCCGCACGGTCGAGTATTTCCGTGTGCCCCGCGACACGTTGGTCATTTGCCTGGGCAAATCGACCTATGCCCGTTGCGGCATCATCGTGAACGTGACCCCGCTGGAGCCAGAGTGGGAGGGGCACGTCACGCTCGAATTTTCGAACACCACACCGCTTCCCGCGAAGATCTACGCCAACGAAGGCGCGTGCCAGTTCCTGTTCCTGAAGGGCGACCAACCCTGCGAGACGAGCTACGCCGACCGCGCGGGCAAATATATGCGCCAGCGCGGAGTCACGCTCCCGCGTCTGTAAACCCTCCACGGACGATCGACGCGAAAAAGGGGACGGCAGCACCCGCTACCGTCCCCTTTTTCGTATCCAGCCCCCCGCGGGCGGAGAGATCAGCGCGCTGCGGTCTGATAGGCGCTGATGCGGCCCAGCCCGGCCTTTGCGATCTGGTGCGACGACACGACGCTCTTGTCGCCCCGATCGAGTAGTACGGCGTCCTGGTCGAGCACCTGGCGATAGAGGGTCGCGGCCTGCATCTGGCGGCCGGTCGCCGTATAGACCGCTGCGAGATTCACCAGCACTTCGGCATTGCCCGGATAGATCTGTCGCTCGGCCGTCAGCAGCTGCTCGGCCTTCACATAATTGCCGCCGACGATCGCGTCATGCGCCGACCGCACGGCGCCGTCCTGCGCCAGGGCAGGCGTCGCGGCGATGGCTGCCAGTGCGACTGCGATAGCGAACTGCTTGGTCATCCCATCCTCCATTCGATTATTACGCTTTTGTGACGCTTGGGTGTCACTTTTGTTTCCGCCCGGCAAGTGCGTTTATTGCATTTCGATGACAGTGCGGCGGCTGCGTAACGATCGCGGGACAGGAACCTCCAAGGAATTGAAGGGTTTGCCCCTAATAGTTTTGCGCGTGTGGAGCCCTAGCAATGCCCGACATCGACACGACCCGACGCACCTTTGTGACGGGCGCCGGCCTTGCCGCTGCCGCCGCCACCGCGCTCCCCACGCTCGCTCAGGATACGCCGCCCGCGCCCCAGGCGCCGACGACGCCGCAGGCCGGGACCTATCCGAAGCCCCCGTTCCAGAACCAGCGCCAGCCCTGGCCGGGTCTGGCCAGCCGCATGTCGCCGCGGCCCGACCACGGCGAGACCAGCTACAAGGGGTCGGGGCGACTGACCGGCAAACACGCGCTGATCACCGGCGGCGACAGCGGCATCGGCCGCGCCGCCGCGATCGCCTATGCCCGTGAAGGCGCCGATGTCGCGATCAACTATCTGCCGGCCGAAGAGTCCGACGCGCGCGAGGTTGTGCAACTGATCGAGGCCGCGGGCCGCAAGGCGGTCGCCATCCCAGGCGACCTGCGTGACGAAGCTTTTTGTCGCAAGCTGATCATCGACGCCAACCGCCAGCTCGGCGGGATCGACATTCTGGTGAACAACGCCGCGCGCCAGCAGACACGACCGGACATCGCCAGCATATCGTCGGAGGACTTCGACGCGACGATGAAGACCAACGTCTATGCCCCGTTCTGGCTGTCGAAGGCAGCGGTGGCGCGGATGGGGCCAGGGTCGGTGATCGTCTTCACCTCATCCGAACAGGCCGGCGATCCATCACCCGACATCCTGGAATATGCGATGAGCCGCGCAGCGGTCCTCAATCTCGCCAAGGGGCTGGCCAAGCAACTCGCATCCAAGGGGATCCGGGTGAATGCCGTGACGCCGGGGCCGTTCTGGACGCCATTGCAGGTGTCCGGCGGTGCGACGCCTGAGAAACTGCGGACGTTCGGCCAGTCGAGTCCGCTCGGCCGGCCGGGCCAGCCCGCCGAGATCGCTGGACTGTACGTCGCGGCGGTCGATCCGGCGAACAGCTTTTCGACCGGCCAAATCTTCGGCGCGACCGGCGGCGGCGGACAGCCGGGCTGAGACCCGGCTGCACGCAGTTTACGCCTCGATCAGCAGTACGTCGACGACCGGCTTCTTCCCTGTCCAACGTGTAGCCACACGACGCACCGCCAGGCGGATTGCTTCACGCAGCGAATCGCGGTTCTTGCCGCCCTTACCGCCCTTGCGCACCGCTTCCTCTGCAGCATCGATAGCCTCGTCGATGAACGGATCGCGGTCTTCCTCGACCGGGATACCCTGCAGCTTGACCTCGGGCTCGCCGATCAACTGGCCGTTCTTGCCAATCGCGACCGCGACCGACATGTGGCCGTACATCGCGACCTTGCGACGTTCGTTGATCGTGCCGCCATCGGCAGGCAGGATGACGTCGCCGTCAACTGCCAGACGCCCGACCGGCGCGACACCGATCTTGGTCGGCGTACCCGGGGCCAGACGGATGATATCGCCGTCCTTCTGGATGACCGCGCCAGGCACCCCGCTTTCGATCGCGAAGCGGGCGTGTTCGGCCAAGTGGCGCATCTCACCGTGCACCGGCATCACCAGTTGCGGGCGGATCCACTTGTACATCTGCGCCAGTTCCGGCCGGCCCGGGTGGCCGGAGACATGGACGAACGCCTGACGGTCGGTGATGATGTTGACCCCCATCGCCGCCAGTCGGTTCTGGATATCGCCGATCGCCTTTTCGTTGCCCGGAATCTGCTTCGACGAAAAGACGACAGTGTCGCCGCGGTCGAGCTTGATCGGGTGGTTGTTCTCCGAAACGCGATTGAGCGCGGCGCGCGCCTCGCCCTGCCCGCCGGTCGCGACGATCAGCACTTCGTTGCGCGGCAGCTTCATCGCCGTTTCCCAATCGATGATCGGGGGCAGGTCCTTCAGATAGCCGGTCGCCTTCGCCACGCGAGTAATACGGTCGAGCGAGCGGCCGGCCAGGCACAGTTGGCGCCCGGTGTCCTTCGCGACCTGCCCCAGCGTCGCCAGACGCGCGGCGTTCGACGCGAAGGTGGTCACCAACACGCGACCCTTGGCGGCGGCGATCACCTGATCCAGCCCGTCGCGCACGTCGGCTTCGCTGCCCGAGGCTTCGGGGTTGAACACGTTGGTCGAATCGCAGACCAGCGCGAAGATGCCCTTGTCGCCGACCGCGGTCAGCTCCTCGGCGGTCGACGCGCCGCTGGCTTCGTCGATCTTCCAGTCGCCGGTGTGCAGGATGTTCCCGTATTTCGTCTCGATCAGGATGGCGTTGCCTTCCGGAATCGAGTGCGCCAGCGGCACGTAGCTGATGCCGAACGGCCCCAGCTTGAACGACTGGTCTTCCTGCACGACGCGCAGCTTCACCTGCTTGGTGATGCCTTCCTCGTCGAACTTCTCGCGGATAAGCCCGGCGGTGAACGGCGACGCATAGACCGGCACGCCCAGGTCGGCGGCCAGATAGGGCAGCGCGCCGATGTGATCTTCATGCCCGTGGGTGATGACGATGCCGAGCAGGTCGTCGAGGCGATCTTCGATGAAGCTCAGGTCTGGCAGAATGATGTCGATGCCGGGATAGTTCGGGTCGGCGAAGGTCACGCCGCAATCGACCATCAGCCATTTGCCGTCGCACCCGTACAGGTTGACGTTCATGCCGATCTCGCCCGACCCGCCGAGCGCGACGAAGAGCAGTTCTTTGTTGGGAGTAGTCACGTAAATCCTATTCAAGTCTGCCCCCGCCACGGCGGGAGCGGTTTTTCCGCGTTCACGCGGTGCAATGTCATGAGGGCTCAGGCCTGAGCCGAAGCGCGTTCGCCGCCGATATGGGCTCTTTCCCACTCCATTGCGAGGCCGATGAGAGTCAGATCATGCTCGACGTGATCGAAAACATGCGTGTACTGTTCGAACAGCACCGCCAGGCCGCCGGTGGCAATGACGGTGGCCGGCCGTCCGACCTCCGCCCTCATCCGCGCGATCAGTCCTTCGAGCATCGCGACATACCCCCAGAAGATGCCGATATGCATCTGGTCGACCGTATTGCGCCCGATAACGGTGTCGCTCTTCGGCGCCTCGATGGCGATGCGCGGCAGCTTGGCCGCGGCGGTCACCAAGGCATCGAGGCTGAGGTTGATGCCCGGCGCGATGATCCCGCCCTTGTATGCGCCCGAATAGTCGATGATGTCGAACGTGGTAGCCGTGCCGAAATCAACGACGATCAAATCACCGGGATGCGCCGCATGCGCCGCGATGACGTTGAGCGCACGATCGGCGCCCAGATTGGAAGGCTCGTCGACGTCGAGCTGGAACGGCCATCCGCCCTCGCCGGCGATCGTCGGCTCCCCGCCGAAATACTTCGTCGCCAGCATCCGCAGATTGTGCATCGCGCGCGGCACGACGGTGCCGATGACGACGCCGGTCACCGCGGATCGGTCGAGCTCTTCCAGCGCCAGCAACTGGCTTAGCCAGACGACATATTCGTCCGCCGTCCGCCGCGGATCGGTCGCGATCCGCCAGCGCGCGCGGACCTCCCGTCCCTCGAGCAGCGCGAAGACGACATTGGTGTTCCCGGCATCGATCGCGAGCAGCATGGCGTCCTCGTTGGTCTTCCGTGTCAAGACGTTGGGCGAAACGTCCAAACATCTGTGCGTTACAGCAGGAATACGTCGGCTGCGTGAATGACACGCACGGTCCCATCCGCCAAGCGCAGTCGCAACGCCCCGCCCTCATCCAAACCGTCGAACAGTCCTTCGGTCGCACTGTCGCCGACGCGCGCGACGAGTGCGGTGCCGCGGGGATGGGCGCGTTCGAGCCATCGGGCGCGAACGGGAGCAATACCCTCGACCCGCCACCGATTCAGCCATTTGGCGAAGGCGCTTGCCAGCACCTCGAGAAGGACGGCGGGGTCGATCAGGCATCCGCATTCGGCCAAGCTGGTCGTCGCACGACCCAGCCCTATCGGCCGCTGCCCACAATTCACGCCGATCCCGATAACCACCGCATCATCGGCGCGCTCGAGCAGGATGCCGACGAGCTTCGCCCCGTCGACCAGAACGTCGTTGGGCCATTTGATCGCGAGGCGACCCGACGTGGCGAGATCGGCGCAGATCAACTGGACCGCTTCGTCCACCGCGATCGCCGCAACCAACGCCAGCGTCGCGGCCGAGGGATCGGACGGCCGCAACCGGACGAGTGTGCTGGCATACAGGTTACCGGACCGCGACTCCCACGACCGCCCCTGTCGGCCGCGGCCGGCCGTCTGGCACTCCGCGCGTAACCACCGCCCCTCGGGCGCGCCCGAGGCCGCGGCGGCAAGCAGGTCGGCGTTGGTCGAACCCGTCGCGCTGACGGTGACGATGTCGATCAGAACAACGCGCCCGCCGCCGCGTTGGTGAACGGCGCCAGCGGCTGGATCAGCAACCAGCCGAGCGGCGACACCAGCAGCGCCATGACCGCAATCAGCGCATATTCAACCGTCGACCGCGTCCCCGCCTCGACAATCTCATCCGCCGGCGCATCGAAGTACATCGTCTTGATGATCTTCAGATAATAAAAGGCACCGACGACCGATCCGATCGCACCGAACACCGCAAACGCCAGCAGCCCGGCGTCAGTCGCGGCCTGGAACACTGCCAGCTTCGGCCAGAAGCCGAGCAGCGGCGGAATGCCGGCAAGCGAGAACATGAAGATGGCCATCGCCGCGGCGAGACCCGGCCGCGTGCGCGACAGGCCCGACAGGCTGGCGATGCTTTCGATCGGCTGCCCGTCGCGCCCGCGCATCTGGAGCACGACCAGGAAACTGCCCAGTGTCATTACGACATAGACGGTAACGTAGCTGAGGACCGCGGCGGTGCCTTCGGGCGTCGCCGCGCCGAGGCCGATCAGCGCGAAGCCGACGTTGTTGATCGACGAATAGGCCAGCAGGCGCTTCACGTTCCTCTGCCCGATCGCGCCGATCGCGCCGAAGTAGATCGACGCCAGGCTGGCGAAGATCACGATCTGGCGCCATTCGATCGCTGCCGGTCCCATCGCCTCCAGCGCCACCCGCAGCGCCATGCCGATCGCCGCCACCTTGGAGGCCGAGGCGAAGAAAGTCGTGACCGGAGTCGGCGCGCCTTCGTACACGTCCGGCGTCCACATGTGGAATGGCACGGCCGCGATCTTGAACGCGATGCCGGCAAATACGAACACCAGGCCCACGATCAGGCCGGTCGACTTGGTACCACCGAATGCGGCGGCGATCGTGTCGTACCCGGTCGAACCGCTGAAACCGTACACCAGGCTGATGCCATAGAGCAGGATGCCCGAGGCAAGAGCGCCCAGCACGAAATATTTCAGGCCTGCTTCCGCCGAACGCGTGTCGCGACGCATGAAGCTGGCGAGGACATAGCTGGCGAGGCTCTGCAACTCGAGACCGACGTAGAGCGCGAGCATGTCGCCCGCCGACACCATCACGCCCGATCCGATCGCAGCGAGGAGCATCAGCACCGGATATTCCGGCCGCAGATCGTCGCCGCTGGTCCGCTGGAAGAACCCCGGCGCGATGATGATCGACACCGCGGTCGCGGCGTAGATCAGCACCTTGGCGTAGGCCGCGAACGCGTCGGTTCGCAGCAGGCCGTCGAACGGCTGCCCACCAGACGAAGCCGGGCCTGACAGCGCGATGCCCGCACCAATCAATACCGCCACGGCGGTCCAGCTGACCAGCTTGGTGGCCGCCTGGCCACCCCAGGCGGCCACGAGCATCAGCACGAGTGCGCCTACCGTGAGCACGAGCTCCGGCAGGATCATCAGAAGATCTTTGCCCATCAGTGCGCCTCCCCGTGCGCGGCAGGGGTCGCGTGGTGCGCGGCCGCAGCAGCAGCGGCAGCCGGGTTGCCCGGCGTCGGCTGCGAATCACCCGCCGGCTTGGCGCGGTCGATCCGCTCCAGCAGCAAGGCGACGTCGGCCCGCATCGGCTTCAGAAAGCTTTCCGGATACACGCCCATCCACAGCACGACCGCAGCGATCGGCGCCAGCAGCGCCATCTCGCGCTTGCTGATGTCCGGCATCGTGCGCACATCGTCATGGACGATGTCGCCATAAGCCACGCGGCGATACAGGTAGAGCATATACGCCGCACCTATAATGATGCCGGTCGTGCAAACGAGCGCGATCCAGGTCGAAACCTGATAGGTGCCCGCCAGGCTCAGGAATTCGCCGACGAAGCCCGACGTGCCCGGCAGGCCGATCGACGCCATCGTGAACAGCAGGAACAGCACGGCGTAGCGCGGCATGTTGATGCTAAGACCACCGTAGCGGCTGATCTCACGCGTATGCAGTCGATCGTAGATGACGCCGACGCACAGGAACAGCGCGCCCGACACCAGCCCGTGGCTCAGCATCACGATCATCGCACCTTCGATGCCCTGCCGGTTAAAGGCGAACAGGCCGATGGTCACGATCGCCATGTGCGCGACCGACGAATAGGCGATCAGCTTCTTCATGTCCGACTGCACCAGCGCGACGAGGCTGGTGTAGACCACGCCGATCGCCGACAGGCCGAAGATCAGCCAAACGAGTGCCGCAGACGCTTCCGGGAACATCGGCAGCGAAAAGCGCAGGAAACCGTAGCCACCGAGCTTGAGCAGCACGCCCGCCAGAATGACCGAGCCCGCCGTCGGCGCCTGGACGTGCGCATCGGGCAGCCACGTGTGGACCGGCCACATCGGCATCTTCACCGCGAACGATGCGAAGAAGGCGAGCCACAGCCAATATTGCGCCCCGACCGGGAAATCATATTGCATCAGCGCCGGGATGTACGTCGTTCCAGCCGTCGTCGACATCCACAGCATCGCGATCAGCATCACGATCGAGCCGAGCAGCGTGTAGAGGAAGAACTTGTAGCTGGCGTAGATGCGGTTCGCGCCCCCCCAGATGCCGATGATCAGATACATCGGGATCAGGCCGGCTTCGAAGAACATGTAGAACAGCAGCAGGTCCTGCGCGGCGAAGGTGCCGATCATCAGCACTTCGGTCAGCAGAAACGCCGCCATATATTCGGGCACGCGCTCCGTCACCGCTTCCCATGACGCGCCGATGCAGATCGGCATCAGGAAGACGCTGAGCATGATCAGCATCAGTGCGAAACCGTCGATCCCCAGCGCATAGCTGAAGAAGCCGAAGATCGGCGCATTTTCGGTAAACTGCCACTGCGGGGCGGCGCCGCTCATGTCGAAATTCGCCCACAGCAAAACGCCGAGCGCAAAATCGATCAGCGTCGCGCCGAGCGCGATCCAGCGCGCGGTACGGGCATCGACGAACAGGCAGGTGATCGCCGCGACCAGCGGCACCGCGAGCATCAGCGATAGGATCGGGAAGTCAGCCACGGATCGCCCCCAATCCGATTACAGGAAACAAGCGGCTCATCGTGTGATCGCCCAGGTAACGACGGCGGTCAGGCCAAGCAGCATGACGAACGCATAGGTATAGACGTACCCCGTCTGGATGCGGGCAGCGACGCCGCTGCCGAACTTGACGAGTGCCGCCGAGCCGTTGGGCCCGAAGCGGTCGATCGTGCCCTCGTCGCCCTTCTTCCAGAAGAGGCGGCCGAACCAGAAGGCCGGCTTCACGAACACGACGTTGTACAGCTCGTCGAAGTACCATTTGTTGAGCAGGAAGGCGTAGAGCACGCGGAACATGTCCGCGAACTTCGCCGGGAAGTCCGGATGGCGGATGTAGGCCAGCCAGGCGGTCATCAGGCCGAGCACCATGACGACGGTCGCCGACAGCTTCACCCACAGCGGCACGCCGTGCATCGCGTGCATCAGATGCTCGTCGAACGCGATGGCGTTGTTCCAGAAGGCCTCGTTCGATTCGGGCTGGATGAACCAGTGGTTGAACACGAAGCCTGCCAGCACTGCGCCGACCGAGAGGATGATCAGCGGCAGGCGCATCGACCACGGGCTCTCGTGCGGGTGATAGCCCGCCGTGCCGTCGTGGAGCTCATGCGCGCCCGGCGCATGAACGTCGGGCGTCGAGCCTGCGCCTTCTTCCGCCGCTTCGCCGTGATGGGCGTGCGCCGCTTCGGTGCCGTGGCCATGATCGTGACCATGGCCGTGCGCGTCATGCACCGCATGTTGGATGTGCTCGCTGTTGGCCCACCGCGGCTTGCCCCAGAAGGTCAGGAACATCAGGCGCCACGAATAGAAGCTGGTGATCAGCGCGACGAGCACACCGACGAACCACACACCCGGCTCACCGGCGGCCCAGCTTGCCTCGATGATCGCATCCTTCGAATGAAAGCCTGCGAAACCGATGCCCAGCGGGTTGCCGAACACCGCGGGCAGGCCGACGCCGGTGATCGCCAGCGTGCCCATCATCATGCCCCAGAAGGTCAGCGGGATG
>CAJYOI010000017.1 GCA_913776045.1 uncultured Sphingomonas sp.
CTGCCGGCGAGTTTCGGTCGCAACGCGCGGCTGGAGCGGATTGCGGGGCTGCTCGACTGGGGGCCGATCGAGGTGCTGGTGCGGCGGGTGCGGCCGGGGACGAGCGGTCGGCCGCCATACCGGGCGCTGGCGATGGTGAAGGCGCTGTTGCTTCAGCAATGGTACGGCCTGTCCGATCCGGGGCTGGAGGAAGCCTTGTCCGACCGGGTGTCGTTCCGGCGCTTCTGCGGACTCGCGCTGGAGGAGCCGACACCGGATGAGACGACGCTGTGCCGGTTCCGGCTGGCGCTGGCCGAGGCGGGGCTGGGCGAGGCACTGTTCGCCGAGGTCGCGCGTCAGCTCGATGCGGCGGGCTTTCTGGTCAAGGCGGGCACGCTTATCGATGCCTCGCTGGTCGAGGCGGCGGTGCGTCGACCCGCCGATGGTTCGAGCCCCAGGGGGCAGGAGAGCCGGTCGGCGCTCGATCCCGATGCCAACTGGACGCGGGCGGGCAAGGCGCGGCGGCCCTTCTTCGGCTACAAGATCCATATCGGGATCGATCAGGGGTCGGGCCTCATCCGGTCGCGCCGGCTGACACCCGCCAAGGTCTACGAGAGCGAGGTCGCCGACGACCTCATCTGCGGCGACGAGCGCGCGGTCTATGCCGACAAGGCGTATGAGAAGCGCGCCCGGCGCGAGGCGCTCAAGGTCCGCGGCGTCAAGGACCGCATCCAGCATCGGCGCACCAGGGGCCAGCCCCGGCTGCCGCACTGGCAGACCGTTCGCAACACGCTGATCGGCCGCGTCCGTACCGCCGTCGAACGCACCTTCGCACGCCTCAAGACCGGCCCCTACGGCCTCGCCCGCATGCGATACCGCAGTCTCTCGCGCTGCAGCTTCCACCTCGATCTCGCCGCCATCGCCTACAACCTGCGACGCGCTACCGCCTGATCCCCGAACACGACAGAGACGGGTTGCGACATCGAATTTGCCACAACTGTCAAGCCAACTCCCGTCAAACCAACCGCCACCGCCTCGGCTACACGTCATACCAACGCCAGACCTCCTTTCGCAGAGGTCTCGCGAAGGCGGGGATCAATTATGGCTGGCTTTCGTGAGTCTCACGACGTTCAGCGACTATCGATTCTCGCCTTCGCGGGAATGACGGTGGAAAGAGCTTCGCGTAGTTATCGAACTGCGCGGAGCAGCTGGTCCCGTAGCCACTCGAAGTCACCGTCGCCGGCATAACTGTGGCTGGCCGATGCCCGCATCTCCAGCGACGCGTGCGGCCGGTCCGGCAGCTTCGCCCAGGCATCCGCGAATGCGACCGCGGTATTGTCCTGCGCGGCGAGCAGGATCGTCACCGGCACCGCCGACGCGCGCAGCGCCGCGGCCATGCGTGCGGCCAGCCCGCTCTCGTCCGGTGCTCGCACGACCTTCATCAGTCCCCCGGCCAGCTTGCGCAGGTTCACGCCGCCGCGCAGCAATCGTAGCCATTCGCGGGGGTTCCGCAGCCGCTCGGCGTAACGCGCACGGATCGCCGCGGCCTGGGGCAGGGCGTCGTCGCTGCCGCCGATCCAGGGGTTCGACAGCACCACCGCATCGAGCCCGGCCTGTGCATGGAACAGCGCCAGCGCACTCGCCGCGTCGCAATTGCCGAAGCCTACCACGCGCGCGACTCCACTCTCCCGCAACGCCGCCGCCGCCGCCACCATGTCCGCGGCGCCGCTCTCAAACCCGGCGTTGATCCCCGACGAATCCCCGATCCCGCGCCGGTCGTAGCGCAGTACCGGCACGCCGCGCTGGGCCAACGTCTGAGCCAGCAGCGCCATCCCGCGATGTGCGCCGCAGCGGAGCTCGTTGCCGCCGGAGACGATCAGCATTCCGGTCTCGCCTGGCGCTTCGTCCAACGTCGCGACGAGCGTCTCGCCGTCACAGGGGATCTCGATCAGCCGGCGCATGTTCGCACCCACTGCGCGATGTCGTCGGCAAGCGTTTCGGCGAGCGACAGATCATTGTCGGGCTCGGCACGACGCCAGAGCGGAACTCCCGTCACCTTGCGGTCGGCAGGCGCTGGATCGATCTCCAGACGAACCGTTCGCTGTGTCGGGCCGTCGCCGGCGAAGAGCAGCGCACCAGAAAGATCGGCGAGCAGGTCAGGGGACAACGACTGGCCACCGATCCGGATCGGCCCATCTTCCGCACCGATGATCGTGTGGCGATCGTAGCGGCCACCACCCGCTTCCGCATTCTTGATCCGGACAAGCTCGCGCAGCACATTCTCACCCGCTTGCGGAGCAAAATGCCAGCGCCCGAAACTGAGCGAGAGGGCATCGAGCAACGCACCGCTGCGGATGCCGATGGCGTAGGTCTGGCGGCCTTGAGCATCGAACGAAAGCGTCAGCGCCTCGTGCGCTACTCGAATTGCCATCAGCGTCACATCTTGCAGCGCGACTAGGCTCTCGCCCGTCCCCGGTAGATCCGGCAACACACTCGCTACGCCGCGCGCCGCCAGCGCGCGCATCATCGTGACCGCGAAGGTGCGCGTGCGGTTCGCTTCCTCGAACAGGGGCAGCGCGACGATGACGACCGGGCCAGTGTCGGGGCCGAGGCGGATCATCGCCTCGCGCCCGCCGGCCCAGTCGTACCAATCGATCAACCGAGCGCCTTGCGCTTGGCGAATTCGGTAAGGCTACCGAAGCTTTCCAGCGTCTCGCCGTCGATATCGTCGTCGTCGATCAGGATGCCCAGCCGGTCCTCGATCTCGGTCAGCACGCCGGCGACCGCCATCGAATCGAGCTCGGGCAGCGCGCCGAACAGGGGGGTATCCTCGCGGAACGCCGCGGCCCGCTCTTCGCTCACGCCGAGCACGTCACGCAGCACCGCGCGGACGGTTTCGACGATTTCGGCTGCCCCATCGGGTTGCACGGCCAGACTTCCCCCGGAAAAATCTTTTGCGCGCCCTACTTTGGGCGACACGCCTTGCCAAGTCCGTGCGGCCGAAGCCATGTGTCGTCATGGCGCAGCCCGATCCCACGCCCCGGCCGATCGACCAAGTCCTGCGCGGGCGCCCGGACGCTGTCGCGGTGGAGGACCGCGCCGGGGCGCTGACCTATGCAAAAGCGGAGGACGCCGTCGCGCGGCTGGCGGGCTGGCTCGCCGGGTTCGGCCTGCCGCCGGGCACGCGCGTCGCCAGCTGGCTGCCGAAGACGCGCGAGGCGTGCTTGCTGCCGCTCGCCGCGCCGCGGGCAGGGCTCGTGCATGTCCCGATCAACCCGGTCCTGAAACGCGCGCAGGTCGCGCATATCCTGGCCGACAGCGGCGCGGCGCTGTTGGTCAGCCAGCCGAGCCGGATCGCGACGCTGGAGCCTAGCGACGTGGCTACTTCCGTCATCGTGCCGGAGGCGATCGGGCAGGGCGATCCGTTGCCCCCGAGCGATTCCGATCCGGACGCGCTCGCCGCGATCCTCTACACTTCGGGCTCGACGGGCCGGCCCAAGGGGGTGATGCTTAGCCACGCCAATCTGTGGCTCGGCGCGGTCAGCGTCGCACACTATCTGCGCCTGTCGCCGGACGACCGCGTGCTCGGCGTGCTGCCGCTCAGTTTCGACTACGGCCAGAACCAGCTGCTTTCGACCTGGTATGCCGGCGCGCGCGTCATTCCGCTCGACTATCTGACCGCGCGCGACGTGGTGAAGGCGGTGGTGCGTCATAAGGTCACGACGCTCGCTGGGGTGCCGCCTTTGTGGGTGCAGTTGCTCGAAGCTGAGTGGGGCGATGCCGTCGTCACGCTGCGTCGCCTGACCAATTCCGGCGGCGCGCTCACCCCGCGGCTGGTACGTGGCTTACGCGAGCGATTTCCGCACGCCGACCTCTACCCTATGTACGGCCTGACCGAAGCGTTTCGATCGACCTACCTCGAGCCTGCGCTGGTCGATGCCCATCCGGACTCGATCGGCCGCGCGATCCCCTTTGCCGAGATCATGATCGTCCGCCCCGACGGCACCGAAGCTGCACCCGAAGAACCTGGTGAACTGGTCCACGCTGGTCCGCTCGTTGCACGGGGCTATTGGCAGGACGCAGAGCGTACCGCTGCGCGCTTCCGCCCGGCGCCTAGCTGGTCACGGTACGGCGGCACGGCGGTCTGGTCGGGCGACACCGCGGTTGCGGACGCGCAGGGCCTGCTGCGCTTTGTCGGGCGCGATGACGAGATGATCAAATCTTCAGGCAACCGCATCAGTCCGACCGAGGTCGAGGAGGCCGTCGTCGCAGGGGGCGAAGCGGCCGAAGCGATGGCGATCGGCGTGGCGGATGCGCGGCTGGGGCAGGCGATCGTCGTCGTCGTCCGCGGCGATTCCGCACGCGAGGATGATCTGCGGGCACGCTTGCGCCGCGACCTGCCGAGCTTCATGCAGCCGACACGCTATGAGTGGCTGGCGGAGCTGCCACGCAACGCCAATGGAAAGCTCGATCGGGCGGCGCTCGCCCGGTCGGTGCGCGAAGGGAAGCCCTTGTGAAGCCGACTGGTCCGATCCCGCCCTGGTTCGCCGGTGACGGTCCGTTGACCATCGCCGGCCGCGCGGCGGAGGACTGGGCGGCCGAACATGGCACGCCGCTGTTCGTCTATGATTTCGCGATCGTCGCCGACCGGGTCGCGACGTTGCGCGCGGCTATGCCCGACGCGGTCGAAATCCATTATGCGATCAAGGCCAATCCTCACCCGCCGCTGCTCGCCGCGATCGCATCGTTGGTCGGGGGACTCGACGTCGCGTCGGCGGGCGAACTCGACAAGGCGTTGGTGGTAAAGCCGGCCGCGCACATCAGCTTCGCCGGGCCGGGCAAGCGCGACCGCGAGCTCGAAGCCGCGATCCGCGCGGGCGCGACGATCAATCTGGAAAGCGACGGCGAAGCGACCCGCGCGCTCGCCATCGCCGATCGCATCGGCATCACGCCGAAGCTGGCCGTCCGGGTGAACCCCAGCTTCGAGTTGAAGGGTTCGGGGATGAAGATGGGCGGGCGTCCGTCGCCGTTCGGCATCGACGGGCCCCACGTGCCCGCACTCGTCCGCCGCCTGATCGACGCGGGCGCGGACTGGCGCGGCTTTCATATCTTTGCCGGATCGCAGGCGCTGGATACCGCGGCGATCATCGAAACGCAGGCGGCGACCGTGCGGCTGGCGCGCGAGCTTGCCGACAGTGCCGGCGCGGCGCCGCCGCTGGTCAATCTGGGCGGTGGGCTGGGCGTGCCGTATTTCAACGGCGATACCCCGGTCGACATCTCCGCGGTCGGCGCGGCGCTGGGCGAAATGCTGGAGCCCGGCTGGGCCTATGCGATTGAGCTCGGCCGCTGGCTGGTGGCGGAAAGCGGCGTGTACCTGACCCGTGTGGTCGACCGGAAGGAGAGTGGCGGCGAAATCTTTCTGGTGGTCGACGGGGGCCTCAACCACCAGCTCGCCGCCACGGGCAATTTCGGCACAGTCGTCCGTCGCAACTATCCGGTGGCCCACGCCCGCAGGGACGAGGCGACCGAGACGGTGTCGATCGTCGGCCCGCTCTGCACGCCGCTCGATCGACTGGCGGATCGCATCGCCTTTCCGCGCGCCGATGTCGACGACGTCGTCGCGATCTTTCTGGCCGGCGCCTACGGCCCGACCGCGAGCCCTTCGGGCTTTCTGGGGCACCCGGCAGCAGCGGAAGTGCTGGTATCGGGCGACGTCTGAGCCAGGTTTGTGATCGGCGTGAAGGTCCACCCATCGAACAGCATCGGTACGGGCCTGTCGGCGCCGCTCCGCTTCGGCGGCGTCACGACTTCGGCTCGTGTTCGCGCACGGCGATGCGGCGGCGCGATGCGCGGCGATAGCGTTTCGCGTGCGAATTGCGTCGTAGGATGAACAGGGCGGTGCCGATGCCGACGACCAGAACGGCCATCAGCATATAGGCGATAAGTTCGCGGGACATTGTGGCCGTCTATCTGATCGCCGGTCGATCGCCCGCCGGCTTTTCCTTACAAATCTCTATGTGGATCAAAATTTTAGTGCCGGTGCGACTGGCCGCCGCGCAGCGTCCCTAACCCAAATTTTACCTCTCACGACCATAGCTGACCTGTCCTGCGTGGAATCGTGATTCACGGATCCGCGCGCAGACGGAGATGATTTGATGCGTTCGCGTGATTCGATGAAGGTGGTCCTGGGGGCCGGCGCAGCGTCGCTGCTGCTCACCGCATGCGGCGGGGCGGGCGGTCGTCCCGAACTGCCACCCGCCGCTTTCGTCGCGTCGAAGGAGGGGCCGGGCGAGGAATATGTCATCGGTCCGCTAGACCAGCTACAAATCTTCGTCTGGCGCAATCCCGAACTGACCGCGGACGTGCAGGTCCGCCCGGACGGCCGCATCACCGTGCCGCTGGTCACCGATATGCCTGCTGTCGGGAAGACCCCGACGATGCTGGCCGATGACCTGAAGCTGGCGCTGGGCGAATATATCAAGGACCCGATCGTCAGCGTCATCGTCAAGAATTTCGCCGGCACGTTCAGCCAGCAGGTCCGCATCGTCGGCGCGACCGAAAAGCCCGCGTCGATCCCCTACCGCGCCAACATGACGCTGCTCGATGCGATGATCGCGGTCGGGGGGCTCAATCAGTTCGCCGCCGGCAATCGCGCCCGCCTGGTCCGGTTCGACAAGAATACGGGCAAGCAGAAGGAATATGCGGTGAAGCTCGGTAGCCTGCTGAAGAACGGCGATTCGCGCGCGAACGTCCGGCTGGAACCGGGCGACGTCATCATCATCCCGCAGAGCATGTTCTGATGGGCAGCGGCCTCTTCGACGAACTGCGCCTGGCGCTGCATGCGGTGTGGACGCGCCGCTGGATCGCGCTCGCCGTCGCCTGGGGCATCTGCCTGATCGGCTGGCTGGTCGTGTCGCAGATTCCCAATCAGTATGAATCGCACGCGCGCGTCTTCGTCCAGCTGCGCAACATTCTGCCGACCCAGAACGGCGCGACCCAGGCCGACCAGACCAAGGCGGTCGATCGCATCCGCCAAACGCTGACCTCGGCGGTCAACCTCGAGAAGGTCGTCCGCGGCACCGACATCGCGCAGACGGTGTCGAGCGACCGCGACGTCGCCGATCGCATCGCCGGCCTGCAGAAGGCGATCAAGATCACCTCGACGCAGGACAATCTGTTCGAAATCTCCGCGACAATCGCCAATGCCGGCGCGTCGGATGCGGCCAATGCGAAGCTGGCCCGCCAGATCGTGCAAAAGCTGATCGACATCTTCGTCGAGGACAATCTGTCGAACAACCGCGACGAAACCTCGCAGTCGCTCGCCTTCCTCGACAACCAGCTCGCCGCGCGTCAGCGCCAGTTGCAGGATGCCGAGGCCAAGCGCGCCGAGTTCCAGGCGAAGTTCCTCGGCTCGCTGCCCGGCACGGGGACGCTCGACGACCGCATGTCGCAGGCGCGCACCCAGCTCGCGCAGATCGACAGCGACCTCGCTGCCGCCCAGTCGAGCCTGGCCGCGGTCAACGGCCAGATGGCGGGTACGTCGCCGACCGTCGCCGGGGGTGGCGCAGCGGGTGGTGCCGGCCCGGCTCGTGCGCGGTTGCAGGCCATCCAGGGACAGATCGCCGAAGGCCGCGGTCGCGGCTGGACCGACAACCACCCCGACATGATCGCGCTGCGCAATCAGCTGGCCGCCGCGACTGCTGCAGCGCGCGGCGAACCGGTCGGCGGCGGCGACGGCGGGAGCCCGAACCCGCTCTACCTGTCGCTGAAGTCGATGCAGGCCGACAAGGCTTCGCAGGTCGCCGCCCTTCAGGAGCGCCGCAATCAGATCAGCCGCGATCTCAACGCCTTCGACGCCAAGGTCGCGCAGTCGCCCGGTGCCGCGGCGCAACAGGCCGCGATCGACCGCGACTATCAGGTGCTGAAAAGCCAGTACGACCAGCTGCTCGCCGACCGCGAACAGACCCAGCTGCGCAACCAGGTCCAGACCCAGACTGACGCGGTGAAGTTCAACGTGGTCGATCCGCCGACGTCCCCACGCGCGCCGACCGCGCCCAATCGCCCGCTGTTCCTGACCGGCGTGCTGATCCTGGGCCTGTGCGGTGGAATCGGGGCGGCGTGGGCGATGTCGCAGATGCGCACGACCTTCGCGACCTCCAGCCGGCTGGAAAAGGCCAGCGGTATGCCGATCCTGGGGTCGATCGGGGAAACCGTGTCGGCGGCGCAGATCGCGCTGCGCCGTCGCCGGCTGCGTCTGTTCGCCGGCGGGGCAGGGGCGCTCGCCGCAGCCTGGGCCCTGCTGCTCGGTCTAGAATTCTTCCAGCGCGGCATGGTCGCCTGAGGAAGGTCACGATGAACGACGCCACACCCAATCGCCTGACCGGAAGCCTGGTCGAACGCGCCGCCCTGAAATGGGATCTGGCGCCGCCGCCGCTTGCGTATGAGGCGCCGCAACCGACCCGTCCGGTCGAGCGGGAGGCTCCCGCCGCTGCGACGCCGTTCGGCCCGGTCATCGCGCCGGCCGCAGCCCCGATCCGCCCGCGGCGTAGCGGGCACCCGATCGCGACGATCGACCGCGCCGCCCTGCGCCAGCACGGCCTGATCGTTCCGGGCACCGCGGTCACCGCGCTGGCGGAGGAGTTCCGTCTGGTGAAGCGCAACCTTCTGACCACCGCGCGCGAGATCGCCGACCCGGCCAAGGCACGCGCGATCCTGATCTGCTCGGCCCAGCCGGACGAGGGTAAGACCTTCTGCGCGATCAACCTCGCGCTGTCGCTCGCCGCCGAACGCGACGTCGAGGTGCTGCTGGTCGACGCCGATTTCGCCAAGCCCGACGTGTTCGAGACGTTGGGCATCACCGCCGACGCGCCGGGCGTGCTCGATGCCATCGCCGACCCGTCGATCGACGTCGAGGACGGCGTCATCGACACCGACGTGCCGCACCTGTCGGTGCTGGGGGCAGGCAAAAGGTCGAACGACGACACCGAATTGCTCGCCAGTGCGCGTGCGGCAGAGGTGCTGCGCCGCCTGACGACGGCCAACCCGAACCGCATCGTGGTCTTCGATTCGCCACCCGCACTCGCCGCATCGCCCGCCGCAGTGCTGGCGCAGCACGTCGGGCAAACGATGCTGGTCGTTCGCGCCGATTCGACCAGCGAGAGCGACCTGCGCGAAGCGGTGACGCTGCTCGGCGCGTGCGATCACATCGGCCTGGTGCTCAACTCCGTAGTCTTTCAGCCCGGCGGCCGGCGCTTCGGCTATTATGGTCAGGAGGGCGCGGAATGACCCGTCTTCGCACGCTGTTGCTCACGAGCGCCGTCTGTGCCGCAACGGTCGCGACCCCCGCCGCTGCCCAGCGCACGACGCGGCAGATCACGCCCTACGTCGAGGTCGCGCAGGTCCTGACCGCGGACCTGGATGGCCCGAACGACGTGCTGACCTATACCCAGCTGTCGGCCGGTATCGACGCGTCGGTGCAGAACCAGCGCATGTCGGTGCAGGTCAGCTATCGCTACGACCACCGCATCGATTGGCAGGACCCGGTCGCGCAGGGCAGCGTCCATTCGGGTCTGGCGCAGGCGTCGATCCAGCTGTCGCCAGCTCTCAGCTTCGAAGGCGGGGCGCTCGCCGCCCGGGCCCGCGACGACATCCGTGGTGCTGCACCGGGCCTTGCCGGCAATTCTCGCAATATCAGTCAGCTCTATTCGGCCTATGCCGGGCCGACATTGGTCACGCAGCTCGATCAGACGACGATCAACGCCGCATACCGCTTCGGCTATACCAAGGTAGAGGCGCCGAGCCTCGACTTTGGCATTCCCGGCCAGCCTGTTCTCGACAACTACGATGCATCGACCAACCACATGGCGATGGCCTCGATCGGGACGCGCGCGGGCACCTACCTGCCGATCGGCCTGACGCTGAGTGGCGCGTGGGAGCGGGAGGACATCAGCCAGCTCGACCAGCGCTACGACGGCAAATACGCCCGGATCGACGCGGTGCTGCCAGTGACGCCGACCGTCGCACTGACCGCAGGCGCCGGGTACGAGAATATCCGCCTGAGCGCGCGCGATGCGGTGGTCGATCCGGTCACCGGTGCACCGGTGCTCGACAACAACGGGCGTTTCGTCACGGACGTTACCTCACTGCGTCGTCTGGCGTACGAGACCGACGGTCTGTTCTGGGATGCCGGCGTCATCTGGCGGCCGAGCGAGCGTACCACGCTGCAGGGCCGCGTCGGGCGCCGCTACGACACGACGAGCTACACCGGATCGTTCAGCTGGGCGGTGTCGAACCGCACCGGCGTCAACATCGGCGTGTACGACAGCATCGACAGCATCGGCCGGGGCCTGAGCGACACGCTATCATCGCTGCCTGCCAGCTTCGTCACGCAGCCCGATCCGTTCGGCGACCAGTTCAGCGGCTGCGTGTTCGGCGACGGGCAGAGCGCAGGCGGCTTCACCGGGGTGCAGGCGTCCGGCGGCTGTCTGACGCCGCTGCTCGGCGCGCTGACCACCGCCAGCTTCCGATCGCGCGGCATCGTCGGCGTCGTGTCGACCGTGTCGGGGCCGTGGTCGCTGGGCGTGGGCGCCGGCTATGCCAACCGCAGCTTCCTGGTGCCTAACCGCGGACCCGCCGCGGTGCTGCGCGGCATCCGCGACGACATGTACTTCGGCCAGGTCACGATGGGCCGGGCGTTCGGCCCGCGCTCGTCGCTGACCGCGGACGCTTATGTCACCTATTTCGACTCTGGTCTCGGCGGCGCGCCCAACGTGCTCGGGGTGGGGGGTAATACCAGCTATTCCTACACCTTCGGGCGGCTGGGCGCGATCGCGTCCCTGGGCGTGTACGCATTCGACCCGACCAACGTCGGCTCCGACGTGTCCGGCCAGGCGCTGCTCGGCCTGCGCTACTCCCTCCGCTGATCCTGTTTCGAGCCTGAAGAGAGGCAACGCACGATGTACGAAGACCATTACGGGCTGACCGGTCGCCCCTTCCAGCTGACCCCCGACCCGCGTTTCTGGTTCGACACCGCCACGCACAGGAAGGCGATGGCCTATCTCGGCTATGGGCTTAGCCAGGGTGAAGGCTTCATCGTCATCACCGGCGACATCGGTGCGGGCAAGACGACGCTGGTCGGCCACCTGACCGACACGATCGACGGCGATCGGCTGAACGTCATCAAGATCGTGTCGACCCAGATCGTCGCCGACGACCTGCTGCGCACCGTCTGCGCGGGCCTGGGCATCGATGCCGACGGCATGACCAAGGCGGCGATGCTGGCGAGCATCGAGCGCGGCCTGCACGCGGTCGCGCGCGGCGGACGCCGCACGCTCCTCATCGTCGACGAAGCGCAGGCGCTGCCGGTCGACAGCCTGGAGGAGCTTCGTATGCTCTCCAACTTCCAAGCCGGCGGCCATGCGATGTTGCAGATCTTCCTGCTCGGCCAGCCCGAGTTTCGTGACAAGCTGGCCGCCGATGGCCTCGAACAGCTTCGCCAGCGCGTCATCGCGATGCATCATCTGGGGCCGATGGAGGCCGACGAGCTGGAGGCGTATCTGATCCATCGCCTGAGCATCTGCGGCTGGACCGGCACCCCGCGGTTCAAGACGGATGCGCTCGCGACGATCTACGCCTGGTCGGGCGGCATTCCGCGGCGGATCAACAATCTGGTCAGCCGCGTGCTGCTGTACGGCGCGATGGAGGGCGTGGAAACCTTCACCGCAGCGCACGTCCATGCGGTGGCCGATGACCTGGCGACCGACGGGATGCGCGGTGTCGCTCCAACGGAGCCGACTGCGGTAGCTGTCGAGATCGAGCCCGCAATGCCTGTCGAGCCGGACTTCGTCGATGAACCGACCCCGGCGCCGCTGCCGATCCAGGCCGAAGTGTCCTTGATTGACGTGCCCCGGCCGATCGCCGTCGAGACGCCGGCCGAAGACCCCGTGGAGGAAACCTCGGAGGAGCCCGTCGAAGCCCCGGTCGCGCTGCCGGCCGATCCGGAACCGATCGCGATGCGCCCGGTCGAGATCAGTACCACGCCGCGCCTGTTCGACCCCGTGAAGCTGCGTGGACGTCGTTCGATCCTCGCCCCGGTGGATCTCGCTCCGGAAGGCTCGATCGAACCCGCGCCGCACATCGAGTCCGAACCGGAGCGCGAGCCCGAACCGGAGCGCGAGCCCGAACCGGTCATCGCGGCGCCCGCGCCCGTGCCCGCGTCGGAGCCCGCCCCCGAGCCGACCGTGATGGAATGGCCGCTCCGCCAGCCCGAGCGCCAGCCGGAGCCGGAACCGACACCCGCTGCGGAAGCGGCACCGGCCCCCGTCGCCGACCTCGACCTCGCCCGCCGACTCGCCGCGATCGACAAGCGGATGGAGGAACAGGACGAAGCCATGCGCCGCATCCTGACGCTGATGGTCGACTGGATGGAAACCGGCCGCGGCGACGCGGGCGAGTTGCGCGGCAAGCTGGGCTGAAGCCGTAAATTCCCGGGAAGGCTGCAATGACGGACTAGAGTGCCGTCACTGACGACTTCGTAAGACATCTCCGATAGGCTCCGACCCCATGCAGAACGCCCTGTCCGTCGATGTCGAGGAATGGTTCCAGGTCGGCGCCTTCGAGACCACGATCGACCGCGCCGACTGGGACGGCCTGGAATCGCGCGTCGCCGACAATACCGCGCGGGTGCTCGACCTGTTCGGCGAAGCGGGTGTCAAGGCGACCTTCTTCACGCTTGGCTGGGTCGCCGAACGTCACGGCGCGCTGATGCGGCGGATCGTGGCGGAGGGGCATGAGCTCGCCAGCCACGGCTACGACCACGCGCGCGTCTTCACCTTCACGCCCGAACGATTTCGGGCGGATCTCAAGCGGTCGCGCGCGGCGCTGGAAGATGCCGGCGGCGTCGCGATCACCGGATACCGCGCGCCGAGCTTTTCGATCGATCCACGCACACCTTGGGCGCACCCCATCCTGGCCGATGAAGGCTATGCCTATTCCTCCAGCGTCGCGCCGATCACACATGACCATTACGGTTGGACCGAATCGCCGACGACGGCGCATCGGCCGGTCGCGGGCAGCGATTTCATCGAGCTGCCGATTTCGACGATGCGTGTCGCCGGGCGCAGCGTGACGACCGGCGGCGGATTCTTCCGTCTGCTGCCGAATTACCTGATCGACCGCGCGGTGACGCAGCTGAACGCCGACGCCAGTCGACCCGGCATCTTCTACTTCCACCCGTGGGAAGTCGATCCCGGCCAGCCCCGCGTTACGGGTGCGCCCTTGAAGTCGAAGCTGCGCCATTACAGCCGCCTGGGCGCGATGACGGGCAAGCTCAGTCAGCTGATCCGCCGCCATGATTGGGGCCGCGTCGACCACGTCGTGGCGCGCGAAGCGGAGCGGTTGTCGTGACCATGCCGCTGCTCGCCCGGCCGGTCGCCATCCGCCGCGCGAACGCTGCCGATGCGCCGCGCATCGCCGCCTATGTCGCGGCGCATGTCGACGGCACGCCGTTCCACCTCGCCGAATGGAGCACCGCAGTCGCCACGGGCTGCGGCCAGCAGGACCGTTACCTGATCGCCGAAGGGGCGGACGGCGCCATTGCCGGCGTGCTACCGCTGACGCTGGTGACCTCGCGCCTTTTCGGCACGGCGCTCGTCTCCGCCGGGTTCGGCGTCGATGGCGGCGTGCTGGCCGACGACGCGACGACCGCGCAGGCGCTGGCCGACGATGCCTGGCGCATTGCAGAGGCGGAAGGCGCGACGTCGCTCGAACTGCGCGGCGGGCCGGCGCCCGCGGGCTTTCACACCAATACCGAAAGCTACCTCGGCTTCGTCCGCGATCTGGCCGACGCCGCCGACGCGCAACTGCTCGCCATCCCGCGCAAACAGCGTGCCGAGGTACGCAAGTCGTTCGGCTATGACCTCGACATCGACGTGGGCAACGACCGCGCGGCCCACTATCGCGTCTATGCCGAATCGGTGCGCAACCTCGGGACGCCGGTGTTTCCGAAAACGTTGTTCGCCGCCGTGCTCGATGCGTTCGGCGATGCCGCCGACATCCTGACCGTCCGCTACGAAGGCGCGCCCGTCGCCAGCGTCCTCAGCCTCTACTGGCGCGGCACCGTCTACCCTTACTGGGGCGGCGGCACGGAAGCGGCGCGCGTGCTGAGGGCGAACGACGCCATGTACTTCGCGCTGATGAACCACGCCCGCGCGCGCGGCTGTACCCGGTTCGATTTCGGCCGGTCGAAGGTCGGCACCGGTGCCGCGGCATTCAAGCGCAACTGGGGCTTCGAGGGGCGGCCGCTCGCCTATCACGTCCGTACCGCAGACGGCGCCGCACCGCGCAGCGTCAATCCGCTCGACCCGAAATACGCGCGCAAGATCGCTGCGTGGAGGAAACTCCCGCTGCCGGTCGCGAACCTGATCGGCCCGTGGCTGTCGCGCGGCCTGGGCTGATGGACGTCCTGTTCCTCGCCCACCGCGTGCCGTTCCCGCCCGACCGCGGCGACAAGATCCGCGCGTACAACGTGCTCAAATATCTGAGCGCGCGGGCGAATGTGCACTTGGTCGCCTTCGCCGACGATCCGCGCGATCTCGACACGCACGATCTGTGCGCGAGCCAGCACATCGTGCCGCGCAGCAAGTCGAAGCTGCGCGCCGCCATCGAAGCGCTGCTGTCAGGCCGGTCCGTGTCCGAGGCCGCCTTCGCCGACGCGCGGTTCCAGGCGGCGGTGGATCAGGTGCTCGCAAAGCATCCAATCGACGCGATATACGTCTTCTCCAGCGCGATGGCGCAATATCTGCCCGCGACGTTGCCTGCGCGGACGATCATGGACTTCTGCGACGTCGATTCGGTGAAGTTCGGCGAATATGCCCGCGGCGCGGGCTTCCCCCAGCGCTGGCTGTTCGCGCGCGAGGAGCGGCTGCTCGCGCGCTTCGATCGCGCCGTTGCCGCGCGGGTCGATGCCAGCCTGTTCGTCAGCGAGGCGGAGGCCGCGCTGTTCCGCTCGATCGGCGGCACGGGCGACATCCGCGTCGTCGAAAACGGCATCGACACGGTGAAGTTCGATCCCGCCGCCACTTTCCCGCCCGTCGATGCCGGCGATCCGCTGATCGTCTTCACCGGCCAGATGGATTACGCGCCGAACGTCGAGGCTGTCCGCTGGTTCGCGCGCGACGTCCTGCCGCGCATCCCCGACGCGACCTTCGCCATCGTCGGCCGCGCGCCGACGCCGGAGGTGCTGGCGCTGGAGACCGATCGAGTGATCGTCACCGGCGAAGTCGGCGACGTCCGCGGCTGGCTGGCAGCAGCCACGGTCGCGGTCGCGCCGCTCAGGATCGCGCGCGGTATCCAGAACAAGGTGCTGGAGGGGATGGCGATGGCGCGGCCGGTGGTCGTATCCGACGCCGCGGCGGAAGGCATCGACCATGGCGGCACACTGCGAACTGCGAGCGATGCGGCCGAATTTGCGAAGGAGGTCTCGGCGCTGATCGCCGACCGCGCGGCGAGCGACGCGCTGGGCCGGGCGGCGCGGCGGCAGGTCCAAGCGCGCTACGGCTGGGACGCACGGTTGACGGGACTGGATGACCTCCTGAACCTATCAAAACCCGTTCGCGCTGAGCCTATCGAACCGCCGTTCTGCGATACCTCCGCTGATCGCTCGCGGCCCGAAGACCGGCGCTTCGACAAGCTCAGCACGAATGAGGAGGGGGCACGGGGCTTACCCAGCGAGCAGGCGGCATGACCATCGCCATCCCCGCCGACGCCTTCGCCACCGTCGACCGCTGGCGCAGCGCGCTTGCGACGGTCGCCGGTGTGTGGGCTGCGACCCTGGTCATCTTTCACCGCGACGTCGCCGACCTCGCGCAAATCTACTGGAATTCGACCACCTTCGGCCATTGCCTGTTCGTCCTGCCGGTCGTCGGCTGGCTCGTGTGGCAGCGCCGCAGCGAAGTCGCGCAGCTGACTCCTGCCGCCTGGTGGTCGGGCCTCGCCGTCTTCGCCGCGGGGGCCACCGGCTGGTTTCTGGGCGACATCGCCGGCATCGCGCTGTTTCGCCACGCCGGTGTCGTACTGATGCTGCAAGGTGCGGTCGTCGGACTGCTGGGGCCGCAGGTTACCCGCGCGCTGTCGTTCCCGCTCGCCTACCTCCTTTTCCTCGTCCCCTTCGGTGAAGCGCTCGACGCGCCGCTCCAGGTCGTCACGCGCGACATCGCGGTGCCGCTGCTTCACCTGGTCGGCGTGCCGGCGACGACGGATGGCGTTCTCATCACCACGTCGACCGGTTGGTTCGAGGTGGCGGAGGCCTGTTCGGGCGCGAAGTTCGTCATCGCGATGATCGCCTATGGCGCGCTCGTCGCCAACGTCTGTTATGTATCGTGGCGACGCCGGACGGCCTTCTTCGCCATGGCGATGATCGTGCCGGTCCTTGCCAACGGCGTCCGCGCGTTCGGGACGATCTATGCCGCGCATCTGACGTCGGTCGCGGCAGCCACGGGCTTCGACCATATCGTCTATGGCTGGGTGTTCTTCGCGCTCGTCATGGCGGGCGTGCTGGCGATCGGCTGGCGCTGGTTCGACCGTGATCCCGATGCCGCCTGGGTCGACATCGACCGCATCGGAGCGACGCCGTTCCGCACCGCGAACGGCGGGCTGGTCGGCGGCGCGGCCATCGCGGTCGCTGCCCTCGCGTACCTGACCGGCGCAGTCGTGGCTTCTCGCGCCGATGCGCTGCCGGCGCAGCTCCGTCTGCCCGACGTCCCCGGATTCAGCCGCGTGGGCATCGACCGCCAGGCCCTCTGGCAGCCGAGCTATCCGACCGCCGATCACCATCTCTACGGCCGGTATGCCGATGCCGCGGGTCATGTCGTCGATGTCGCCGTCGCGGTCTATGCCGGGCAGCGCGAGGGGCATGAACTGGTCGCGTTCGGCCAGGGCACGCTCGGTGAGAACGACCGTTGGGTGAAGGTCATGGACGAAGCGTCGCTCGAAAACGGCCGGATCGAGCGGATTACCACGGCGGGGGCGGTGGAACGTCTGGTCGGGACTTGGTATCGCGTCGGCGATATGGTTACCGCGAGCGACAATCAGGTGAAGGTACAGACGCTGAAGGCGAAGCTGCTGGGCGGACGACAGGTGGGCGTCGCGCTGCACGTTTCGGCCGTGAAGGGCCGCGGCGCCGACGCCCGCGCGTCGATTGCCGCCTTCCTGCGCGCCGCGGGCTCGCCAGTACAGGTGACCGACGCCGTCCTGTCGGGGCACTGAGCGCATGTGCGGTATCGCAGGGGTTTTCTACCCCGGCACGCCCAAACCGGCCGATCCTGCCCGTATCGTCGCCATGACCGAGGCTCAGGCGCATCGCGGGCCGGACGGGGCGGGGGTGTGGACCGGCAGCGGCGTCGGGCTGGGGCACCGGCGCCTGTCGATCATCGACGTCGCCGGATCGCCGCAGCCGATGCAGGCCGGCAGCCTGACGATAACCTATAACGGCGAAGTCTATAATTTCGCCGAGTTGCGTGCCGAACTGGAGACGATGGGCGCCCGCTTCGTCACCTCGGGCGATACCGAAGTGCTCCTTCACGGCTGGCGCGCGTGGGGGACGGGGCTGCTCGACCGGCTGGTCGGCATGTTTGCCTTCGCGATTCACGATGCCGATGCCAACACGCTGACGCTGGTCCGCGACCGGCTGGGGGTTAAGCCGCTCCACTATGTCGAACTGAGCGACGGCGCGGTCGCCTTCGCGTCGGAGCTCAAGGGATTGCTCGCCCATCCTTTAGTCCGGCGCGAAGTTGACGTCCGCGCGGTCGAGGATTTCATGGCGCTCGGCTACGTCCCCGACCACGCCTGTATCGTAGCGGGCGTGAAGAAGCTGCCCGCCGCCGGGTTGCTGGTGCTGGAGCGCGGGAAGCCGGTTCCGCCCCCGCGCCGCTGGTGGGACATCGACTTCTCGCAGCGCGCGAAGGGCTCGGCGAAGGACTTGGAAGCGGAGATGATCGACCGCCTGCGCGCGTCGGTGCGGAGCCGGATGGTCGCCGACGTGCCGTTGGGGGCCTTTCTGTCGGGCGGTGTCGACAGCTCCGCGGTTGTCGCGCTGATGGCGGAATCGTCTCCCCGCGCGGTCAAGACGCTGTCGATCGGCTTCGACGAGGCGGGACATGACGAAAGCGCCTACGCCCGCGCGGTCGCCGACCGCTTCGCCACCGACCATCGCACCCGCACCGTGGCGGCCGACGATTTCGCGCTGATCGACACGTTGGTTCAGGCGTTCGACGAACCCTTCGCCGACGCCTCCGCGCTCGCCACCTATCGCGTGTGCGAACTGGCGCGCGAAAGCGTCACCGTCGCGCTGTCGGGCGACGGCGCGGACGAGGCGTTCGCGGGCTACCGTCGCTATCGATTCCATGCCGCCGAAGAAAGCTTCCGCGGTCTGCTGCCCGGTGACGTGCGGCAAAAGGTCTTCGGCACGCTCGGCCGGCTCTATCCCAAGGCCGACTGGGCGCCGCGGCCGCTTCGCGCCAAGTCGACGCTCCTCGCGCTCGCCGACGATGGCGCTACCGCCTACGCCCGTGCGGTCGGAGTGACGACACCGACGACGCGCGACCGGCTTTATGGCGATGCTTTCCGCCGCAGTCTGGGCGGTCACCGCGGCGAGGACGCGATGATCGCGACGATGCGCGCTGCGCCAGCACGCTCGGGGCTCGATGCCGCGCAATATGCCGACATCCACCACTGGCTGCCCGGCGACATTCTGACCAAGGTCGACCGCACGTCGATGGCGGTCAGCCTGGAGGCGCGCGAGCCGCTGCTCGACCACCGCCTGCTCGAATTCGCCGCGACCCTGCCGGAGCGGATGCGCATCCAGGGCGGGCAGGGCAAATGGCTGATGAAGAAGGCGCTCGAGCCGTGGCTGCCGAAGGACGTGCTCTACCGGCCGAAGATGGGATTCGTGACGCCGGTCAGCGCCTGGTTCCGACGCGAGCTTGCCGGGCAGGCGGCGGCGCTAAGCAAGTCGCCGGTGCTGGGCGCCTGGTTCGACCGCGCCGCGCTCGACCGGCTGGCAGAGGATCACCGGGCTGGCCGGGCCGAGCATGGCCGGACCTTGTGGCAACTGGTAATGCTCGACCGCAGCGTGCGGCGGATGTTCGCCTAGCCTTCTTGCCTCCCTTGCGCGGGAGACCGGCGGACGAGGTTAAAGCGTATCGATCCACGCCGGCAGATCACCCAGTCGGTCGAGCTGGCGAAAGCGTGGGTGGTCGCTCGGTACCGCGGCGACCTCGTGGCTCCACGCGCCGGGTTGCGGGACATAGGCGGCCCATGCGCCGACCTCGAGCGCGGGGCGTATGTCGGAGCGGAGCGAGTCGCCCCCCATCACCGCTTCGTCCGGCGCCACGCCTTCGCGCGCGAACAGGCGGCGAAAGGTGTCGGCGGTCTTGTCGCTGACGATCTCGATGCCGTGGAAGCGGTCGCCCAGCCCCGAGGCGGCGAGCTTCGCTTCCTGGTGGAGCAGATCGCCCTTGGTCACCAGCACCACCCGCCCGCGATCCGCCAGCGCGTCGAGCGTGTCGGCGATGCCGTCGAACAGCTCGACCGGATGCGAGAGCAGCGCCCGGCCGGCGGTCAGGATGTCGGCGATCAGCCCGGCGGGCAGGGGATCGCCGACCAATTCGACCGCTGTCTCGATCATCGACAGCGTGAAACCCTTGGCGCCATAGCCATAGAGCTTCAGGTTGCGCGTCTCGCACGCCGTCAGCGTCTCGTGCGTGATCTGCCGGTCGGCGAACGGCGCGATCAGGTCGTGCAGCGCCGCTTCGGTCGCGTTGAAGTGGCGCATATTGTGCCACAGCGTGTCATCGGCATCGAGGCAGATCAGACGGATCGGCATGCTTAGCCCCCGATCAGCTCGCGCCCGATCAGGTAGCGGCGGATTTCGTTGGTGCCGGCACCGATGTCGTAGAGTTTGGCGTCGCGCAGAAAGCGTTCGACCGGCCATTCCTTGGTATAGCCAGCCCCGCCCAGCGCCTGGATCGCCTCGAGCGAGGTCTTCACCGCATTCTCGCTCGCCAGCAGGATCGCGCCCGCCGCGTCGAAGCGAGTGGTCTTGCCCGCATCGCACGCCCGGGCAACGGCATAGACGTACGCGCGGGCCGAATTCAGGGCGACGTACATGTCGGCGATCTTGGCCTGCATCAGCTGGAAATGGCCGATCGGCTGGCCGAACTGCCTGCGGTCGCGCACGTACGGCAGGACGACGTCGAGACAGGCCTGCATGATGCCGATCGGACCAGCGGCCAGCACCGCGCGTTCGTAATCCAGGCCCGACATCAGCACCTTGGCGCCTTCGCCGACCTTGCCGAGCACGTTTTCGACCGGAACTTCGCAATCCTCGAACACCAGCTCGGCGGTGTCAGACCCGCGCATGCCCATCTTGTCGAGCTTCTTGCTGACCGAAAAGCCTGGCATGTCGCGTTCGATCAGGAAGGCGGTGATGCCCCGCGGGCCCGCCGCCGGATCGGTTTTGGCATAGACGACCAACGTCGACGCGGTCGGCGAATTGGTGATCCAGAATTTCGTGCCGTTCAAGACGTAGCGGTCGTTGCCCTTGGCCTCCGCCTTCAGCTTCATCGACACGACGTCGCTGCCCGAACCGGCTTCCGACATGGCGAGGCTGCCGACATGTTCGCCCGAGATCAGCTTGGGCAGGTAGCGCTGCTTCTGCTCGGAATTTCCCCAGCGGCGGATCTGGTTGATGCACAGGTTGGAGTGGGCACCGTAGCTGAGACCGACCGACGCGGACGCGCGGCTGACCTCCTCCATCGCTACGCAATGTTCGAGATAGCCGAGGCCCAGGCCGCCATATTCCTCCTCCACGGTGATGCCGTGGAGGCCGAGTTCGCCCATTTCGGGCCAGAGTTCCTGGGGGAAGCGATTGCTCTCGTCGACCTCCGCCGCGATCGGCTTGATGCGATCGGTCGCATAGCGCTCGGTCGTGTCGCGGATCATGTCGGCGTTCTCGCCAAGCCCGAAATCGAGCGTCGCGTCCATCGTAACTCT
This sequence comes from uncultured Sphingomonas sp., assembly GCA_913776045.1. Lineage (GTDB taxonomy): Bacteria > Pseudomonadota > Alphaproteobacteria > Sphingomonadales > Sphingomonadaceae > Sphingomonas. The sequence goes on from CAJYOI010000017.1 coordinate 21,028, forward strand.
CCTCAAAACTTCACGTTTGTTGCAACCCGCTTGCGGTAGGATCGTTCGCGCGGCAAGCCCAAGCTGTGATTGATCTTCCTCAACTATGGTATCCGTCCCTCGCATCGACCAGCGCCAGACCGCTTCGATGACGCTCGCTGTCCCCGCAGCGTCGGACGAACTGTCGCGACTGAGCGCGCTGCAGCGGACGGGCGTGCTCGATACCGCGCCGGAACCGCGGTTCGATGCGATCGTCGCGGCGGTGAAGGCATTGCTCGACGTGCCGATCGCGCTGGTCAGCCTGATCGACCGCGACCGCCAGTGGTTCAAGGCACGCGATGGGGTCGATCTGAAGGAGACGCCGATCGACACGTCGGTCTGCGCACTGGCGATCCGCCAGTCGCGGCTGTTCGTCATCCACGACCTGTCGAACGATCCGCGCACGTGTCAGATGTCGCTTGTCACGGGAGATGCGCACCTACGCTATTACGCAGGCTTTCCGATCGTGACCAACGACGGGGTGGCGATCGGTAGCGTCTGCGCGATCGATACCAAGCCGCGGTTGGACGAACTGACCCCGGCGCAGAACATCGCGATGGAGGCGCTGGCGCGACAGGCGGCGATCGAGATCGAGCGCAACGCCGCCGGCGTGACGGAAGGCGACGCGGCGATGCCGTTCAGCGTCGGCAGCTGGGGCTGGGATCTGGAAGCCGGGCGGCTGACGCTCGACGCGCGGCTGGCGCGGATGATGGGGATCGATCCCGCAGAGGCGGCGCTGGGGCTGCAGGGTGAGCGGGCGATCGAGCATATTCACCCCGAGGACCGCGCCCGTCTGCGCCAGGCGATCGAGGATACGGTCGCAGCGCGCGCCCCTTATTCATGCGAATATCGCATGCGGCTGGCCGATGGGCGTTTCACCTGGGTGTTGGCGCAGGGGCGGGTAATCCGCACGCCCGACGGGCGGCCCCGCTATTTCCCAGGCGCAATCTTCGACATCGACGCGCGGCGGCGGCAGGAAATGCGACTGTCGGCGCTGGTCGAACTGAACGACCGGTTGCGCGAGCCCGGGGATGCCGCCGATCTGGCGCAGGCCGCGTCGAAGATTTTGGGCCGCACGCTGGACGTAGCGCGCGCGGGCTATGGCCGTATCGATCCGGTGGCCGAGACGATCGACATGGGGCCTCACTGGTGTTCGAAGGGCGTGGCGCCGCTGCCGCCGCTGCTGCACTTCCGCGATTATGGCAGCTTCATCGACGATCTGAAGCGCGGTGAGACGGTGACGCTCGACGACGTCGCCCGCGACCCGCGCACCGCCGACCATGCCGCGGCGATCCACGCGCTGGGCGTGCATGCCCTCGTCAACATGCCGATCGTCGAGGATGGCAAGTTCGTCGCGCTGTTGGTCGTGAACGACGACGAACCGCGCGCATGGAGCGATACGGAGGTCGCCTTCATCAAGGAGGTTGCCGATCGCACTCGCAACGCGGTCGAACGTCGACGTACGGAAACCGAGCTCGGCCAGCTCAACGCGTCACTGGAGGCGGAGGTGGAGGCCCGGACCCGGGACCTGATGATCGCCGAGGAAAATCTGCGCCAGTCGGCGAAGATGGAGGCGGTGGGTCAGTTGACCGGCGGCCTGGCGCACGACCTCAACAACCTGCTGACCGGCGTGTCGGGTGCGGTCGAGATGATGGGCCTCAGGATCGCGCAGGGGCGGACGGATACGCTGGGGCGCTATCTGGGCATCGCCAGCGAAAGCGTAACGCGAGCGGCTGCGCTGACCCACCGGCTGCTCGCCTTTTCGCGGCGCCAGACGCTCGATCCCAAGCCGACCGATGGAAACCGGCTGATCGACGGGATCTCGGACCTGCTCTGCCGTACGGTCGGGCCGGCGCATCCGGTGCGGTTGGAGCTGGCGGACGATTGCTGGCCGATCCTGGTCGATTCCAACCAGCTTGAAAACGCCCTGCTCAACCTGTGCATCAACGCCCGCGACGCGATGCCCGATGGCGGGCCGATCCGAATCGAATCGCGCAACCGCAGCATCGATGCGGCGACGGCGGTCGCGCAGCAGATGCTGGCGGGCGACTATCTGGCGATCTGCGTTTCCGACAGCGGCATCGGCATGTCGCATGAGGTGCGCCGGCGCGCGTTCGATCCCTTCTATACCACCAAGCCGCAGGGCGTGGGCACGGGGCTGGGCCTGTCGATGGTGTACGGCTTCGTCCGCCAGTCGGGCGGGCAGGTGTGGATCGAGAGCGCCGAAGGGCAGGGGACGAGCGTCACGCTCTACCTGCCGCGTACCGATGTCGAGCCCGTTGACGAGGCATCGGTCGAGCGCCAGCAGCCGATGCCGACGTCGGCCCGCACCATCCTGGTCGTCGATGACGAGGCGGCGGTGCGAACGCTGATGGCTGAAGCGATGGGCGATCAGGGGCACCGCGTGCTCACCGCGTCGGATGGCGCGGAGGCCCTGGAGCTGCTCGATGCCTATGGGAATACGATCGACCTGGTGCTGACCGACGTCGGGCTGACCGGTGGGATGAACGGGCGTCAGGTCGCGGAAGCGGCGTTGCGGAAACGGCCGGGGCTTAAGGTCGTGTTCGTCACCGGCTATGCCGAGCAGGCGGTACTGGGCGCTGAACAACTGCCCGAGAATATGGCGCTGGTGACCAAACCCTTCGCGCTCGACGCACTGACGTCGCGCGTGTCGAGCTTGCTCGGCGGATGATATTGACCCGCGTCGTCGCGGACGGCGGCAGGACGGCGATCGATCGTGCGCTGGCCGAAGAGGTGCCGATCGCGATCGAGGTGAACGGGATCGGCTATGCCGTGCTGATGGCGACGCCAGCCGATCTTGAGGATCTGGCGGTCGGCTTTGCCGTGTCGGAGCGGCTGGCGGCCGCCGGGGCTCCGGTCGAAGTCGATGTCCATGACGCTACGACGCTCGGTGGTCAGATCGTGCGGCTGACGTTGGATGCGGCGGGCGCAGAGACGGTCGCGGCGCGGGTGCGGCATCGGACGTCCGAATCCTCGTGCGGGCTGTGCGGGGTCGAGACCCTGGAACAGGCGATGCGCGCGCTGCCGCCGGTGACGGCGACAAGCGCGGCGGACGATGCGGCGGTGTTTCGCGCGCTGGCGGCGCTCGACGGGCGGCAGCCACTCAATGCGCAAACCGGTGCCGTCCATGCAGCGGCGCTGTGCGGCGCTGACGGCACGATCCGGCTGGTCCGCGAGGATGTCGGGCGGCACAACGCATTCGACAAGCTGATCGGGGCGATGTGCCGGGCGGGCGTCGGCTGGAACGGCGGCTTTGCGCTGCTGACGTCGCGTTGCTCCTACGAACTGGTCGAAAAGGCGGTGCTGTCGGGCTGTCCGCTGCTCGCGACGATTTCCGCGCCGACCGCGCTTGCGGTGTCGCGGGCGCAGGACGCGGGGCTGCCGCTTCGCGTGCTCGTGCGCAGGGATGCGATGCTGGCGACATGATCCTGGGTGCGATCCTGGCCGGCGGGCAGGCGCGGCGGTTCGGCAGCGACAAGGCGCTGGCCGAGATCGAGGGCGAACGGATGATCGACCGGATTGCGGCGAGTCTGGTTGCGCAATGCGACGCGGTCCTTCTCTGCGGGCGGACGCTGGAGGGCTTTCGATCGGTCCCGGATCGCCCGGCGGCGGGGATGGGGCCGCTCGGTGGGTTGGCGGCAGCGCTGCGGGTGGCGGCGGATGAGGGCTTTGCCCAGGTGCTGACGGTGCCGTGTGACGTGCCCGACCTGTCGGGTAATCTGTCGGCGCGCTTGGGCAGGGCGCCGGTGTGTGCGGAGGATTGCCCGGTGATCGGGCTGTGGGCGGCAGACTTGGCGGATCAGATCGACGCGTTTCTGGCCGCAAGCGACGACCGGTCGTTGAGGGCTTGGGCGCGGTACTGCGGTGCTAGAGCCGCGCCGGCGTTGGCTTTGGCGAATATCAATCGGCCGGACGATTTGGCGGCGTATTTGGCGCGGTGAGGGCAATGCCGCAGCTTCAGTGCTAGCAGATAGTCCCCAACCCCCAGCCCCTCCCCTGAAGGGGAGGGGAGCTGCGACGGAGGCTTGCCTCGCCGCATCGCCTCTGGTCAGATGCGGCCATGACCGCGATCGATCGACGCCATGCCCTGAGATTGCTTGTCGCCGGTGGCGCGGCTGCGGGTACGCCTGCGCTGGCCCAGGCGCTGTTCGACCTGAAGCTGCCCGGCGGCAACGGCGCGCGGCCGATGACGACCGGCTTTCCGGAAAAGGGCGCGATGATTTTGCAGCGGACGCGCGCGCCTTTGCTGGAAACGCCGATGGCGGTGCTCGACGACGGGATGTTCACGCCGAATGACCGCTTCTTCGTGCGCTGGCATTATGCCGACATCCCGACCGCCATTGATGGCGGGAAGCATCGGATCGCGGTGGGCGGGGCCGTTCGACAGCGGCTAAACCTGTCGCTGGCCGACTTGATGGCGATGCCGCGGTTCGAGATCGCGGCGGTCAACCAATGTTCGGGCAATTCGCGGGGGTATTTCAGCCCGCGCGTGCCCGGCGCCGAATGGGGCCACGGGGCGATGGGCAATGCGCGCTGGGGCGGGGTGCGGTTGCGTGACGTGCTCGACCGGGCGGGTGTCGCGCCGGGTGCGATGGCGGTTCGGTTCGGCGGGCTCGACCGACCGCCGCCGGGGGCACCGCCCTTCCTGAAGTCGCTCGACATCGACCACGCCCGTGATGGCGAGGTGATGCTGGCGTTCCTGATGAATGGCGAACGCCTGCCGATGCTGAACGGCTATCCCCTGCGGTTGGTCGTGCCGGGCTGGTATTCGACCTATTGGATCAAGGCGCTGAGCAGCATCGAAGTGCTCGACGCCCCCGACACAAGCTATTGGATGGAGAAGGCCTATCGCATCCCGACCGCGCCACGTGCGAGCGTGGTGCCGGGCGCGAAGGATTTCCCGACCGAACCGATCAGCCGGATGAACCCGCGCGCGTTCGTCACCAACTTGGCCGATGGCGACACGATCGTCGCACGGTCGCCCTTTGCGGTCCGCGGGATTGCGTTCGGTGGCGCGACCGGCGTGAAATCGGTCGAGCTGTCGATGAATGGGGGGCGAAGCTGGCATCCGGCGCAACTGGGGCCGGACATTGGGAAGTACGGTTTCCGGCGGTGGGACATGACCGGGGGTGGGGTGGCGCCGGGCAGCTACCGATTGGCGGTGCGATGCATCAACAGCGACGGCGTGGTGCAGACCAGCGCGCCGATATGGAACCCGGCCGGCTATATGGACAATCGGATCGAGACGATCGGACTGCGGGCAGCATGAAGCGGATCGCCTTCCTCGCCCCGTTGCTGCTGGCGGCCTGCGGTGGCCAGCCGGAAGCGCCGGCCGCGTCCAAGGCCGATGGGATGGTCCGCATCTCGCTGCCCGACGATCCCACTACGAAGCTGGGAGGAAGCAATGCTGCGCTGATCGAACGCAATTGCCTTGCCTGTCATTCGGTCGAGATGATCACCGCCCAGCCGAAGCTGCCGGCCGAGAAGTGGGCGGCGACGATCGAGAAGATGCGGACGGTCTATGGCGCTCAGATCGCCAAAGGGGACGACGCAGCGCTGGTGGCGGCGTTGGCGTCGGCGCAGGAGTAGCGCGCGACACACGCTGGGTCAGTGCCGCTTCAGCGGATCGCCGACCGCGACGTGAATGTCTGCGGCCGACCCCGGCATGTGACGCGGTTCGATGCTGGTGTAGTGCCGCGCCTTGCGGTGCCGCCACGCCAGCACGCCGATACCGCCGATCGCCGCCGCAGCGACCGTGGCGGCAAGCGTGACAAGGACGGGGCGAGCGGATTTTCTGGCAGTCATGCCCGTTCAAACACCGATTAACTTAAGTGTATCCGCGGCAATCCCACGAATGCGCGCTTTCGTGCCGGAGCCGGAACGACGCTTGCACGTTCGGCAATCGACCGGTCGATTAACGCACACGACCAGACTTGAAGTGGACATGGTGTCCGCTTAATTGCCGCGCCAGTTCGATTCCGTCCAGACGAAAGCCCGTTTTCATGAGCGATACGCCAACCGGTGGGGACCGGCCCGATGCGACTGCCGACAGCGAAGAGCCGGTAGCCAAGAAGCGCCTGAGCGGTCGCGCGAAGCTGATCCTGCTGGCGATGGCTCTGGTCTTGCTGGTCGCGGGCGGCATCTGGTTCGTGAATTACGAAACGCGCGGCAAGTATCTGGAGGAGACCAACGACGCGACGATCCAGGCCGACATGGTCACCGTCGCGCCGAAGATCGCGGGCTATGTCTCGGCCGTGCTGGTGAACGAGAATCAAGACGTGCGTGCCGGGCAGCCGCTGGTGCGGATCGACGGGCGCAATGCTCAGGCGCAGGCCGCCCAGGCGGAGGCGCAGATCGCGCTCGCCGGGGCACAGGTCGAAGCCACCCGCGCGCAGGTGCGCGAACAATATGCCGCGATCGAACAGGCGCGTGCGCAGCTGGCCGCAGCACGAGTGAAGGCGGCGTTCGATGCGCAGGAAGTCGCACGTTATCGCCCGCTCGCCGCATCGGGCGCCGAGACTCGCGAGCAGCTTGCCCGGCTGGAGGCGACCGCGCGCCAGTCGGCGGAAAATGTCCGGTCGTCGGCCGCGACGCTCGCCGCGCAGGAACGCCGCGTCGGTACGATCCAGAGCCAGATCCGCCAAGGCGAGGCGCAGGGCCAGGCGGCGCGCGCGCAGCTGGCCTCGGCCAATGTCGACGTCGGCGCGGCGACGCTGACCGCCGCAGTCGGAGGGCGCGTCGGCGACAAGACGGTGACGCTGGGCCAGTTCGTCCAGGCCGGCACGCGGCTGATGTCGATCGTGCCGCTCGACAAGATATACGTCACCGCAAATTTCAAGGAAACGCAGCTGGCGTTGATGCGGCCGGGGCAGCCGGTCGACATCAAGGTCGATGCGCTGGAAGGCATGGTGCTGAAAGGCCACGTCGAAAGTCTGGCGCCGGGGACGGGCGCGCAATTCTCGTTGCTGCCGCCGCAGAACGCGACGGGCAATTTCACCAAGATTACACAGCGCGTGCCCGTGCGCGTGTCGATCGAGGCGACGCCTGCCGCGCGGCGCCTGCTGGTGCCGGGCCTGTCGGTGACGGTCACAGTCGACACCATCTCCGGTAAGGACGACATCAAGCGGGTCCGCGAGCAGCAGGAAAAGGCGAACTAAGGTGGCATCGGCCGCCCTGTCGATGCGTGGCGCCGCCAAGCCCGAACGCGCTGACCTGACCGCGTGGCTTGCCGTCGCGGCGGGGACGCTGGGCGCGTTGATGGCGACGCTCGACATCTCGATCGTCAATTCTGCGCTGCCGACGATCCAAGGCGAGATCGGCGCGAGCGGGACCGAGGGAACCTGGATCGCCACCGCCTATCTGGTCGCTGAGATCGTCATCATTCCGATGGCGGCGTGGCTCCAGCGGCTGCTCGGCTTGCGGACCTTCCTGCTGATCGCCGCGGGGCTGTTCACCGCCTTTTCGGTGCTCTGCGGCATCTCGACCAATTTGACGATGATGATCATCGGCCGCATCGGGCAGGGCTTCACCGGCGGGGCGATGATTCCGACCGCGCAAACGATCATCGCTCAGCGCCTGCCACCCGCGCAACAGCCGGTCGGTATCGCCGCGTTCGGGGTGACCGCGATCATGGGGCCGGTGCTGGGGCCGCTGGTCGGCGGGTGGCTGACGGAGAATATCAGCTGGCATTACGCTTTCTTCATCAACGTGCCGATCTGCGCAGTGCTCATCACCCTGCTGCTCTTCGGCCTGCCGCACGAGAAGGCGAAGCCTGAGTTACTGGGCGAGGCGGACTGGATTGGTATCGCCGGCCTTGCGCTCGGGCTGGGTGGTCTGACCGTATTTCTGGAGGACGGTCAGCGCGAACAATGGTTCTCGTCCGACCTGATCCTCTGGATGTTCGCGATCACCATCATCGGCTTCGCCATGATCGCCTGGGGGCAGTTCTTCGCCAAAAGCCCGATCGTGAAGCTGCGACTGCTGCGCGATCGCCAGTTCGGTGCGGTCATCCTGATGGGGATCGTGCTGGGCGTCGTGCTCTATGGCACCAGCTACGCCATTCCGCAGTTCTTGGCGGCGATCGCTGGGTACAATGCGTTGCAGGCGGGCAAGGTGGTGCTGCTCTCGGGCATCCCAAGCCTCTTCATGATGGCGATCGTGCCGATCCTGCTGAAACGCATCGACATTCGCATCGCGGTGGCGACGGGCCTGTTCATCATGGGCTTCAGCGCGCTGCTCGATGCCGAACTGACCGCGGCCTCGGCGGGGGCGGACTTCACCGTGTCGCAATTGCTGCGTGGCGTGGGTCAGATCCTGGGCATGTTGTTTCTCAGCCAGGCGGTCGTGCGGTCGGTCCCGCCGGAGGAAGCCGGCGACGCCTCCGGCCTGTTCAACGCCGCGCGCAACCTGGGCGGCAGCTTTGCGCTGGCCGGTATCTCGGTCCTGCAGGACCAGCGGATGTGGTTTCATTCGCGCCGGCTGGAGGAGACGCTGAGCGCGAACAGCGTCGACGTGCAGGGCTATGTCGGCGCGCTGGGCGCGGCGGTCGGCGACCAGACTGCCGGACTGCGGCTGCTGAGCGGGCAGATCCAGCTGCAGGCGCTGACGATGACCTACAACGATATCTTCTGGATCATGGGTGTCGGCACGCTGGCCGTGCTGCCGCTCGTCCTGTTCCTCCGGCCGCTGCCCAAGGGCGCCGGCCCGGCGATGGTGCACTGATGCGAAAGCCCCTTCTTTTCCTCGTCCCCGTGATGCTGACCGGTTGCACGGTCGGTCCCAATTACGCCGGCCCGCCGACGACGGCGTCGCATGCGGTCGCGCGCGGCAGTTTCGTGCGGGCAGGCGTCCAGACGACCGCCGATACGCCCGCGCTGTCGACCTGGTGGGAGGGGTTCAACGACCCGCTCCTCAATGCTCTCGTTGCCGACGCGCTGGCGCACAGTCCGACGATCGATCAGGTGACTGCGCGCGTGCGCGAGGCGCAGGCCCAGGCGCGGCAGCAGAAGACCAGCCGGTTGCCGAGCGTCAGTGCGAACGGCACCGTCATCCGCGCCGACCTGCCGCCGATCGGCGGGCAGGGAGAAGGCACCGACCTGACCTTCTACAACCTTGGCCTCAACGCCGCGTGGGAACTCGATCTGTTCGGCGGCGGGCGGCGGGCGAACGAGCAGGCCAATGCGAACGTCGGCGCGCGGATCGCCGATCTGGCCGATGCGCAGGTGTCGCTGACCGCCGGCGTCGCGCAGGCGTATGTGGCGTTGCGTGATGTGCAGGAGCGGATACGCCTGAACGCCCATTCGACCGATCTCCAGAAGCGCCAGATCGCGCTGACCCGCCAGCGGTTCGACCTTGGAACGGCGTCAAAGCTCGACCTCGAACGCTTGCAGGAGCAGCTCGAACAGACGCAGGCGCAGGCGATCCCGCTGGCGGCGCAGCGCGACGAGTATCTCAACCAGCTCGCGGTGCTGACCGGGCGGACGCCCGGCGCGCTCGACGCGACGCTCAGCACGGCGATGCCGGTGCCGCTACCGCCTGCGCAGGTTGCGGTCGGCGATCCGGCGCAGCTCATCGCCCGGCGCCCCGACGTGCGCGCGGCCGAGCGGCAGCTGGCGGCGGCGACTGCGGGTGTCGGGGTCAGCAAGGCGAAGGAATTGCCGACGGTGCGCTTCCTCGGGCTGCTGGGCTTGGGCGGGACGACACCGGGGGCGGTGTTCGATCTCGGCAATCTGACGACGCTGGCCGCCCCGTCGCTCAGCTGGTCGGTCCTCGACTTCGGCCGCGCGAAAGCCGCGACGCGCGCGTCGGAGGCGCAGCGCGACGCCGCCGATGCGACCTATCGCCGCACGGTGCTGGAGGCGCTGGAGGATGCCGAGACGCAGCTATCGCGCTTCGCCAACACCCGCCTGCAACTCGGCCAGCTGGCGCAGGCGGAGGCGACGTCGGCACGGGCAGCGACGCTGAATCGCCAGCGCGTCGCGGCGGGGACCAGCCGGCTGATCGACCAGCTCGACATCGAGCGCCAGCAGATCGCCGCGCGGATCGCGGTTGCGCAGGCGAAGGCGGGATTGAGCACCAGCTATATCGGCGTGAACAAGGCGCTGGGACTCGGCTGGAGCGCGCCAGACACGGCGGCGATCAGCGCGGGCGCAGGCCCGAAAACAGCAGGTCCAACGCCTCGCTGAGGCAATCGACCTGCTCGTCGCGCGTCATGTGCGGGAGGAGCAGGCCGCCGGCCATGCGCACGGTCAGCACGATGTGATGCGCCGTCGTGTCGGCGCCCAGCTCGCCGCGCGCGCGGGCAGCATCGACGGCGGGTGTCAGCAACGCGTCCAGCCGGTCGCCCAGCGCGCGAAAGGCGATGATGTTCGCTTCGTCCTCGCCCAGATCGGCGGCGATGCGGGCGAACAGCGTCAGCGCGGACGCACCCTGGCGGATCATCGCGGCGACCGTCTCGCGGATCGGCGCGGCCGGATCGATCATGCCGACCAGCGCTTCCACTTCGGCCGCGAAGATCGCAATGGCCAGCGCCCCGCGGTCCTTGAAGTTGCGATACAATGTCGCGCGCCCGACCCCGGCCTTTTCGGCGATCGATTCCAGGCGCACGCCGTAGCCTTCCGCGCGAAACGCGTCGGCCGCCGCGGCCAGCAGCGCCTGGCGCCGGCGCTGTGCGTCCTGTCGAGGCGCGCGGGGCGCGCGGGGGGCGGCGGGGTCGGTCATGCCGGGCGACGCATGCCTGAAGCGGCCCGCGTCTGGCAAGCGAGTCACTGACGGGAGCGGCCTTTCCTAATGCTCAGCGCATCCAGTCGAGCTGGATCCACAGCTTGCGCGTGTCTACCGCGGCGGTGTCGGCGCGATAGTCGGCGAAGCGGATGCCGGCGGTCGTTCGACCGAGCAGACCTTGGGCGGGCAGGTCGAGTGCGTTGCCGTAATGCCAGACCAGACGGTCGCTTTCGAACCGGTGCCAGATTGCGGTCACACTGACCGCCTTGACGCGGCCGAGATGCTTCCAGCCCCGTTGTTGCATCGAAACCGTATGCGGCCGCCTCAAGGACTGGCGCCGCGTCACGACCCGCTACGATCGCTGCCCATACGCCTGATCGGTCGCAGTGCGCCTTGACAGTGTGATTGGGTTGATACGTCGAGAATGTCGATCGACTGAATGACGCTCGACGCGTGCTTGCCGAACCAACGCACGAACAATGCGAAAACAGGCGCACACCGAAGCGAGCATGTCGATGGGAAGCGCCGGTTCCTGCCGGTCGGGCAGGATGGTGATCCCTGCGGGGAAAATCACCATGGCATAAGAAACTAAGAATTTCAGGTGGTAAGATCGTGCTTCCCCAAGGCCTTTATATCAGTGGGCTCGACCTATTCTTATACCTTCTCACCGTCCGCACCCCGACCTTGCCGTGATACCTTTCATCATAGGCCCTCGTCGCGTGTCAGTCATTCAGTATTGCGGTTTATCTCCAAAGGACCTGGAGATTACGGGGTTTGTGGTAGGGGGCGGCCTGTCCGGTTTTTAGGCGACGATCGCGAGCGAAAGCGGTCGCCCGAGGACCGCAACCGGGTCTTTGCTGCCCCACCACAATCGGATCATAGCATCCCGAATGGGCGAACCGACGCCGCCGGTTCGCCCTGTGCAGTTACACCAGCGTTCGCACGCGGGGTTCGCGGTCGTAGAAGCGTCGGGCCGCGGCGGCGACGAAGCCGTCGCCTAGGGCTGTCACGCCCGCGTCCCGCTCAACACCAGCTTTGTCGAGCAAGGGTTTTGCCGCATCGCTCGCGCCGATTGCCTTCAGATGGCCGAAGGCATCCATCACGAATTGAACGGCGGCGGCTTCCTTCACCAGTGCCGCACACCCCTCGGCCGATACGACGACGGCGACTGCGTCGAAGATCTGGCTCGGCGTGCCCGCCAGCTGCCCGTCGGCCTTACGCCTAGACCCGTCGGCCAGCGTCGCGCCGCCGACCTTAGGCGCGACGAGAACGACCTTGCCCTTTGCCGCCTCGACAGCGGCGACCACCGCGTCGATCGCGGCACCGTCGCTGCCGTCTGCGAAGAGGATGCCAACGCTGCGACCTTCTAACGTGGCCCGCATGTTCTTGTGGATCGACAACGCGTCGGACGGCGCCATGTCAACAGGCTCGCGCTCGGCCGGTGCCTTTTCCGGCAGGTTGATGCCCAGGCCATCGGCGACGCGGGCGGCCAGATCCTCATCGACATTGCGCAGGTTCGCCACCATCCGCGGCGGAACCTGATCGAGTACCCCGACCTTCGACAACTCGAACACAAAGGACGATGCGATATGCGCCTGCTCGTTCTCAGTCTGCGAGCGATAGAACAGCCGTGCTTGACTATAATGGTCGGCGAACAGTTCGGCACGAACGCGCAGCTTGTGGCCCTGTTCGTCGGGCCCGGTCGCGGCGTTCACCGTGGCGAAGCCGCGCTCGACGCTCTCGCGTGGGCCGCCATCCTCACCGTGCGCGGCCAGACTGTTGGGTTCGTAGTTGGCGCGCCCCTTGAGCACGTGCGTCTGCATCTTGCCGTCGCGCTGGAAGTTGCCGAACGGACAGCGCGGGGCGTTGATCGGGATTTGGTGAAAGTTGGTAGTGCCGAGGCGCGAATTCTGCGTGTCGAGGTAGCTGAACAGCCGCCCCTGAAGCAGCGGGTCGTTCGAGAAATCGATCCCCGGCACGATGTTGGTCGGCAAAAACGCGACCTGTTCGGTTTCGGCAAAGAAATTGTCCGGATTGCGGTTCAGTGTCAGCGTACCGATGATCCGGACGGGGACGTCGTCCTCGGGAATAAGCTTGGTCGCATCGAGTACGTCGTACGGCTGCGCCTCGGCGAACGCTTGGTCGAATACCTGGATGCCCAGGTCCCATTGCGGAAACGCGCCGGTGTCAATCGCCTCCCAAAGGTCTCGGCGCTGATAGTCGTTGTCGGCGGCCTGCAACTTTAGTGCCTCGTCCCAGATCGTCGATTGCAACCCCAGGCGCGGCTTCCAGTGGAATTTTACGAAGCTTGTCCTGCCCTCGGCATTGACCAGCTTGAAGGTGTGGACGCCGAAGCCCTCCATCGTGCGGAACGAGCGAGGCAGGGTGCGGTCCGACATCGCCCACATCAGCATGTGCGTCGTTTCGGGCATCAACGACGCCCAGTCCCAGAAGGTGTCGTGCGCGCTGCCCGCCTGCGGATAGGCGCGATCGGCCTCCATCTTCACCGAATGAACGAGATCGGGGAACTTGATCGCGTCCTGAATGAAGAACACCGGAATGTTATTGCCGACCAGATCCCAATTGCCCTCGCGAGTATAGAACTTCACGGCAAAGCCACGCACGTCGCGCGGCGTGTCGACCGAGCCCGCACCGCCCGCGACCGTCGAGAAACGGACGAAAACCTCGGTCCGTTCGCCTTTCGTGAAGACCGCCGCCTTCGACAGATCAGAGATATCATCGGTGGCCTCGAACACGCCATGCGCGCCGGAGCCGCGAGCGTGGACGATCCGCTCTGGAATCCGCTCGTGGTCGAAGTGAAAGATCTTCTCGCGAAGGACGAAATCTTCGAGCAGCGTTGGGCCGCGGGCGCCGGATTTCAGGCTGTTCTGATTGTCGCTGACGGGCACGCCGTGGTTCGTGGTCAACACCCCATTGCCGGATGCGCGCTGGTGCGTTTCGCCACCGTTGCCGGTGACAGTTTTCATATCGTTCATGGGGGTCCTTCGCTCGCAATTGGGGGGCTTAGGCATGTCAACGAACGAGCGCGCGGAAGGTCCCGGGCGAGCGCATCTATCGTCTTGCCGCGCACCGAAGGACCGAGCTTTCTTTCGATGGCCAGACCACGGCGGTGATGAACGAGTCTCAGATCTCGGGAAACGCCAAATTTGCCACAGATCACGAAGTGCGGATTTCTCGTTCGCCGAACCGCAACCGCGCGGCGTGACTGCAAGGTGATAGACATCCAGACTATGTTGCGAGCATCGAGACGCGCGTTCTGCGGACAGAATAGAATATTACTCGTCTGTCCGTGCGAACCCCGCTTTAGGCGGTACCGGCTGTTCGTGGACGCGATCCTGTGGATCGCTGGCAATGCGGCGCGCTGGCGTGACCTGCCGGAGGTCTTGGGCAAGTGGACAGGGGTGCATGCCCGGTTCCGACGCTAATCGTCCACTCGCCGCGCGCTGAGCTGGTTCGTGGGCAGACGCGGCTCGATCGCCGCCCACGCTTCATCCGAAAACCAGAGCAGCGCCATGCCTCTCTCCTCCTGATCCACCCACTGGTGAATCAGGAAAAGTGTCACCCCTCAAGATGCTGATTGGGTTTGGACCATAAAAGGGACCTGTGACCACGTTCCTGATGCGAAGCCTTTAGAAAAAATGTTCGATGACGACCTAGCCTCGAGGGCGGCCTCGAGCGTCTGCGAGGGTGCAATGACCGTCCGGGCGTCACAATTAACGTTGGGACTCGCGCCATGGCTAGGCGGTCAGGCGCGCAGGCGGGTGAAGTCGTCCTGTGACGTATGCAACATACGGTGGACTTCGGTGTTCGAGATCGGCTTGCTGAAATAATAGCCCTGAATGTGGCTGCAGCCTTGTTCGCGCAGGATGTCGAGCTGGTCGGAATTTTCGACTCCTTCCGCGGTCGTCTCCATGCCCAGCGCTTCAGCCAGTGTCGTGATCGATTTGATGATCGCGGTCGCGCTGCCGCCGCCGTTCAGCAGGTCGATGATGAAGCTGCGGTCGATCTTGATCTTGTCGAACGGGAACGCCCTTAGGTAGCTGAGCGAGGAATAGCCGGTCCCGAAATCGTCGAGCGCCACGCGCACGCCCAGCGCCCGCAGGCTGTGCAGCGAGGCGAGCGTCGCTTCGGGATTGTCGATGAACAGGCTCTCGGTAATCTCCAGCTCCAGCCGCTGCGGCGGAAGACCACTTTCCGACAACGCTTGCAGGATGACCGTGGACAGACCGGGATTGCGGAACTGGACGGGCGAGACGTTCACCGCGATGCGGACGTCGTCGGGCCAGTTGCGCGCGGTGCGGCACGCCTCGCGGATTACCCATTCGCCGATCGGCACGATCAGGCCGGTATCCTCGGCGAGCGGAATGAAGTCGACCGGAGACACCAGCCCGCGGGTTGGGTGATTCCAGCGCAGCAGCGCCTCGAACGCCGACACCCGGGTTTCTGCCAGGTCGAACAGCGGCTGGAACATCAGCGACAGCTGCCCCTCGGCGATGGCGTCGTGCAGGTCGAGTTCCATCTGTCGGCGCTTGCGCGCTTCGGCATCCATCGCGGCTTCGAAGAAGCGATAGCCGCCGCGCCCGTCGTGCTTGGCGCGGTAGAGTGCGAGGTCCGCGTTCCTGGCCAGCATCACCGGGTCGCTGCCGTCGTCGCCCAGGATAGCGATGCCGACGCTTGTACCCGGCACGATCCGGTGGCCGTTGACGATGCAGGGTTCGGCGACGACGCGGATTAGTTCGTGCGCCATCCGGTCGAACGTGCGATGGTCCTCGAACAGGACGAGCGCGAATTCGTCACCACCCAGTCGCGCGACGAAGCCGTCGCCGGCGAAATCGGTCAAGCGGCGCGCGGTGTCGCACAACAGGGCGTCGCCGGTCGGGTGACCCAGCGTATCGTTGACGACCTTGAATTGATCGAGGTCGAGATAGAACAGCGCCTGGCGCCGGTTGGTACCGTCGCGGGCGAGAGCATTGCCGAGATATTCCCGCAGCAGCACGCGATTGGCGAGGCCGGTCAGGCCATCGTGCAACGCCATGTGGGTAATCTGCCGCTCGCGCGCGCCGATATCATCGACCATGCGATTGAAGCTGGCGGCAAGCGCGCCGATCTCGTCCCGGGTCGTCACGTCGACCTGCGTATAGTCCCCCTTCGCCGCCAGTTTGGCCGCCGCCTTCAGCGCGATGATCGGCCGGGTGATCCGCCGCGCCAGCAGAAAGCTGCCGGCGCCGGCCAGGCCGACACCGACGATGCCGCAGCCGAGCAGCAGCCAGAGCATCGGGCGATAGTCGGCCAGCGCCCGGGTCACGCTGTGCTGTAACAGCAGCATTTGCGGTTCGCCCGCGCGGAAGGACGCGATCGGCGAGGCTTGGACCAGCATCCGCGTGCCGCCGACATCCTGTTCGATGGCGTTTCCGCTGCGCTGGGCAGCGGTCAGCGTCGCGGCCGGGACGATGCGCGGAGCAAGGTCGATCGACGACAGCTTCGCCAGCCGCGCCATCTCTCCGGCGTCGAGCTCGTTGCCGAACACGACCCAGCCAATCGTCACCGGCGCCTTGACCGCGGAGGCAGCGGCGTTGAACTGCCGCGCGCCGATGCGCAGGACACCACGCGTGCGGCCATTCTCCAGCGCCGCCAGCAACTCGTCGGCCTCGTTGGTCGACAGCGCCCCGCGATAGCCGACGACCGCGCCGTCCACACCCACGAAAAACGCCTGATCGAGGTTCAGGCGACTGCGCAGCGATTCGAGCGCCGATCCGATCGTCGGGGCATCGTCGGTCGCGACGGCGCTGCGGAAGCCGAAGTCGGCCGCCAGCACGGTGCTCGCGTCGCCCAGTTGTGCGTAGCGCATCGCCGCCACGCGGTCGAACACCTTGGCGCTGGCGGTCATCTCGCTGCGGATCATGTGCTCGGCGTAGCGGCTGATCCCCGCGTTGGCTCCCATGAGGATCAGTCCCATGGCGACCGCGAAGAGCGCGCTGTAGAACAGCGTGAGCTTGGCCGACAGCGAGGCACGGACCAGCGCGAGCAGGCGCGGCAGGAGCGGGCGGGGCAGGCGCACTGGGGAGCTTAACGCAGCGCCACGGTGATGCGCTTGGCGATGTCGCCGGTCGCGGGCACGTCGAGGGGGAAGGTCGCCTCGTTCAATCGCGATTTCAGTCGCGGATGCCAGATCGTCAACGCCGCTCGACCGCCGGTAACGCCGGCGATGCGCGTATCGCCAGCCGCCGCGGTCTTGCCAGCGAACGGCGTATCGACGACGCGGATGAAGCCCGACATCGTATCATGGATGTTGCAACCAAGAGCCACGGTGCCGACCGATGTGAATGTATGGGTGCGGCTCTGGTCCTGGCCGAACAGCTTCAGCTCGAACTTCGCTGGCTTCGAAAAACTGTAGACGTGGTGACGCACCTTGTCCTGGTTGGGAAAGGCGACGGTCGCGCCCACCGGCACGATCAGCGTGCCCGGATTGAAGGCAATATTCTTCTGGACCATCGTGTTGGCCCATGGAAAGCGGATCGGGCCGGCGGGTACGCCTGCGGCCGGATGGATGGTGACGACCGCATCGGGGACCGGCTGGCCGGCGGCATCAACGATACGCACGGCGACCGTTCCGGCTTCGGCCGACATCGGTGCCACGACCGCGCTTGCCGCGATCAGGAGAGGGAGGTGCTTCATACCGGCCGCTCTACCCAGAGATGCGTCAATTACGGGTTAAAGCCGAGATGAAGGCATTCCGGTTTTTAGGGTGATATTTACCATCCGGGTGGATAGGCGGGATATGCGTTGCTCGAACCCCACCTCACTTTACGTAATTTGCGCGACCTTGGTTGCGACGCCCGCCGCTGCTCAGGATGTCGGGGCGCCCGGTAAACTGTTGCTGACCAACGGGATCGGCACGATCGAGGGGGCTGCCGGCGGCGGACTGACACCCTGGGCGGTGATCGCCGGCAACGCGACCAAGGATGGCGTCGGCGGCCAGGCGAGCGCGACGGTCGTCGCTCTGCCCGACTACGACGTCAGCGCCCTGTCGGGCGCGATCGGCGGTTGGAACCGGATCGAGCTGAGCTTCGGGCGGCAGATCTTCGACACCAACCGCGTCGGCGGGGCGCTGGGCCTGGGCAACGATTTCAAGTTCGACCAGAATGTCTTCGGTGCCAAGGTTCGCGTGGCCGGCGATGTCGTCTATGGTGCGGCGTGGATGCCCGCGATCGCTCTCGGCGTGGAGCACAAGGACAGCCTGGACGATGCCGTCGTCCGCGCCGTGGGCGCGAAGCACGGCGCCGGTACCGACTATTATGCCAGCGCGACCAAGCTGTTCCTGAACTGGTCGCTGCTCGCCAATGTCACCGTCCGCGCGACCAAGGCCAATCAGAACGGTCTGCTGGGGCATGGCGGAACGCTCGGTGATGCGCACCGGGTGCAGATGGAAGGGTCGCTGGCGTACCAGCTGTCACGCCGGCTGGTGGTGGGGGCCGAATATCGCAGCAAGCCCAGCAACCTGGTCATTGCGCGCGAGGACGACTGGGCCGACGCCTTCGTCGCCTGGGGCGTCAACCGCCATGTGACCGCGACCGTCGCCTATACCGACCTCGGGTCGATCGCGACGTTCGACAAGCAGCGCGGCGTCCTGTTCCAGTTGCAGGGCGCGTTCTAGATCCATCGCTTTCGGAGCCGACTTTCCATGTTTTTCGCTATCGTCCTGGCTCTTGCCGCCGCACCGCAGGACCTGCCCGCGCCGCACCGCATGCCGGGGGAGGAGGCGGTCGATCCGTACACGCCGTCGCCTGCCAATGCCGGTGCGACACCGTTTGCCGGTGATGGCATGGCACGCGCGTTTCATGGCCAGGACGGCATCCGGCGCATCGTTGACCGCTTCGTCGCGAGCAATTTCGCCGACCCGCGGATCGGCGAAATCTTCATGAACCAGGACAAGGTTCGGCTGAAGCGGACGTTGTTCGAGCAATTCTGCTACATCCTGAACGCCGGCTGTTCCTACACCGGCCGCGACATGAAATCGGCGCACAAGGACATGGGCGTGCAGCAGGCCGACATGAACCGCTTAGTCGAAAACCTGCAGGCGGCGATGCGCGCCGAGAACGTCGGCTTCGCCGCGCAGAACCGCTTTCTGGCGAAGCTGGCGCCGATGAGCCGAGACGTGGTCGGGCGATAAGCCAGATCGGGCGAATTACCGGGCATCGCCGGAGTCAGTAACGTCGGTCGGCAACCATTGTCCTGCCGCACACGCGACACGCCGTCGGGTTTCACCGAATTGCGGATCGGCGGGGCAGCGTTGAAGATCGTTCGTCGCCCGATAGATCGGGCACAATCTTAACCGCGAGCTTAACCGCGAGACCATATTCGCCCGCTTCAGGCACGAGCTTCAAATGGTTGCTTTGGGTGGTAGCACGAACCCGCTCCGCGGGATGGTTGTGTTGAGCGAGGTTGAGGCGACGTCGCGGGTGTAGCGCGTCGGTTGAGCGCTGCTCGTCAGAGGCAGAGCATCGGGGCTCCACGAGTAGGAGCCCTACCTTGCGCGGGTCGGAGGTGACGGCGCTGAAGGTGCGCGACATCGACAGCGAGCGGATGCTGTTCCGGGTCGAGCATGGCAAGGGCGGGCAGGCCCGCAACGCCATGCTCCCAGAAGGCCTGCTCGCCTTGCTGCGCGTGGTGGAAGGCCGGGCGGCAGCTGGGCGTCATGCACCCGGACGGCTGGCTGTTCCCCGGCCAGCACTACCTCAAGCCGCTGAGCGCCCGGCAACTGCATGGCGTCGTCGTCGAGGCGGGGCAGGCCGCGGGGCTGGACAAGCGCATCGAACCGCACACGCTGCGGCACTGCTTCGCCACGCACCTGCTCGAAGACGGCGTCGACGTGCGCGTCATTCAGGCGCTGTTGGGCCATGTCCGGCTCGGCACCACCGCCTTCTATACCAAGGTCGCGACCCGCACGATGCGCGCCGTGACCAGCCCGCTCTACCGGCTGAGGGCAAGCACCCCCAGGGAGAGTCCGCCCGGCTGACCGGGCGTTGCGCGCCTCGCTCGAGGTCGCCGATATATTCCGCGCTGCCGGTCCCGCATACCGGGCGGCGCGTGCCGGACACCTGGGCCTCGACCAGCTCGAGGTCATGTCGGCGATAGAGACCTGCCGCACCGCGGTCATGGGCGGGCACGTCAAGGTCTGCACCTACTGCGGGCACTGGCGGGTCGCTTACAACAGCTGCCGGAACCGGCACTGCCCGCGGTGCCAGGGCGCGGCCGCGCGCACTTGGCTCGCCGAGCGCGAGGCCGACCTGCTGCCGGTCGGCTACTTCCACGTCGTGTTCACGCTGCCGGCCGAGGTCGCTCAGGTCGCGCTCCAGAACAAGGCGGCGCTCTACGGCCTGCTTTTCCAGGCGGCGTCGGAGACGATGACGACCATCGCTGCGGACCCGAAGCACCTCGGTGCCCGCATCGGCATCACGGCTGTGCTTCACACGTGGGGGTCGGCGATGATCCACCACCCGCACATCCACTTGATTGTCCCAGGCGGCGGGTTGTCGGCGGACGGCAGCCGCTGGGTGTCGTCGCGCCCGGCCTACCTGTTACCGGTGCGCGTGCTCGGTAGGTTGTTCCACCGCCTTTTCCTGACCCGGCTGGCGGCGCTGCACGATGCCGGGCGGATCGCCTTCTTCGGCAGCCTTGCGCACCTCACCGACCGGCGCGCCTTCATGCGTCACCTGTCACCGGTCCGGAAGAAGCGTTGAGTCGTCTACGCCAAGCCGCCATTTGCCGGACCCGAGACGGTGCTCGCCTACCTTTCGCGCTACACCCACCGCGTCGCCATCTCGAACAGCCGGCTCCTGCGCTTCGACCAGACCGGCGTCACCTTCCGCTTTAAGGACTATCGTCGTGCCGGTGCCGAACGGCAGCAGGTTATGACCCTAGCCGCCGACGAGTTCATCCGCCGCTTCCTGCTCCATGTCCTGCCCAAGGGGTTCCACCGCATCCGCCACTACGGCCTGCTCGCCGGCGCCACCCGCAAGACCACGCTCGATCACGTCCGCCGGCTGCTTGGGGTCGCCCCGGCGCCCGCAGACGTTGCCGAGATTGAACCGCCGGATCTGCGTCCGCCATGCCCATGCTGCGGCGGGCATATGGTCATCGTCGAGACCTTCGAGCGTCGGCGTCAGCCTCGCGCGCCACCCGCCTCGGGACCTCTATCCGGGACGCAGATACCATGACCCGGCATGGCTTGCTCGCCATCTACCCCGCAGCGCCAACGATTGCGGAAACGGACGGGCATGTGCCGGTCTCCGCCGCAGGTGCCGTCGGGTCCAACGAAAGCCGGTCATCTGCCGGTGAAAAGCTACTTCGCCGCTTGGATTCGGACGGTCTGCATCCACGACATCGCGCGCGCCCACCGTGGCACCCCGACGCTTAGTCCGGCTGAAGCCGAAAACCCGATAGCGCACCGGTTGAGGCCCGCGGGTTCGGGCTTCCAGGACTTTCGTACGCCTGTCGGCTCCCGAAACTCTTCAGGAAAGCAGCCCGTCCGCTTTCCGGCAGGCAGATGGCGTAACTGTACGTGTGTTCATGAAGCTCGTATTGGCAGCTACGCGCCTCGTTCCAGCTGTTCCGAAAGGTGACTGCGCGTACCGAAGAGCTGCCGTTCATATTCTTGTGGGAGCGGCGGCTCGAATAAGCGCCTCTGAGAAAAATTGTGCTGTTCTGGAGTGATATGTGATCGACATTGCATAGTGACAGAACTTGGGTCGGTTTCTGATTACGCTCTGGATCCCCGCCATCGTGTCCGTTCCGATAAAAATGTATGCTGCTTCGCCGAAGAGGACCGTCCTGTTCATGGGACGCCAATAACTGATTACAGAGAAGGCGATGGACGGAACCGAGCAGGCCGGTGATCACGACTGGGCGCGGGATTACAATCGCGCGCGGGTTGAGCGACCCCAATCGGTATGTCGGATCGGTGCGTCTGAATGGCCGGCCGCTTCGGCGCGGCTATATTCGGCACGATGAGCTGCTGGCCGGCGGGACGCTGGAATTTCCGCATGTCGCGGACGCCAATTCGGAAATGGGCCACCGCTACGAATGAGCGACCCTATTCGATGACCCGTTGATCTGCCGAGCAGGCTGCCCGGCGGAACCGTCGTACGCCGCCGAGCCGGGTTACCACACCAGAAAATCTGCGCCGTCATCGACAGCCAGGATCGTGTCCGCGAGGCGCGTGGCCTGTGGCCGCGTCATCGGCATCGCCGCCCGCATCGCGCAATCGACGAACTTGGCGCGCAGATCCTCGTCCGACGTCGGGTAATCGGGATGGCCGGCGGCTTGTGGTATGGCGAGGTGCAGCCGCTGGCCGTCTTGCATTACGATCGTGACGCTCCCGCTCGCAGCCTGCACGCGTCCCCAGGTTCGATTTCGGACCGGGACGACCTTATCGGCGATGGCGCGCACCTGAGGATTGGTCAGTGCTGCCGGAGCGAATGTGTCGAGCGTCACGGCGCCGTGGACCAGTGCCGCGGCGACGGTGAAGGGGATCGAGAATTTGGCGTCGATCGCACTCGACGGCGCGACCTTGATGGCACGGGGTTCGACAAGCATCTCCTGGACCGGGCCGATCTCCACCTCGATCAGCGTAATCTCGGCGAGCGCGATCCGGGACCGGAGGGCAAGCGCGGCCTCAATATAGGCATGCGTCCCGCGACAGGCCGGCCAGGGCTTGAAGCTGACTTCGTCCCCCAGGAAGCGGGCGCCCATGTCGGCCAGCAGCACGTCGGCACGCAGTCCGCCGCCGTGGAGCGCGAAGAACCCACCACGCCCCTCCAGCGGGGCCGCGAAGGCGCGGACGCCGCGCCGGGCGAGCAGCGCGCCACTGACGGCCGCGCGGGCCGCAAACCCCTCCCGCACGCCACGCAGGCGCGTATCCGCATCGAACTTGATCTCGGCCGGAAAGCTGGCCTGGCACAGGGCAAGGCCGATCGCCTGGACGATGCCGTCGGCGTCGAGGCCGAGCAGCTTGGCGCATCCCGCCGCGGCGCCGATCGTTCCGGCGAAAGGCGGCGGATACCAGCCCCCGTCCTCGAAGGGGCGCGCCGGGGCGAGACTGATGCGACACGCCAGGTCGCTGCCGAGCGCCATTGCGGTCAGAAACGCCTGGCGATCGATCGCGGAATGCGCGTCGGCGATCGCCAGCAGCGCAGGCACCAGTGCGGCATTGGGGTGCGCGGGGCCGGCGTCGAACGTGTCGCCGAAATCGAGCGCGTGGCCCAGCGCTCCGTTCGCGAACGCCGCGGCCGCCATCGGCACGCGCGCGTCGCAGCCGAGCAGCCGCGCGTCCGGCACGCCGCCATCGGCGATGGCCTGATCCCGGAACGGCCGCGCATCGGGCGCGAGCGTTGTGGCGGCGAGCATGACGCCCATGGCATCGAGCAGCGCACGAGAGGTCGCGTGCCGGGTGGAGGGGGGCAGATCGTCGAAACCGGCCGCGGCGAAATGCTCGGCGATGCGACGTGTGACGGGCTGGACGGTTGAGTCTGTCTGCATATTATGCAAACGCTTTCATTTCTACAGCCCGGAAAGCAAGCGGAAAGCGACTGGTGGCTATGAAGCGATATATAGTGCCCATGACCGCGATCGCGGCGATCGCACCGGTCGGGGCGCAACAGGCGCCGTCCCCGGTGCCGATCCGGTCCGCCGGAATGCAGTGGGAGGGCGAACGCCCCGCCAATTGGAACGGGACGCTGCTGCTGTGGAGCCGTGGCTACTCGCCTGTCGCCGGCCGACCGGAGAGCGCCCCCGCCTCCCTGAAGGCTGCATTGCTGGCCGAGGGCTATGCCATCGCGGGATCGGATTACGGCAGCGGCGGCTGGGCGCTGGCGGAGGCCGTGCCGGCGCAGCGCGCGATGATCGCGGCCTTCGCCGCACGCTATGGCAAGCCGCGGCGGGTAATCGCGTGGGGCTATTCGATGGGCGGGCTGGTAACGACGGCGCTCGCCGAGCAACGCCCCGCGGCGATCGACGGCGGTGTCGCGCTATGCGCGTCGATCGGTGGCGCGCTCGGCATGATGAACATGGCGCTGGATGGAGCGAGCGCGTTTCGGACGCTGGTCGCACCCGATGCCGGCATCCGCGTCGTCGGCGTCGATGACGACATGGCGAACGGCAAGCGCGTCGCGACCGCGCTGGCCACAGTCTCGGGAACACCGGCTGGGCGAGCGCGGATCGCGCTAGCCGGCGTGCTTGCGGGCATCCCGGGGTGGACGAGCCCGGACCGAGACGAGCCCACGGCGACCGACTATGCCGCGCAGGCCGACGAGATCGCGCGCAGCTTCGTCCGCGGCGTGTTCCTGCCTCGGGTGGATCAGGAGGCGCGGGCAGGGGGCGCCTTCTCCTGGAACGTCGGCGTCGACTATCGCCGGCAACTCGCGCTGTCGGGGCGTCGTGAGATGGTAGCGGCCCTCTATCGCGCCGCGGGGCTCGATCTCGATGCCGATCTGGCGCGGTTGGAGGCAGCACCGCGCATCGCTGCGACGCCCAAGGCGGTCCGCTACATGATGGCCCATTACACGCCGAACGCGCGGCCCACTGTGCCGCTGCTCGCGGTGCAGGCGATCGGCGATGGCCTCACATCGCCATCGCTGCAACGGGGCTATGTCGAGGCGGCGCGAGGCGACGTCCGCAACTTGTGGGTGCGAGGCGCCGGGCATTGTAGGTTCACGCCGCAGACCGTGCTCGCCAGCCTGCGCTATCTCGACACGCGGTTGGCGCGAGGCCGCTGGCCCGCGCGACCGGCGGGTTTCGTCGACCACACGCCACCACCGATGCTGCGGCCGTGCGTCCGTGGTGGGCGGTGTCGCTAGAGACTGGCGTCAGCCGATCCGCTTGCGCTCGACCGTCCAGGTCGAATCGGTGCAGACGCTGCAGTCCGGGCCGACGAAGGTCTTCGCCGCTGCTCGGTCGCCGCGGAGTTGCCAGTCGAACCACCGCGCCGACACCTGCGCCACCGCCCCGCCGTTCGGCTCGCGGAACGTGCCGCCATGACCGACGTCGCGGTTCAGTAGCATGGCCGGGACGTGGGCGATGCGGCGGAAATCGTCGGTGCCGTTGGGATAGGCGACGTCGCTCGGCCCGCCGAGGATATACAGCACCGGCGTGTGAAATTTCGCCAGCATCGCCTTGTCGACGGTCAGCCCGCGGATCGGATTGCTGCCGTCGGCGAAGACGCCGCTGTTGTGGACGATCACCGCCTTCACCCGCGGATCGGCCGCAGCCTCAATCGCCTGCAGCCCGCCGCAGCTATGCCCTGCAACCCCGATGAGCGCACGGTCGATCCGTCCGAAATAGCGGCTGCCGCGGCGGGCGTTCTCCGCCAGGGCCCAGTCGAGACCAGCCATCACATCGGCGGTGGTGGTGCGGATGTAGAGGCCCGGTGGCTCGGGCACCGGGGGCGGGGCGCCGGGGCCGCTCAGGATCGCGCCGGGGGCGATGACGAGATAGCCGTGGCTGGCCAGCTCGCCCAGATGCTGGCGCGCGCTCGCCCCGTCCTCGCGGCAGCCACCGTTGCCCCACAGGATGACGCCCAGCTTGCGGTCGCGGGGCAGTACGGCGGGCCGATAGACGACGTGGTTCCGCAGCGTCGGATCGACCTCCTTGATCGCCTTGTACGGTCCGGTCCCGGCGGCGTCGGGAAGTTTGTCGGCTGCCGCGCGCTGGGCCGCGTCGCGGGCGGCATCGGCGGGTGAGGGGGGGCGGGGCGGCTGTTGCTTGGCCGTGGCGACGCTTGCCGCACAGGCCAGCAGGGCAAAGATCAGCGGTCGCATGTTCGCTCTCCCAATTTGTTATAGGATAAAGCTACGCGATCGGCTCCGCTATGCAAGGCCTTTCATGCGCTCTCCCGCGCGATGATGCGGAAGCCCACGTCGATCCGGGTGTCAAAGGTTTCGCCTGCGGTACGCGCGCGCAGGACGCGGATGACCTCGCGCGCGATCCGGCTGCCATCGACGTCGACCGAGGTGATCGTCGGCCGCATGTCGCCGGCAAGGCGCAGGTTGCCGAAGCCGGTGACCGCGATCTGGTCGGGCACGCGGATCCCCGCCGCTTGCGCCTCGACGATCAACCCTTGCGCGATCCAGTCGGACCCGCAGACGACGACATCGGGCTGTACCGGCAGGTCGGCGAGTGCGCGATAGCTCAGCCGGCCCTGCCCGAAGTGACTGGGAACATTGACGTCCAGGCGGGTCGGCTCGGGCCCGCCCTCCCGCATCCAGCGATCGATGAAGCCGCTCGCCCGGCGTTCCGATCGCGTCGATCGCGGAACGACCAGATGCGGCCGGCGGTAGCCGCGCCCCCGCAGAAACCGCGCGAGTTCCTCGCCGGCCTGGCGGTGCGAGAAGCCGACCGACACGTCGATAGGATCGTCGGGCAGGCCCCAGGTCTCGATGACCGTGACCGACTGCGCGCGCAATCGCGCCCGGACATCGGGATCGCTGACGATGCCCGTCAGGATGATCGCGTCGACGCGGCGGGCCAGCGCGACGTTGATCTCGCGGTCGAGGCGGCGGTTGTCGGCGCCGGTCAGCGCCAGCACGACGCTGTTCCCGTCGGCGGACAGCTCGTCGATCATCGCCTCGACCGTGTCGTTGAAGATCGATTGCGCGATATCGGGGACCAGCGCTGCGATGAGGCGCGAGCGGTTGGTCGCCAGCGCCCCCGCGGTCATGTTCGGGACATAGCCGGTCGCTTCGATGGCCGCCCGGATGCGTTCGGCGGTCGCGATCTTGACCATGTGCGGATTGTTCAGAAAGCGCGAAACCGTCGCCGGGGACACGCCGGCTAGGGTCGCGACATCGTCCAGGCGGGGCACACGCGGCAGGGTCATTAATCGATGATAGGCCGAAGATCGCCACTCTTGCAAAGATCATCGTTGAAAGCGCTTTCATAAGTCGATAAACCGATTGTTATGAGTCATGACTTCGATCCGCTCGTTCCGGAAACCTTCGATAGTCCGCACGACGATTATGCGCGGCTGCGGGCGACCTGCCCGGTCGCGCATAGCGACGCATGGGGCGGGATCTGGGCGCTGATGAAGCATGACGACGTGGCGAATGCGGCCGCCGATTGGCGAACCTTCATCACATCACAGCAGAACGTCATACCGAAGGTCGCGTTCACCGGCCGCCGCCCGCCGCTACACCTCGACCCACCCGAGCATACGCCCTACCGCCGCGCCCTGGCCCCGCTGCTGAGCGAGCGCCGCGTCGAACGGCTGCGGCCGGTGATCCGCATGATCTGCCGCGATCTGCTCGCCGACATGGCGGCGGCCGGCGGCGGCGACGTGGTCGCGGATTTCTCCGCGCACATGCCGATCGCGACCTTCGCGCACTGGATGAACCTGACCGCCGATCAGGTCCGCGAGCTGACCGCGGTCGGCAAGCGCTACAACATCGCCGTCCAGTCGAACGACATCGCGGCCACCAAGGAATCGAGCCTCTGGCTCTACGATATGGCGCGCGCGATCGTCGCGGATCGCAAGGCGAACCCGATGTCGGTCGACGAGGATGCGACGAGCGCCCTGCTCGCGACCCGTGTCGACGGCGAGCCCCTCCCTGAGGACATGATCGTCGGCACGATCCGGCAGGTGCTGGTCGTCGGGATCATCGCGCCCAGTGTGATGATCGGCTCGATCGCGGTCCATCTGGGGCGCGATCGGGCGCTCCAGTCGCAGTTGCGCGGCGACCCGGAACTGGTGCCGGCGGCGGTGGACGAATTCCTTCGCCTCTACACACCGTACCGCGGCTTTGCGCGCACGGCGGCCGAGGACGTGACGATCCGCGGGCGCACCATCCCCGCCGGTGAACCGATCGCGCTGGTCTATGCCAGCGCCAACCGCGACGAGGACGTGTTCACGGACGCCGACCGGTTCCGGATCGATCGGCCCAACATGAAGGATTCGGTCGCCTTCGGTCGCGGCCCGCACATGTGCGTGGGCGCAGCGCTCGCGCGGCTCGAACTGATCGTCGCGCTGGAGGAACTGCTGGCGGCCGCCCCCGGCTTCGCGCTGGCCGGCGAGCCCCAGCCGACCCGATTTCCGGAAATCGGCGCGCTGTCGGTTCCGATCCGCTTCGAGACTGCGGCATGACGCAGGTCCTTCTCGGAACCGGCGATCTGGCGATGGATCGTGACGATTACGCCGAAAGCTTCGTCGAGACACGCGACGTGCTGCGGGCGGCCGACATCGTCTTCGGCCAGCTGGAGACGAGCTTCGCGACGTCCGGCGTCCGCGCACCCCAGGCGCGCCACGCGGTGCTCGCCCGGCCCGACGGGGCCGATGCGCTGGCGGGGGCGGGCTTCGACGTGATCTCGATGGCGGGCAACCATGTGCTCGACTGGGGCAACGAAGCCTTCTTCGAAACGCGGGCGAACATCACGCGGACGGGCATGCAGGTCGTTGGCGCCGGTGCGACGATCGCGGAGGCGCGTGCGCCCGTCAGCATCACGCTCGACGACGGCACCCACGTCGCGATCCTCGCCTATTCCTCGATCCTGCCGCAGGACTATTGGGCAACCGAGCGGCGTCCAGGCTGCGCCCCAATGCGTGCCTTCACGCATTACGAGCAGATCGAGCACGACCAGCCGGGCACACCCGCACGCATCCACAGCTGGCCGCATGGCGAGGATCTGGCGGCGATGGAGGCGGATGTCCGGGCCGCCAAGTCGACCCACGACGTCGTCGTCGTATCGCACCATTGGGGCATCCATTTCGTCCGCGCGACGCTCGCCGACTATCAGCGCTGCGTCGCGCGCGCGACGATCGCGGCGGGGGCGGATGCGATCCTCGGCGGACACGCGCATATCCTTAAGGGCTGCGAGCTGATCGACGGCAGGCCCGTGTTCCATTCGCTCTGCAACTTTGCGACCGACCTGCGGATGGACGCGGCGCATGCGGCGTCGAGGAGCTTCAACGAAATCAGGGTCCTGGCGGAGCATTGGGAGCCGGATTTCGACAGCCTGTACAATTTCCCGCCCGCATCGCGTCTGTCGATGGTCGCGCGGCTGGAGATCGCCGACGGTCGGATCTGCCGCGCAGGCTTCTTGCCGCTCTACATCGATCGCGACGCGGTGCCCCGCTTCTGCGCACCCGGCACCCAGCGCTACGGCGAGGTCGTCGACTATGTGGCCGCGGTCACGCGCGAGGCGGGGCTCGACACCCGCTATGTGATCACGGACGATATGGTCGAACTGGCGGGGGCGGCGGCGTGATGCGCGCGCGCGACTTCCCGCTGGAGGGCTATGTCCTCCTGTATTTCCTCGCCTATCTGCCCAATGCGATCCTGCTGAAGCTGCTGTCGTCGACCCCGCATCCGGGGCTCGGCCGCCCGCTGACCGGGCTAGAGACGCTGCCGGCGTCGCTGATCATCAGCACCGTGCTCACCTACATCTTCATTTGGTGGTCGGGCTGGCACCGCGATGCGCATGGCGTGACGATCGCCGGCACGCGCGTGCCGATCCCGACGCGCTATACGTTACTGTCCGGTCTGGGCACCGCGCTAGTGCTGTTCACTGTGCCCTTGTCGTTCACCATCCCGAACGTCAGCATCCCGTTCATCCAGCTGCTGATGCGCGGCGATATTCTGATTATCGCCCCGCTGGTCGACCTCGCCTTCGGGCGGCGCGTGCGCTGGTGGAGCTGGACCGCGCTCGCGATGGTGGCAGGCGCGTTGATGCTGACGCTGGGCGATCGCGGCGGGTTGAAGCTGCCGCCGATAGCGATCCTGACGGTCGTGCTCTACACCGCGGGTTATTTCCTGCGCCTGGTCGTGATGACCAAGGTGTCGAAGAGCGGCGATCCCGCGTCGGTGCGGCGATATTTCGTCGAGGAAAAGGTGCTGGCGCTGCCGCTGTCGGTGCTGTTCCTGGCGATCGTCTCGGCAAGCGGCATCGGCGGCCAGTCGAGCGAACTCAGCTGGGGCTTCCTGTCGGTCTGGACCGATCCGGTGATCTGGCCACTGTTCGTGATCGGCCTGACGCTGACGGTCGTCTCGGTCTTTGCGATCATCATTCTGCTCGACCCGCGCGAGAACGCCTATTGCGTGCCCCTCGAACGCGCGGCCAGCCTGGTCGCCGGCGTCGGCGCCGCGCTGATCCTCGCCTGGGGGTGGGGCCTCAAATATCCGCGCCCGGCCGAGCTGATCGGCGCCGGCATCCTGATCGCCGCGATCGTGCTGCTGTCGGTGGCGCCGCGGCTAGCAATCCGGCCGGCGCGGGCGGCGCGCGCCGAAGCCAACTGAACACCAACTTACCCTCAGGATCCGCGGACACAAGCGGGACGGGGCACGGAGAGGATTTGAGCATGACCACGACGCCCACCCGACTGCTGCTGAGCTGCGCCACCGGCGTGCTCGCACTCGCCACGGCAACGGCGGGCAATGCGCAAACCGCGCAGCCCGTGGTCGACGCGCAACCGGCGGTGCCGGCGACCGCGCAGGACGTGCCGCAGGAGCAGGCCAGCGCTGAAGACATCATCATCACCGGCTCGCGGATCCGTGGCATCGCACCGGTCGGGTCCAGCGTCATTGCGATCGACCAGTCCAAGATCGCCGAGACGCCAGTCACCTCCACCAACGACCTGCTGCGCCGCGTGCCGCAAGTGGTGTCGCTGGGCGCCAACCGCGCGGGCGGATCGGCCCAGAACGGCGCGGCCAACGCGACGCGTGGCGCCGGCATCAACCTGCGCGGGCTTTCGACCAATGCGACTTTGCTGCTTTACGACGGTCGCCGGTTCCCGCCGCAGGGCACGCAGGGCCAGTTCACCGATCCGTCGGTGCTGCCCTCGATAGCGCTCAGCCGGGTCGAGGTCATCGCCGACGGCGCGTCCGCCATCTACGGCTCGGACGCGGTGGCAGGCGTCGTCAACCTGATCCTGCGCCGCGACTTCGATGGGGTCGAAGTGCGCGGACGCTATGGATTCACCGACGGCAATTACGACGAACGCCAGGCGTCCGCGATCGCGGGTAAGCGCTGGAAGGGCGGCTACGCCATGCTGGCGGGCGAATGGACCTATAATTCCGCGCTGCTCGGCACCGACCTCGATTTCTACCAGAACGACAACCGCCCGCGCGGCGGTCGCGACCTGCGTGTGCTGACCTGCAACCCGGGGACAATCACCGCGAACGGCGTGACCTATGCCATCCCCGCCGGCGGCTTGACCGCAGGCACCGCCGGCAGCCTCGTCGCCGGAACCGCCAACCGCTGCTTCTACGACAAGGATGTGGAGGTCATTCCGGACCAGCAGCGCTTCAGCGTGACGGGCGCGGTCAGCCAGCAGATCGGCGACCGCGTGCGTCTGTTCGCCGACGGATTCTGGTCGCGGCGCGAAGGCACGTTGCCGCTGATCGCGAACATCAATACGTCGGTGCCCAGCACCAATCCCTTCTACGTCGCGCCGCCGGGCGTGACACCTGGCCTGTGCCCGGCCAGTGCCGGCGTGCCTGCAGGCACGCGCTGCGTCACCGTCGCCTATTCGCTGTATCCCGAATTCGGCCAGATCCAGCGGCGCTTCTGGAACGAGACATGGAATGCGGTGGGCGGGGTCGAGGTCGACCTGTTCGGCGATTTTCGCGCCACCGCCTATTATTCGCACGGCGAAAGCGAGGAGGTCGACAACCGCCGGCAGAATGGTGCCAACGCGGCCGCGCTCGCCGCAGCGCTGCGCGACACCAATCCCGCGACGGCGCTGAACGTCTTCGGGGGCGCGAACAATCCGGCGACCTATGCGAGGCTGATCGACAATCTGTTCGTCATCACCGGGCGAACGCAGCTCGACGTCTTCAACGCGCAGGCCGACGGTACGCTCTTCGCAATACCGGGCGGCAACGTCCGCCTGGCGGTCGGTGGCGAACACCGTGTCGAATATACCTTTACCGACCTGCAGACGGGCACGTCGGCCGCACCAATCGCGGTCGGAAGCGCTGGCGAGCGCAACGTCGATGCGGTCTTCGGCGAGCTGTTCGTACCGATCGTCGGTGCCGCCAACGCGTCGCCCGGACTGGAGCAACTCTCGCTCAGCGCAGCACTGCGCTACGAAAAGTACAGCGACTTCGGCAGCACGACCAATCCCAAGATCGGCATCACCTACAAACCGTTTCGCGGCCTGTCGCTGAAGGGCACGTACGGCACATCGTTTCGCGCGCCGACCTTTACCGAAGTGTCGACCGTTGGCGGCGGCGCCGGGCTGTATTTCGACACACTGCCCGGGCCGACCGGCAACCAGATCGGCATCGGCATCGCCGGCGGCAACCCGAACCTGCAGCCCGAAAAGGCGAAGACCTGGTCGTTCACCGTCGAGGCGGCGCCGCCGCCGGTGCCCGGCCTGGTCGCCTCGGTCAGCTATTTTCGCATCGACTATACCGACCAGATCCAGGCGCTGCGCGGTACGCCCGGCCTGCTCACCAACCCGATCTATCGCCAGTTTGTCCAGTTCAACCCCAGCGCGGCGACGATCGCCAGCCTGGTGGGCTCGGGCCTGCCGCTGAATGCGGTGAT
Organism: uncultured Sphingomonas sp.; assembly: GCA_913776045.1. Lineage (GTDB taxonomy): Bacteria > Pseudomonadota > Alphaproteobacteria > Sphingomonadales > Sphingomonadaceae > Sphingomonas. The sequence goes on from CAJYOI010000017.1 coordinate 53,344, forward strand.
CGACCAGAGCCAGGTGACCTTCATCGCCGACGGGCGCCGCCAGAACCTCGGCACCTCGCTGCTGCGCGGGCTCGACTTCGCGCTCAACTACAATTGGTCGATGGGCGACGTGCGGATGGATGCGGGCATCCAGGGCAGCTACATTCTCGACTATCTGTTCGAAGCCGTGCCCGGCTCCGGCCTGATCAGCGTCGTCGACACTTTCGGCTTCACCCAGAAGTTCCGCAGCCAGGCCGATGTCGGCCTGCAATGGGGTGGACTGCGCAGCCGACTGACGTGGAATCATCTGGCTGGCTATTTCAACACCACCGTGACGCCGCGGCAGCGCATCTCGAACTACGATACCTTCGACCTGTCGGTCGGGTTCGAACTGACGCGCAACGTCACGCTCGGTGCCGACGTCCGCAACCTGTTCAACGAAGACCCGCCCTTCGTCGACACGAACTTCGGCTATGATCCGCAGGCCGCCAACCCGATCCCGCGGGTCTTCGCGATCACGGCACAGGTAAAGTTCTGATGCTGCTGGCGGCGGTCGCTGCATGCGCGACTCTCGCCGGCGCCCAGTTGGGCGGTGCGACGATCGTGCGCGCGACGCCCGTCGCCGACGCCGCCGGCTGGATGCCGAAGGTCGACCAGCGCGCCTACGCCCCGCTGCCGGTGTCGCGGCCGCTGTGCCGAGTGGAGGCCGTGATCGACGGGCGCATCGGGTTCGAACTCTGGTTGCCGACGGCCTGGAACGGACGGCTGCTCGGCGCCGGGGTCGGGGGCGATGCCGGGATCTACAATTATATCGACATGAGCCGCCGCGTGGCCGAGGGCTTCGCCACGGTCACGACCGACACCGGGCACAAGGCGACGCAGGCACGCTGGATGGCCGACCCGCGCGCCCGGGTCGACTATGAGCATCGCGCCGTCCACCTGACCGCGCAGGCCGCCAAGGCCATCGTCGCCCGCTTCTACGGCCGGCCGGCGAAGCGGAGCTATTTCACCGGCTGTTCGGGCGGCGGTCGCCAGGCGCTGAAGGAGATGCAGACCTATCCCGGCGATTATGACGGCGTGATCGCCGGGGCGCCCGGACCATATATGCCGCTCGTCTCGGTCCGGATGATGTGGAGTGCGCTGCTGCAGAAACGCGATCCCGCAGGCGCGCTCGGCGATGCCGACTGGGCGCTGTACGAGCGCCGCGCCACGGCGGCCTGCGACCGGGCCGATGGCGTCGTCGACGGGATCGTCGAGAATCCGCTGGCCTGCCACTTCAAACCCGCGGATCTCGCCTGCAAGCCCGGACAGACGACGGACTGCCTCACCGCGCCCAAGCTTGCGATGCTCCAGCGGATCGTCGCTCCGATGCCCGACGAGCGGGGGCGGGCAATGGACCGCGGGCTGCTGCCCGGTGTCCGCACGCGACCGGGGCCGCCGTCGCCGCTGCTGCGCGCGATGTGGGCCGATGCGGTGTACGACGATCCGCAGTGGAACGAGGACGGGTTCAGGCGAACCCCCGACCTTGCCGCGATCAACCGCGTCATGCCCGGGCTGCGCGCCGACAGCACCCGGATCGCGCCGTTCCTCGCGCGTGGTGGCAAGGCGATCATCTACCAGGGGTGGGCCGACCCCTCGGTCATCGCCCGACCGACGCTCGATTATTACGCCGACCTCGCACGCGCCAACGGCGGCGTGGAGCGGCTGGCGGCGGCGGTGCGCCTGTTCATGGTGCCCGGCATGTATCATTGCAGCGGCGGTCCCGGCGTCGACAGCTTCGGCGCGTCGGGTCAGCCGAGCTACCCCGGCGACCCGACACGCGACATGCTCTGGGCGCTCGTCCGCTGGGTCGAACAGGGACAGGCGCCCGATCGGATCGTCGGCGCCCGCAACCGAGACGGCCAGCCAGCCCTGACGCGGACACTGTGCGCCGCGCCGAAGTCGGCAGCCTATCGCGCCGGCGACCGGACGTCCGCTGCATCCTATGTCTGCCGTCCGGACCCGCTGCTCGGGCAAGCGCTCAAGTCCAAGTGACGCGATGGCCCGGGGCGCCCGCGTTTCACAAGCGGCACGGTGGTTTCGCGGGCTCAATTCCGCTGATAAGCAGTATCATCTATATAAAAATAGTTGAAATACAGATGTAAATGCCGCACTCTCTTTTCGAGATGACCGACAGGTCACCGGAAGGAGGATCCGTGAGGAGAGGAATCGCAGTCGCGATCGCGGGCGTCGTGGCAGCCGCCGGCGGCGCATCGGACGCGCAGTCGCCGGTGCCGGCCGCGCGCACGATCGAGCGTCACTCCCTCTACGTTTCGGTTCGCGACGGGACCCGCCTGGCGGTCAACGTCTATCGCCGGGCCGGCGACCCCGGCCCCGTCCCGACCATCTTCGCCTTCACTCCCTATCGCGCGCGCTACCTCAAGGACGGCGCCGTCGCGCAGACCTTCGATCAGGCCATCTTCGGATTTCCCGCGCTGGTCCAGCAGGGCTATGCCGTCGTCATTGCCGACGTGCGAGGCAAGGGCGCCTCGTTCGGAGCGCGCCGCGGCTTTCTCGACCGGACGGAGGCCAACGACGGCTACGACCTGGTCGGCTGGATCGCACGCCAGCCCTGGTCGAACGGCAAGGTCGGGCTGACCGGCTGTTCCTACCTCGGCGGCACGACCATGCTGATCGCGGGCACGCGGCCGCCCGCGGTTCGCGCAGTCTTCACCGCCGCCACCGACCTCGACAAATACAGCTTCGTCCGCAACGGCGGGGTGACCGCGCAATTCAACACGCGCCCCGACGAGCCGCTGGAGGTAGACGCGGCAAGCGTTCCGGTCGATGCCGATCGCGACGGGTCGCTGCTGAAGCAGGCGGTCGCGCAGCACGCGCGCAACACGCCGATGGCCGCGCTGTGGGCCGGCATGCCCTATCGCGACAGCGTATCGCCGCTGACCGGCACGCGCTTCTGGGAAGAGGTCGGTCCCTACACCCATCTGAAGGCGCTGCGCGACCCGCGGATCGCCTGGTATTTCTGGAGCAATTGGGAGGACGAGCCGACCGAGCAGATGATCCTTGCGGCGCGCAATATCCCGGGCAAGCTGATCCTCGGGCCGGGCAGCCACTGCGAAGGTCCGGCCCAGTTCGACATCGCTGCCGAGCAGCGACGCTTCTTCGACCGGCATCTGAAGGGGATCGACAACGGCATCGACCGCGAGCCGCGCTACGCTTGGTGGCGGGAGGACGGCGCGGGCGGGGCGATGGTGCGCGCGAACCGGTTGCCGGGCGTCGGCATCCGGCGTACCCCGCTGTTCCTCGCCGCCGACACCGGCGCGTCTTTGCAGGCACCGCGAGTGGCGGCGACGCGGCGCTTCCAGGTTCGCTACGACCTTGGAGCCGGTGAGTATTTTCCGTTCTGGCCGCGCCCGCTGACCGGCTTCGGGCCGAGCTGGACGACGCCGCCGCTCGCTGCCCCGGCACGGTTGCAGGGCTATCCGATCGCGCGGATCCGCTTGGCGATCGATCGGCGCGACGCGATTCTGTTCGCCTATGTCGAGGACGTGGCACCCGACGGGAAGGTGCGGGTGATCGCGCACGGCCGGCTGGCCGCGTCGCACCGCATGATCTCGACACCGCCGTACGACAAGCTCGATCTGCCCTATCATTCGGGCCTGCGCGCCGATGTGGCGCCGATGACGCCCGGCATGCCGGCGGAGCTCGCCTTCAGCCTGTCGCCGCGCGCTTACACCTTCGCCGCCGGGCACCGCATCCGCGTGACGCTGACCGGGGCCGACCCGCGTCAGCGCGACCTGAAAGTGCTCGCGACCGATCCCGCGCCCGAATTCACGGTCCTGACCGGCGGCGCCGCCGGCTCCCGGATCGACCTGCCGTTCGAGGCGACACCGACATTCCAACGATAAGAACAGGGGAGGACGACCTATGAAGAGCATCCGCACCGCCGCACTGGCCACGACCGGCTTGGTCCTGCTTGGCCTGTCCTCGCCGTCCTTCGCGCAGCAGACGACGCCGGCCAGTGAACCCGACGTGCAGGCGCCCGAGGCCGGTCCTTCGACGATCACGCAGGATCAGGTCGAACGCGACATCATCGTGACGGGCAGCCGCGTCCGGGGGGCGGCACCGGTCGGGTCGACCGTCATCGCGCTCGGCCGCGAAGACGTCATCGCTTCGGGTGCGGTGACGACGGACCGCCTCATCAAGCAGATCCCGCAGGTGTTCGACCTGGGCGTCAGCGAGAATTCGCGTGGCCAGTCGGGCGGCAACGGCAACATCACCTATGGCAACAGCGTCAACCTGCGCGGCATCGGCCCCTATGCGACGCTGATCCTGATCGACGGCCACCGCGCGGTGAACAACAGCCGCGCGCTCGACCCGTCAGTCATCCCGACGCTTGGCCTGGAACGGGTCGAGGTCGTCGCCGACGGCGCCTCCGCCATCTATGGCTCGGATGCGGTCGCAGGTGTCGTCAACCTTATTCCTCGCCGCTCGCTGGACGGGGTCGAAGCCTCGGGCCGCTACGGCTTCGGCGACGACTTTCACGAATGGCAGGTGGGCGTCGCGGTCGGGCACAAGTGGAGCCAGGGCCAGATCATGCTGGCGTTCGAACATGTCCAGCGATCGAACCTCAGCGGCGACGACCGGTCGTTCTTCACCTCCGACCAGCGCGCGTCCGGCGGCAACGACTATCGTGTCAACCGCTGCGCGCCGGGCACCATCATCGCCGGTGGCACCACCTATGCCATTCCCACCGGCGGGCTGACCCAGGCGAATGCGGGCAGCCTGGTCGCCGGCACCGCCAATCTGTGCAACGACCTGATCGGGCAGGACCTGTTTCCGAAACAGGCGTACGATTCGGCGAACATGACGGTCACGCAGGAACTGGGTGACCGGGTGACGCTGTTCGCGGACGGCTTCTTCTCGCGCCGCACTTTCTTCCGCAACCCGGCCTCGCAGAGCGCGACGCTGACCGTGCCGCAGACTAACGCCTTCTTCGTGCGGCCGGCGGGCTTCACCGGCACGAGCTACACGATCGCCTATAATTTCATCAACGACCTGCCGCTCAACGGCAATCCGGGCAGCGCCGAGAACTGGCAGATTTCGCCGGGCGTGCGCGTCAAGCTGTTCGGCGATTGGGAGGCCGAGGGCATCTACAGCTACGGCCAGGGCGAGGATCAGTCCTATACCTATCGCGGCCTGACCACGGCCAATCTCAACGCCGCGCTCGCCAGCAGCAATCCGGCGACGGCATTCGATCCCTATGGTCTGGGCCGTACGACGGAGGCGACGCGCCAGCTGATCAGCAACAGCATCTTCTTCGCTCCCACGCTCAACCATTTCACCGGCTACGAGGCGCGGCTGAACGGCACGCTGTTCGCGTTGCCCGGCGGCGACGTGAAGCTGGCCGCGGGATACGAGGGGCAGGAGATCCTGACCATCCTCGGCTCCGCGCGCGGCGTCGTGGGGACGCCGGTCGCTTATCGCTATTTCACGCGGCGGGTCGACTCGGGCTATGCTGAGGTTCTGCTGCCGATCTTCGGTGCCGAGAATGCGATCCCCGGCTTCCGCAAGCTCGTGCTGAATGCGGCCGTCCGCTATGACAAGTACAGCGACGTCGGCAAGACGACGAACCCGAAGTTCGGCGTCAATTGGACGCCGGTCGACGGACTGACGTTGCGCGGCAGCTACGGCACGTCGTTCCGCGCGCCGCTCATCTCGCAGATCTACGGGAATTCGAACAATCTGTTCGTCCAGACCTATCAGAACCCCGGCGGGTCGCCGATCGTCGGCGTCGCGCTGTCGGGGCAGAATCTGGGGCTGCGGCCGGAGGAGGCGACGACGTGGTCGGTGGGCGGCGACCTCGACATCGGCAGCCGGCTGCGCTTCAGCCTGACCTATTTCAACGTCGAATACACCAACCAGGTCGAGGCCTATCTGTCCGATCTCGCCATCCTGTCGCGAGAACAGTCGTTCGCCGGGCTCGGCATTATCACCCGCGGGGCGGAGGCCGCGACGCGCGTGCAGCAGCTGATCGCGTCGGGCATCGGCGTCGTCGGCGCGCTGCCGACCAATGTCACGCTGTTCGTCGACGGGCGCAACAACAACCTGGGCAAATCTCTTACGGAAGGGATCGACTTCGTCGCCAACTACACGCTGCCGACCGACAATTTCGGCCGGTTTCAGGTCAACCTGAGCGGCACCTTCCTGACCCGCTACGAAGTCGCGATCACCGAGAATGCGGCGCTGATCGATCGCCGCAACACGATCTTCTTCCCGCTGAAGTTCAAGGCGCGCGGGGCAATTGCCTGGGATCTCGATCCGGTGCGCCTGCAGGTCCAGGCGACGCATGTCGGCGGCTATACCAACAACGCCGTCACCGTGCCCCAGCAGGTGAAGAGCTATACGCCCGTGGACCTGAGCGTGGCCTGGGATCTGGGCGGCAGCGACAAGCGCGGTATCCTGGGCGGGCTGACGCTGGGGGCAGAGGTCCGCAATGTGTTCGACCTCCAGCCGCCGTTCGTCAATCTGGCGCCGTCGGGCAACGGCAGCGGCGGCTATGATGCGACCGCGGCCAATCCGATCGGCCGGCAGTTCGCCGTGTCGCTGCGGGCGAAGTTCTGACGCGTCGTCCGGGGGAGCGGCCGGGCGGTCGCTACCCCGCGCGCGGGCTTGCAAATAATCAGCGTCGCGCGCGGTAGCGGGTGACGTCGTCGTCCAGGAAATTCTCGATCCGGCGATCGATCGCGGCGGCATCGCTGGCTTCGCGATTATAGTTGTCGAGGTCGAGCGCGAGCACTGGCACCCCGGCCCGGCGCAGCGCTCGCAGGACGAACGGGTCGGCATCCGACAGCGCGATCGCACCGTCGATCGCGTGGCTCTCCGCCTCGCGGACATGCCAGGCGCCCGCCCAGGTCGGCATGCGCAATTCGTCGCCCATGGTCACGAAGCGGGCGGCCAGCGCGCGCATCGGGTCCTGTCCCGGCGCGGCCCGGCGGATATAGCCGTCGGCGGCGAGCGCGAGGTACATCGACCAGACGAAGACCGCGCCGTGGCTCTCCTCCCAGCGCTGGTAGAAGCCCATGTCGCTCCACATGCCGCGACCGACCCACATCAGCCGCAGGCGCTCGTTCGGGCACGCCGCCTCACCGGCCGCGTGCCGCGCCGCCACCTCGTCGTGGAATGCCTTTGCCGCATCCCGTGCCCATACCGTCCCGCGGTGCCACTGCGGCACCATCGTTGCCGGCATGGTGTCGCTGATCGACACCGGCGCCGGGTGCGTGCGGGCGATCAGGTCGCGCGTGCGGCGGTAATAGTGCTCCTGCTCGTTGACCAGGTTCAGGATCTCCACGAACCGCGCCTGGTCGAAACGCCGGTCGCTGACCGCCTCGATCCGCTCGATCAGCGCGCGCAGCTCGGCGACCATCAGGTCGAGCCGTTCGGGCTCCAGCACCGTATCCCAGCGGTCTTGCAGGCTGTCCCACCAGTCGATGGGGAAGTCCGTGCGCGACTCGATGCTGCGTTCGAACAAGAACAGGTCGGCGCCCGTCTCTCGCGCCCAATGGTCAAAGATGCGCGGTGTCGCGTCGGTGCCGAGCACGGCCTGGACGAAGCTCGGCCGCGGCAGGCCGCCCCATGGCGCCTGGCCTGCATCGGTGTCGAACGCGGCGGCGATGCCTTGCGCGCTGTAGGCCTCGGTATCGCTCGGATAGCCATGCTCGGCCAGCAGCGCGAAGTAGCGGCCCGACTGCTGCTTGGCCGCGGCGATCGACGCCCACCATTGGTTGACGACGAACGGCACGCCCATCGCGCGCAGTACCTCCTGCGGGGAGTTGGCGTTGACGACCGCAAGCGGTGCCCCGGCGTCGACCTCGGCGCGGACCTGCTGGAACCATTCGCGCTGATAGGTGCCGAAACTGGCGAGCGAGGCGAGTGACTTGCGGCTGCGGCGGCCCGATGGCGGCGGGGCGGGGCGGGGCGCGGCGGGCGGCGCGACCGCCTGTGACGCCGTACCGACACGCTCGACCGCGAATCCCTGCGCGGCAAGCTCCCGCGCGAAATAGCCGGCGTCCCATGCCGCCGCCTCGTCACCCGCGGACTCGACGATGATGGCCTGCCGGACGCCGAGCGCGCGCATCCGCGCAGCAGCATCCGCCAGGCGATCGGGCGCACGCAGCAGCATCCGCGGGCTCAGCCGCGTCGGGTCGGCGAGGGCATCGAGCGAGGCGGGGCTGTCGACCCAGCCGGCGACCAGCGGATCGCCCCAATCCTGGTCGTCGCCGATCGCGATCAGGCCGCGTGCGGTCAGGTCGCGCTGGCGCGCGGTCGAGTAGTGCGGTGATCCGATCACGAAGACTGGCGTTCCCACCGCTATGTCGCCCCGACGCACCGCATCGACCAGCGTGCCCCACGCCTTGGACTCCAGCGCATAGGCGGCACCGATGGCAGCGATCCGCGCAACGCCGGTCAGACCCTCCAGCAGGGCGGGGCGGACGCGCTCCATCGCCGCGTGATCGGCCAGCCCGTCGACATCGCGCCGTCCGCCGATGCGCTCCAGCCAAGCGTCCAGCTGATCGAGCCGCGCGCGGTTGTACGTCTGGCTCGACGCGCGCGGCAGATGCGCCAGATCGAGCATATGGATCGGCCTCGCCGCCACGTCCCCGTTGCGGATCAGATCGCGGATCGTCGCGAACAGCTGCGGCAGGTCGCTGTCGGCATGGGTAAAGATCAGTGGATCGCCGCTCGTGTCCGCCGCGATCTGTTGCAGCAGCGACCGGCCGCGCTGGCTGAGCACGCCGCCGCCGACCAGCGCATCGGCCTGCGGCGTCGCGCCCGGCTGCGGCACCATCCGCACCGGCGTCAGCCCGCTCGCCCGGATCAGCGCATATGGTGCGTCCTGCCCGAGCACGCGGACCACGCACCGGCCCTCCGCACGCAGGGTCTGGGCGACGGCGCCGGGATCGTCGCATGCGGCGATGAGGCGGGCGAGGGCCGCGGCCGCATCCTCCATCAGATCACGCCCCGTGCGCGCAGGTCGTCGATCCGGTCTGGCGAATAGCCGAGCGTCCCGACCAGCACACGATCGTTATGGTCGCCGATGCGGATCGGCAGCACATCGTCGAATCCGGTATCCGCATCGGAGAAGACGATCGGGACGCCCGCCGTCCGCAGGTCGATATCGGCTTCGTAGTACGGGTGCGCCACCGGAACCGCCTCGTGCCGCTCGATCACGCGGCGGTCGAGCAGGGCTTCGTCGGGATGCCGCACCGGCGCGACCGGAACGCCCTCTGCCTCCAGCGCGGCGACCGCATCGGCGACCGACAGGCCGCACGACCATGCGGTGATGTTCGCCTCCAGCAGCGCGGCATTGGCAACCCGCGCGTCGCGGGTGGCGAAGCGCGGGTCCTCGGCGAAGTCGGGGCGCTTCATCGCGCGGAACAGACCCTGCGCCAGCTTCTCGTGCACGGCGACCAGCGCGATGAAGCCGTCGCGGCATTCGAAGACGCCGAACGGCGACAGGCGCTGCACCGTCAGTCCCGTCCGAGCCTGCATCCCCGCCGCCGCCATCGCCGACCAATTCTCGATCGCGACGAAGCTGGTCAGCGCGCCGAGCATCGACACGTCGATATGCTGGCCGACCCCGGTGCGGTGCCGCTGTTCCAGCGCCGACAGGATGCCGATGACCGAGAACACGGGCGCCAGCATGTCGGCGATCGGGATGCCGATGCGCACCGGCGGCGCATCGGCCTCGCCGCTCGCATACATCGCGCCCGACAGGGCCTGGATGATGATGTCCATCGCCTTGCCGCCTTCGGGCGCGGTCGCGCCGAAGCCGGACAGCGAACAATAGATGATCCGCGGATTGGCGGCCTTCGCGGCCGCATAGCCAATGCCCAGGCGGTCGGCGGTGCCGGCGGTGAAATTCTCGACGACGATATCGGCGCTGCGCACCAGGTCCAGGAAGACCTCGGTCGCCCCGGGCGCCTTCAGGTTCAGCGACACACCCAGCTTGCCGCGCGCTCGCGTCAGGTGCGACACCGACAGGTCGTCGTCATGCACCTTTTCGACCGTGATCCCGTCGCGACCGACATAGGGGCTGTTGTCGCGCGCCAGGTCGCCGCCGCGCGGATCCTCGACCTTGATCACCTCGGCGCCCAGGCCCGCCAGCAGCAGCGTCGCATAGGGACCGGCCAGCGCCCGCGTCAGGTCGATCACGCGCAGGCCCTCGAGCGGCCGTTGACGGTGCAATTCGGTCACGAGAGTCTTCCTTCGAGGGCGGTGATCTGGGATTCGGAATAGCCGAGCGCGGCAAGAACGGTGCGGGTGTCGGCGCCGGGCGCGGAGGCGGCGTGGGCGGGGGCGGTGTCCCCCAGCCGCACGGGGCTGCCGATCTGGCGGGCGGTGCCTCCGCCGGGCAAGGCGACGTCGATCGCCATGCCGCGTGCGACGTTGTGCGGATCGTCGAGCGCCTCGGCGATCGTCAGGACCGGCGCATATTGCGTGCCGGCGCGCTCGAAGATGCCGAGCCATTCGTCGCGTGGCCGGGTCGCGATCCGCTCGGCGATGCGCGCCTTCATCTCGGCCCAACCGGCGCGGTCCATCTGGCGGTCGGCCAGCTCGGGCAGGCTGATCGCCTCGACAAACAGCCGCCAATAGCGCGGCTCCATGTCGGTGGTCACGACGTACAGGCCATCGGCGGTCCGCCAGATGCCGCTGTCGGCGCGGTGCATGCCCTTGGGCGGAGCCTCCGACAGATCGACATTGCGTGAGACGACGTTGGCGATCAGCGGCAGCGAGGCGTCGGACATCGCGATATCGACGTGCTGACCCTGCCCGGATGTCGTGCGGGCGAGCAGCGCGGCGAGGATGCCGATGACGGCATTCGACCCGCTCAGCAGATCGGCGACGGGAACGCCGGGGAAGGCGGGACGCTCGGGGTCCTCGCCCATCCGCGACAGCGCGCCCGCGATCGCCAGCGCCACGGGGTCATGCCCGGGGCGGCGCGCATAGGGCCCGGTCTGGCCGCACAGCGTGACCGAACAATAGACCAGCCGCGGGTTGAGCGCCGCCATCTCGGGCCAGCCATAGCCCATGTCGGCCATCACGCCGGGGCGGTAATCCTCGACCAGCATGTCGGCATCGGCGATCAGCCGGTGGATCGCCCCGCGGCCGTCCGCGCTGCCTGGGTCGATCAGCACGCTCTTCTTGCCGCGTGCGAAGACGTCGCGGGCGCGCAGCCGGGCGTTCTCATCCTCCGACAATTTGTCCCAGCCGAAGACCTTGCGCTGCTTGGCCAGTTCGCGCGGGTTCTCGATGCGGATCACCTCGGCGCCCAGTTCGGCTAGCAGCCAGGTGCAATAGGGGCCGGGCAGGAATTTGCTGAAATCGACCACGGTCAGCCCGTGAAGTGCGTTCATGCCGCATCCCCCAGCGACGACACCCACAAGGGCCCCGGCAGCGTCACGCCGTCGACATCGCGCCACAACCCGCGCGCGTGCAGATGTTCGCTGGCCAGCGCATCCTCCGGCGTGTCGATCCACGACAGGCCCAGGCCGTTTTCGGTCGACAGGCGGCCGAGCTCGGCGCGGGTGTGGCGCAGGAAGAACGCCTCGACGATCGCTTCCCAGTCCAGCAGCGTCTCGCGTGGCAGGTCGGCGACGAGCATCGCGTCCCAATCGACCGCGCCCAGCTGCCCCGCGCCGTCGCCCAGCACCGACACCATCCCGCGCATCATCGGCGGGTTGTCGACCAATGCCCAGGTCACCCAACCATCCGCACAGGGCCAGATCTGGCGGACACCCGATTTGCCCCGGACCAGCAGATTGCCGGTCCGCCCGCCGACCCGCCCCGTCCAGCCATAGGTCAGCGGCTCGCGGTAGTTGGCGAGCACCGCCGCCTGATAGGCCGAGACCTCGACCAGCTGTCCGCGTAGCGTCGCTGCACGGGCATGCAGCGCAGTCAGCGCGCCGATCACCGCCTGGATGCCGGCCAGCGCATAGGCCTGCCGCCCCGGCAGGGTCAGCGGTGCGCGGTCGGGGTCGCCGACGATGGTCATCAGCCCCGATCGCGCCATCAGCGTCAGGTCGGTCTCGGGCCGATCGTCGTTCGGCCCACCGGGCAGAAAGGGGGCGACGACCACGTCGATCAGCGCCGGATTTGCCGCGGCGAGTGCGGCATGGTCGCGGCCGGGGTTGCGGAACAGGATGTCAGCGCGGGCGAGCAAGGCGTCGGCCTCGTCCGCCGAGACCTGTCGGCTGCCGTGGGTCCAGGCGCGCGCGCCCGGCGTCGGGCGGACTACATCGGCACCGAGTTCGGCGAGCATTCGCCCAGCCATCTCGCCAAGACCCGTCGTCAGGTCGACGACGATCAGGTGCGACAACATGCCGGTCATGCCAGCGCTCCCGTCTCGACAAGCTCGCGAACGCGGTCGGCGTCCATGCCGAGCAGGTCGACGAACACGGCATGATTATGCTCGCCCAGATTGGGCGGCGGGCCGACCGCGATCATGCTTTCGGAAAACCGCAGCGGCGGTGCCGGCATGTCGCAGGCGCCAAGCTTCGAATGAACGATCGGCTGGAAGTGGCCGCGCTCGATCAGTTCGGGGTCGGTGAAGACATCGCGTCCGTCCGCGACCGGCTCGGCCGGGATGCCGGCGGCGGACAGGCGGTCGGCCAGCACATGCTTGTCCTGCCCGCGCGTCCATGCCGACAGCGCGGCATCCAGCGCGTCCTCCGCGCCCTTGCGTCCGGCGAGCGTCGAGAAGCGGGGATCGTCGATCGCCGCCAGTTCGGCCAGCCGCGCCCAGTCGGCATCGTCGCGCACCGCGATCGCCACCCATTGTTCATGCCCGCGTGCCGGAAAGGCCCCGTGCGGCGCCATCCCTGCGTCGCGGTTGCCGGGCTTCTCCGACCGGCCGGCCTGACGCTCGGCGAAGACATCGGCCATGACATGGACCAGCGGCTCGACCTGGCTGATGTCGATATGCTGACCCTCACCTGTCCGGCGGCGATGCTCGAGCGCCGCGAGCATCGCGACGGTCGCGAACATCGGCGCGACGACGTCGCCGTACGCGAACGGCGGCATGTGCGGCCCTCGATCCTCCCAGCCCGACAGCGCTGCCATTCCCGACAGCGCGCCCGCCGAATTGCCATAGCCGCGCATCGTCCCCAGCGGGCCGCTGCGTCCCGCGACGCTGACGCTTACCTGGATGATATCGAGGTTGATCGCCCGCAGCGTGTCGAACGACAGGCCGATGCGATCCATATAGCCGTGGCTGAAATTCTCGACGACGATGTCGGCCCAGCCGACTAGCCGCTTGGCGACCTCCACCCCGCGCGGATCACTCAGGTTGATCGTCACCGCCTGCTTGCTGGTGTTGGTGATCGCGAAGAAAGTCGACGCATCGGGATCGCGCTTGCCGCCGGCGAACGGCGGGCTCAGCCGGCCGAGGTCCAGCCGCTTGCGCGATTCGATCTTGATGACGGTCGCGCCCAGATCGGCAAGGTCCTTCGTCGCGCGCGGACCCGCACCGACCCAGGAGAAATCGGCGACCGTCACGCCGGCGAGCGGAGCGCTCATCGCGCGTCCTCCTTCGAACATTGGATGGGACCGGCCGCGATCAGGCGCTGCGCGGCGTCGTAGATCGGCAGCGCATCGATGCCGACGGATCGCAGACGCACGGCCTGCGCGCGTGCATCCGTGTTGTAGAGCGCATCAAACGCGCGCTGTTCGCGTGCGGGCAGAGCGTAGAAGCGGATGCCCTCGCGCCGGCCATAGTCGATGCCGGCCGCCTCCGCCTTCAGCAGCTGCGTGTTGAGCGCACCCTCCCACACCGGCTTGCCCGCGGTCAGCACGGCCTGCAGGTCGGCGGGCAGGCGACGCCAGGCGCGGTCGGACATCGCGCGAGCCGGATAGGCGCCGCGGCTGAAGCGCAGCGCAGTGAAGTGCCGCGCGACTTCGGCGAAATGCAGGCTGCGGATGGTGTCCGCGGGTGCGACGACGCCGTCGATCACGCCCTTGGCCAGCGCGGAATAGACTTCGCCCATCGGCATGTTCACCGGATCGGCGCCCAGCTGCTTTAGCATGTCGATCGCATCGCTCTGCGCACGCAGCCGCAGTCCCCGCAGGTCGGCGAGCGTGCGCACCGGGCGGGTGCGCGTCAGAATGCCGGGAAAATTGCCGCCTTGGACCGCGAGCACGTGCAGCCCTTCGGTCTCGTGATCGAACTGCGGGAAGCGCGCGGCCAGGCAGTCATAAACCGCGACCTGATCGGGAATGTCGCGCACCCCGCCATAGAAGGCCGCCTGACCGCGCAGCAGATGCGCGCCGCCGCGCGAATAGATGGGGGTGATCAGCCCGATGTCGGCGATGCCGTGGCGGATCTCCTCCATGCTCATGTCCGACGACAGCAGCGCGCCCGACCAATAGGGCTTGAACGCGATCCGCCCGCCGCTCTTCGCGGTGACCCACCGCATCCATTCCTGGTCCGCCAGCCCGAACGGATGGCTCGGCGGATAGGGGCTGGCATAGGTCAGCACATAGTCGGCGGTCGGCGTCGGCGCGGCGGAGCAGCTTGCCACCAGCAAGGCGGCCAGGATCGGTAGGATGCGCATCAGCCGGCCGTCACGCTGGGAAGCCACAGCGTGACCAACGGAAAGGCGATCAGCATGGCGAGGTGGACGAAATCGGCGACCAGGAACGGCACGATACCGCGGAAGATGGCGCCGAGCGGAATATCCTTCCCGATCGCCTGGATGACATAGACGTTCAGCCCGAGCGGCGGATGGACGAAGCCGATCTCCATCGTGCGGACCAGGAAGATGCCGAACCAGATCGGACTGTAGCCGAGCTCGATCGCGATCGGCAGGAAGATGGGCGTCGTCAGCAGCATCAGCGCAAGCCCGTCGAGGAAAGAGCCGAGCACGAGCAGCAGCACGGCCATCGCGATGATCGCGACCGTGGGGCTCGCGTGCAGGTTGCGCACCGTCTGCGACATCAGGTCGGCGATGCCGGTCACGCTGATGAAGGTCGCGAACAGAATCGCACCGAAGATGATCAGGTAGATCATGCCCGTGGTAGACAGCGTCTTGGCAAAGGCCTCGCCGATCGCCGCGCGATTGAAAGCGCCGCGGACCGCGCACAGCAGAAAGGCTGCGACGACCCCGACCGAAGCGGCTTCGGTCGGGGTGAACCAGCCGATCATCAGCCCGCCGATGACGAAGGTGACCAGTAGGATGATGTCGGCGATCCCCAGGAGGCCCCGCATGCGGTACGCCCAGGGCACACGCGCCGACGGCGGGCCGAGATCCGGGCGCAGCGCGCACAGCACGGCAATGGCGATCATGTAGAACAGCGCCTGGCTGAAACCCGGCACGACCGCCGCGACGAACAGCTTGCCGATCGACTGTTCGGCGATGATGCCGAAAACGATCAGCGCCCCCGACGGCGGGATCAGCGCCCCCAGCGTCCCGCCGGCCGCCAGCGCGCCCGCGGCAAAGCCGGGATTGTAGCCGGCACGCCGCATCTCCGGCAGCGCGGCCGAACCGACCGTCGCCACCGTCGCCAGGCTGGACCCGCTGATCGCGCCGAACCCGGCACAGCCCGCGATCGACGCCAGCCCCAGCCCGCCGCGGCGATGCCCGACGAAGCGCGCCGCCACATCGAAGAAATCCCGGCTTGCACCCGCCGCGAAACACAGATGCGCCATCAGCAGAAACAGCGGCAGTACACCCAGTTCGTACTTCGTCGCGACCTCGAACACGACGACGCCCGCCTTCGCCAGCGCCGCTTCTGGCGAGATCATGACCGCGATGCCGACGATACCGGTCAGCGCCAGGCTGACGCCGATCGGCACGCCCAGCGTCAGCAGGACGAGCAGCCCGAGGATGCCGATCAGGCCGACCAGCTCAGGCGTCATGCGACGCCCCAATCACGGCGTGCCGAACGAAGATGCCGGCCACCAGCAGCAATCCGACGACCATCAGCAATCGCAGCCAGCGTAAGGGAACGTGCAGCAGTTCCGACCGCTCAAAGCCGCCCCACAGGTCGACCAGCAGCAAGATCGACCCCGCCGCCAGCAATCCAACGGTGATCGCCGCCAGCACATCGGCCAGGGTGGCAAGTCTTAGGCGCCAGGTCGGGCGCAGGCGTTCGGTTAGAATGTGGACCGCTGCATGGCCGCGCGCCAGCGTCACACTGACCATCGCCGATGTCGCGATCAGGACGATGGCGGTCTGCACGATCTCGATCGCGCCCAACAGCGGAAACCCTGTGTGGCGCCCGAGAACGGCAATGCCGTCCGCCGCCATGGCCAGCAGCAGGCCGGTCGCGCCGATCGCAAAAGCGACCTTGCCCGCGGGTCCTGTCGGGCGGGCCGCAGGCGCTTCGTCACCCTGCGCCGGCGCGGCATCGACGATTGCGTCGGACACGACCCCTCCCTTTTGATTGACAGCCTGCGAACCGGCCCGTCTATTACTCTTGTTAGGCAAAACAGTAGATAAATTCAACAATCTGTCAACAACTTCATTTTGGTGGAAGCGGGGCGAGTGACGGGGCAACGGGATCACAGCAAAGCGAGCAATAGCGACGCGCCTGGACGGCTTCGGCTTGGTCGGCTGGGTGATTATGTCGGCTTTCGCATGCGTCGCGTGCAGAACCAGCTATCGGCGGGCTTCGCGGCCGCGACGACCGGCTATGGCATCCGGGCCGGCTTGTTTTCATCGCTCGCGCTGATCGAGGCCAATCCCGGCATTTCACAGCAAGAGCTGTCCAGTACGGTCGGCCTGGACAAGTCGATCACGGTCCAGATCGTCGACGACCTCGAACGCCGGGGCTGGGCGCGACGGACGCGCTCCACCGTCGACCGCCGCCGCCACTCGCTGACGATCGAGCCTTCGGGCGAGAAGGTGCTCGACGAGCTATTTACGATTATGCTCGATGTCGAGGCTGAGGTGCTTGCGCAGTTAAATGCAGAAGAGCGGCCGCTATTTGATGCCGCGCTGGATCGCATGTACGGCGTCTTCCACCGCTAACCGGCGAACCTCGATCACATCGGACCGATAGACATGGCGTAAAATCAACTATATACTATCGTCTCTATTCAGAAGCGCCGGGCCGATAGGGTGTATGGTGATGGCAGGACCGAGCCACGACGTTGGCGTCGTGAGCCAACGCATCGGCTACAATCTGCGCCGCGCCGCTGCGATCTTTTCCGCCGATTTTACGCACGCGGTCGAGGGGACCGGGATGCGGCAGATCCTCATCGGTATCCTGTCCGTTGTCGCGGCGAACCCAGGGGTCAATCAAGGTACCGCCGGCCGCCTGCTCGGTATTAAGCCCGCGAACATGGTCGCATTCATCACCGAATTGATCAACGCCGGACTAATCGTCCGCGACATCGATCCGATTGATCGCCGCGCCCTCACTTTGACCGTCACGCCGAGCGGCGCTGGCCTTCTCGACGAATGCACGCAGCGGCTGGATTCGCATGAGGACGAATTGCTCACCGGCTTCACGGATGTGGAGAAGGCGACCTTCCTAGACTTCCTCAACCGCGTAACCCGATGCTCGGGCGCTGTAAGACCAAATGCACCATCCGTTGGGGGAGGGGGTATAGGTTGATGCGGTGCCTCGCCTGCGCAAGCCAAATAGCCCGTTTCGCTACTTTAACTCGTCGCCTGAAGTGATCCGGCTTGTAGTGATGATGTAAGTTCGCTTCCGGCTGTCGCTGCGCAACGTCTAGGACCTGCTGTTCGAACGCGGCATCGACATCTGCCATGAGACGGTGCGGATGTGGCGGAACAGGTTTGGGTCGCTCTGTGCCGTCGATATCTGGCGACAGCGGGTCAGCCGGATGCGTGGCTCTCGTCATGGCAATGGCATCTCGACGAGATGTACGTGAAGCTGAACGGCGAGATGGTCTACCTTTGGCGGACGGTCGATCACAAGGGCGAAATTTTCGAGAGCTATATCTCAAAAACCCGAGACAAAGCCGCATCGAGAGAGCGGTTCGCGTTAGACTGACAGCACCTTCCACTTCCAAGCGCGTGCGCTCTCCGCGACGGAGCGCTATGATCCCTTCACGAATGGTCGCCGTCAGATCGCGAATTGCCGATTTACGGACGCGTGACGACACGCAGCGACGTCTCCACCCGTCGTCGAAAGGGCGGTGATCCGTGGCTTGCGACAGCAGCGTAGAGGCGTTTGCCGCGAGTCTCGATCCCGGCGGAGGCGCCAGTCGATCCCTATCTTACGAGCGAGCCAACCGCCCAAGGTCGTCGCGCAGCCGGCTTTTTCGAGTGGACGTCGCGGCTGAACGAACGTCCGTTATCGGATGGCGGTGCAGCGGGGATGAATGACCGGTTGTGAGTCAAGTTCGCCTTATGCCTCAACGTCAGTCGACCGCATGTTCGCCTTTGAGAGGCGACCATGTAATCCTGACAGGGTTAGATGACCATTGACCGAGAAAGTGCTGCGCAATAGCCATGTAGTATAACAATCGAGGGGGAGGGCATGCGACGCATTTTCTGGTTCGCAGTGTTGGCGACGACCACGACCGCGCCAGCGAGCACCGCCCAGTCAGTTCAGACTGCCGCAGCCAATCGCACGATCTCCGGCCAGCTCGAAGATGGTACTCGCTGGCAGGCAATTGCACCGGCGCAGTGGAACGGGTCATTGCTGCTCGACCTGGACGGCGCGGGAAAACCGGCTCGGCCGGGCGTGCCGACGTCGACGGAGATCCCCGGCGGGGTGCTGACCGAATGGTTGCTGAGTCAAGGCTATGCCTATGGCGGGATCGTACGCGAGCCGGTCGGCTATGATTTTCCGGAGGCGGTGCAGCGGCTCGTCGACTTGCGCGCGCAAGTGGCCGCGACCTGGGGCGTGCCGAAGCGCACGCTTGCGGTTGGGGGCTCCCGCGGCGCTTTCGTCGTACGCAAGGCTCTGGAACTTCGGCCCGATATCTTTGCCGGCGGATTGATGTGGTCGGGCGGCGGCGCGGGCGAAGTCGCGGTGCTGCGCAATAAGCTCAATGCGGTGTTCGTGTTGAAAACGCTGGTCGATCCGGCAGCGCCACTCCATCTCGTCAATGTCGAGGTCACACGCGACACGCCGGCACTGACTGCGCTGGTGGCGAAGGCGCGATCATCGCCAGCCGGACGTGCGCGCTTGGCGCTGGCCGGCGCAGTCGAGCAATTTGCGCTGTGGTCGGTGCCCGGTACGGCAGCGCCTGCCGCGACCGATTACGAAGCGCAGGTCGATCAGATGGCCGAAAGCTTCGTCTTCGCCACCGCCTTGCCGGTTCGGGCGGGTGTTGAAAAGGTCGCCTACGGCAATGTGTCCTGGAACACCGACGTCGATTATGGCCGCCTGCTGCGCCTTTCGGGCCGGAGGCCTATGGTTGCCGCGCTATACGAGAAAGCGGGCCTGCGTCTGGCCGACGATCTTGCGACGCTGGCGCGTGCGCCGCGCATTGCCGCCGATCCGAACGCGGTCGCACGAACCGAAACAATGATGACCTATACCGGGCGCATCCGTGCGCCCGTCGTCAATGTCGACAATGACGATCCGGTCGACCCGGCGTCCGACAAATTGGTATATCGCGACACGCTGCGCGCCGCGGGCACCGATCATTTGTTTCGGATGATCTGGGCGAACGGGCCGGGGCATGGGGGCCAGACGGCGCTTGACCGGGCGGTGGGCTTTCGTCTGCTGATCGACCGGCTGGATAGCGGCATCTGGGGCAATACGTCGGTTCCGGCACTGCGCGCCGTGGCTGCCGATATCGCAACGCAGAGCCCGGTCAATCTCGGCGCCTCGACTCTGTTCGAACCCGGCAATTTGCCCACCGCGCCCAACCATTGGGATGTTCGGCATTGGGGCCGATACCGCGGCGAGCGGCGGTGAGGCGTTGACAGCGTCGCGGGCAAGGGTCGAAACCGGCACGATGACAAACAATATCGAAGGTCGCGGGGGCGCGGTAACGGCGGCGTCGGTCCGGTCTTGGCTGCGCGAGCGAATCCGGCGGGGGCGCCTGGTACCGGGCCAGCGTTTGGTCGAGGCGGACATCATTGCGGAAACCGGCGCGTCGCGGGCGCGGGTCCGCGAAGCGCTGCAACGGTTGGAAGCCGAAGGCCTGGTCGCCATCGAGGAATTTCGCGGCGCGTCCGTCCGACGGCTGTCCGCCGACGAGATCCGGCAGATCTACCGTGCCCGTCTGGCTCTGGAGGGGATCGCCGCCCATGATTTCGCTATGGCCGACGACCCGGCGCGCAAGACCGAACTGGTCCGGTTGCAGGACGAGATGAACACGCTGGAGGACACCGGCGATCATAGGCGATTCGCGGCGCTGAACGACGAATGGCACGACCTGATCCTGGACGGCGCCGGCAACGATTACATTCGTACCTTCGTCGATCGCCTGCGCCTGCCGCTCTACCGTCTGCTGTTTTCCGCGTTTTACCAACCTTCCCGCATTGATGAAGCGAACCGCGGGCATCGGAAGGTTACCGCAGCCATCCTGTCCGGCGATGCCGCGGCGGCCGAGATGGAGATGCGCCAGCACATCGCAGATGCGCTCAATGCGGTCAGCCAATTGGAGGACGATCTACCTTCTTGATATGACGTATAGCAGTTTCACCTTGTAGCCGTCGAACTTGGTTGATAGGATTGTTGACGATTTCGTTGGAAAAGACCGCGAACCGCGGCTCCGGCGATCGATCAGGGGAGGTCCTATGGCAATTCGGTCCGGTTTGTTGTCCAAGGTTTCGGCGGTCGCACTGGCCGTTACCGCGACGGCGCCAGCAATCGCGCAGTCAAACCTTCCCCTCGCGCAGACCGACACGCCGACGGCGACGGACGGAACCGCGCCTCAGGATCGCCCGGCGCAGGCGGCGGTGCTGCCGACGACCGACGCGGCCACGGCGCAGGAAGTGGAACCCAACGACGCTGCGGCGTCCCAAGACATCATTGTCACTGGTACCAGCATCCGCGGCATCAGCGCGGTCGGGTCGGCCACCACTGCCATTTCTCGCGACCAGCTCGCGATTAGCGGTCGCTCGACTGCCGTCGACCTGCTTCGTGAGCTGCCGCAGGTGCAGGGGCTTGGCTTCGACGATACGCCGCGGGTCGCGCAGAATGCGGGCGGTAACATTCAACGCGGTTCGACCGTCAACTTGCGCGGGCTGGGTAGCAACGCCACGCTGCTGCTGATCGACGGCCGCCGCATCGCGCCGACCGGCAACGTCTTTTCCTTCACCGAAGCCAACCAGATTCCGGTTTCGGCGATTGAGCGGATCGAAGTGATCGCCGACGGCGCGTCGGCAATTTACGGGTCCGACGCGGTTGCCGGTGTCGTCAACTACATTACCCGCAAACGCTACGACGGGGTCGAGGCATCCGCGCGCGGGACGTCCGCGGGCGGGTACGAGCAATGGGGCGCCAGCCTGCTCGTCGGCACGACCTGGAAGGGCGGCGGCATCATCGTCGCCTACGATCATGACGAACGCGGCGAAATGCTGGCGGGCGAGAGCATTTACCTACGCCAGGACCTGTCGCGGTTCGGCGGTCTCGACAATCGCATCCGCACCAACCAGGCGACGTCGGGCTTGTACGGCAATATCATCGTGCCGCGGACGACCAACAACCCGCTGTTCCCGACGGCCGGGCGGTTCGATTATTACGGAGTGCCCGCGACCGCGAACGGTACCGGGATCACCGCGGCCAACTTGCTGCTCAACCAGCCGAACCTGCTCGACGTCGCCGACTATACCACTTTCCTGCCGCGGGCGGTGCGCAATCAGGTGTATGCGCACCTCGAACAGGATCTGACCGACTGGCTGACGTTCACCGCCTTCGGCTTCTACAATCGCCGCGATAGTCAGCTTCACAGCCTTGCCCAATCGGCGCTTCGCACGATCCCGTCGACCAGTCCGCTGTACATTCCCGGTATCCCCGGCGTCACGCCGGGCACGCCGCTGACTGTGTCCTTCTCGCTGGCGCGCGACATTGGCGGGGCCGGGCTGACAAAGATCTACGACGTGCAATATCAGGGGTCTGCCGCGCTGAAGGCGTCGCTGGGCGGCTGGTCGGCTGAGGCGATGGTCAATCTGTCGCGCAACCGCAACTGCGCGAACTGCATTCCGGCATTCAACAACAACGTCGACCCAGTAGCCTTGCAGGCGGCGTTGAACAACGGAACCTATAATCCCTTCAGCCCGAACCCGGCGTCGCAGTCGGTGCTGGCGTCCATCCTGCCCAGCGCTTTCGACCGCAACCGCTCGACCCTCGACCAATATGCGTTGCGCATGGACGGCCCGCTCTTCGCCCTTCCCGGTGGAGACGTGAAGGCCGCGGTCGGTGCCGAATATCTTCGCTATTCGCAGTGGCGTAGTGCCATCGGCGTGCGCGCAACCAGCGACGTTCCGCTGGCGCAGGCGAACCGTAACATCAAGGCCGCCTATGCCGAGCTGTTCGTGCCGCTGGTCGGCGGCGACATGGACGTGCCACTGGTCCGCCGCCTGCTACTCGACGCGGCGGTGCGCGCGGAGGACTATTCGGACGCCGGCTCGACCGTCAATCCCAAGATCGGCATCACATGGGACGTGGTCGAGGGACTGTCGCTACGCGGTGCCTGGGGCACGTCGTTCCGGGCACCGAACCTGATCGAAAACAATCCCGCCTTCTTCAGTCGCGTCGCCCTTGCGACGATCACCAACTTGTCGGGCGATGCCGCGATCGGCCTGACTAACAACGCGACCAATCAGACGAACGTGGTCAGCGTTACCGGATCGAACGCCGATCTGATCCCCGAAACGGCCACGAACTATTCGTTCGGTGCGGATTTCCGCCCGACGTTCCTGCCCGGGCTTCGCGCGTCGGTTACCTACTACAATATCGACTACAAAGACCAGATCATTGGCCTGCAGGGCTTCCAAGCCTCGTTCCTGGCCAATGCAACCAATCGCGCGCTTTATTCGGCGTATATCGTTCCCGCGATCCAGCCGTCGACCTGCGTCAACGGCAACCGCGCGACATACAATCCGGCCTATCTGGCTGCGCTCGCCCGGCCAACGGTTGCGTCGGTCGACGAAAGCAATTTCTGTTCGGCGCGGGCGGTTACCTATGTCCAGAACGTCAATGCCTCGAGTGTGCGGCAAGACGGCATCGACATCTCCGCGAGCTATCAGTTCGCGACCGGTGCGCACAACTTCACGATCGGCGGGACCTTCACCAAGATCCTGTCAAACAAGACCCAGATCGTTTCGACCGGTCCCGTGATCGATGGGCGCGACCTGATCAACTATCCCGTCAGTGCCCGCGGGCGCGGCAATATCACCTGGAATACCGGGCCGCTGACGGTGTCTCCGGCGGTTAATTATGTCGGGCCGTATTCGAACAACCTGCCGATCGCAGTGAACGGTCTCGTCCAGCCGATAAGCCGCGTGCGAAGCTGGACGACCTTCGACCTGACCGTGGCGGTCGATTTCGACAAGCTCGATTCTGCCGCCTGGGCAAAGGGGCTGAATCTGGCGCTCAACATCCGCAATATCACCGATAAGGACCCGCCGGTGGTGCTGTCGTCGAACGGCAACGCGAACGCAGGTACGCTCTATGCGATCGATACCCAGAACGCGAACCCCTATGGCGCCGTCGCGACGCTACAGATTACGAAGTCGTTCTGATGCGGTTCGCTGCGGCGCTGGCATCCATCCTGGTCGCCGCGGCGACTTGGCCGGCCGGGTCGCGGCAATCGGCGGCGCCGGTCCGCCCGCCGATGCTTTCCCTGCCGCAGCGAGCGACGATCGCGCCGGTCGCGGACTGTAACACCCTGCTACGCCGCGACTTTACGCAAGTGACGGACGCGCCGGCCGAGTTGCTGACTGCGGAGGTGGTGCCCGGGGAGGGCGGGCGGCCCGCGGTCTGTCGCGTAACGGGCTATGTCGTGCCGCACGTGCAATTTGAACTGCGGCTGCCGATGCAGGGTTATACCGGGCGCTATCTGCAGATCGGGTGCGGCGGAAATTGTGGCTATGTCCGCACGACCGCGACCCCGGCGTGCGATAACGATATGGCGCACAGCGGTGCGTTCGCCGTCGCCGCCACCGATACCGGGCATGTCGGCAATGCGCTGTGGGCGCGTGACAATCCTGCGTTGCAACGCGACTTCGCGGAACGTGGCGTTCATGTCGTCGCGCTTGCATCAAAGGCGATCATCGCCGCCTTCTATGGCGCCACACCGGCGCGATCCTATTTCCAAGGCTGTTCGAACGGCGGGCGCGAGGCGATGGTCGAGGCGCAGCGCCATCCGGACGATTTCGATGGCCTGGTCGCGGGGGCACCCGCAAATTACATCACGAGCGGTTTTCTTCGCTTCGCATGGCAGGACGTGAAGAACCGTGCGGCGGATGGATCGGCAATCTTCACGGCGACGGCCGGCCAGACGCTTCATGCCGCGGTCATGCGCAGCTGTGACGCGCTCGACGGCGTCAACGACGGTCAGATCGACGAGCCGCGGGCGTGCACATTCGATCCCGTTCGACTGGCGTGCCCCAACGACAAGGAACGTCCCGGCGTGTGTCTCAGCCCGGCGCAGGTGGCCACCGCGCGTGCCTTCTACGCCGGGCCGACCGATGATGCGGGTCGCCATTTGTCGGTCGGCGGTCTTGCCTACGGATCGGAGCTGACGTGGGCGTCGAGCGGCCGTCGGGCAATCGTCGAAGGCTATTTTCGGCACCTGATATACGGTTCGCGCAGGCCCGCCGACCTGTCCACCGACGACCTGCAGTTCACCGCCGCATCGGTGCGAGAAGTCATGGCGCTAGGTGCCCATTATGATGCCGCCGACACGGATCTGACACGCTTCCGCGACCGGGGTGGCAAGATGATCGTGTGGGAAGGCGCAGCCGACCCATCCGCCGGTCCGAACGCAACGCTCAACTATTATCAGGGCGTCCGCGACAGGCTGGGAGGTCTCGAGCGAACGCGGCAGACGATGCGCGTATTTCGTCTGCCCGGCGTCTATCATTGCCGCGGTGGGACGATGCCGTACGAGGCGAACTTCTTGGGTGCTATCGTCAACTGGGTTGAACGCGGCGATGCGCCCGATGTCGTGCTGGCTACCGCGTCAAAGCCCGATGGTGGGGTGCGGACGCGGCCGATCTTCGCCTACCCGGTCGCCAGCCGTTACCGCGGCCGTGGCAGCTTGGACGAGCCGGCGAGTTTCACGGGCGTAGCGCCAAGGCGGGTTCCCGACGATCGCTACGATTGGGTCGGCGCAAGTATCGGATGACGGCGGCGCCTTACCGCCCCGTCACCTTGAGCGGGACGTAGACCGGACCCACCTCCGGCATTCCGCTCATCCGCACCTCACCGTCGAGCGCGATCGTGCGTGTGCGATCGAGCAGCCCGCGCAACGCAATACGGAATTCGGTGCGTGCCATGCTCATTCCCGCGCAGCGGTGCGGACCGCGCCCGAAGGCGAGATGGTCGCGCACATTTGGCCGATCGAGGATGAAAGTATCGGGGTCCGGAAACACCGCCTCATCCCGGTTGGCCGAGGCATAGGCCAAGGCGATCGGTTCGCCGGGGCGGATGTCGCGCCCGCCGAGCATCGTCCCGCTGCGGCTGGTCCGGGCGAATCCGCGGTAGGGGGTGTAGAGACGCAGAAATTCCTCGACCGCGGCTACGTCGTGCTGCGGATTGGCGCGCAGATAGTCTTGAAGCTCTGGGTTGCGCGACAGATGCACCGCCAAGCTGCCCAGAAACACCGGCGGTGCGACGAGGCCGACGACCAGGATCTGGCGCACGCACCCGACCAGCATCGCGTCCGGCAACGGCACTCCGTCGGCATCGCGCGCCTCCAGCAGCGACGATACCGGATCGCGTGTCGGGTCGAGTGGAGCCTTGCGTCGCTGCGCTATCAACCGGCGAGCGAGATCGTATAGCACCTCGCTCGTCTTGCTCACCGTTTCGACGTCGAACGCTTCCCAGGCTTTGACGAATGCCGCGGCGGTGCGCCACAGCAAGTCTGTCTGGCGCGCGTCGAGCTGAAACCATTCGGCAAAAAGCAGCGCGGGCAGGGGGCTGCCGAAGTCCGCGACGAAATCGCCGCCCCCCTTGGCCACGAAGGTGTCGAGCAGGCGGCTGACATGCTCCGCGATGATCGGTTCGATCGCGGCAATACGCGCTGGCCCCAGCGCGCGGTCGATGGCGCGGCGGTACGGGGTATGCTCGGGCGGGTCTAGGTGCAGCGGCGGGCGTCGACCGGTCGCCGATGCTCCGGGTACGACGTTGCGGACGGTTGTGGTGAATTCGATCGGATCGTCCAGGATCGCGCGGATGTCGGCGTGGCGTGTAGCGATCCAAAATCCGCCGAAAGCATCCGAATGTGCGACCGGGCAGCGCGCGCGCAGGTCGGCGAAGACGGCGTGCGCTGTGTCGAACTCTTCATCGACGAGCGGGTCATACTCCTGCCCCTGCCACCGCATCAACGCATCTCCCCAGGATTGTTGACAATATGATTGACACATAATTGTCGTGGCGCATAGCTTTTACGTGAAGGAGAGGCGGATGGATCTCGCAACTTACTGGCGCGTGACGTTGCGTGTCGTGCTTCCGCTGGCCGGACTGATCGTACTGAGTTCGATCGACCGGGTGAACGTCAGCTTTGCGGCGATCCATATGAACGCCGATATCGGTCTCGATCCAAAGACCTATGGCTTCGGCGTCGGGCTGTTCTTCTGGACCTACCTGTTGATGCAGTTGCCGAGTGCGGCGGTGTTGCGGCGTGTGGGCGCGCGGGTCTGGATCGCCGGCAGCGTCATCGGCTGGGGCGCGACGGCGGGCGCGATGGCATTCATTCAGGCGCCGATCCATTTCTATGCGCTGCGCCTGGTGCTCGGCGTTTTTGAAAGCGGATTTGCGCCGGGCGTTGTCTGGTACGTCAGCCAATGGCTGCCGCAGGCGTATCGGGCGCGAGCGATCGGACTGACCCTGCTCGCCATACCCACCTCGGTTGTGATCGGCGGCCCGCTATGCGGCGCACTTCTGGCAGTCGATTGGGGTACGACCGCATCATGGCGGTGGATGTTCGGAGTTGAGGGGCTGGCGACCGTGGTAGCCGGCGTCGCTGCGCTTTTCTGGTTCACCGATCGCCCGACCGCTGCACGCTGGCTGCCGGCGGAGACGGCGGCCGCGATCGAGGCTGAGATCGCGTCGGAACAGGAATCCGCTGGCGCCCCGGCCGAACTGCCTCTGTTTGTGGCATTGAAAGATCGCCTGCTCTGGCTCTCGGGCGCGGTTTGGTTCGCTCTGATTACCGGAGCCAACGCCATCATCTTCTGGATGCCGATCGCCCTCAAATCCTTGGGACAGACCGATCCGCTGATGATCGGTGTGCTAAGCGCCGCGCCATGGCTGGCGATCGGCGTGGGCATGTTCCTCAACGCCCGCCATTCGGACCGCAGCGGAGAGCGATTTGACCATCTCGGCTATCCGATGCTGCTCGCCTCGATAGCATTGGTCGCTGCCGCCATCGCCATCCCCAGCGGACCGCTTGCATTGGGCCTGCTGATGATCGGCGGACTGGGTCTAGGCGGCGCGCAGTCGGTATTCTGGACCGTCCCGACCCGTTTCTTCGGTGGACGCAATCCCAGCGCTATCGCGGTCATCAACCTGATGGGCAACGTCAGCAGCGCCATATCGCCGATCGTCATAGGCTGGGTCGTCGCACACACCGGCAGCGTCACGACGCCAGTCTACGGGCTGGCCGTGCTGCTGCTGATCGGCGCGTTGCTGGTGCCGGTGATCCGTCGGCAAGCACTGGCGCGAGGGGCATGATGCGGCACGCCATTTTCGTCGCGGCGACCGGACTGTTCTTCGGCGCCGTCGCGATCGGTCAGGTCGCCACGCCGCCGGATCGCTGGTGGTCCCCGGGCGAGGGGCGGGTGTTTCCCGCTTCGCTCGACTATGCCGACCAGACTGGCACGCTGCGCTTGCTGCTCGACAATGGGCCGATGGACACCAAGGGGCATCCGTTCTTCACCGCGATGGGCCCCAACGGACGTGCCTGTGTCACGTGTCACCAGCCGGCCGATGCAATGAGCCTGTCTGCCGCCTCCGCTGCGCGGCAATGGGTGCAGAACGGCGCGAAGGACCCGCTCTTTGCGGCAAGCGACGGATCGAATTGTCCCAGCCTGCCGCAGGGCAAGCGCGAGTCGCATTCGCTGCTGATCGACCACGGCCTGATCCGCATAGCGCGATCCTGGCCACCCAAGGGAATTACGCCTGATTTCCGCATCGATGTCGTGCGTGATCCGACGACCTGCAACGTCGATGCGCGATATGGCCTGACGTCGCCAAGCCCCCAGATATCGGTTTTCCGTCGCCCGCGACCGGTCGCGAACTTCAAATATATAGAGGCGATGGGCTTCGCCTATGATCCCAAGGCCGGGTTGCCGTTGCCGATCGATCCGGACACGGGAAAGCCGGTCAGCGGCAATCTGATGGCCGACGCGCGCGTGCCCAGCCTGACTGCGCAGATGCGTGACGCGGCCGGAACGCACCTGGCGTTTGCCAAGAAAATGAACGCCGGCGACGTCGCCCGCATCCTGGATTTCGAGCGTCGCCTCTACGTCGCTCAAGCTGTCGACCGTACCGGCGGTGCCCTGGACGCGGCGGGTGCAGCGGGTGGGCCACGCACGCTGCAGGTTTCTCCGCCCGGCCGACTGGGTAGCCAAGGCAAGCCGGTATGGAGCGAGTTCGAGGCGTGGGAAAAGGCACCGCCGGCCGAGAAGGCGAGCTGGCCGCCCGCGGTCCGCGCCTATCGGGAGTCGGTCGCCCGCGGTGCGCGCGTGTTTCGGGACAAGACGTTTCTGATTTCCGACACCGCCGGCATCAATTCGCCGATCGGTTTCGGCAATCCGGTGCGAAACAGCTGCGTTTTCTGCCACAATATGTCCTACATGGGCATGGATGTCGCACCCGGTCAGGTCGACCTTGGAACGACCAATGCGCCGTTCGCCGATCCGCAGCCGCATCTGCCGCTGTTCCGCGTGACGTGTACCGGCAAGCCGCATCCGCATTACGGGCGAACGATCCTCACCCACGATCCGGGCTATGCCCTGACGACCGGGCGATGCGCCGACGTCGGGCGCATCACGCTGCAGACGTTGCGGGGGTTATCGGCGCGCGCGCCGTATTTCTCCAACGGGTCGGCGAAGACGTTGCGTGACGTGATCGACTATTATGAGCGGCGCTACACGATCGGCTATTCGGAGCAGGAGAAACAGGATTTGGTCAATCTGATGAGCGCTCTGTGATCCGCGCGGCCCTGCTTCTCGCGATGGCGACGACGAATGGCGCGATCGAAGTTCGCTATGTCGCATGTCCCATCTATCGCGATACGGACAATGGTCGAAAGTCCGGGTGCTGGTTGGTCGACAATCCTGCCGACGGCATCCGCTACGACGTCACTGGCGCGCCGACGAAGCCGGACTGGAATCACGCGGTGCTGGTGGAGGGCGTTTCCCGGTCGGACGCCGGTAACCCCTGCGGCGGCACGGTACTGGATCCGGTGCGCGTGTCGGTGCTGGAGGCGCCGTGCACCCGCCACATGCTCGCGGCCGAGGGATTTAGCGGACGTCGCTTCGCCCTTCCCGAACGCAACGTCCGGCCGCTGTACGAAGAGCGGACGAAACCGGGCAAACCCTTTTCCGAGGGACGCTTCACGATCCCCTTCGACTATAACAGCAGCTTCATAACCTATCAGCTGGCCGACTATTATATCGATGCGATGGTCAACTATGCACTGGACGTGCAGCCAGCACGAATAGCCGTCGTCGGCCATGCTGATACGATGTCGACGATCGTGTCGGGAGAGACGTTGGCCGAGCCGGCCAGCCTTGCGAGCACACGTGCAGATCTGGTCCGAAAAGCGTTGATCATGCGAGGCGTTCCGGCCGATCGGATCACCGTGGCTACGGCATCGGGTGGTGCGCCTCTGGTACCGGCGGCGTTCGATGGTCTGTCGGGGCCAGTCGAGCGGCGCGTCGATATCCGCATCGTCCCGGACTGATCCCAACATCTGCCTCACCGTTTTTCCATCATACGCCCCACCTGAATGATGCGGCAGTGACGCCCTTAATGCATGGGGCGAGGCTGACGCTGTTCTTCACGATCGGTCAGCCCGCTCGATCTTCACCCGCTGGGTCGACGACAACAACACTGAGCGATCGCACTCGTCGCCCGGCTGCGTTACCCCGGCCGCATTCGCTGCCGGGCTCGAACAGCAACCCGCTCACGCGCGTCAACACCGATCGGTTTTTGGTTGCCGCTGGATGAAAGACCGGGGTCACGTCAAACCACGCACGAAACTGTGGGACCATTCGCGCGGAATGAGCTGCCCCTTCTGAGTGGTCCATCGACTATGACAGTCTGGATTGAGGAAGGGACGACGAATGCCTGCCAAGAAGCACAAGCCCGAGGAGATCATCGGCAAGCTGCGTGAGGTTGAGATCGTGCCGGGCCAGGGCGGCACGACCGCCGAGGCATGCCGGCGCATCGCGGTCAGCGAGCAGACGTGCTATCGCTGGAGGAAGGAATATGGCGGTCTGAAGACGGACCAGGCGCGGCGTATGAAGGATCTGGAGAAGGAGAACCTTCGACTGCGGCGTGCGATCTCCGACCTGACACTGGACAAGCTGATCTTGCAGGAGGCGGCCCGGGAAAACTTCTGAGCCCCGCACGGCGCCGGCGCTGCATCGACCAGGTAAAAGAAGTTCTGGATGTGTCCGAGCGACGGGTGTGCCGCGTCCTCGGGCAGCATCGGTCGACGCAGCGCAAGATGCCGTGTGGGGCAGATGACGAGGAGGCGCTGACCGACTACATCGTCGCGCTGGCCAAGCAGTACGGCCGTTATGGCTATCGCCGGGTGACGGCGCTGCTGCACGCGGCCGGCTGGTCGGTGAATTACAAACGGGTGGCGCGGATCTGGCGACGCGAGGGCCTGAAGGTACCGCAGAAGCAACCCAAACGTGGGCGGCTGTGGTTGAACGACGGCTCGTGCATCCGGTTGCGGCCCGAGTATCCCGGGCATGTCTGGGCCTAAGACTTCGTCGAAGCGCGAACGCACGACGGGCGCAAGTTCCGGATCCTCACGATCATCGACGAGGCCAGCAGGCAATGCCTGGCGCTGGTGGTCGCCGGCCAGCTTCGCCACGAAGACGTGTTGGCGGCCTTGGCCGAGCTGTTCATCGACCGCGGGCCGCCCGCGCATATCAGGTCGGACAATGGCAGCGAGTTCATCGCTACCACGGTTCAGAAATGGCTCGGGCGAGTCGGCGTGAAGACGTTCTACATCGCGCCGGGCTCGCCATGGGAGAACGGCTACAACGAGAGCTTCAACGGGTCGCTCCGCGACGAACTGCTCTACGGCGAAATCTTCTACAGCCTCGCCGAGGTAAGGGTGCTGATCGAGGCCTGGCGGCGTCACTACAACACCGTCCGACTGCACAGCAGCCTCGGCTATCGCCCGACCGCACCAGAAGCGGCGACGCCGCCATTGCCGGCCTCCGGCTCCGCTTAACTCCACCTCCGACCGGCCATGGCTGCGGAGACGACAATGCACTAACTGACAACCCGGACCACACGGTGGGGGCTGCTCGGTCTGCCCACGATTCGCAGGGCGATCTGCCAGCAAGCGACCGGCATAATAGACGCTTATTCGACGACGCTAGTGCCTCACCAGCTAAATCATTGAGATAGCTGGTGACCCCTGCGGGAATCGAACCCGCGTTTCAGCCGTGAGAGGGCCGCGTCCTAACCGCTAGACGAAGGGGCCGTGAAGCGAGAGGCGGTCGTCTACGGGGAGTTTGCGCGCCCGTCAAGCATTTGTGGCTAGTCCAAATATGAGGCTGATTCCGTAAAAATATTCTCCAAAATAAGAATGAACTGGAATGGTATTTTTTATAAAAACGGACTTTGCTTCAAGCAAAATCGGGCTATACCTTATCTAATAAGCTTAAATCAAGGACTTAATGTCGTAGCTCGATAAGTTTGGCTATCTAGAATTGCTATGCGTTGTCGTAAAATATTGCATATTACGGACTTTCGACTGGAGTGGAGCATGATCTGTAAGAGCCGGAAATCGTTCGGTGGCCGTTTGCTCGCTGGCGGCGCGGTGACAGCATTGACGTTGTCGTTGGTGCCGGGGCTCGCTTTGCCGGGCGAAATGGCCTCAGCCGCAATGGCCGCCCGCATCGAGAAGCTCGACGGACTTGCCGCCCGCATCGTCGCGCCGCCCCGCCAGGTACGTACGCTGTTGATCGAGGCGCGGCAGTATCTGACGCAAGCGACGCAGGCCACCGGGCCGGCGTTTGAAGTTCTGGTGTCGGCGGCGCTCGCCGGCGACCGCGATCTGCGTGTCGCGCTGATCAGCGGCGCCGTTACGGCTGCCACCGCAGCGAAGCCCCAGTAACAGGGCGCGATGGTCGCGACCGGCGCGAGCACGGTACCGATCATCGTCGGCGCGGTCGCCGGTGCCGGCTTGGGCGAAGTGCTGGTGAAGGAGATAGTTGGCGACGAGTCCGCGCCTGCCGACTTCGGCTCCGACGCCTGCGCCGACCTCGTTGCCTCCTGGTTCAACGCTGACCCTCAGCACGACGCTCACGAGTCCTTCCGCACGAATGCCGGATAGAGCCCGACGCGGAAGGCGCTTATCACCGACACGAGCGACGCGACCGGGCATAAGAATCCGTTCGGGCGTGCCAAGGTCCACATCGCCTATGGCCTGACCGGCGCCGGCGTGAACATCGGCGTGGTCGATACCGGCTACAATCTGATCGACGGCAAGCCGGCACATGCGGAAGAGGCCGAAGCCGGCAAAATGGTGGTCCTGGCGTCGGCGAACGCGTTCGTTTTCGACGCGCACGGCCAGCACGTCGCATCTCGTGCGGCTGGCGAGCGGAACGGCATCGTCATGCACGGCCTCGCGTTCAATTCTACGCTGTATTTCGGCATGACGCAGACCCGGCCGTCGGAAATCAAGAAGGGAAGGCGATCGCGAACGTCCTGGGCAGTACCGCCGCGCAAATGACCGAGGCGGTCGCCAGCGGAAAGGCTTTCCAGGACAAGGGCAGCGTCATCCTGTTCACGAGTTCCGACTACGGCGCCAATGAGATCGCCGACGGCGGCCCCGGGCTGGACACGGTCGACTATGCGGCGGCATTCCCGCTCGCCTTCACGGAACTGTCGCGGGCAAGATCGGCCAGGCGTTCGGTTTCGCGGCTGGCTTCGGTGAGCGCGGCGTCGATCGGGCGCTGGGCTTCCGGAATGCGCCGGTCCCGGCGGGCGTCTCGCTGACCGATCGTGCGGCGCGCAATCCGCTGTTGGCGAGGAACGACACCCGCCAGCGCTATGTGATGGGTAACGTCACGACCGGCGCGCTGCTGCTGAGCGGTGGTGCGTTCAGCTCGGACGGCCGAGCGGTGCGTCGCACCGATCGGATGCAGAACGGGTTCGCACGCATCGGCGGCTATCTGATCGACGCCGGCCTGGATCGTGTCGCCGGCGTGTCCGACTTCGGCGTGACCATTAGCAGGCTGAGGGAGGACGGCAGCTTCCTGGGTTCGGTCAGCCCGCTGCGCACGGGCAATGCCAATGCCGATAGCGGCTTCCTGCGGGTCGCTGGTCGCGCCGCACTGTCGCCGAAGGTCGGCGTCAACGCCAACTCGACCGGAGCACGCACGGACGTCAGTATGAACGGCGACGCCGTGCTGGGCGAGATGTCGACGCTGGCGTCGAACGCGATGGCGGCCGACGTCCGCTTCCAGGACGCGGTGGCGAAGACCAGCCGCCTGATGCTGGGCGTCGCGCAGCCGCTGCGCGTCGGTGGCGGCACGGCCAGCGTCACGCCGCCGTCGCAGGTGCTAACGGGCCCGGGGCGCTACAGCTACCTGTTCAGCAGGCAGCGGTATTCGCTGACGCCGTCGGGCCGCGAACGCGATATGACGGTCGACTATGCGCAGAAGGTCAGCGGTCGGCTGCGATTCAACCTGTCGGCGATGGCGGTTCGCCAGCCCGGCCATGATGCGGCGGCCGCGATGGGCTTCGCAGGGCTGGGCGGCCTGAACTTCGCCTTCTAAGATGGCGCGCCCCGGCCCGACGCGAGTCGGGTCGGGGCGTCCACCTTACCCGGTGCCGCTTCCCGAAGCGGCATCGCTCATTCGGATCGACCGTGACCGCGACAAAGCGCTTTCGTACGGTAGCCTGGCTGCCGCTTCTCGCCCTCACCGCCACGTCGCTGACCGCGCAGACGGTCCCGCCGCCACCGGCCCGATCCGCCCCCGTTCCACTGACAAGCTGGCTGCACCAGGGCAGCGACATTCCCGCCGATCCGGCGTGGACCACTGGCACGCTGCCCAACGGCCTTCGCTATGCCGTGCGCAGGAACGGCACGCCGCCGGGCACTGTGGCGATCCGCATCCGCATCGATGCCGGCGGGCTGATGGAGGCCGAGGATGAGCAGGGCTGGGCGCACCTGCTGGAGCATATGGCGTTCCGTGGAACGCCGACGCGTCCCGATGGCGAAGCGGTCAAGCTGTGGCAGCGGCTAGGCGCCAGCTTCGGGTCGGACAGCAATGCGTCGACCACCTATCGCGCGACGACGTATATGCTCGACCTGCCGCGCAACGACGCCAGGTCGCTCGACGAAGCGATCGGCACGCTGGCCGACATGATGCAGAATGCCGCGATCGACCCCAAGCTGCTCGATATCGAGCGCAAGGTCGTGCTGGCCGAGCGTGCGGCCCGACTGACCCCGATCGCGGTCAAGGTGCGCGACGCGACGCGCGACGTGATGCAGGCGGGCCTGCTGATGTCGAAGCGCGAACTTGCGGGCACCGAAGCGACGCTGGCCGGCGCGACCGCCGAGCGCCTGCGCGCCTTTCACCGCCGCTGGTATCGCCCTAAACGCGCGGTCGTCGTCATCGCCGGCGACATCGATCCCGCGGCGATGGTCGACCGGATAACGGCGCAATTCGGCGACTGGAAGGGCGCGGGCAAGACGCCGAGCGAACCTGCCTACGGCAATCCGATCGAGCCGAAGTCGCGCATCGCACTGGTCGACGATCGCAATGCATCGGCCGGGATGCAACTCGCCTGGGTCACGCCCCATGTCCCCGGAAAGATGACCGCGGAGCGCCAGCGAGCGGCGAACCTCGACACGATCGCCCTGGCGGTACTGAATCAGCGACTGAGCAACCAGGCGCGCAGCGGCGGCGCGATGCTGTCGGCAGGCGCGTCGGTATCCCGGCAACGCAGCATGGCCGACACCGTCTCGATGGGCGTCAACGTGCGCGGCACTCAGTGGAAGGAAGCTCTGATCGAGGCTTATGGTGTGCTCAACCGCACGCTGGCAGGCCCGATCGATCAGGCCGAAATCGATCAGCAGACGTCGACCGCTCTCGACAGCCTGCGCCGCAGCATTGAGACGAGCAAGACGGCGCCGTCGGCCGCCTGGGCGAACAGCATCGTCGGGGATGTCGACTCCGAGGATGTCGGCGCCACCCGCCAATATTATTTCGACCTGTTCGCTGCGCAGAAGCCGACGATCACTCCGGCCGCGATCGGTGCGGCGCTGAAGGCGATGTTCGCCCCGGAGCCGCGCATCCTGCGCGTGTCGGTGCTGCCGACCGAGGGCGGTGAGGCGGCCGTGGTCGAGGCGCTGACCGCTGCCCGCAAGGCGGCGGGCGGTGCGGTCGCCGCGGTACGGACGGTGACGCTTGATATGGTCAGCCCGCCGCTGACGCCGGGCAAGGTCGTCGGCGAACGGCCGATCGCCGAGTTCGGCATCGACCGCGTCGAATTCGCGAACGGCGTCGAACTGGTCATGAAGAAGACCGACTTCGCGCGCGAATCGATCGGCGTCGAAGTCCGCATCGGTAACGGCCAGGCGGGGCGGGCGGTCAACACGCGAGCGCTCGATTGGAGCAGCGGCGTCCTGACGGGAAGCGGGATCGGTGATGTCACGCCGCCCGAACTCGCACGTCTCGCCGCCGGACGACAGATCGGCTTCTCGCTTGCCACGCGGAGCGACGCGACGGTGCTGACGGGCGGAACCAACCCGCGGGATGTCGGCGATCTGTTGCGGATGATGCTGGCCGGGGCGACCCGCCCGACGGTCGATACGGTGGCGGTGCAACGCTTTCGCGCGTCCTATGCCGCATCGGTGCGTTCGATCTTCGGCCAGCCACAGTCGGTGCTGGCGGTGTTCGGCACGCCCGTCATGTACGGCAACGACAAGCGGTTTCAGGTGCTGCCGCCGGCAGCCGAGGTCAACGGCAGCGATGCCGCCGCGATCAAAGCTTATTGGACACGCGTGTTGGGCGAGGGGCCGGTGCGGGTGTCGGTGGTCGGCGACTTCGATCGCGACGCGGTAATCCGCGCCGTCGCGGCGACGTTTGGCGCGCTTCCCGCACGCGCCGCGCCGCCGGTGACGGTCCAGCCGATCCCGCCGCTGCCCAACGCCAAGCCGTGGACGCTGACGCATCGCGGCGACCCGACCCAAGCGATCGTCGCGGTTAACTGGCGGACGTTCGGCGGGCTGAGCGACCTGAAGGCCAGCCGCGCGCTCACCATGGCCACTGCGATCATCCGCGACCGGCTGACCGACGATTTTCGCGAGAAGCAGGGCGGCACCTATTCGCCGTTCGTCAGCCAGGACGAGATCCGCGGGTTCGACGCTTTCGGAATGGTGATGGCCGGTGCGCAGTTGACGCCGGATCGGATCGCGGGCTTCCGAGAAACGCTGGACAAGATCGTCGCAGATCTCGCGGCTAATGGGCCGAGTGCCGACGATCTGCTGCGCGCGAAGGAAACCGCGGTTGGCGCGGCGCAGCGGAACCTGGCGAGCAACGGCTATTGGGCGGCCAATATCTCCGGCGATCTGGACGATCCGCGGCGTATCGAGTCGATGCGGACGTACATCAGCGGTCGCAAGGCCGTCACCGCAGCCGATGTGCGTGACGTGGTGCGCAAATATCTGGCGGACGGCAAGCCGCTGGTGATCGAGGTGAGACCGGCGCCGGCGGGCACGGTCCCAGTGATCTCTGTGCCGGCCCCCACCGGGCCGACCGCTGCCAACCCGTAAGGCCGAACCGTGCTCCCGCCCGCGCGGGAGCACGGCGGATATCAGGCCGCCTGCGCCGTCTCGATCGGCCGGCGATGCTTCATTTCGTTATTGAGCATCTCGGCCAGCAGGAACGCGAGCTCCAGGCTCTGGCTGGCGTTCAGTCGTGGGTCGCAGTGCGTGTGGTAGCGATCGGCGAGCGACTGTTCGGTCACATCGACCGCGCCGCCGGTGCATTCGGTGACGTTCTGCCCGGTCATTTCGCAGTGGATGCCGCCGGCGAAAGACCCTTCCGCGCGGTGGACGGCGAAGAACCCCCGGACTTCGGCCAAAATGCGCTCGAACGGGCGCGTCTTGTAGCCGTTGGCCGCCTTCACGACGTTGCCGTGCATCGGATCGCAGCTCCACGCCACCGGATGGCCTTCGCGCTGGACCGCACGGACCAGCTTGGGCAGCCCGGCCTCAATCTTGTCGTGGCCGTAGCGAGTGATGAGCGTCATGCGGCCGGGCACGCGGCCAGGATTCAGCGTATCGAGCAGGCGCAGCAGCGCATCGGGCTCAAGGCTCGGCCCGCATTTCATGCCGATCGGGTTGCCGATGCCGCGCAGATATTCGACATGCGCCGAATTCTCGAACCGAGTGCGGTCGCCGATCCACAGGAAGTGGGCGGAGGTGTCGTACCAGTCGC
>CAJYOI010000018.1 GCA_913776045.1 uncultured Sphingomonas sp.
GCGCTTCAGCTCGAACACCCGGCTCGTCATCGCGAGCGTGGCGGAGGGCTGGATGCGACCGAGCGCGGCGGAGGGCTGCATGGAACGTGTCCGATTATGATTGGCGGTGCGCGCCCCTTACTCCCGCGAATGCTCTTTTCGCAATCGCAACATTTGTTACCGCTTCGGTGTCGCCAGAATGGCGATGGCGCCGCTGGGCGACAACAGCAACCGCACCTCGGCCGGCTCACGCAGGCGGAATGTCGCCGCCTGCAACTCGTTGCGCACGCCGTGCCGGTCGAAGGGATAGCCGAGCGCGCTCGCCTGGTCCTTGATCGCCGACAGATGCTCTTCCAACGCGCCCAGCCCGATCATCGGGTCGAACGCCATGACGGCAATCAGGTCGGGGTGTGGCGCGTCGCTCATCGCAGCCACGCATGGCCCGCGGCGCAGCGTGGGGCAAGCCCGTTGCCGCCTGCGCCTTCCCCATCTACGCTTTGCGTCAGTCACTTTACCGGAAACCCCACCCGATGCGCCTGCTCGCCGCCACCGCCCTGACCGCCATATTGCTGGCGTCCGGTGCCACCGCACAGATCACCAAGCCCGCCGCCATCACCGCCGATGGCGTGCCCGCGCTGCCGATCAGCCTGGTCGAGGCGCTGCGTCCCTATGCCGAGAGCCGCGGCGCGTCGCCCGTCGCGTGGAATCCGGTCGACCGGTCGCTGATCATCACGACGCGCTTCGCCAATGTGAACCAGTTGCACAGCGTCGCCGGCCCGATGATGGCGCGGCGCCAGATCACGTTCGAAGCGGATCGCACCGGCAGCGCCTATTACTCGCCGTCGGGCGATGTGATGGTGGTGCAAAAAGACGTCGGCGGTGGCGAGTTCTTCCAGCTCTACACGCTGAAGGACGGTCGGCTGACGCTGCTGACCGATGGCAAGAGCCGCAACGGCTTCGGCGCCTTTTCGGCCGACGGCAAGCTGATCGGCTATACCTCGACGAAGCGGACGGGTCAGGACAATGATCTATACGTCATGGACCCGCGCAATCCGGGTTCGGCGCGGATGGTGGCGCAGGTGAAGGGCGGCGGGTGGAGCTTCGTCGACTTCCTGCCCGGTAACACCCATGCGGTCGTCGGCAACTATACCTCGGTACAAAAAAGCGACCTGTACGACTTGGACTTGGCGACGGGCGCGCTCACACCGCTCAGCGACCTCGCCAAGCCGATTTCCTACGGCGACGCGCATGTCGCGCCCGACGGCACGCTTTGGGTGACGAGCGACGAGGGGTCGGACTTCAAGCGACTCGGCTTCCTGAAGGGCGGCGTCTTCACCGCCGTCGCGCCCGAGCCGACGTGGGACGTCGAGGAGTTCAAGCTGTCGAAGGACGGCAGCTTCATCGCCTATATCGTCAACGAAGCGGGCATCAGCCGGCTGAAGCTGCTCGACACGAAGACGCGCCGGGTACGCGCCGTGCCGCTGCCGAACGGCGTCGCCGGCGGCCTGGAGATCGCGCCGTGGGGCGCGGTCGCCTTCGGGTTCAGCGGGCCGAAGGTGTCGGGCGACGCGATGGTCGTCGATCCGGCGACGCTGAAGGTGACGCAATGGACCGCGAGCGAAACCGGCGGACTCGATCCCGCCAGAAACGTCGATGCCGAGCTGGTGACGGTCAAGAGCTTCGATGGCGAGCCCGTCTCCGGCTTCCTCTTCCGCCCCGACCCGGCGAAATTCCCTGGCAAGCGCCCGCTGATCATCGACATCCACGGCGGTCCGGAGGGTCAGTCGACCCCCGGCTATCGCGGCGCGGCCAACTATTATCTGAATACGCTTGGCATCGCGCTGTTCTATCCGAACGTCCGCGGATCGACCGGGTACGGCAAGCGATTCGTCAGCCTCGACAACGGGCCGTTCAAGCGTGAGGATTCGGTGAAGGACATCGGCGCCTTCCTCGACCATTTCGCGCGCGACGGCGCGATCGACGCGACCAAGGTCGGCGTGCAGGGCGGCAGCTATGGTGGGTATATGTGCTACGCCAGCGCCATCCGCTACGGCGCGCGACTGAAGGGCGCGAACTGCATCGTCGCCATCTCGAACTTCGTCACCTTCCTGGAGAATACGCAGGGCTATCGCCGCGACCTGCGCCGCGTCGAATATGGTGACGAGCGGATTCCTGAGCAGAAGGCCAAGCTGATCGCAATCTCGCCGATGACGCGCGTTGCCGAGCTCGCAATCCCGCTGATGGTGGTGACCGGCGCCAACGACCCGCGCGTGCCCGCGAGCGAAGCCGACCAGATCGTCAAGGCCGTCCGTGCGAACGGCGGCACCGCCTGGCACATCCTGGCCGCCGACGAAGGCCACGGCTATGCCAAGAAGGAAAACCGCGACTATCAGAATTATGCGACGCTGCAGTTCTGGCAGACCAACCTGCTGGGGAGCCCCGCCAAGTGAGCAATCCGCCGCTCAAAGCCACGATCATCCCGGTCACCCCGCTCCAGCAGAACTGCACTTTATTCTGGTGCACCGCGACCAAGCGCGCGGCCGTCGTCGATCCCGGCGGCGACCTGCCGCGGATCAAGGACGCGATCGCGCAGGCCGGCGTCACGGTCGAAAAGATCCTGATCACCCACGGCCACCTCGACCATTGCGGCGGCGCCGCGCAGCTCGCGCGCGACCTGGACGTGCCGATCGAGGGCCCGCACGAGGCCGACCGGTTCTGGATCGCACGGCTGGACGACGACTCACGTCAATGGGGCGTGCCGGCGGAAGTGTTCGAGCCGGATCGCTGGCTCGATGACGGACAGCAGGTGACGGTCGGCGACCTGACGCTCGATGTCTATCTCTGCCCCGGTCACACGCCGGGACATGTCGTGTTTCATCATCCGAACTCGAAACTGGCAATCGTCGGAGACGTGATCTTCCAGGGATCGGTCGGCCGCACCGACTTTCCGATGAGCGATCCGCAGGCGCTGATCGCGTCGATCGTGACGAAGCTTTGGCCGCTGGGCGACGATACCGTCTTCCTGCCCGGTCACGGCGGGGTCAGCAGCTTCGGGCGCGAGCGCGCGAGCAATCCGTTCGTCGGGGACGCGGTGCTGGGGCGGTAAGGCGCTACCCGCACTATTCGAACCGTCATCCGGACACGATCCGGTATGACGGCTGTGGGGTTGGCGTCACCCTTTCAGCGGCACGTCCACGATCACCGGTGCGGTCACATAGGGCGTCGAAAACGCGACCCACGCGCATTCACCGGCCAGCAGCAGCAGTATGAGCAGCGTCATGATCGCGCCGGCCATCCGCCCCGGCTTCCACCCGTCCATCCCGAAGACGTGGAGCACGCGCGCGACCACGAAGACCAGACCATAGCCCCACGCCGCCAGACTCGGCCCCTTGGCGAGTTCCAGCATAGCGAGCAGGATCAGAACGAAGGGGGCATATTCGACAAAATTCGCCTGCGCGCGCATCCGCGCGATCATCGCGGTATCGCCACCGTCCCCCATCCAGATCTTGCGCGCGCGACGAATCTGGCCGATTCGCATCGCCATCCAGACGCTGAGCACGGCGCAGGCCGCGGCGGTCGCGAGTGTCGCGGGCAGGATGATCGGCATATAAGTCCC
Source organism: uncultured Sphingomonas sp. (assembly GCA_913776045.1). Classification (GTDB taxonomy): domain Bacteria; phylum Pseudomonadota; class Alphaproteobacteria; order Sphingomonadales; family Sphingomonadaceae; genus Sphingomonas. The sequence continues at coordinate 3,596 of CAJYOI010000018.1, forward strand.
CTTGGTCTGACCCCGCCACCGTGACGGCAACCGCTTCGGGTTGCAACACCGCGCAAAATCGCTATAGGCGCGCCTTCGCTTCGTGGGCAGAACCTGCGCTTGCTCGTTTCGGGCAGGCGCTGTAGCGCGTTTCGCGAAACCGATTTTAGATTCGTAATTAGAAGGTTGCCGACATGGCCGTCCCCAAGAGAAAGACCTCGCCGTCGCGGCGTGGCATGCGCCGCTCGCACGATGCGCTGTCGGTCGAAGCGTTCCAGGAATGCCCGAACTGCGGCGAACTGAAGCGTCCGCACAACCTGTGCAACGCCTGCGGCCATTATAACGGTCGCGAAGTCGTCTCGGTCGAGGGCTAAGTCCCCTCGCCTGACCAAAAGGTAGCATTGTGATGTCCCCCGATGCGCGGATCGCCGTCGATGCGATGGGCGGCGACGAGGGACTGGCCGTCATGCTGGCTGGCGTCGCCCGCGCGCGTCGCCAGTACGACGGCATGCGCTTCCTGCTGGTCGGTGACGAAACGAAGATCCGAGAGGGTCTTAGCGCGCACCCGAACCTGACCGCGGCGTCGGAGATCGTCCACGCCCCGGACGTCATTTCGGGCAGCGACAAGCCGAGCCAGGCGATTCGCCGCGCGAAGACGACGTCGATGGGCGTCGCGATCGATCTGGTGAAGCAGGGTCGTGCCGCGGCTGCGGTGTCGTCGGGCAACACCGGCGCGCTGATGGCGATGGCGAAGCTGTCGCTGCGGATGCTGCCGGGAATCGATCGTCCGGCGCTCGCGGCGATGCTGCCGAGCCTGGGCGACACCGACACGGTGATGCTCGACCTGGGCGCGAATACCGAGTGCGATGCGCGCAACCTCGTGCAGTTCGCCGTCATGGGCGCCGCCTGGGCGCGGACGACGCTCGATCTCGACTCCCCGCGCGTGGCGCTGCTCAACATCGGCACCGAAGCGCTGAAGGGCACCGACGAGGTGCGCGAAGCAGCCGCCGCGTTGAAGTCGGCGACGCATCTGCCGATGACCTTTTCGGGCTTCATCGAGGGCGACCGCATCTCGCGCGGGAATGTCGATGTCGTCGTGTGCGACGGTTTCTCCGGCAACATCGCGCTGAAGACGGCGGAGGGCACCGCGCGCTTCGTCGGCGACCTTTTGAAGCGTGCGTTCCGTAGTTCGGTACGCTCGAAAATCGGCTTCCTGATCTCGAAGCCGGCGACGCAGCTGCTGCGCGACCATCTCGACCC
>CAJYOI010000019.1 GCA_913776045.1 uncultured Sphingomonas sp.
CTGACCGGCACGATGGCGGGCGATGTCGCGACGTCGGGCAGCGGCAGCTTCATCCTCGGCGACGGCGGCACCAGCGGCAGCTTTACGGGCAATCTCGTCAACAACGGCAGCGTCGTCTTCGCCCGCAGTGACAATTACGATTTCAAGGGCGCCTTCTCCGGCACCGGCAAGCTCGAAAAATACGGCAACGGCGTCCTGACCTTCTCCGGCGCCTACAACTTCACCGGAACTACACAGGTTTTCGGCGGGTCGGTCGTCCTTGCCGGCGCGGTCCAGCCATCGGCGAAGTTCGACGTGTCCCAAGGTACCTTGTCCCTGACCGGAAACCAGACCATCGCCGGCCTGTCCGGGACGTCCGCCGGCACGGTCGCGCTCGGCAGCGGCAACCTGACGATCAACCAGAGCACGTCGAGCACATTCGCCGGAACCATCAATGGCACCGGCAACCTTCGCCTGAGCGGTGGCGGGACGCTGAACCTGACGGGCGCCAACACCTTCACCGGGACCACGACCGTCGAGAACGGCGTGCTGAAGGCGAACGGATCGCTGGCTTCCGCCGTCCAACTGGAAAGCGGCGGCACGCTCGGCGGAAACGGGTCGGTCGGCAGCACGTCCGTCAATGGGGGCCGGATCGGCCCGGGCAATTCCATCGGTCAACTGACGGTGGCCGGCAACCTGACGTTCGGCACCGGATCGGTGTTCGAAGTCGAGGCCGACGCGGCCGGTCGCGCCGATCGGATCGATGCGACGGGTGTGACGACGATCGCACGGACGGCAAGCGTTCAGGTGCTCGCCGAGAACGGGACCTATCAGCCACGTACCGAATATACCGTCCTGACGAGCGCCGGCGGCATCAACGGCACCTTCGGCGTCGTGACGTCGAACTTGGCGTTCCTGTCGCCGCGGCTGACCTATGGCGCTACGGCGGTGACGCTGGTCCTGTCGCGCAACGACATCGATTTCGCCGCGGTCGCCGCAACGCCGAACCAGGCTGCAACCGCGAATGCGGTCGAAACCTTGGGCGCGGACAGCCCGGTCTTCGACGGCGTGCTGGTGCAATCCGCCGGTACGGCCCGCCAGTCGTTCGACCTGTTGGCCGGCGATATCTATGCCAGCACCTCTGCCGCCCTGGTCAGCAACGCACGCACCGTTCGCGATGCGATGGCCGCATCCGCGCCCGAATCGTCCGCCGAGGGCGTCTTCCCGATCGCCTCGACGAAGACGGGATGGGGCAAGGCGACACCCATCGCGACGAAGATGGAGAGCGGCGCGGCCGTGCTTGGTGTCGGCTACGCCTCGAACGGCGCCTTCGTCGGCGTCGCCGGGACGGTGTCGCGGTCCGACCAGACGGTCGATCCGCGTGCTGCCTATGCGGCGGCCGATGGCTGGGGCGTGGCCGGGGTCGTTGGATACGGACGCACCTCGCTGCAGGTCCAGGCGGGCGTCAGTGCGACTTGGCACCGCATTCACGCAGATCGCCGCGCCGACTTCGGCGGTGCGACCGTGCAGCGTGGCCGATACGACGCCACGACTCGACAGATCTTTGGCGGCGTTTCCTATGACCTGTCGACCGGCCCGCTTGATCTTGCGCCCTTCGTCCAGGTCGCGCAGGTCCGTGTGGTGTCCGATGGCTTCACCGAAACCGGTGGCGCCGCGGCGCTCGCCGTGCGGCGGCAGGCGATGGAAACCCGCTTCCTGACGACCGGAGCCAATGTCCGCATTCCTGTCGGCAACGGTACGCGCATCGTCGGGCGTGGCGGGTGGCAGCATGCCTGGAGCGATCTGGCTTCGGTGACGGACAATCGCTTCGTCTCGGGCGGCAGCGCATTTCGGATTGCCGGCGCGACGCTTCCCAAAGACGCCGCGATCGTGGACGCAGGCGTCGAGGCCGACATTGGTCGGGCACGGGTTCGCGTGTCCTATGCCGGCAGTCTCGCATCGCGGTGGAGCGATCACGGTGCCCAGGCGGCTGTCAGCCTGGCGTTCTGACGTCGATTCCGGCCTCGCTCCAAGTCGAAGAGAGGCCGGACCAAGATGAACCCGCGGCGGAAAACGGCGTCTTCGGATATTGATCCGTGTTGAATCAAATCTATACATTTTCGTCCTGGAAATGGAATCGCTTCGCCCTCTGGATTCAGCCGGTTCGCGCGTCGCCGAGTTGCTTGCGGACGCCCCGCTGAGCGCCGATGGGTGGGCCGTCGCGTTGAAGGCGCTGGCGGAATATACGGACGCCGGTCGCGCGCAACTTATCGGCTTCGGTGCGATCGATGCGTTGCCATTCAACCTGTTCGTCGGGATGGACCCGATCCCTTCCGATAAGCAGATCGAATCGGGTGGCACCGATCCCGATCGGAGCTGGCGGCTCGGAAGTTCGGGCGCCACCCTGAAAATCGTCGGAGAGGAAGATTACGCCGCGCGGCGGAACCGGCCACAAAGCGATGCCTACAACGCTGTGTGCGAAGCCTGGGACATTCCTTACGGCGCACAAACCATCTTATGGGACGACGACAGCGCCAAAGTCGGAATCGCGACGTTTCGCGGCTTTCGCGAGGGGCCGGGACGTCGTGAGCACGAAATGCGCTTTGCCGCCATCGCGCCTCATGCCCGCACCGCCGTTCGGATGCAGCGCGCGATCGAATGCAAGGGTGAATCACTGACCTTCGGCGCGATCGAGGCGCTTGGGGTCGCAGCGTTCCTCCTCGATCAATCCGGCCGTGTCGTCATGATAAGCCCCAAAGCCGAAATTGCGCTGCGACAGGGCGCGCTACGGCTGGAAGGTGGCCGTCTGGTTGGCCGAACGGCGGTCGATGATGGCGTGCTCCGCACCGCGATCGGTCGCGCACTGCGCGGTCTGCCGCAACTTTCCGAACGTCTCTGGCTCTCGTCGCGCGACGATAGGTTCGATCGCAGCTGGTGCGAGGTCTATGCGCTTCCGCGACGGGACTGGGCGACGCTGTTCCGTCCACATGTGCTTGTTACGATAGATCAGACGAGGCCGCTCGCGTGCTCGAACGCGACAGTGTTGGCCTTGCGCCAATTGTTGCAGCTAACACCAAGCGAAGCGGATGTTGCGGTACGGCTAGCCAATGGAGAGGCGCGCAGCGATATCGCCGACGCGCGCCAGACGAGTATCGGAACCGTCTCAGTTCAACTTAAAAGCATCTTTCAAAAATCGCAAACGCGTAGGGAAGGTGAGCTGATTTCACTGATTAATCGTTTGATGGGCAGAAAATAATATCCGAGCCTTGTTACTGGAATAGAATTCTAGATATGCGCAGCGGCAGCTTCGGCCGGCTGTCAGAATATGACCTCGAAAAGGTCACATATAAGTAGCCGGAGAAACGTGCGGCAGGGTGAATGAGCGTCTGGGCTGACGAGGCCAAAAAGGCGATGCAGATTCCCTTGTTAAAGACTCAAAAAGTGTATGCTGCAAAGATGCTACACGTCCGCGGATAGCGGCAGAAATCTGCGGTCTTTTGACAGCCTCTGACTCCGTCAATCAAGGTTCGAATCCTTGTCGGGCATCCATTTTTTCCCTCATCGCTGGGTGTGTCACCGTACGGCCCGTAAACCTCGCGCATGGCATCGATCGGTCGCGCGGCGGTCGTAATCCACGTAAATTTTGCATCCGAAGTGGCCGAGGGCGTCACTTTGGTTGAGATCGATGCCGGGTTGTGTGCAAAGTGCGCGCAATGTCCGCCGATGAATCCCTGAGACTGACCGATCGGCAAATCGACTGCCTGCGCCTGGTCGGCCAGGGGCTGTCGTCCAAGGAGATCGCCGCCACGCTCGGCATCTCCCATCATACCGTCGACCTGCATCTGAAGCGCGCGATCCGTACGCTGGGCGTCGCGTCGCGGCGCGATGCGGCGCGTCGGATTGCGGTGATGGATGCCGATGCGGAGATCGTCGCGGCGCCCCTGCCGCTTGCGACCGAGGCGGCGCCCCCCATCGGGGATACCCAGCCATTGGATACCCAGCCGGACAGGCTTGCCGAACCGGCCCCGATTGCGGTCATTATGACCCCAGCCGAAGACGACCACCGCCCCAGGATGCGGTTGCCGTTCCTTCGGCAAGGGAAGCAGTACAATGACCTGGGATCTGCTGCCCGCCTGGGATGGATCGTGGCGCTGGCGTTCGCGATGCTCCTGGCGGTGGCGAATTTCCTGAACGGGCTCGGCGCCCTGCACACCCTGGTGACCTGACCCGTTCGGGTCACCGACCGTACCGATCACTGCCAACCCTGTTTGACGCGACCGCATCCGGCGGTTTCGCGAAGGAGATTTCGCATGCCTTCTCCAAAGACGATCGCTGCCGTCCGCATCGCTCGCTCGCTCCAGCCCGCCGAAGTCGCGGCCAATCAAGCCGCGCTCAAGGTCCTCGCCATGGGCACGGCCGTGCTAACGGCGCGGGTCGATGGCACCTTCCACCCACTCGAGGCGCAGCGCGCGGTCGATTTCATCGGCGAGGCGACCAGCAAGGTCTTCGGCGCGATTAAGGACATCAAGGCCGCGCACGGCGTGCTGCGGACTGCCGCGATCGATCACCAGGTGCTGGGCCAGGGCGACCTGTACGAGACGCCGAACAAGGACGAACCGCACGGGTCGCTGCCGCACCTGGCTGCGGTCGCCTGATGTCGGGATTGACAGTCGTGGCCAGCGGGGGCTCGATCGGAAACGATGAACGTCATCCTCTATCTGTCCCTGCTTCTTTCCTGTTGCCTGTACGCAGGCGTGCGGGGCGGGTTGCCGGAACGTATCGGCGTGGCGATCCTGCTGACGGCCGTGCTGGCGTCGCAAGTGATGCCGCGCATCGCCTTCCAGGGGTTCAAGACGATCGAGACGGGGCTGCTGGTGGTCGATGCCACCATGTTCGTCTGCGTCGTGATCCTGGCGCTCCACGCCCAGCGCTATTGGCCGATGTGGATGGCGGCGGTGTTGCTGAACACGGTCGTCACGCATCTGCTGATGCTGTCGCCCGCGCTGTGGCCGTGGTCCTATTCGGTGGCCAACGCGGCCTGGAGCTATCCCAATCCCATAATCCTCGCGATCGCCGCCTGGCGGCACCGGGCACGGGTCCAGCGCTATGGCGAGGATCCGCCGTGGAACCGGCCGCTGCCGTCGGGAGGGTGATATGAACGCCGGTCGCCACCCCGATGTGTCGGGCGCGCAGGAGGCGCTGGGGACCATCACCGAGATCGAGGAGCTGCTGGCCAGCGCCCGCCACCGGCTGCTCCGCTCCAGCTGTGCCCGTCACCCCGACCTGGCCGGCAAGATCTATCGCCTGCGCCGGGCCCGCGACCAGATGTTCGGCGACGACGCCGACGTCTTCGGCGAGCCCGCCTGGGACATGCTGCTCGACCTGTACCAGGCCGAGCGGGACGGGCGCGTGCTGGCGGTGTCGAGCGTGTGCATCGGTGCGAATGCCGCGACCTCGACCGCGCTCCGGCGGATGCGCGAGCTGGAGAGCCGCGGGCTGATCGAGCGGCGGCGCGACCCGCAGGATGGGCGGCGGTCGTTCGTCCGCGCCAGCGACAAGGCGATCGTGCTGCTTGACGCGTGGCTCGACCGCGCATCGGCCTTGCTCGAGGGGGAGTAGCGCTGCCACAACCGGCGTCATGACTCCGACCGAGGCCGTGCTGACCCTGCTCGCCACCCGCGCCGTCGACGCGACGATCTGCCCGAGCGAGGCCGCACGCCGGCTGGCGGCGGCCGCGGGGCGGGACGACTGGCGGGGCGAGATGGCGGCGGTCCATGCCGCCATCGACACGCTGGTCGCCGAACGTCGCGTCGCGCTCAGCTGGAAGGGGGCGGCGATTCGGGCGCGGGCCGGGCCGTACCGCATCGGGCACCCGCGCTGAGCCGACGCCGCGCGGTTCGAAGTTTACGAAGTTGAGGCGCGATGGCCGTTTTCGTCGCGATGCGCCGCCGGCGAGACGGCCGCGCGTCGGGACTGCGCCGCACGCGCGCCCCAGACGCGACACGCGCGCGACAGTGTAGCGCCCGGGCGGCGTCAACGACGCGGCGCCGGCGCGCCGGGACCGGGCGGGCGCGCGAAAGGATCGGCCATTCGCCGGGCGTGTTCGGCAAGCGCTGCGTCCCACTGGCGGACGAAGGGCGTGTCGGCCAGCCGGGCGCGCAGGCGATGCGCACTCGAGCGCGACATGCCCGCCGCCCGCGCCGCGCGCGAGACGCAGCCGAACTCGAGCAGGGCGGCGAGGAAGATCCGCTGCCGCGCGGGCGTCCAGTGGCTGCGCTCGGGGCGGGGTGCGGGCGGTGGCGGTGGGGCTGTCTGGTCCATCGACCAGCGTAGATCAGACGAATTCCAACATTTGAAGAGGCAAACCGCTCGTGCGCCGGCCACCGCCCCGCCGGAGCGCAGCGCGGCTGCGCGCGTCAGCCTTGGGGCAGGCGCATCGCGACATCGCACCGGGCATAGGTCGCGCCGTAGCGCGCGCGGATGTCGGCATCGTGGACGAAGCCCGCGCGCTCATACAGGTGGATCGCCGCGGCGCAGGCGCTGTTGGTTAGCAGGTAGAGCGCGGTGAGATCCGGCAGCGCACGCGCCGCGGTGATCAGCGCGTCGAGCAGGACCGCGCCGGCGCCCGACCCGCGGATGTCGGCGCGCACGCCCATCTTGGTCAGCTCATACGCACCCCCGCCGGTCGGCATCAGCGCACCCGCGCCTATGACGCCGTGGTCCGGATGCGCGACGAACAGGATGACCCCGCCTTGGTCGATGATCGCTTCGCGCGGGTGCGACAGGACATGCTCGTCATGCGGTTCGAGCGTGAACATGTCCGCGATCCACGCCGCGTTGATCTCGCGGAACGCGGGCGCGAGGGCGTCGGTGTAGGGCAGGATGGCGAGCATCGGCGGCGTCGTAGCGCGCTCGGCCTCGCCTGTCCCGCGCCGGCGTCAGCCCGCCAAAGTGCCGCCCGGCGCGGGGCCGATCAGGTCCCACAGATTGCCGTAGAGATCGGCAAACACCGCGACGCGGCCATAGGGCTGGTCGACCGGATGCCGGACCCACGTCACCCCCGCAGCGGTGAAGCGGGCATGGTCGCGATCGAAATTGTCGGTGGCGAGGAAGAAGGCGACCCGTCCCCCGGTCTGATCGCCGATACGCGATGCCTGTTCGGGCGTCGTGGCGCGGGCGAGGAGGATGGTGGTCGCCTGCGGGCCGGCGCCGGGCGGGCGGATGGTGACCCAGCGCTTGTCCTGCTCGGGCTGGTAGCTGTCCTCGACCAATTCGAAGCCGAGCTTGCCGACATAGAAGGCAAGCGCCTCGTCGTAGTCGCGGACGACGAGGGTGATGTGGGCTAGGTGGGGCATATTAAGATCTTACAGCCACAACGCCAATAGGCTAAAAGTTAAAACTTAAAGCCGATTTAGTAGGTTTAACAAGTCCGATACTGCTGCCGTAAAGATCAAAACAAGTAAGATTTAAAGGCTTGACCGCAACCGGGGGTCCATTCTGGATAAATTCGCCCCGCAATTCCATAAGTAGACGCCCTAAAACATTCTGTCCTTCCAATTGGCCATCCTCTTGGACTTTTGCACCCCAAAAGTCTGTACGATTAACTTTCTTTTCTACGATATCCTTATCGCCAGTCTCAAGCAGCGCTCGACCGAATTTATCAGGATGTTGGCAGAGCTTCACTCGCAAACACCACCGCATTATCTGAACACGTACCTCGTGCCAATCCGTACGGCTTTCTTTTGAGAAGGGCTTCGCCTTCATTTTTGCTGTCATCGGGCTAATTTCAGAAATTATCAGCTCTTGCAGATCGGGACGATGTGGAAAGCGACATGCCTGATAAAGAGCTTCTGACGTTAATATCCTGATGTCGTTGATTACGAGCGGAAAGCCGGCCGCCATGTTGGAAAGACCGCCGAAACGCTCCTTTGTTTTCCAAAAAACAGCTACTTGAGTCGGATCATAGCTCCGGGGCTCAATTGACCTCACCCCCATGGGCTGGTTCCCCGCTTGAAAAGCCGCTCAACAGCTGCAGCACGATTGGTCGTGCGAGGAAATAGCGGATACCATGGATCGCCAGCCCACAATGCAAGTGGTGCGTTATTTGGGCAATTACGATACGTCACGAACAGTGAGCCGAAGCCCAAAGTTTCCAATGACATATGTCCCAGAGGGCGTTGGCTATCTCCTAGATATGGAGAGTCTGCTCTTATTTTCGCACCCGCCTTAAGAAATTCGGTCTCAAGCAGTTGGCGTGCTGGATCTGACGAAAATAGTTGAGCCTTTCCGACCCCACCAGGATTACGAAGATGCGGTTTATACCGCATATTTTCGACGTAGGCCTCAACCAGCGGATCGCTTGGCAAGGCAATTGGCCGGAGCACATCCGACTGGTCGGTTTCAGATTTGCGATCTTCAAGCTCTAGCAAACGCCACCAATGAAGCTCAATTGTCTTACCTGACGCCCGGATTGCTTTGCTTAGCTCACCCCTCGCGTAATAAGTTCCAGTATGGGTAACAAAGACAACAACATGCAAAATCGCAGGAGAAGGAGCGGCTTTTATCCATGCTTCTAAATCACGGCGAATTCGATTTCCGGTAAACATACCGTCATCCAAGTAAATAAATACGTCGTTTCCGTTACCCGTATCACCCAGTTTAATGCCAACCTCGTTCTTCAAAACCTCGCCAAAAAGACTGACAACGTCAGATTGACTATTCCCGGCGAGCTGAACATCAAGCAAATTGGCGTTCGTCCAAAATGCCTTGATATCGTCTCCAGCAAGTTTCTTAGTTTTTATGACATCAGATAAGAAGGCAACTGCCTTCTCTCGAGATAAATAAGTGTGCTGAAAAACGTGGCAAAGCTCGCGCAGAATCTGAGCTCGCACCGATGCTTCGAACTGAGCGATCCATCGGCGCACGTGATCTCCCACGGGCTGACCGAAGGCACCGCCTCGGTAGTCAGAAATCAACCCTGCTAGGGTGTCAGCGGCTGCATCGACCTCAGTCATGGTAGGAACGTATAGAGAACATTCCACTTCCGATCAAGCTACTACTCCGGTTGGGTTTGCACGTATAGGTCCCCCGTCTTTCGGTAAAGCTCACTCATCCCAGCCATCCCCGCCTCGGCTTCCTCAGCGGCGATGAACGTCCCCACCCCCGCATTCTGCTTCGCCGCGAAGTCGCGCACCTCCTGCGTAATCTTCATGGAGCAGAATTTCGGCCCGCACATCGAACAGAAGTGCGCGGTCTTGGCGCCTTCTGCCGGCAGCGTCTGGTCGTGGTATTGCTCGGCCGTCTCGGGATCGAGCGACAGGTTGAACTGGTCGCGCCAGCGGAATTCGAAGCGGGCGCGGCTGAGGGCGTTGTCGCGCAGCTTGGCGGCGGGGTGGCCCTTCGCCAGGTCGGCGGCGTGGGCGGCGAGCTTGTAGGTCACCACGCCGACTTTCACGTCGTCGCGGTCGGGGAGACCCAGATGCTCCTTGGGCGTGACATAGCAGAGCATCGCGGTGCCGTACCAACCGATCATCGCCGCACCGATGCCGCTGGTGATGTGGTCGTAGCCGGGCGCGATGTCGGTGGTGAGCGGCCCAAGCGTGTAGAAGGGCGCCTCGCCGCACGCCTCCAGCTGCTTGTCCATATTCTCCTTGATCTTGTGCATCGGCACATGGCCGGGGCCTTCGATCATCACCTGAACGTCCTGCTCCCAGGCGCGCTTGGTGAGCTCGCCTAGCGTGTAGAGCTCCGCGAACTGGGCTTCGTCGTTGGCGTCCGCGATCGATCCGGGGCGCAGGCCGTCGCCGAGCGAATAGGCGATGTCATACGCCTTCATGATCTCGGTGATCTCGTCGAAGCGCTCGTAGAGGAAGCTTTCCTTGTGATGCGCCAGGCACCATTTCGCCATGATGCTGCCGCCGCGGCTGACGATGCCGGTGACGCGCTTGGCGGTCAGCGGAACATAGGGCAGGCGGACGCCGGCGTGGATGGTGAAGTAATCGACGCCCTGTTCGGCCTGTTCGATCAACGTGTCGCGGAAGATCTCCCACGTCAGCTCCTCGGCGATGCCGCCGACCTTTTCGAGCGCCTGATAGATGGGGACGGTGCCGATCGGCACGGGCGAGTTGCGGATGATCCATTCGCGCGTGTCGTGGATGTTGCGGCCGGTCGACAGGTCCATGACCGTGTCCGCGCCCCAGCGGATCGCCCAGACGAGCTTGTCGACTTCGGTCGCGACGTTGCTGGCGACCGCGCTGTTGCCGATGTTGGCGTTGATCTTGACCAGGAAGTTGCGGCCGATCGCCATCGGCTCGGTTTCGGGGTGGTTGATGTTGTTGGGGATGATCGCGCGGCCGCGGGCGACTTCGTCGCGGACGAATTCGGGCGTCACATAATCGGGGATGGCGGCGCCGAAGCTCTCGCCGTCGCGGTGGTATTCGCGGAGCATCTCGCGGCCCAGGTTCTCGCGGGTCGCGACATATTCCATCTCGGGCGTAACGATGCCGCGGCGCGCATAGTGCATCTGGCTGACGTTGGCGCCGGCCTTGGCGCGCAGCGGGCGGCGGACGACGTTCGGGAATTGCGGGACGCCGCCCGAACGGTCGGGGCCGAGCTGGCCGTTGTCCTCCGGGCGGACCTCGCGGCCGTCATAGGCCTCGACATCGCCGCGAGCCAGGATCCAGTCGCGGCGCAGCTGCGGGAGCCCTGCCATGATGTCGATGCGGGCGTGGGGGTCGCTGTAGGGGCCGGAGGTGTCGTAGACGTTGAGCGGGGGCTCGCCGGACGATGGCTCCAGATCGATCGCGCGCATCGCGACGTTCAGCGGGCCGACGTGGACCTTGCGGCTGCCGCGGATCGGGCCGGTGGTGACTTTGAGCTCGGTGCGGGCGGGGATGTCGGCCATGTGTCGTCGTCTCCAAAGGGGAGGGGACGACGGCGGGGACCGCGCTCCACTCCCTACGCCGGTGTCAACCGGATCAGGTTCGGCGGGTCGATGGCTGCTGCCATCCTCTCAAGCGCGCGTGAGCGCTCCCCCGGGGATGGACGGGGTTGTAGGCGGTTGTGGGGGGGAGGTCTAGCGCCACATCGTCAGACGGAGCGAGCGTTGCTCGCACCGCTGCCCGACGTGGCGACTCCTGCGATTGCTTCGGCAATCGCAGGGCGCCCGCTCCTAGAAGCTGTACGCCAGCCCCAGCGCCGCCAGCCACTGGTTCCGGCTCCCCGCGATCCGCGTCACGGGCGAATCGCCGAAGTCGTTGAGCATCCGGCGATAGTTGATACCGCCGACCGCCTTGAACCCCTTCAGCAGGTCGCCGGTCAGCGCGTACGTGCCGAGCGCCCCCAGGCTGTAGTTCTTCCACCCGCCGCGCGCGTTGTAGCTGGGCAGGCCGCTCGCCAAGGTCTGAGCGGGGCTGACCGAGAAATAATAGCGGGCATAGCCGGCTTCCGCCCGCTCGGCGCTGGCGAACAGGCCGACCGCAGCCTTCAGGCTGAGCGGGGTGAGGTAGTTGATCGTCGGCTGCAGGATGCCCGCGCCATGCGCGCCCGCCACGTCCTTGCGGTAGCTGATCGAGACGCTGAGGCGGTCGTACGGGCTGGTGACCACGCCGGTCTTGCCGATGCCGACATAGCCGCCGAGTTCGATGGCGGTATCGAGTTCGCCCAGCGCCCGGACGCGGGGGTCTTCGATCGACTTCAGCGAATTGCGGTTGAAGTTGACGACGCCCAGCGGCCCGGCCTGCACGTCCCACACCGGGCCGGGCTTGTTCGGGATCAGGTCGACCGACAGGCGATTGCCCGCCAGCAGGAAGGCAAAGCCCTTGTACTGGCCGATCGCGCCGGGGGCGGGGACGACGCGATAGTCGTCCGACCCTTCGTAATCGGGCAGCCACGCCGCGCCGGCACCGATGGTGATCGAATCGCCGCCGGTCTCGATCGTCGCGGGATCGGGCGGCTGCGAGGCGTCCTGCGCAAGTGCGGGCGAAGCGGCGGCGAGGCCGAGGATGGCGAGCAGAGACAGGGACTTCACGGGCGCGTCTTTCAGATTTGTTGCAGCCGCGAAACGTGGCGACCGCCGCCCGGTTCCTATCAACTATAGCAGGTAGCGCATTCTGATGCCCTGCTGTGTCCCATCGGCATCAAGCGTGAAGCGCGCCGCGCCGAATTTGGGCGGACCGAACCCGATCGCAGGGTTGCGCGAGAAGCCGAAGCCTTCGCGCGGTATGCCCATCATGGTGTCGAGCTTCGAATTCGAATTCTCGTCGTGGATCACCGCCACCGCATAGCCCCCGACCGGCAGCGCATCGAAGCGGATCGCCTTCATCGTCGCGGGCACCGAGCGGCGCAGCGCGCGGGCATCGTCGACGCAATTGGGAAAGTTCGTCGGGTCCGACGTCAGGCAGAGCTGGATCAGCCCCTTGGCCGAACGCAGGTTGGATACGTCGACGTCAAGCGGCGCGACGGGGCTGGCGCCCGCCATCAGCGTCCACGCCGCCGCGGCGAGCGCGAGCCGCGCGGAAATCGCCCACGCCTTGGTCCGTGCCGCAGAGCCGGTCCCAGAAGCGGAAATAGAGTCCATAGTTACACCTGTACGCGTCGTGGTGCCGCTGATGATGGCTAGCGGTGATCAGCCACGCCCCCACACGCCCCCCCCACAGGAACCGCGGGAACATCTCCCAACCCATATGATTGGTGACACCCATAACCGTCATGATCGCCAGCACCAATCCCAGCATCGCGACATGGATGGGAATGACGAAGACCAGTAGCGGAATTACCACAGCCAGCGTCACGGCCTCGAACGGGTGGAAAGCCATCGCCGCCCAGGCGGTCGGCGGACGGCTGGCGTGGTGGACGGCGTGGACGCGCTTGAACACCGCCGGTCGATGCATCCAGCGGTGCGTCCAGTAGAACCAGGCATCCTGGATGACGAGGTACAGCAGCACCGACACCGGCGCCCACCACAGGGGATAGGCGTGCCAATCGTCATAGATCCGCGTCCACCCGCGGTTCTGCCATCCCCACGCGACGACGCCGGCCGGCGCGCCGTAGATGATCGCGGAGGCGAGGCTCCAGCCGATCTCCCGCCGGATCTGCGAATCGAGCCCGCGGTAGTGGCCGGGGTGCTTCACCCGCGTCGCCAGCGCGAAGCCACCGCTGGCGATGAGGTAACGGACGGCGACGATGGCCGACATCGCGAGCGCGGAGAGAAGGATGGCGAGGACGGCGGACATGATTTGCGCTTACACTAAGCGCGGACTGAATAGAAATAGCGGTTCATTGCCGATCGACAAGGGCATGGACGATATCGATGGGGCCGCTAATTATAAGGCCGATAAAAGTGAAAGGGTCAGGTAGGCGTGATTAGAAATGATCGTCGAGAGTTGCCATCGCTGAAGCGATGGTTGATCGACTTAAATCGAGACCTTCTTGACATTCATGGATCAATTGATCCCTATGCCGTCTATAATAAGAAATTGACGGCGTTTGAAAGAAGCGTTGTGGTACTCGAGGATCGACGCTTTTTCTCACATATGGGAATCGACTGGCGGGCCATTTGCCGTGAGATTGCGAAGGCATGTCTTCTGCGTCGTGCCGGCGGCGCTAGCACGATCGATATGCAATTCGTTCGAACAGTGACCGGCCACCGCGAGCGCAAGATGGCAAGGAAATTGCGCGAAATGCTCTTGGCGTACATCATCCAGTTTCGGTACTCAAAAATCGAGATTCTGCGGTCATATCTCGCGATTGCGTATTTCGGAACCGGACTGCGCGGTGCGGAGAGCGCGTCCTTCACGCTATACGACAAACCTTCATCCGAACTCGATATCGGCGCCTCCGCCAAGCTGGCGGCATTACTCGTCTTCCCCCGCCCTGCAGTACAAACGCCGAAGTGGCAAACGAAACACTTACGCCGAGCGAATCACGTAGAAGCTGCTTACGTCCGTCGTCAGCGTCACATGGACAAGCTCGAAAAGCGAATATTCGGATAAGCCCTCGTGCGTAACGTTAATTTTTCGTCCGAAGTAGATCTCCTCCCGTCGTCGCTCCACAACGTCGGTCAAATCGTGGAGAAATAGCGAAAGTAACGTTTGCAAACCGTCGAGCTTGCGACTTGGCTCGCTCAAATCTGACCATATGAAAGGACCGCCGCCTTGACGATGACGCGCGCCTTGTTCGATCAACGCCCCGGCCTCGCGGAAACTGGCGTGAATTTCTTCCTCGAATCGGATGCTCCAGCGGTAGTTCGCGGTGAGACGAATGCGAACGAACAATGAGGCCAAGGCCGTATTCCAGGACGCAACCTGATCCTGATAGGATTTCAGTGCGTCATTGAACGACCAGACGGCGTTCGGTGCCATCGACGATACGAGCCGCCGCATCGAACGAAGGCGATCAGCAGATTTCTGCGTGATGTCGTCCAACAGCTTTTTGAGCTCTTCAAGCTCCGTCTGATAGCCGATCTGACGCTGCTGGATGCGCCAGGTCCGCAATTGCCAGCGTTGCACGAGGTAGTTACCGGCAACGCCGGTCACGATCGCTCCAGCCAGGACGGGGAAAAGATCGGCCACGATGACCTCAATACCGGTCTCAGACGCAGCGATCTAGATCGGATCGACATCCGCCACATATCTGTCCTGAAGGGGAGGATTTGGGAACGGTGGTCCGGCGCGGCGTCCAACCTTGCCTTACCTATCGCGCCTGCCGTAAGGCGCGCGCCATTCGCAAGGACCCGGTGAAATTCCGGGTGGCTATTCCGGCCGCCGATCCGCCGGACAACAACATGCACCATCCATCGTGACGCGCCGTCCGGCGCGCTGTGCCCTGTTGTGGACTTTCCAATGACGTTCGATCTTTCCGCCTACCGCCGCCAGTGGTTTACCGACGGCGCCACCGCCCGCCGCGATGTGCTGGCGGGTATCGTCGTCTCGCTGGCGCTGATTCCCGAAGCGATCGGCTTTTCGATCATCGCCGGGGTCGATCCGCGGGTGGGGCTCTATGCCTCGGTCGCGATTGCCGTGGTCATTGCGCTGATCGGCGGGCGGCCGGGAATGATCTCGGCGGCGACCGCGGCGGTGGCGGTGCTGGTCGGGCCGTTGGTGCGCGACCACGGCGTCGAATATCTCTTCGCGGCGACCATTTTGATGGGGGTCATTCAGTTCGCCGCCGGGGTGTTGCGCCTGCATCTGATCATGCAGTTCGTGTCGCGATCGGTCATCACCGGCTTCGTCAACGCGCTCGCCATCCTGATCTTCATGGCGCAGCTGCCGCAGCTGACGAATGTCGGCTGGCAGACCTATGCAATGGTCGCAGGCGGCCTGGCGATCATCTACGGCGTGCCGCGGGTGACCAAGGCGGTGCCGTCGCCGCTGGTGGCGATCCTGGTGCTCAGCGCGATCAGCATCGCGCTGGGCGTGCAGGTGAACACGGTCGGCGACATGGGGCGGTTGCCCGAGGGACTGCCGAGCCTCGCCTGGCCGCAGGTTCCGCTGACGCTAGATACGCTTCGGATCATCCTGCCCTACGCGCTGGCGATGGCCGCCGTGGGCCTGCTCGAATCGCTGCTGACCGCGCAGATCGTCGACGACATGACCGATAGCGACAGCGACAAGCGTCAGGAATGTGCGGGCCAAGGCGGCGCGAACATCGTCGCGGCGTTGTTCGGCGGGATGGGCGGCTGTGCGATGATCGGCCAGTCGGTCATCAATGTGACGTCGGGCGGGCGGACGCGGCTGTCGACCTTCGTCGCGGGCGCCTTCCTCCTGTTCCTGCTGGCGGTATTGGGGCCGTTCGTCGGGCGCGTACCGATGCCGGCGCTGGTCGCGGTGATGATCATGGTGTCGATCGGCACGTTCAGCTGGAATTCGATTGCGAACCTGCGCCGCCACCCGCCGACGTCGTCGGTCGTGATGCTGACGACGGTGGTCGTGGTGGTCGCGACGCGCGACCTGTCGCTGGGGGTGGCGGCGGGCGTGCTGCTGTCGGGCATCTTCTTCGCGGCGAAGGTCCAGCGGATGTTCGCGGTCGAGCGCACGCTGTCAGCCGACGGGCGACACGCGACCTACCGCGTGTCGGGCGAGATCTTCTTCGCTTCGGTCGACCGCTTCCGCCGCGCGTTCCAGACGGAGGACAGCGCGCCCCTCGTGCGGATCGACGTGAGTGCGGCGCATTTCTGGGACATTTCGGGCGTGGGTGCGCTCGACAGCGTCGTCGCGCGGCTGCGCCGCGACGGGCGGACGGTCGAGGTCGTCGGATACAATCAGGCGAGCAAGGACATCGTCGACCGCTTCGCACTCCACGACAAGACGGGCGTGGAGATGGGCCTCGCGCCGCATTGAGCGGCGGGCGGTCAGAGGTACGGCGCCAGTTTCAACGTGACGTCGCGCCCCTTGCCGCCGCTGACGACGCGCAACGCCATGTCGCTGCCGGCGGGTTGCGAATTCCGGCGCAGCAATTCCTCCCAGATGATGCTGCTGACCCGGTCGCCGACCTTGATCCCCGCCGCTGCCGCCGGGCTGCCGGTTCCGACGTCTCCGACGACGATGTCGTCACCTTCCCGGTCGAACCATAGGCCGGAAAAGCCATAGCGTTCGGCCGGCGCCGGGCGATCGTTGGCGGCGATCCACAGGGCTCCGGGCTTGATCTGCGTCGTCAGATGAAGACGTTCGAGGATGCCAAGGCCGATAAAGCCATCGCCTTCGTGCCCCGGCGTCCCGGGTGCGGAGACGGCAACCAATGGACGGTCAAAGCGGACGCTGCCGATCGTCAGCGTGTCGCCGCGGACGATCCGCCGCTTGACCCGCGCCCGGCCGATCCCGCTGCCTTGCGCCGGAGCATAGGGGCGATCGGCCGACCAAAGCCCGCTGCGCGTCGCCGCACGCCCTTCGATCACCACCTGACCCGGCACGCCGGTATCCATCAGATATTCGCCGGTCCGACCGCCGAGCGTCGCGTCGGCCAGGATGCGCACGCCGCGCATCCTGTCGCCGATGAAGCGCGATTTGAGTTGGCTCAGCCCGGCGAAGTCCGGCCGACCATCGGGATAGGCGCGCCATTCGCCCTTCACGAAATCCAGATCGCTGTCGTAGCTGGTGAAGAGCCCCGCCGACAGCGCGCCTGCCGCGTCGTTGCCCAGTCGCGCATCGGTGCCGGCGAACAGCATGTTGGGTACGCGCAGCCCGCTGGCAAAGGTCAGTTCGCTGCCGTTGTAATAGGGAAAGCGACTGACCCCGCCGACGCCCAGCAGGTCGGACTGGCCGATCACCTTCATTCCTAGCCGCTTGGCGAGCGCATCGTTGATCAGGCTGACGTTGGCGCCGGTGTCGATGACGAAATAGCGCGGCTTCGGGTCCGTCCCGATCTGTGCGGCGATCCACACGCGATTGTCCTCGACCGCGATCGAATTGACCAGCCGACGCCCCTCGCCGCGTGCGGCATAGGGAAACAGCGGCGCGGCGACGACTGCGCCCAGCATCGTCCGGCGATCGATCATCATAGGTCCTTCGCTGTGGGGCCTGATCGGTCGCTACCAGAAACGGGCGGGCGTGTCAGGGCGGATCGACCTGTTTTCAAACCGCTTGGTGGCTGCGCCGGGGCAAGCGGTGCGATAGCGCGACGTCGCGGCCGCTCACCCCGCGGCAGATCGCGCTGCCGCCACTTGGTACGCTCGCGTAATCAACGCTATGCAACGGACCTATGGAACGCGCGTTACCGATCTGGACCCGTCCGCCGGAGATGACATGCTTGAGCACGAACAATCCTTTTGCGTGTCGAGGCGCGGTTTGATGGCAGGGACCGCCGCGACCGCTGCGCTGAGTGCGGTGCCCTCTGCCGATGCCAATGCCGCCGCCCCCGCCCCCGCCGCCGAGCGCCCGGCGATGATGCCGGTGACGCTGGAGGTGAACGGCAAGCGTCGTGCGATCGAGGTCGATACGCGAACGACGTTGCTCGACCTGCTGCGCGAGAATTTGAAGCTGACCGGCACCAAGAAGGGCTGCGACCACGGCCAGTGCGGGGCGTGTACGGTGCTGGTGAACGGCGAGCGGATCAACAGCTGCCTTTCGCTTGCCGTCCAGCATGCCGGCGACAAGGTGACCACGATCGAGGGGCTGGGCACGCCCGACAGGCTGCATCCGATGCAGGCGGCCTTCATCAAGCATGACGGATATCAGTGCGGATATTGCACGCCGGGGCAGATCTGTTCGGCGGTCGGCGTACTCGACGAGATCAAGCGTGGGATTCCGAGCCATGTCTCGGGTGATATTTCCGCCAAGCCCGGCGTCACGGCGGACGAGATGCGTGAGCGGATGAGCGGCAATATCTGCCGGTGCGGGGCGTATTCGAACATCGCCGATGCGATGGCCGAGGTTGCGGGGAGCGCGCGGGCATGAAGGCCTTCACCTACGAGCGCGCCAAGACCCCGGCCGAGGCCGCCGCTGCCGTCGCGCGGACTCCGGGCGCCAAGTTCATCGCGGGCGGGACCAACCTGCTCGACCTGATGAAATTGCAGATCGAGACGCCGACGCATCTGGTCGACGTGCAGGACCTGAAGCTCGACCGGATCGAGAAGGCCGGGGAGGGCGTGCGGATCGGCGCGCTGGTCAGCAACACCGCACTCGCCGCCGATGCGCGCATCCGCAAGGATTATGGCGTGCTGAGCCGGGCGATCGTCGCAGGTGCGAGCGGCCAGTTGCGCAACAAGGCGACGACCGCGGGCAACATCCTCCAGCGGACGCGCTGCCCCTATTTCTACGACACCAACCAGGCGTGCAACAAGCGTAAGCCGAGGTCGGGCTGTGCAGCGATCGGCGGCTATTCGCGGCAGCTGGGCGTCGTGGGTACGTCGGATCACTGCATCGCGACCTATCCGGGCGACATGGCTGTGGCGCTCAGGGTGCTCGATGCGAGCGTCGAGACGGTGAAACCCGATGGCGCGACGCGCGCGATCCCCTTTGCCGATTTCCACCGGCTGTGGGGCGATACGCCGCATATCGAAACGGCGCTGGAGCCAGGCGAACTGATTACCGCGGTGACCTTGCCCAAGCCGATTCCCGGCACGCACATCTATCGCAAGGTCCGCGACCGCGCGTCCTATGCCTTTGCGCTGGTGAGCGTCGCGGCGGTGATCGGCAAGGACGGCACCGGCCGCGCGGCGTTCGGCGGCGTCGCGCCCAAGCCGTGGCGGGTCGAGGCGGCGGAAGCGGCGATGCCCGACGGCGCGAAGGCGGTCGCGGCGCAGGTCTTTGCCGACGCGCGGCCGACCAAGGACAACGAATTCAAGGTGCCGCTCGCCGAACGGACGCTGGCGGCGGCGATCGCGGAGGCGCGGGCATGAAGTTCAACGAACCCGCAGGCCAGAACCCGATCGACAATGGCAAGGTCGTCGGCCGCGCGACGGACCGGATCGACGGGCCGCTCAAGACGACCGGTACCGCGCCCTATGTCTATGAGCGCCACGATGTCGTGCCGAACCAGGCCTATGGCTATATCGTCGGCGCGGGCATCGCGAAGGGCCGGATCACCGCAATGGACGCATCGGAGGCGCGCCGCGCGCCGGGCGTGCTGAAGGTGGTGCTTGCGACCGAACACCCGCCGCTCAAGACCGGCGCGATGAACACCGCGCGGCTCTTCGGCGGTCCGGAGGTCGAGCATTACCACCAGGCGATCGGCATCGTCGTCGCCGAGACGTTCGAACAGGCACGCGCCGCCGCCGTGCTGGTGCGCACGACGTATGACCGCGCGTCGGGCAAGTTCGACCTGGCCGCCGAGGCCGAGGGCGCCGAGTACGTCCCTGGCGACGGCCCGGACAAGGCGCCGGTCAAGCGCGTCGGCGACTTCGCCAAGGCCTATGCCGATGCGCCGGTGAAGGTCGACCTCGCCTTCACCACCGCGGACGAAAGCCATGCGATGATGGAGCCGCATGCGACGATCGCATCGTGGCAGGGCGACAAGCTGACGGTGTGGACCGCCAATCAGATGATCGCCTGGACCAAGCGCGAGCTGGCCAAGACGCTGGAGATTCCGGCGGCCAATGTGCGGGTGGACTCGCCCTATGTCGGCGGTGGGTTCGGCGGCAAGCTGTTCCCGCGCGCGGACCTGGTGCTGGCCGCGATCAGCGCGAAGGCTGCCGGACGGCCGGTGAAGGTCGCGCTGACCCGGCCGATGATCGCCAACAACACGACACACCGCCCGGCGACGATTCAGCGGCTGCGCCTGGGCGCGACGCGCGACGGCAAGCTCACCGCGATCGCGCACAACAGCACCAGCGGCAATCTGAAGGGCGGCGACCCGGAAACTGCGATCGCGCAGACCAGATTGTTCTATGCCGCGCCGAACCGCGAGACGTTCATGAAACTGGCGGTGCTCGACCTGCCCGAAGGCAATGCGATGCGCGCGCCGGGCGAAGCGCCGGGCCTGATGGCGCTGGAAGTCGCGATGGACGAAATGGCGGAAAAGCTGGGGATGGACCCGGTCGAATTTCGCATCGTCAACGATACCCAGGTCGATCCGGAGAACCCGGAGAAGAAATATTCCGACCGCAATTACGTCCAGTGCCTGCGCACCGGCGCGGAGAAGTTCGGCTGGTCGCGGCGCAACGCGCAGCCGGGGCAGGTGCGCGACGGCAAGTGGCTGGTCGGCATGGGCATGGCCGGCGGCTTCCGCAACAACATGCTGATGAAGTCGGCGGCGCGGGTGAAGCTCGACGGCGGACGCGTGACGGTCGAGACCGACATGACCGACATCGGCACCGGGACGTACACGATCATCGCGCAGACCGCGGCGGAGATGATGGGCGTGCCGCTGGAGCAGGTGCGCGTGGTGCTGGGCGACTCCGATTTCCCTGCCTCCGCCGGCTCGGGCGGGCAATGGGGTGCGGCGAATTCGACCGCGGGCGTCTATGCCGCCTGCGTGAAACTGCGTGAGCAGGTCGCGACGAAGCTGGGACTCGATCCGGCGAGCGCGACGTTCAGCGACGGCCGGGTGATCGCTGGCAATCGAAGCGTCGCGCTGGCCGATGCGGGCGCGCTGAGCGCCGAGGATGGCATCGAATATGGCGACATCGGCAAGCGCGTCGTCCAGTCGACCTTCGCCGGGCATTTCGTCGAGGTGGGCGTCGATGCCTATACCGGCGAAATTCGCGTGAAGCGGATGCTGGCGTGTTGCGACGCGGGACGCATTCTCAACCCCAAGTCGGCGCGTAGCCAGGTGATCGGCGGCATGACGATGGCGGTCGGCGCCGCGCTGATGGAGGAACTGGCGGTCGACAAACGCTTCGGCTTCTTCGTGAATCATGACCTGGCGGGTTACGAAGTACCGGTCCATGCC
This sequence comes from uncultured Sphingomonas sp., assembly GCA_913776045.1. Classification (GTDB taxonomy): domain Bacteria; phylum Pseudomonadota; class Alphaproteobacteria; order Sphingomonadales; family Sphingomonadaceae; genus Sphingomonas. The sequence goes on from CAJYOI010000019.1 coordinate 21,304, forward strand.
GACATCCCGCATCAGGAAGTCATCTTCCTCGACACGCTCGACCCCTATTCGACGCCGATGAAGGCGAAGGGTGTGGGCGAGCTCGGCATCTGCGGCGTCGGCGCGGCGGTGGCGAATGCGGTGTACAATGCGACCGGCGTGCGCGTGCGGGATTATCCGATCACGCTCGACAAGCTGATCGACAAGCTGCCGGCGGTGGCGTGAGGCGCACGCGCGTCGACATACCCCATAATTCGTCACCCCCGTGGAGGCGGGGGTCGATTCTGGCCGGCCTCTGCGAATCTCACGGCATGCCGCGACTATTGATCCCCGCCTTCGCGGGGATGACGGTTGGGAGAGGGCGCGTGTTCATGAATCCCCCGCTTCCCCACCCCCACCGCATCGTCTAGGCCATACCCGTGTCGGACATCATCACATGCGACGTCGCGATCGTCGGCGGCGGGTTATCGGGCGGGTTGGTCGCGCTGGCGTTGGCGCGCAGCCACCCGGACGCGCGCGTCGTGCTGATCGAGCGCGGCATGAGCTTGGGCGGCAATCACATCTGGTCGTTCTTCGGCCCCGACGTCGCCAACAGCGACCGCGACCTGGTGATCCCGCTGATCGCGCATGTCTGGCAGGGCTATGACGTCGCCTTCCCCGCGCGGCGGCGCACGTTGCCGGTCAACTATTATTCGACGACGTCCGAAAAGCTCGACGCTGCGGTGCGTGCCGCACTGCCGGCCGATCGCATCCTGACCGATCGCAAGGTGCTGGCGGTCAGCCCGAATGCAGTGGTGCTGGCCGACGGGACGCGGATCGAGGCGGGTGGCGTCATCGACTGCCGGGGTGCGGGCGACCTGTCGATGCTCGACGTCGGCTGGCAGAAATTCATCGGCCGAGAATTCATCCTGAAGCGCCCGCACGGATCGGTGCGCCCGGTCGTGATGGATTCGACCGTCGAGCAGATCGACGGCTATCGTTTCGTGTACACGCTGCCGTTCGCCGAAGACCGGATGTTCATCGAGGACACCTATTACAGCGACACGCCCGAAATCGACCGTGCCGCACTGGCCGTCCGCATCGAAACCTATGCCCAGGCCAAGGGCTGGAAGCCGAAATCGGTGGTGCGCGAGGAGGGCGGGTCGTTACCCGTCATCATCGGCGGCGATTTCGAACGTTATTGGGCGAGCAGCGGCAAGGGCGTGGCCAAGGCCGGCATCCGCGCTGGCCTGTGCCACCCGACCACCGGCTATTCGCTGCCCGACGCGGTGCGGCTGGCGAGCAAGATCGCCGCGAGCCGCGACCTGTCGAGCGCGACGCTCGCCAGCCTGACCCATGATTACGCCCGCACTGCCTGGAAGCGGCGCGGCTTTTACCGGATGCTGGATGCCATGTTGTTTCGTGCTGCCGAACCGGGTGAACGCTACCGCGTGCTCGAACGTTTCTATGGGCTCGACGGGAAGCTGATCGCGCGCTTCTATTCCGCGCGCTCGACACTGGCCGACAAGGCGCGGGTGCTGACCGGCAAGCCGCCGGTGCCGATCGGCCGCGCCGTCCGCGCTATTCTGGGGAAGACTGCATGAAGACCGCGATCGTCATCGGCGCCGGTTTCGGCGGCCTGGCGCTGGCCATCCGGCTGCAATCGGCCGGCGTTTCGACCACCATCGTCGAGGCGCGCGACCGGCCCGGCGGGCGGGCCTATGTGTGGGAAAAGGACGGCTTCACCTTCGACGCCGGCCCCACCGTCATCACCGCGCCCGATGTACTGCAGGAGCTGTGGGCGCTGTCGGGCCGCGACATGGCCGAAGACGTCACGCTGCTGCCGGTCAATCCCTTCTACCGGCTCAACTGGCCGGACGGGACGAATTTCGACTATACCAACGACGATACGGTGCTGCACGCCGAGATCGCGAAGCTCGATCCGGGCGATATCGAAGGGTATGGCCGCTTCCTCGAATATTCGGCCGGCGTGTACCGCGAAGGCTATGAGAAGCTGGGGCACGTCGCCTTCCTCGACTTCAAGTCGATGCTGACGGCGGCGCCCGCGCTGGCCAAGTACCAGGCGTGGCGCTCGGTCTATTCGATGGTTTCCAGCTTCGTGAAGAACGAAAAGCTGCGCGAGGCGCTGAGCTTCCACACGCTCTTGGTCGGCGGCAATCCGATGACGACCAGCGCGATCTATGCGCTGATCCACAAGCTGGAGCGCGATGGCGGGGTGTGGTTCGCGCAGGGCGGCACCAACCGGCTGGTTGCGGGCATGGTCCGGCATTTCGAGCGGCTGGGCGGCACCGTACGCCTCGATGCACCGGTCGACACGATCGATACGCTCGGCGACCGCGCTACGGGCGTGACGCTCAAGAGCGGCGAGACGATCGCGGCGGACATGGTCGCGTCAAACGGCGACCTGATGCACACCTATCGCGACCTGCTGCGCACCTCGCGATCGGCCGCGCGGACGGCGGGGAAGCTCGAGCGCAAGCGCTTCTCGCCGTCGCTGTTCCTGGTCCATTTCGGCATAAAGGGCACGTGGCCGGGCATCCCGCACCACATGATCCTGTTCGGGCCGCGCTATAAGGGGTTGCTGGCCGATATCTACGACACGGGCATGCTGAGCGAGGATTTCTCACTCTACCTGCACCACCCGACCGTCACCGACCCGACGATGGCGCCGGAGGGGCATTCGACCTTCTATGCCCTGGCGCCGGTGCCGCACATGGGCAAGTTCGTCGGCGACTGGGATGCGTTGAAGCCCGTCATGGAAAAGCGCATCCTGGACGAAGTCGGCAAGCGGCTGATCCCCGACATTCACGACCGGATCGTGACCAAGTTCAGCTATGCCCCGACCGACTTCGGCCGCGACCTGTCGGCGCATCTTGGCAGCGCGTTCAGCCTGGAGCCGGTGCTGACGCAGAGCGCCTATTTCCGCGCGCACAACCGGGACGATGCGATTCCGAACCTGTACTTCGTGGGCGCGGGTACGCACCCGGGCGCCGGAATACCGGGGGTCGTCGGGAGTGCGAAGGCGACCGCCAAGCTGATGCTGGAGGGGTAGGGCACTCGACCCTTCCCCTTCTTCTTTCGCACAAATCGCGGTACGAGCCCGCCCCATGAAACGTCTCGCCATCTATTGCGGCTCGGCTACCCCGAGCGATCCCGTGTATGTCGACTCCGCTCGCGCCGTCGGCCGTACCTTGGCCGAGCGCGGAATCGGCGTCGTCTATGGCGGTGGACGATTGGGCCTGATGGGTGCGGTCGCCGACGCGGCGCTGGAGGCGGGCGGCGAAGTTATCGGCGTCATTCCGCAGGCCCTGGTCGATGCCGAGGTCGCGCATCGCGGCTGCACCGAACTCCATGTCGTCGACACGATGCACCAGCGCAAACAGGCGTTCACCGATCTGAGCGACGGCTTCGTCACGCTGCCCGGCGGCACCGGCACGATGGACGAATTGTGGGAAGCGATGAGCTGGGCGCAGATCGGCTATCACGCCAAGCCGGTCGGGCTGCTGAACGTCGCGGGCTTCTATGACGGCCTCATCACCTTCGTGAAGACGATGGGCGACGTCGGCTTCCTGCGCCCGCAGCATCAGGGGCTGCTGATCGTCGACGACACGCTCGACGGCCTGCTCGCGAAGATGGCCGCGTCCACGCCCGCGACGACGGTCGGGCAGATCGGCGCGAAGGACCTGTGACGCTCCTATCCCGCGCGGAGCTCGTCGCCGCGGCGGGCGCAACGATCGCCAAGGGGTCGAAGAGCTTCGCGGCGGCGAGCAAGCTGTTCGATCCGGTGACGCGCGAACGCGCGTGGCTGCTCTACGCCTGGTGCCGGGCGTGCGACGACATCGCCGACGCGCAGGAGATGGGGCACGACCAGCAGAAGGTCACCGACCCGGCGGAAAGAATCGCGCGCATCCGCAATTGCACCGCGATGGCGCTGGCGGGGAAGCCGACCGGCGATCCGGCGTTCGACGGCCTCGCGATCGTCGTCGAGGAAACGCGCATGCCGCGACGGTTCATCGACGACCATATCGCGGGTTTTGCGCTCGACGCCGACGAATGGCGGCCACGGTCGGAAAACGACCTGCTGCGGTACTGCTACCACGTCGCCGGTGTCGTCGGGTGCATGATGGCGGTGGTGATGGGCGTCGACCCGCAGGACGACGCGACGCTCGACCGCGCGTGCGACCTCGGCCTCGCTTTCCAGCTCGCCAATATCGCCCGCGATATCGAGGAGGACGACCGGTCGGGGCGGTGTTATCTGCCCGAGGAATGGCTGGTCGAAATGGACTTCCCGCCCGGCCAGCACATGAAACCGCCGTTCCGCAAGCGGCTGACCGTGCTCGCACGACGGTTGGCGGAGATGGCGCAGGCGTTCGAAGACAGCGCGCGATTCGGGACGCCGATGCTCAGCTATCGCTCGGCGTGGGCTGTGCTGGCGGCCGCCGACATCTACGGCGGCATAGCCCGTAAGGTTGCCGCGGCTGGGGATCATGCCTGGGACCACCGGGTGACGACGTCCAAGGCGGAAAAGCTTGCCGCGATCGCGCGGGCGGGGGCGCAGGCGGCAGGCCGGTCGCGGCTGTACCCGCCGACGGTGCGGGATACGGGATTGTGGACACGGCCTAAGGCTTAGGCCCCTCCCCAGTGGCCCAGCATCTCGACGATCGCGACGGACGGGATCGCGACGACGGCATCGGTCAGCATTTCGATCGGCTTGCGCATTGTCCCCTCCTGTCAGGCGGAGAGGCTATACCGTTTCGTAGGTGGAGTCAGCCCCGGCGGCGGGCGGTTGCATCCGCCATCATCAGTCCACGGCGTTCGCACGCGGCCTGCACGACCGGGAAGGACAGATCGGTGCTGCGCTGCAGGGCGTTGGCCATCGCTGCCTGGCACGCCGCCGCCGACTGGTAGCGGACCGGCTCAAGCCGGACCTGCTGACAGGCTGCACCATCATCACCGCAGCCAAGGATCGCCATGACGTAATAGAGCGGTTGCATCGCGCTATCCCCTTCACCGCAATCAACAAAATGCGTTCGAATCGGTTCCGGGCTAGGTGTTTCCGGCCGTGCGCTTGGCGATCGGCCTTGCCGCGCCTATCTGCACGGCCATGCCCCCCGTGACCTCCACTCCGGGCGCCGACCGCCCGCTGGTCGCGACGCTGCGCCGGTTCCTGCCCTATCTCTGGCCGCACGATGCACCGGCGCTGAAGGCGCGGATCGTCGGCGCGATGATGCTGGTCGTCGCCTCCAAGCTGGTGCAGGTCTATGGCGCGCCCTTCGCGCTGCAGGGCGCGGTCGACCGGATGGCGAGCGGGGACCGCAGTCTCGCGACTCTCGTCGTGCTGCTCGTCATCGGCTATGCGGCGGCGAGGTTGGGCACGGTCGTCTTCGACAATCTGCGCAACACCGTGTTCGAACGTGTCGGGCAGGACGCGACGCAACGGCTGGCGGCGGCGGTGTTCCGCCACCTTCACGATCTGTCGCTCAGTTTCCACCTCGAACGTCGTACCGGTGCCGTAACCAAGGTCGTCGAGCGGGGGACGAAGAGCATCGACACGATGCTCTACTTCCTGCTCTTCAACATCGCGCCGACGGTGCTGGAACTGGGGCTGGTGCTCGGCATCTTCTGGACGCGGTTCGGGGTCGGGCTGGTTGCGGGCACCGTGGTGATGGTGGTGCTCTACATCGTCTTCACCCGCATCGTCACCGACTGGCGCGCGGCGCTTCGGCAGCGGATGAACGACCTCGACACCGGCGCGGTCGCGCATGCGGTGGATTCGCTGCTGAATTTCGAGACGGTCAAATATTTCAACGCCGAGGAGCGCGAGGCGAAGCGCTATTCGGCGGCGGTCGCGAGCTATGCCGACGCCGCGGTGAAGTCCGAAAATTCGCTTGCGTGGCTGAACATCGGCCAGGCGGTCATCACCAACGCGATGCTGGCGGGCGGCATGGCGCTGATCGCCTGGGGCTGGGCGCGGGGGCAGTTCACGCCGGGCGACGTCGTGCTGGTGTCGACCCTGCTGTCGCAGCTGTTCCGCCCGCTGGACCTGCTCGGCATGGTGTATCGCACGGTGCGGCAGGGCGTGATCGACATGGGCGCGATGTTCGACCTGATCGATACCGAGGCGACCGTGAAGGATGCTCCGGGCGCCCCGCCGCTGGCCATCGCGCGGGGCGCGGTGCGGTTCGAGGATGTGCGCTTCGGCTATGGCGACGGACGCGAGATCCTGCGCGGGCTCGACCTCGATATTCCCGCCGGAGCGACGGTCGCGGTGGTCGGGCCCTCGGGCGCAGGCAAGTCGACGCTCGCGCGGCTGCTCTACCGCTTCTGGGACGTGACCGCCGGGCGCATCGCGATCGATGGGCAGGACATCGCAGGCGTCACCCAGACGTCCTTGCGCGCCGCGATCGGCATCGTGCCGCAGGACACGGTGCTGTTCAACGACACGATCGGCTACAACATCGCCTATGGCCGCGAAGGCGCGAGCGCCGACGATATCGAACGCGCCGCACGCGGGGCGGCGATCATGCCGTTCATCGACCGCCTGCCCGACGGCTTCGACACGCGGGTCGGTGAGCGCGGGCTGAAGTTGTCTGGCGGCGAGAAACAACGCGTGGCGATCGCCCGCACGCTGGTCAAGGACCCGCCGATCCTGATCCTCGACGAAGCGACCAGCGCGCTCGACAGTCGGACCGAGGCCGAAATCCTCGGCACGCTGGAGGCGATCGAGCAGGGCCGCACGACCATCGTCATCGCCCACCGCCTGTCGACGATCGTCCATGCCGACCGGATCGTCGTGCTGGACGGCGGGCGCGTCGCCGAACAGGGGACGCACGGCGAGCTACTGGCGGCACGGGGACTGTACGCGGAAATGTGGGCGCGACAGCAAGCCGAGCGGCGGTCGGGGGAGCAGGACCCGGTCGACGACGATCTATAGGCAGCTCAGCCGCACGACCTTGGCCGGTTTGTCGAACACGAGCGACGAGCAGCCGGCAAGCGCCGCGCGGCCGACGATCACGCGGTCGCGCTTGTGGTCGCGTTTGCCCTTGGCGGTGACGACGACTTCGTCAGGGTCGGATGTGGCGCCGGTCGCGGCGATCCCCTCCGCATTGCCGAAGTCGCCGGTGCGCGCCAGCAGCGACGTCAGCGCGATCGGGCCGACCGCGAAGGGCCTGGCGAGGCGCAGCGTACGCACCGGGCGCTTCACGCCGAACGCAATCTCCGCGTCCGCGCGATCGTCGTCGAGCGTGCCGCCGAACGCCTTGGCCAGCGTCAGTGCCGCCCCCGCCGTCGCGATCGTGCTGTCCTGGTGCAGGTTGAAGCGGACCTGAAGCGGCTGGCCGTCGATCATCAGCACCGCATTGCTCGCGCCCCAGTTGCCAAACAGCCCGCCGTCGGCGTCCATCGGTATCGCCACCGTCCGCTCGCCGGGCTGGGGCGCGCGCAGCATAAAGCGGACGACCGGATCGGGCAGGCCGCCGGGGCCGACGACGCCGTCATAGCCCGCCAGATAGGGCTTGGCGGTCCAACCGATCCGACGCTTGGCCGGCGCATCGCCCAGCCCGATCCGCCCGACCGCGCTGCGCCCGGCGACCATCACCGGTCCGACGCGGTAGCCGATGCCGAACGGCCCGGCCTTCAGCCCGGCGCGCGCCGCGGCGTCCTCGGTCAGGATCGGCATCGCCGGGGCGCCGGGGTCGATCAACAGGCGAACGTCGGCATCGTTCGCCTTGGTGACGAGCGCGGTGTCGGTGACGACGCGCTCGGCAGGATCGGCGGCGCCGACGATGAGCGGCAGGGCAAGCAGGGGGAGCAGGGGCGAAGTCATCGGCATCCTCTGGTTCGGAACGGGATCAGGCGCAGCGCAGGCGGATCTGGTGCGCGGGCTTGTCGAAGGTGATCGAACTGCACGCCCCCAGCACATCGGCGCCTAGCGTCAGCACGTCGCGGCGGACGTCGCGCTTGCGGCCGCCGGCGGTGACGACGACTTCGTCCGGATCGATCTGTGGAACGGGCGTACCCGCCTCGCGGATCGTCGCGGCGGTGCCGTCGTCGGCGATGCGGACGCCCAGGGTCGCGACGTGCAGGTCGTCGAGCGCAAACGGCCGCTCCAGCGTCATCGTGCGCACCGGGCGCGCGATGCCGAATGCGACCTGCGTCATCGTAGCATCACCCGCGATGCTGCCGCCGTGGACCCGCGCCAGCCGCGCGGCGGCGCCGGCGGTCGCCAGTGTGCGCGGGGCGTGCGGCGCGAAGCGGATTGACAGCGGCTGCCCGTCCAGATCGACCTGGCCGCTGGCATGGCTCCATCCGATGCCGAAGATCGTGTCGGGAAAGCCGGGCTGGTCGTAGCGCAGGGTCATGGTCCTCTCGACCGCGCGGGGCGCGTGCAGGACGATGCGGACGGTCGTGTCGGGCAGCGCGGCCGGGCCGATGGTGCCGTCGTTTGCCGCGCTGTAGGTTCGCTCCGTCCAGCCAATGCGCGTCTTGCCCTGCCCCGCACCGAAATCGACCCGTGCGACGGCGGTCGAGGACGATACCAGCACCGGGCCGACGCCATAGGTGAAGCCGATGCCCAGTTTGCGTCCCATCCGCAGTCCGGCGCGCTGCGCGACCTCGGGCGTGACGAGCGCGATGCTGGGGGCGGACGGATCGACGCGCAGCCGAGTGACGACGCCGTTGATGGTCACGGCTATGAGATGGTCGCCGTCGATCACGCGCTCCGAAGGGGCGTCGGCTCCGATCAGAAGGGGCAGAGCGAGCGTTGCCAGAGCGTAACGGATCATCTCGTCGCGTCCTGACCTGCGATCATGGCGCGATTGCGACCGATTATCGCTTTTAGGCGCAGGTCAGGCGGATTTCTTTCGCCAGCAGATCGACGACGATCGCCGAGCAGCGCTTCAGTGCGTCAGTGCCGACCATCAGCCGCTCGAACGTGTCCTCATGCTCGGCGCGGGCGACGACGTTCACTTCGTTGGGGTCTGCCGGGACGTCCTTGTCCTCGACTCGCTTGATCTGCCGGGCCGATCCCCAGTCGGTGACGCGGACCTGCATGTCGTCGATCGACACGGGGCCGATCAGCATCGGCTTCGCAAGGACCATGCGGCGCAGCAGCCGCTCGCGACCCGACGCCGCCTCGGTCCGGACCGCCTCCCCGGCGTAGCGTCCGCCATAGGCCCCCGATATGCGGAGCGCCGTGCGTGCGGTGACGGTGTTGCCCGGCTGGGCGAGGGTGAAGCCGACGCTGACATCGCGGTCGCCGATGCGCACGGCGGTGGCGGCGGCGCCGTTCCAGTCGGGCGACGCTTCGCCACCTGGGTTGAGCGGCATCGCCACCGTCCGCTCACCGCGCAGCGACGACCGCAGCACGAACCGCGCGGCATCGACACCGATCAGGCCGGGCGAGATGACGCAATCCGCGCCCTCGACATAGCGGCTGCTGAGCCAGTCCACGCGGATCTGCTGCGTGCGTCCGGCAAGGCGCAGCGACACCGTGCCGTACGATCCATAGACGTCAGCCGGGTCCGCCAGAATCACGGTGCGGCCCTGGGCGATGATCCCGGCACGAACCGCGAAGTCCGGGTTGCAGATCATGCGGGGCAGCCCGGACGGATCGACGCGGATACGCCCGTTGACACCGTTCACCTGCATGGCGAGCGTGCCGTCCCCGCGGATCGTCAGCGTATTGCGATCATCGGCAGCGCCGGGCAGCGTCGCCAGTATCGCGACCAGCGCGGCGATTCTTGATCCAACCTTCGTCATGGCCTGGTTCCTTACGGTACTATCCCGCCAGGCCGCGAGGCTGGCGCAAGATCATGGCGCGAGTGCGGCCGGTTGCCGCTTGGGGCTGCGACCCCTAGATGCCCGTCGGTGACTGCGGCGCTCGACACCCTCCATCGTATCTTCGGCTTTAACGACTTCCGCGGGGTGCAGGGGCGCGTCGTCGATCGCGTGCTGGCCGGCCAGTCCACGCTGGCGGTGATGCCGACCGGGGCGGGCAAGTCGCTGACCTATCAGTTGCCTGCCGTCATGCTGGAGGGGACGTGCGTCGTCGTCTCTCCGCTGATCGCGTTGATGCACGACCAGTTGCGCGCGGCCGAAGCGGTCGGCATTCGGGCGGCGACCCTCACCAGCGTCGACCAGAACCGGGCGGAGACGCGCGGGCGGTTCCTGGATGGCGAGCTCGACCTGCTCTACATCGCGCCCGAACGCGCCTCGACCGGTGATTTTCGCGATTTGCTGGAGCGCGGGCGGGTGGCGCTGTTCGCGATCGACGAGGCGCATTGCGTCAGCGAATGGGGGCACGACTTCCGGCCCGACTACCGGTTGCTGCGGCCGCTCCTCGATCGCTTTCCCGGCGTGCCGCGCCTCGCGCTGACCGCCACCGCCGACGCGCATACGCGCGCCGACATCCTCGACCAGCTTGGGATTCCGCAGGACGGGCTGATCGTCGCCGGCTTCGACCGTCCGAACATCCGCTATGCCATCTCGCCGCGCGACAACACGACGCGGCAGATCGCGGACCTGATCGCGGAGACGCCGGGGCCGGGGATCGTCTATGCCCAGACGCGCGCGGGGACAGAGAAGCTGGCCGAGGCACTGGCCAAGACCGGGCGGCCGACGCGCGCCTATCATGCGGGACTCGACCCCGAGGTCCGCGCACGCAACCAGGCCGATTTCGTCGCGAGCGAAGACATGGTGATCTGCGCGACAGTCGCCTTCGGCATGGGGATCGACAAACCCGACGTCCGCTTCGTCGCACACGCCGGGCTGCCGAAGTCGATCGAGGCCTATTATCAGGAAACCGGCCGCGCGGGCCGCGACGGCGACCCGTCGGTCGCGCATCTGTTCTGGGGGGCGGAGGATTTCGCCAAGGCCCGCCAGCGCGTGGGCGAGGTCGAGCCGCAACGTCAGGCGGGCGAACGCCAGCGGCTGACGGCGCTTGCGGGGCTGGTCGAGACGACGGGGTGCCGCCGCGCGGTGCTGCTGCGGCACTTCGGCGAACAGCCGGGGGAGTCTTGCGGCAATTGCGACAATTGCCTGAACCCGCCGGTCGGGACGCAAGCGACCGAGATCGCACGCAAGTTCCTGTCGGCGGTGTTCCGCACGGGTCAGATGTTCGGCGTCGGCTATGTCGAGGATATCCTGCTCGGCAAGTCGAGCGAGCGGAGCCTCATGAACGGGCACGAGAATCTGAGCGTCTTCGGCATCGTCGAGGGCGAGGAGGCCGCGTTGATCCGTCCGGTCGCCCGCGCGCTGCAGGCCCGCGACGCGCTCCGCGCCAACCCGCACGGGGGTCTGGAGTTCGGCCCCGCCGCGCGGGCGATCCTGAAGGGCGAGGCGGACGTGACCCTGGTCCTGTCGCCCAAGCGCGAGCGGCGGCGCAAGGGGAAGGGCGGCGCGGCGGAAGCCAATCCGGTCGGCGATCCGCTGTTCGAGGCGTTACGCGAACGCCGTCGTGCGCTGGCGAAAGAAGGCGGGGTGCCGCCCTATGTCATTTTCCATGATTCGGTGCTGCGCGAGATGGCGAGCGTACGGCCAGGGACGCTGGATGTGCTGTCGCGAATCTCGGGCGTTGGCGCGCGCAAGCTCGATGCGTATGGAGAAGCGTTCCTGTCGACTATCCGAGAGTTCGAATGATCCGCCAAATCGACGATCACGTAAGCGTTGCCCCCCAGATCACCCCGGCCGAAGTCGATGCGATCGCCGCGGCGGGCTTTACCGAGATCGTCAACAATCGCCCCGACGACGAAGAGGGCGGCCAGCCCTCGGGCGCCGAGATTGCCGCTGCTGCGCGCGAGGCGGGGATCGCGTATCGCGAGATTCCGGTCGGCCATGCCGGCTTTTCCGCCAATCAGGTCGAGGCGATGGCGCAGGCGCTGACCGCGGCGGCCGGGCCGGTGCTCGCCTATTGCCGCTCGGGCACGCGATCGGCGCATCTGTGGGCGCTGGCGCGCGCGCGGATGGGCGACGACCCCGGCACGCTGGTCGCGAAGGCGGCGGCGGCGGGGTACGACATCTCGGGCATCCGCGCGATGCTCGACGCGCTCGTCGCAGAGGCACGCTAAACACCATGACGCTCACGCAGCTCGGCGGGTCGCTGGTCGCCGTGCTGCTGCTGGCGTGGATCGCGCGGTGGCTGCGGCTCGGCGAAAGCAAGATCACCGACGCGACGACGGCCGCGGCTTTTGCGCAGGACGCGCTGGCCGGGTTCCACGCCGGGCGCGCGGTGGTCGGCACCGATGGCGCAGCCGCGCTTGTCGCAGGCGACACCGGCATCGCGGTGGTCAAACGCCACGGCGCGAAGGTGGCGGTGCGCCGGCTGATCCCACCGCTGCATCTGCGCGTGTCGGTCGAGGGCGTGACGGTCGAGACGGGCGAGCGGCTGTTCGGGGCGGTGACGCTGTTCGGAGTGACCGAATTGGAGGTCCGAGCGCTGGAGGCGGAGGCCGGGCGGACGACGGTGGTGACGCTGCACTGACCCCGATCCTCCCCTTGCGGGCGAGGATTTTCGCGGACTGACATCCGTGTTAGTAAGTGTCCGTGCCCAATCTGCCGAACCCCGTGACGCTTGCGATTCCCGCCTTCGTTGTGTTGGTGCTGGCGGAGATGCTGGTCGCGCGCTTTCGCGATCGCAGCCGGTACTGTCCCGACGACACCCGCACGTCGATGCTGCTGGGCCTGGGCAGCACCGTCGCCGGCGTGCTCTCCGCCGGGTTCGTCTTCGCGCTGGCGACATGGGTGTGGCAGTTCCGGCTGTTCGACATCGGCTATGCCTGGTGGGCGTTCGTCGTCGCCTTCGTCCTCGACGACCTGGCCTATTACTGGTTCCACCGCACCGCCCACCGTGTCCGCTGGTTCTGGGCGAGCCATGTCGTCCACCATTCGAGCCAACACTATAATCTGTCGACCGCGCTCCGGCAGACGTGGACGGGGTTCTTCAGCCTGGCGTTCCTGTTCCGCCTGCCGCTGTTCCTGATCGGCTTTCCGCCGGCGATGGTCTTCTTCGTGGCCGGCCTGAACCTCGTCTATCAGTTCTGGATCCATACCGAGACGATTCGGCGGATGCCGCGCTGGTTCGAGGCGGTGATGAACACGCCGAGCCACCACCGCGTCCACCACGCGACCAACCCGCGCTATCTCGACCGCAACTATGCCGGCGTGTTCATCGTGTGGGACAAATTGTTCGGCACCTACACCGCGGAGGTCGATGCCGACCGCCCGCGCTACGGCATCGTGCGCGATCTCGGCAGTTTCAACCTGTTGTGGGCCGCGTTTCACGAATGGGTCGGGATCGCGAAGGACCTGTGGCTCGCGCCGTGGGGATCGAAGCTCGGATATCTGTTGCGCGCGCCGGGGTGGAGTCATGACGGGAGCCGCGAGACGTCGGACATGATTCGGGAGAAGTGGGAGCGTCGGGCAGGGGATCAGCACCGCTGATCCGCGTCGCCGCCCGACGCCGGCCGGCGGACAAAGCCCGACCGACGACGCGGCTTTGCCGCGGCGCGAACCGCTACTTCAACAGCTTCGGCCCCTCGCGCCCCAGCACGTCGCGGATCTTGTTCGCGAACATCGCCAGGAAGGGTGGCAGTTCGACCTTCAGGTGAACCTTGTCCTCCAGCACGTCGACCGTCGCGGCGGCGCGCTGGCCCATCGCGGCGACGTTGAACATCAGCCGGTCACCGTCCCAGTGATGCTCGGTCACCTTGCCGCCGGGGATATAGCCTTCCAGCTTGGCGATACCGCCGGCGATGCGGGCCTTGGCGGCGTCGCGGCCCAGGCTGTGGGCGATGTCGAGTTCGACGGGGTCGCTCATTCTCGGGTCCTTATCAAGCGGTGGCGAAGAGCATGGAATCGTCCGCGAACGCCTTGAACTCCAGCGCGTTCCCGGACGGGTCGCGGAAGAACATCGTCGCCTGCTCGCCCGGCTGGCCCTGGAAACGGATGTGCGGTTCGATGCCGAACACGGTGCCCGCGGCGCGGAGGCGATCGGCGAGCGCCTGCCAGTCCGTCATGGTCAGGACGATACCGAAATGAGGGACGGGGACGTGGTGGCCATCGACTTCGTTCGCGACCGCGACCGGCTTCGCGGCGGGATCGAGGTGGGCGACGATCTGGTGACCGTAGAAGTCGAAGTCGATCCACTGGTCCGACGACCGCCCCTCGGTGCAGCCCATCGTCTCGCCGTAGAAGGTGCGCGCGGCGGCAAGGTCGTGGACGGGGAAGGCGAGGTGGAAGGGGCGTAGCGTCATGCCCATCGCCTAGCAGGTCACGCGCGGCGCGGGGAAGGGGCCTCCCACCCGCCGCGAGGATCGGTTAGGGCGCGGCGATGCGTTTCCTGATCCCCATCCTGCTCGGTGCCACTGCCGCCACCGGCTTCGCGCCGCTCGAACTGGTGCCGCTGACGATCGTCGCGATCGCGCTCTGGCTCGGACATGTGCACGACGCGCCGACGCTGAAGCGGGCGATGCTGACGGGGTGGCTGTTCGGGGTCGGCCATTTCACGGTCAACAACAACTGGATCCAGCACGCGTTCGACTATCAGGACAAGATGCCGCCGGTGCTCGGTTACGGGGCGGCGGTCGGCCTGGCGCTGTATCTGGCCGTCTATCCGATGATCACCGCCGGACTGGTATGGCGGCTAGCGTCTCCGCGCAGCCGGGGTGATACCGGCACGCCGCCGGGCGTCGCCTTCGCGCTAGTCGCAGGCGCGGCGTGGATCGCGGGGGAGTGGCTGCGCTCGACCATGTTCACCGGCTATGCGTGGGACCCTTTGGGGGTGGCGTGGGTGCCGGTGCAGCCGGTCGCGTGGCTGAGCACGCTGATCGGCACCTATGCGCTGTCGGGGCTGACCGTCACGGCGGCGGCGTTGTTGCTGACAGTGCCGCGCAAGCCGCTGGCGCTGGTGCTGGCGAGCCTCGCCGTCGTCGCACCGATGCCGTTCGCCGCGATAAGCTATCGCACGCCTCCCGCCCGGCAGTCTCCGGCCGCGCCGCGGCTGCGTGTCGTCCAGCCGAACATCGACCAGCAGATCCATATCACCCGCGACGACTGGCGCGCGGCGTCGGCGCGACTGGCGGCGCTATCGGGCAGGCCCGGCCCGGCGCCGCGGCTGGTGCTGTGGCCGGAGGGGATCGTCCAGCCGTATCTGGAGGACGGCTATCCGTACGAATGGTATCTGAAGTTCGGATCGCCTTGGGTGGCGCGGCGCGGGATCGCGCGGTTGCTTGGGGCCAACGACCGCGCTCTGGTCGGCGGGACCGCGCTGATGTTCGATGCGCAGGGCGAGATCACCGAGGCGGGCAATTCGGTGTTCGTCGTCACCCCGCAGGCGCGCCTCGCCGGGCGGTACGACAAGGCGCATCTGGTCCCCTACGGCGAATATCTGCCGATGCGGCCGATCCTCGAACCGCTCGGGCTGTCGCGGCTGGTCGCGGGCGACATCGACTTCGCCGATGGGCCGGGGCCGCGGTCGATCGACATTGCGCCGTTCGGATCGATCGGATTTCAAGTTTGCTACGAGATCATCTTTTCGGGCCAGGTCGTCGATCAAGCCACGCGCCCGCGGCTGATCTTCAATCCGTCGAACGATGCGTGGTTCGGCAGCTGGGGTCCGGTGCAGCATCTGGCGCAGGCCCGCATGCGCGCGATCGAGGAAGGGCTGCCGGTCGTGCGATCGACCCCCAACGGCATTTCCGCCGTGATCGGGGCGGACGGCGCGATCATCGCCAGTGTGCCGCGGTTCGTGGCAGGCGCGATCGACGTGCCCGTCCCGCCCGCCCACGCCCCCACGCCCTTCTCGCGCATTGGCAATTGGGCGGCGCTCGGCGTCGCGCTGCTGCTCCTCGTCACGGCGCGCATCCTGCGGCGACGTTGACGCTGAGGCGCCAGAAGTCTACGGCACATATAAGGAAAGCTTTATATCCCTGGGCATGGCAACGGCCCTAGGGCTTTCCCTCGTTGTTCGAATTCGAGGATTTCCATGCGTTCCAGCTATCTCTTCACGTCCGAATCGGTTTCGGAAGGCCATCCCGACAAGGTCGCCGACCAGATTTCCGACGCCATCGTCGACCTGTTCCTATCCAAGGACCCCGAAGCCCGCATCGCCTGCGAGACGCTGACCACGACCCAGCTGGTCGTGCTGGCCGGTGAAATCCGTGGGCGTGGCATCATGGACGAGGCCGGCAACTGGGCCGAAGGCGTTCGTGAAGAAGTCGAGAAGACCGTCCGCGATACCGTGAAGCGCATCGGCTACGAACAGGACGGCTTCCACTGGGAGACGCTGCGGTTCGAGAACAACCTGCACCCGCAGTCGGCGCACATCGCGCAGGGCGTGGACGCCAGCGGCAACAAGGACGAAGGCGCCGGCGACCAGGGCATCATGTTCGGCTATGCCGCCGACGACACGCCCGAGCTGATGCCGGCGACGCTGCAGTACAGCCACCAGATCCTGGAGCGCATGGCGGCCGACCGTCATTCGAAGAAGGCCCCGTTCCTGGAGCCCGACGCCAAGAGCCAGGTCACGCTGCGCTACGAAGGCAGCCGCCCGGTCGCCTGCACCGCGATCGTCGTGTCGACCCAGCATGCCAAGGGCTATGACCAGGGCGAGCAGGAAGCCGAGCTCCACGCCTATGTGAAATCGGTCGTCGCCGACGTCATCCCGGCCGAGCTGCTGTCGGACGAAACCGTCTATCACATCAACCCGACCGGCAGCTTCGAAATCGGCGGCCCGGACGGCGACGCCGGCCTGACCGGCCGCAAGATCATCGTCGACACCTACGGCGGTGCCGCGCCCCACGGCGGCGGTGCCTTCTCGGGCAAGGATCCGACGAAGGTAGACCGCTCGGCGGCGTACATCACCCGCTATCTCGCCAAGAACATCGTTGCCGCCGGCCTCGCCCAGCGCTGCACGATCCAGCTGGCGTACGCGATCGGCGTGTCGAAGCCGCTGTCGCTGTATGTCGACACCCACGGCACCGGCACGGTCGCCGACGACGCGATCGAAGCCGCGATCGGCCGGATCGAGAAGCTCGGCCAACTGACCCCGCGCGGCATCCGCACGCACCTGGGCCTCAACAAGCCGATCTATTCGAAGACTGCCGCTTACGGCCACTTCGGCCGCAAGGCGGAAGGCGATCTGTTTCCGTGGGAGCGGACCGACCTGGTCGACGATCTGAAGGCGGCGCTGGCGGCGTAATCCCGCCGAACGGCTGAACATCTAAGCGGGAGGTCCGGCGACGGGCCTCCCGCTTTCGTTTCTAGCCTTTGACGGCGAAACTGATCTGCCGCGTCGCCGGATCGGCGGCGGTCAGGCGGACGGTCAGCGGATCGCCGGGGGCGATGCCGGTCGTATCGACGCGGGCGAGGATCGGCAGGTCGCACAGCTGGATGCGCACGCCGCGGTCGTCGATGTCGGTGGCGACTGCGGCGAAGCTGTCGCCCTCGCGGTTCTGGAGCATCACCGCTTCGGCGAGGTCGACCACGGCGCGGTCGATGCGGCCGGCGCGGGCGTCGGCGGTGGCCATGACCTTGGGCAGGCGGGCGAAGGCCTCGGTCGTCGCCGCGGGCACCGGCCGGCCGTTGGCGACGGCCAGTGCTGCGGTGAGAACGTAACGGTCGGCGAGACGCCTGAGCGGCGCCGTGGCATGGGCATAGCGCGCGGCGACTGCGGCGTGCCACGGGGCGACGTCGGCGCGGTACGCTTCGTAGCGCGCCCCGCCGCCGGCGCGGCGGATGGCGAGCATCATCGTCGCCTGTGCGACATCGTGCGCGGCCAGCGTGCGTTCGAACGCAGCGAGCGGCATCGCCTCGGGCCAGGTAAGCCCCAGCGCCGCCGCCTCGCGCCGTAGTCGCGCGACCGCGCCGGCGTCGGGCGCTTCCATCACCCGGAACAGCCCGGTCGCGTTCGCGTGGAGCAGGTCGGCTACCGCCATGTTGGTCGCCAGCGACAGCGCGGCATTGTCACGTTCGCTCTCCAACAGCGGACGGAACGCTAGCATCAGCCGGCCGTCGGCGCCGCGGGTGACTTCCTGATCGGGCGGATCGACCCGCGTCGCGCCGCGCGCAGCCTCGGCAGCGCGGATGCGGCGGGCGATGTCGGCGAAGCCTGCGGGCAGGTCGGTTGCGGTAACCGCGTCATAGGCGAGCTTCGCGCGGCTGCGGATCACCGCGCGCTCGACACCCTCGATCCGCCCGCTGCCGTCGGGCGCGATCCGGGTCGTCAGCACGATCGCGGGGCGCGGGCCGTCGGGCAGCAGGCTCGCCGCGCCCTCCGCCAGCACCGGCGGGTAGAGCCCGGCCTTGCCATCGGGCAGATAGAGCGTCTCGCCACGCGTCCACGCTTCGTGATCGACCGTGTCGCCATCGGCCACGAACCAGCCGATGTCGGCGATCGCGTAATGGAGCAGCAGGTCGCCGCCGGAGGCCTCTATCGCGAACGCCTGGTCGAGGTCGGTCGCGGTTGCCGGGTCGAGCGTGACGAAGGGCATCGCGGTACGATCGCGGTGCGCGTCGGGCGTGCGGCGCGCGGCGACCTCGGCCGCGGCGAGGACGTCGCGCGGGAAGCTTGCCGGGACGGTGAATTCGGCCCGGATCGCGGCCAGCCCCCCGGCCAGTGCGGCATCGCGGTCGAGCAGCGCGCGGGTCACTGCGCGTCCGGTGTCGCTGCGCGGACGACCGCATCGACCACCCATTCGCTCGCCAGCCCTATCGCCGCGCCGGCCACGACGTCGCCGACATAATGTTTGGCGATCGGCAGCTGGATCGCACCTGCGCTGGCCGCGGCGAGCGACAGCGAAGGCGTTCGCTCGGGCCAGACCCGCGCGGCCGCCCGCGCGACGGCGACCGCGCCGGCGGTGTGGCCGGAGGGGAAGCTGCTGTAATGGTGCGACCGGTCGTCGCCGGGCGCGAGCTTATAGTCGTGGCCCTTCTTCACCGAATGCGGGCGGGTGCGATCGACGCTGCGCTTCACGACCTCTTTCGCGGCGGTGGCGAGCAGATGGCTGGCGAGCATCCGCGCGCCCGCTTCCGCGACCGACCGGCGGCGCAGGATCAGCCCGAGCGCGAGCGTTGCGGCGCTGAGCGCGATCAGCGGCGGCTGGTCGGCAAGCTCGCCCACTTTCGCCACCGCCCGCATCGCCGGCGTATCGTGCTTCGCCGCCGCCTTGTGCGTCACCGTGCGATCAGCCTTTTCCAGCCGCTTGGCCGCTGTCTTTACCTTGCTCATGCCCGTCCAATCGCTCGAGCGGCCACGCGGTTGCGGTTCGTCCGCGCGCGCCCTATCGGCTGCGATCATGGTCGATCCCGCTACCCACCGCCAGCTTTACGGACGCCGCGCCGGGCACAAGCTGCGCACCGGTCAGGCCGCGCTCGTCGAGGAATTGCTGCCGCAGGTGGCGGTGCCCGAAACCGGGCCGCTCGATGCGAGGACGCTGTTCGGCGACGACCGCCCGCTCGAGTTCGAGATCGGCTTCGGCGCGGGCGAGCATCTGGCGGGGCAGGCGGCGATGCGGCCCGACCATGGCTTCATCGGGTGCGAGCCGTTCCTGAACGGCGTCGTCGGCGCGCTGAACCATATCCGCGACGACGGGCTCGACAATGTGCGGCTGCACATGGGCAATGCGATCGAGGTGCTCGACCGGCTGCCCGACGCCAGCCTCGACCGGCTGTATCTGCTCCACCCCGACCCCTGGCCCAAGCCGCGCCACGCCAAGCGGCGGATGGTCAACGATGGCCCGCTCGACCTGATCGCGGCGAAGCTGAAACCGGGGTGCGAGTTTCGCCTCGGCACCGACGACCCGACCTATTGCCGCCACGCGATGATGGTGATGAACCGCCGCCGCGACTTCGTGTGGCAGGCGAAAGAGGCGGCGGACTTTCTGACCCGCCCCGCCGACTGGCCCGAAACGCGCTACGAACGCAAGGCGCGACGGCAGGGGCATGAGGTGTGGTACTTCCGCTACGTGCGGGTGTGACGGTCTACGCTGGTGGCGAAGCGCAAGCGCCTGCTGACTGCGACGATGGCGGATGGCTATGTAAAGACCATCGGGCCGACGTCCTTGCCGCTGACCCATTACTGGCGGATCGTCGCGCATCTGGGTGGTGGGCGAACCGAGGTGTTCTGGGGCCACGCCAAGTCGCTGCGGGAGGCGAATTCGAAGCGCGTGCCGCTGGCCGATGCGGCGAAAGCGCGCGGTTGGGAGCGGTTCGACTTCGAGGTGGTGGAATTGGTGGAGGGGTAGCAACTTCCTCTCCCAGCTTGTCTGAGGGAGGGGGAAGGCTTGAAGCGTAGATCGAGCGCCTTTTTTCCCGATCCGAAAGACTGGCGCCCGCTGCGTCGCCGGTCGCGGCGAAGCCGCGCCCTCTGGCGCGCTTCTCCCGCGCCGGTCGATGGCCGCGCGATGCGAAATAGCGTCGCTATTTCGTCTTCGCCGCGGCCATGGTGGGCGCTGACGGGCTCGAACCGCCGACCCTCTCGGTGTAAACGAGATGCTCTACCAACTGAGCTAAGCGCCCGCGCAGGCGCCACGGCGCCGAGCACGGCCGGCGGGCAGCGCCCGTCCGACGACGCGGCTTTGCCGTGTCGCGCCGCCGTAATCAAGCCCCAGCCTTACGCCGGCATGACCCCGGCGCGGCGGATCGCCTCGAAATAGGCCTCCATTCCCGCCCGGGCCGTGTCCGACAGCGAGATGAACGCCCGCCGCCGGTCGGCGGGATCGTCGTAGCGTTCGAACAACCCCGCATCGACCATCGACCCGATCCAGCGCAGCGCGGTCGTGCCGGGGACGGCGGCGGCGATGCACAGGCTGGAGACCGACACGCGCCGCCCCTCCAGATCGGCAGCGAACAGGTCGAGCAGCATGTCCCAGGCGGGGTCGGCGAACAGTTCCTCGGCGAAATGCGTCGCGCGCATGCGGCGTCCGCGGATGGTGTCGCGGACCAGTGCGGCGTCGATCGTGGTGCCCGGTGCGCTGCGCTCGCCGCGAAAGCCGGGCGACGGATCGCGGACCTGACCGGCGAAGCGCGGACGATCGCCTTCGCCGGCCAGGCGCGCCAGCGTGTCGGCGAAGCGGGCGACCTCGGCATTCAACTGGCGTAGCCGGTCGTCGGCGTCGCGACTGCTGTCGTGCAGTCGCAGCGTGCGCGTGCTGCCGGCGGTCCCGAGAGCGCCGACGCGCTGCAGATGCGTCGGGTCGACGAGGTGGTGGACGTGCCGGCCGAACAGCACGGCGCACACCGCATCCATGTCGATGGGATCGGTGCCGATGCTGACCACGGCGCCGATCCCGCGTTCGCGCACCAGCGTGTCGATCGGCCCCAGCCAGTGGGCGGCGGCGTCAGGATCGATGCCGGCCGCCTCGACCATCACCACATCGGGGCCGCTGCGCATCGCCAAGGCCGCGGCGCCATCGGCCAGCGATGCCGTCCCGACGCTGCGATAGCCGACATCCGCGATCGCGCGGGTCGCGGCGGCCAGATCGCCCGCGCGGTCGCCGATCAGCAGGACCGTCGCGGTGGCGTCGTACAGCAGATCGGCAGTCGCTTCGGCGGTCATCGTGGCGCTCCTTCGTCCCGGCCTGCCCGTTGATGGGGACAGGGGACGGCGGGTTCGAGCCATGACGGCACCGGAACGGACGGGTTTCGATCGGGCCGATGCGGATAGCGGCGAAATGACTCCATTTCGGAGTCATTGCCTGATTCTCATGCGATTGCAGGTAGATACCAGTCAGAATGGTTCTATCTGTCGGCCTCAAGTGGTAAGCCCGCGCCTCAATCGAGGCTTTTGACGATCTCCTCGACCATCTTTTTCGCGTCGGCCAACAGCATCATCGTGTTGTCCATGTAGAAGACGTCATTGTCGACACCGGCATAGCCGACCCCGCCCATGCTGCGCTTCACGAACAGCACGGTCTTGGCCTTTTCGACGTCGAGCACGGGCATGCCGTAGATGGGGGATGTCTTGTCGGTCTTGGCTGCCGGATTGGTCACGTCGTTCGCGCCGATGACGAAGGCGACGTCGGTCTGCGCGAATTCGCTGTTGATGTCCTCCAGCTCGAACACTTCGTCATAGGGAACGTTGGCTTCGGCGAGCAGGACGTTCATGTGCCCCGGCATGCGCCCCGCGACGGGGTGGATCGCATATTTCACGCGCACCCCATGCTCCTTCAGCTTGTCGGCCATTTCGCGCAGCACATGCTGTGCTTGGGCGACCGCCATGCCGTAGCCGGGGACGATGATGACCTGTTCGGCCTGTTGCATCAGGAAGGCGGCGTCCTCGGCCGATCCTCGCTTCCACGGCCGGTCGGTCTTGGCGGCACCCGCGCCGCCGCCGCCTGTCTCCGCGCCGAAGCCGCCGGCGATGACGCTGATGAAGCTGCGGTTCATCGCGCGGCACATGATGTAGCTGAGAATCGCGCCCGACGAGCCCACCAGCGCGCCGGTGATGATCATCGCCGAATTGTGCAGCGTGAAGCCCATCGCCGCCGCCGCCCAGCCCGAATAGCTGTTGAGCATGCTGACCACGACCGGCATGTCGGCGCCGCCGATCGGGATGATGAGCAGGAAGCCGATGACGAAGCTCAAGGCGGTGATCGTCCAGAACACCCACGGGCTCTGGTCCTGCGTGAAATAGACGACCAGCAGCAGGATGGCGGCGAGCGTGCCGAGGTTGATCAGGTGCCGGCCCGGCAGCAGGATCGGCGCCCCGCCCATGTTGCCGTTGAGCTTCAGGAAGGCGATGACGCTCCCTGAAAAGGTGATCGCGCCGATCGCGACGCCCAGGCCCATTTCGATCCGGCTGACCGGTTCGATGAAGGCGAAGGGCTCGCCGATCATCGGGATGACCAGCTTGGCGATACCGAACGCCATCGGGTTCAGGAAGGCTGCCGCGGCGACGAGAACGGCGGCGAGGCCGACGAGCGAGTGGAAGGCGGCGACCAGTTGCGGCATCGCCGTCATCGCGATGCGGCGGGCGGTGACGAGGCCGATAACCGCACCGATGCCGATGGCAGCGAGAAGTTGAGCGACGGTGACGTAATCGATCTGCTGCAGCAGAGCGGTATAGTCGTAGGTCGCGGTCGAACCCGTCACCAGCAATTGATCGACCGGCACGTGGGTAACGAGCGTCGTCACCACCGCGATCGTCATGCCGATCATACCGAAGCGATTGCCGCGCTGGCTCGACGTCGGCGACGACAGGCCCCGCAGCGCGAGGATGAAGCACACCCCGGCGACGAGATACGCGAGTGCGGCGAACGAACTGCCTGCGGTTACGTGTTCCATCATGTCCTCCCCGGCACGGGGAGGGGGACCGCGTGCCGCAGGCGCGTGGTGGAGGGGGCGTGCCCCGCACACTGAACTCGCCGACGGCGCCCCTTGCGGCACGCCCCCTCCACCATGCTTCGCATGGTCCCCCTCCCCGTACCGGGGAGGATTATCACTTTCCGGCCGCCGGCCGGTCCTTCTTCTTGTACATGGCGAGCATGCGGCTGGTGACCGCGAAGCCGCCGAAGATGTTGATGCTGGCGAGCACGACGCCCAGCAGCCCCAGCCACTTCGACGACGCGCTTCCCGCCGCCGCGGCGGCGATCAGCGCGCCGACGATGATGACCGAGGAAATGGCGTTGGTGACGGCCATCAGCGGCGTGTGCAGCGCCGGTGTCACCGACCAGACGACGTAATAGCCGACGAAACAGGCGAGGACGAAGATCGAGAGGATCGCGATGAAGTCCATGGGGTCAGCGTCCTTTGCCGGATGCGCGCAGGGCGGCCGCCACGTCGCGCGTCGTTTGTTCATAGTGGGCGATCATGTCGCGGTAGCTGCTGCGGCCGGTCTCGGTCGGGCCGACGATGCAGCTGTCGTCGACACCGTCGCGCATCGCGACCCACGCGCGTTTGCCGGCGGTCGCGGCAGTTCTCGCGCGGGCGGAGACGGCGGCTGCGGCGGAGCTAGCACGGCGGACGCGGGCGAGCGTCGCCGGGCTGCGATCGAGATGCGCGCATCTCGCCACCTGCTGCTCGGCCTGCGCGAGGTCGCGGAAGCGATCGGTGAGGGTCGGCGCCTGGAGCGCGAGGAGTGCGCTGAGGATCACAGATCCTCCCCGGCACGGGGAGGGGGACCGTCCGCAGGACGGTGGAGGGGGCGGGCCGCAAGCGAGACGATCGCGTCGGCGGTCGCCTGCGCATCGGCCAGAACACGCGCAGCGGCGATACGAACGACCCGATAGCCGTTTTCGGTCAGAAAGGCGTCGCGCAGGGCATCTCGCGCGGGGCGATCCGCGCAATCATGCACCAGGCCGTCGATCTCGACGACCAGAGATGCCTTTGCGCAATAGAAGTCGACGACATAGGGGCCGATCGGGTGCTGGCGGCGAAAGCGCACGCCCTGCGGCGAACCGCGCAGGTGCTGCCATAGCTGTACTTCGGGAAGCGCCATGTCGCGGCGCAGGCGGCGGGCGGCCGATACTTCGGGCCGCAGCATGCGCGGCGCGCCCCCTCCACCGGCTTCGCCGGTTCCCCTCCCCGTGCCGGGGAGGATCATGCGTCCAGCAACCGCGGGTTCACGACCTTGCCGTCCTGCGTCAGCCGCACGGCGTCGCCGATTTCCGCGTCGAGCACCGGGCGCCCCGCGTCCTTGTCCCAGAACGCCGACAGGAAATTGAACAGGTTGCGGCTGAACAGCGCGCTGGTGTCCGCAGCCAGACGGGATGGCACGTTTCTGTGCCCGACGATCTTCACGCCGTGGCGCTCGACCACTTCGCCCGCGACCGCGCCCTCGACGTTGCCGCCGGCTTCCACCGCCAGATCGACGATCACGCTGCCCGGCCGCATCGTCGCGATCTGGGCGTCCGAAATCAGCCGCGGGGCGGGGCGGCCGGGGATCAGCGCCGTCGTGATGACGATGTCCTGCCTGGCGATGTGCGACGACACCAGGTCCGCCTGCGCGGCCTTGTACTCGTCCGACATCTCGGTCGCATAGCCGCCCGATCCTTCGCCTTCGATGCCGGCGACATTCTCGACGAAGATCGGCTTGGCGCCCAGGGACAGGATCTGCTCCTTCGTCGCCGAACGCACGTCGGTCGCCGACACCTGGGCGCCCAGCCGTCGCGCGGTGGCGATGGCCTGTAGGCCCGCCACGCCGACGCCCATTACGAACACTTTGGCGGCGCTGACGGTGCCGGCCGCGGTCATCATCATCGGAAAGGCGCGGCCATATTCCGCGGCGGCGTCGAGCACCGCCTTGTATCCGCTGAGGTTCGACTGCGAGGACAATATGTCCATCGACTGCGCGCGCGTGATGCGCGGCATGAATTCCATCGCCAGCGCCTCGATCCCGAGCGCGGCATAGGCATCGACGCGGGCGCGGTCACCGAACGGGTTCAGCCCCGCGGCGAGCCAGGCGCCGGATTTGATGCCCGACAGGCT
The DNA here is from genome assembly GCA_913776045.1 of uncultured Sphingomonas sp. Classification (GTDB taxonomy): domain Bacteria; phylum Pseudomonadota; class Alphaproteobacteria; order Sphingomonadales; family Sphingomonadaceae; genus Sphingomonas. The sequence continues at coordinate 46,702 of CAJYOI010000019.1, forward strand.
GGCGGGGTCGGGACCGGCGACGCCGAGTATGATGTCGGCATCGGCCAGCACCTCGGCGCGCGATCCGACGGTCGCACCGGCGGCGGCGTAGGCATCTTCGGCGATCGAAGCGCCCGCGCCCGCGCCGCTTTCGACCGCCATCGTGGCCCCCAGGCCGATGAATTTCTTCACCGTTTCCGGCGTCGCCGCGACGCGACGTTCACCGGCTGCCGTTTCCTTAAGGACCGCGATCTTCATGCCCCCGCCCCCTTTTGCGGTCAGTGTGCGATCAGCCAGACAACTCCCGCGGCGATCACGGCGCAGACGACGGTGCCCCACTTCAGAAAGTTCATGACCCCGTTGTAGGTCGACACATGCGCCTTCATGTTGCTTTGTTCGGCCATATTCAGTCCCTCTTGATTGCGATCTTGAAACAACCTTAGCCAGCGCGTCGCTGTCCCTCAAGTCCCGAGCGGGAACGAGACTTAAGCCCGTCTTTACCGATCCGATTGTACGACGTTTCCCGAACAGGGACGACGGGGACACGCTGAATGAACCGCAACGGCCAGCGCCTGCTGATGCTGATCGACGACGAACCCGCGCAGCGCCGGCTGATCGCGGCGATCGCGGGTCGGCGCGGCTGGCGCACGATCTTCGCCGGCGATGCGGAGGTCGCGGTCGCGCAGCTTGGCACGCCCGACGGCATGGCGCTGGATGCGATCCTGCTCGACAGCTGGTCGCCGCAGGCCGACACCGCGGCGCTGATCGCCGAGCTGCGCGCGCGTCGTCCGGCGCTGCCCATCCTGATGCTGACCGCCAACAATTCGGTGGCCGCTGCGGTCGATGCGATGCGCGCGGGCGCGACCGATTTCCTGGTGAAGCCGCTGGGGCCCGAACGTCTGCTCGCCGCGCTGGATGCAGCGATCGGCGGCGCGGCAGCGGGCGAACTCCGTCCACTGACCGAGAAGCTGCCGGCATCGCTCGCCTTCGAGGACATCGTCGGCGCCGCCCCGCAGTTTCGCGCCGCGCTCGCCATTGCGGCCAAGTCGGCCCGCGCGCGGGTGCCGGTGCTGATCGAGGGCGAGAGCGGGGTCGGCAAGGAAGTGGTCGCCGACGCGATCCACGCCGCTTCGCCGCGATCCAAGAAACCGATGATCCGCGTCAACTGCGGCGCGATCCCCGCCAACCTCGTCGAAAGCGAACTGTTCGGGCATGAGAAGGGCGCCTTCACCGGCGCGTTCGAACGCAAGATCGGACGGTTCCAGGATGCCGATGGCGGCACGATCTTCCTCGACGAGATCGGTGAGATGCCGCTGGAGGCGCAGGTCAAGCTGCTGCGCGTGCTGCAATCGGGCGAAGTCCAGGCGATTGGCGCGCGGCATCCGCGCGAGGTCGACGTTCGCGTGGTCGCCGCGACCAACAAGACGCTCGCCGACGAAGTCGCCGCGGGGCGCTTCCGCGAAGATCTCTATTACCGCCTGAACGTCGTGCAGGTGACGATCCCACCGCTGCGCGACCGCCCTGACGACATCGCACCGCTCGCGCGGCACCTGCTGACGCGTATCGCGACCCAGCCGGGGCTGCGGCCGCTGGGCATCACCGACGATGCGCTGTCGCTGCTGGTCCAATACGACTGGCCGGGCAATGTCCGTCAGCTCCAGAACGCGCTCTTCCGCGCCGCCGTTCTATGCGACGGCGATGCGTTGACCAAGGCCGACTTCCCGCAGATCGCGACACTGGCCGGCGCACGGTCGATGCCGGGGACGGGAAACCTGACCGGCGCGAGCGGGGTGACGCTGTTCCGTGCGGACGGCAATCTGCGCGCGCTGGAGGAGATCGAGGCGGATGTGATCCGGCTGGCGATCGGGCATTACCGGGGTCGGATGACGGAGGTCGCGCGGCGGCTCGGGATCGGACGGTCGACATTGTATCGGAAGTTGGGCGAGCTTGGGATTGATCAAAGCGCGGCGTAAGAGAGCCTGGAGTTGCGCAAGCAAATCCAGGACTCGCCCGCGCCGGCCAGCGGGGCGGCACCGCCGGCCCGTCTGACGGCGTGAGGCGACCTGCGCTCTCCGTATTGCTCACAGATCAAAAGAGCGGTGCTTCGACAAGCTCAGCACGATCGGGGTAAGGGAAGCGGCATGACCGACTTCACCGACCGCACGTTCCTCGTCACCGGCGCCGCTTCGGGCATCGGCTTGGCCACCGCCCAACATCTCGCGGCGAACGGCGCCAAACGCCTGATCCTCACCGACATCGCCGCGGACGCCCTGGACGCGATCGACCTGCCCTGTGCCGTCGATCGCCTGACCGGCGACGTCGCCGACGAAGCCTTTTGGGACAGCGCTGTACCCAAGCTCGACGGCCTCGACGGCGCGGTCATCAACGCCGGGGTTGCGGGCGCCGGCCCGATCGCGACGTTCGGGTTTGCCGAGTGGCGGCGGATCCTGTCAGTCAATCTCGATGGCGCGTTCCTGACGCTCCGCGCGGCGATGCGCGCGATCGGCAAACGCGGCGGCGCCATCGTCGCGGTGTCGTCGGCCACCGGCATCAAGGCCGAACCGGGCATCGCCGCCTATGCCGCGTCGAAGGCCGCGCTGATCCAGCTTGTCCGCGTCGCGGCGAAGGAGGGCGCCGGCCGCCGCATCCGCGTCAACGCGATCGCGCCGGCGGGTGTGGAAACCCCGGTGTGGGACGCGGTGCCGATGTTCGTGAACCGTGCCGCAGAGATCGGTCGCGACGCCGCGTTCGCTGAGATGGCGGCGATGGGCACCCCGCTCGGTCGCTACGCCAAGTCCGAGGAGATCGCCGCGCAGATCGCTTTCCTGTTGTCCGACGCCGCAACATACATCACCGGCTCGACGCTGGTCAGCGACGGCGGCTACACCCTATAGTCTGCGAGCACAGGAGACGCCCTGCCCATGCTGCCCACGCTCACGCTGCTGCTTGCAATCGGTTTCGTCGGCGTCGCGCTCTACCGCTTCTCGCCCGACGCGCCGCCGCGGCTGAAGAACGCGCAGCTCGCCTTTGCGCTGGCGGCGGGGCTGCTGGGCGTCGCGACGTTCAAGATGACAGGGGATTCGCGCTGGCTGGTCGGCGGCATCCTGTTTTTTGGCGCAGGGGTGCCGGGGTTCCTGGCGGGCAATCGCAAGGCGCTGAGGACCGTCGCCTTGATCTGCGGGCTGCTGGGTCTGGCGCTCTACGGCATGGCGACGTCGCGGCCGATGGTGCCGGTGGTGACAGCGCGCTGACGCTCAGTCCCGCCGGCTGGTCAGCCCGGCATCCTTGAGGCCCCGCCAGACGCGGAGTGCCTGCATCGTTTCCGGCACGTCATGCACCCGTAGTATCTGCGCGCCACGATCGGCGCCGTGGATCGCCAGCGTCACGCTGCCGCCCAGTCGTTCGGCGACCGGCGCCTCGTTCGACAGTGCGCCGATCAGCCGCTTGCGGCTGGCGCCCAGTACGATGCCGCAGCCCAGACCGTGGAACATCGCCAGCCCGTTCAGCAGCGCAAGATTGTCGCCAAGCGACTTGGCGAAGCCGATGCCGGGATCGATCAGGATGGTCCTGCGATCGACCCCGCCGGCAACGACGGCATCGATCCGCGCCTCCAGCCAGTCGTACACCTCGACCAGCACATCGGCATAGGTCGGGCGAGCGTGCGGGCCGGCGGACGGATCGGGGGTGTGCATCAGAACGACCGGGCACCCAGCCGCGGCGACGACGCCCAGTGCGCGGTCGTCCCAGGCGAGCGCCGCGACGTCGTTGACGATCCCGGCCCCGGCAGCGAGCGCGGACTCCATGACGCCGGCCTTGCGCGTGTCGATCGAAACGGCGGTGCCCGATGCGGCGAGCCGTTCGATCACCGGCCGCACGCGGGCGATCTCGTCGCCCTCCCACACGGTCGGCGCGCCGGGACGGGTCGATTCGCCGCCGACGTCGATGATCGCCGCGCCCGCCGTCGCCATGTCGAACCCGGCCTGTGCGGCGGCATCGTCATCGGTATTGGCGCCACCGTCCGAGAAGCTGTCCGGCGTGCGGTTGAGGATGCCCATCACCTGCGGCTGGTCGAGCCGGATTGTCCGGCCGGGCAGCACGATTGGCGCGCGCGGGGCAGAAATGGCGGCGACGAGCGCGCGGAGCCGCTCGGCTTGCTCGCGCGAGACGTTGGAGATGAGGGCGGGTAGGGCGGCGACGGGGATGCTTGTCTGCGCGATTCGGGTCGTGCCAACGACGGCGATCATCTCATAGGCGGCGAACCAGAGCAGCCCGCCGGCCAGCCGCGCGACGGTGCCGTCGCGACCGACGGGGGTGTCGACGAAGGCTTCGGGGCGGAGGTAGAGCCGGGCGTCGGCGGGTATGAACTGCGGGTCGAACACTACACTCACCGTCCTTCAAGCCTCGGCGTCGCGCCGCGGCAAAGCCGCGACGTCGGTCGGCACGCAGTCCCGCCGGCGCTACGGCTGCGTGGCGAGCAGATACGTCTGCCGGATCGTATCGATCGGCTTCAACGCGCCTTCGTCCTCGTGATGCCAGAACGTCCAGCCGTTGCATGCCGGCGCGCCCTGCAGCGTCGAGCCGAGCTTGTGGATCGACCCCGCCTGCCCGCAATCGCTGAGCAGCGATCCATCGGCGCGGACGGTCGCGCGCCAGCGGCGCTTGGTGTCGGTCAGGACCGCGCCGGGCATCAGATACCCCGTTTCGACCAGCGTCCCGAACGCGACCTTGGGTGCGGCCTTCGGGCTCTGCATCGTGGTCAGCGCCGATTCGTCGAGCGGCAGCGCCGCGGCGATGCGTTCCTCGGCCGCGGCGATATAGCTGTCCTCGCGTTCGATGCCGATCCAGTGGCGCCCCAGCCGCTTGGCAACCGCGCCCGTCGTGCCGGTACCGAAGAAGGGATCCAGAATGACGTCGCCCGGCTTCGAACATGCCAGCAGGATGCGATAGAGCAGCGCCTCCGGCTTCTGGGTCGGGTGGACTTTCACCCCGTCCTTCTTCAACCGCTCCTGACCGCCGCAGATCGGGAATTCCCAGTCGGAGCGCATCTGCAACTCGTCGTTCAGCGTCTTCATGCTGCGATAGTTGAAGGTGTAGCGCGACTTCTCGCCCATCGACGCCCAGATCAGCGTTTCGTGCGCGTTGGTGAAGCGTGTGCCCTTGAAATTCGGCATCGGGTTGGCCTTGCGCCAGACGATGTCGTTTAGGATCCAATAGCCGAGATCCTGGATCGCGGCACCGACCTTGAAGATGTTGTGATAGCTGCCGATCACCCAGATCGCGCCGTTGGGCTTAAGCACGCGGCGCGCCTCGGTCAGCCAGGCGCGAGTGAAGCGGTCGTAATGACCCAGCGTCTCGAACTTGTCCCAGTCGTCGGTAACCGCATCGACATGGCTACCGTCGGGGCGATTCAAGTCGCCGCCCAGCTGCAGGTTGTAGGGCGGATCGGCGAAGATCAGGTCGACCGATGCGGCCGGCAGGCGGCGCATCATCTCGATGCAGTCGCCCTTCAGGATCTGATCGAGCGCGAGGTCGAGGGGCGCTTCGTCGGCCACCGCAGGCGCGCCGGCCAGCTTTTCGATAACACCCATTTGAATCGGCCCCCCGGCGTAGTTGGACGCGCAATTCGTCGGAGCCGATGGACTCCGTCAAGCGAACATTGGTTAACGAAAAACGTTACCAAGTCGTTAACGGAGCGGAACAAATTTGGACCCTGCCCGCATTTTGAGTCCTGTGGGCAAGTTATCCACAACCCCTGGTGGTGTGCCGCAAAAGACTCACCGGATATGGATAACGGCGTTTTTGCGACGAACCGTTGGCGGAGCGGAGTCAGAGCGGCAGTTCGGCCTGCGCGACGGGCGCGAACGACCGGCGATGGAGCGGAGTGGGGCCATGTTCACGCAAGGCGGCAAGGTGGTGGCGGCAGCCATAGCCCTTGTTAGAATGCCAATTATATGCGGGGTAGGTTTCGGCCGCGGCGATCATGATCGCGTCGCGCGTCGTCTTCGCGAGGATCGATGCCGCGGCGATCGACAGGCTGATCGCATCGCCGCCGACGATGGGCGTGCAGGGATGGCTCCACCGCGGGGATCGGTTGCCGTCGACCAGCACATGGCCCGGCGCGACGCCCAGCGCTTCCACCGCCAGCGTCATTGCCTTCATCGTCGCCCAATAGATGTTGAGCGTGTCGATCTCCGCCGGCTCGACGATGCCGATGCCGACGTGCGCGCAATCGCGCAGTCTGAGCGCGAGGCGATCGCGCTCCTTGGCCGACAGCTTTTTCGAATCGTCGATCCCGCGGGGCACACCCCTTGCCGGCAGGATGACCGCCGCAGCGACCACCGGTCCGGCAAGCGGCCCGCGTCCGGCCTCGTCCACCCCGACGACGGGGGCGAGGCAGAGCTTTTCGTGTTTCAGGCCGGGCATCAGAAACCCTTGGCCGCCTGTTGCCCCATCGGGCCGTGACCGCTGCCGAGGCCGGGTGCGGCCTCCAGACTGGCCCGCACGAAGCGGATCGCGCGTTCGGTCGCCGCCGCGAGGGGCAGGCCCGCGCCAAGGCCGGTCGCAATGGCGCTGGCCAGCGTACAGCCGGTGCCGTGCGTGTGCGGCGTGCGGATGCGTGGGTTGGACCAGCGGGCCACCTCGCCTTGCGTGGTGACGATGCGGTCGACGACCTCCGCGCCATCGGCGTGGCCGCCCTTGATGAGCAGGGTCGGACCATGCCGCAGCACCGCCGCCTCGCCACCCAGTGCGGCAAGCTCGGGCAGGTTGGGCGTCACTACGGTCGCGCGGCGCATCAGCCGTTCGAACGCTGCGATCGTCGCGTCGTCCGCCAGCACCGCGCCCGAAGTCGCGATCATCACCGGATCGAACACCACCGCCGCATCCAGACCCTCCAGCACATCGGCGACAGCATGGGCGACCCCGGCCGATCCGATCATCCCGATTTTGACCGCATCGACGCCGATGTCATCGATGCACGAGCGCATCTGCTGCACGACGAAGTCGGCCGGTACCGGCATGACGCCCTGCACCCCCAGCGTGTTCTGTGCCGTCAGCGCCGTGATCGCGGTCATCGCGTGGCCGTCGAGCATCGTCACCGTCTTGATATCGGCCTGGATGCCGGCACCGCCGCCCGAATCGGACCCGGCGACGATCAGGACGCGCGTCGTCGTCATGCGGGGTGGCGCCGCTCGGTCGATGCCGGATGGTCCTTCAGCGTTGTGCCGACCCGCGCTGGCCGATCGAGCAACTCGCCGCCGCAGTTCGGGCAGCGATCGTCGAGCGCATCGGCACATTCCGCGCAGAAGGTGCATTCCATCGAACAGATGAACGCACCCGCTTCGTCCGCGGGCAGGTCGACGCCGCAGCGTTCGCAGTCGGGGCGCATGTCGAGCATGGGCGTCGCTCTAGGCAATTCGCGCGGTGGTGAAAAGCGGCATGGCTATGGTAACGGCGCAGTACATCAACTTGGGTTACGCGTGGCGGGCAGGAGGCAAAGGCATGATCAAGGTCGTCGTCGACCGGTCGCACGCAATGGTGAATTTGACTGCAGATGGATATGTGACCGAAGCCGATATCGCCGCGGCGGCCGTCGATCTGCACGCCGCCATCCGGTCGCTGGGCGATCGCATGGGTCAGCATGTCACGCTGTACGACCTGACCAACGTGAATGTCGCGGCCGGCGTGGTGCTCGAAGCGTTCAGCGTGTTCTTCACCGATCCGAAATATCGGCCGATCTGGGCGAAGCGGGTGGCGTTCGTGACGCGATCGTAGCTGGTCGCGCGGCAGATGAACCGGATGCGCGCCGAGCGGCCCGACATGCAGGTGTTCGAGGATCGCGGGCAGGCGGTTGCCTGGTTGCTCGCGGCGGGGGATCGGGCGGCTTAGAGTCCAGCGGTCGCGCCACACTCGTCGGACGTGGCGCTATCGCGCCCCGCCGGCCGAGCGTGGCGAGTCCTGACTTTGCTCGCGCAAAGTCAGGCGTCTCAGCGCTTCACGCCGCGGCCTTAACCGCCTCCACGATCCGGTCGACCACCGTCTCGACCTGCCGGTGGTCCTCGCCCTCCGCCATCACGCGGATCAGCGGTTCGGTGCCTGACTTGCGGATCAGCAGCCGGCCCTTGCCCTCCAGCTCGGCTTCGGCCGCGGCGATGACTGCCTTGACCGTGTCGTTCT
>CAJYOI010000020.1 GCA_913776045.1 uncultured Sphingomonas sp.
TTGGTCGGCACCAGATCGGGTTCGATGAAGTCGGCGCCCTGCTCGATCGCAAGCGTATAGCTGGCGATGGTGTGTTCGGGGCGCAGGCCGCTGGCGCCGCGGTGGGCGATGACGATCGGGTCGGACATGCCCGCAGCTTGCCCCACACCTGCCGCCAGAGCCAGCGCCATCCATAGCGACATTCGCGTACTCCCAAGGAAACCTAGCCAGATAAGTGCGTTAGCCTGCTTACTATATACGGGATCAGCCTGACATGAACTTCACGATCAACGGCGAGCGGCACGAGGCCGATCCCGATATCCGCGCCTCCCTGCTCGACGTGCTGCGCGAGCATCTCCACCTCACCGGCACCAAGAAAGGCTGCGACCATGGCCAATGCGGGGCGTGTACCGTGCTGGTGAACTGCCGCCGTATCAACAGCTGTCTGACGCTGGCGGTAATGCACCAGGATGACGAGATCGTGACGATCGAGGGGCTGGGCACGCCCGATGCCCTGCACCCGTTGCAGGCGGCGTTCGTTTCTCATGACGGCTTCCAGTGCGGATATTGCACGCCGGGCCAGATTTGCTCCGCGGTCGGCATGATGGACGAGGCAAGCAAGGGCTGGCCGAGCCATGTCAGCGACTCGCTCGACGGCGACGTCGTGCTGGAGGACGGCGAGATCGCCGAGCGGATGAGCGGCAATCTCTGCCGTTGCTCCGCCTACCCGAACATGCGCGACGCGATCCGCCAAGTGTGGGAGGGTGCGAAGTGAAGATTTTTGATTATGCCCGCGCCGACACGCCCGAGGCCGCGGTCGCCGACCCGCACGCGCGGTTCATCGCCGGGGGCACCAACCTGCTCGACCTGATGAAATTGCAGGTCGAGACACCGGCGAAGCTGATCGATATCAGCCGGCTCGACCTGGCCGAAATCGAGGACATCGACGGCGGCGGCCTGCGCATCGGCGCGCTGGTGCCCAATGCCGATCTGGCCGCCGAGCCCCGCGTACGCGAGCGCTATCCGGTGCTCAGCCGCGCACTGCTGGCCGGCGCGTCGGGGCAGTTGCGCAACAAGGCGACAACCGGCGGCAATCTGCTCCAGCGGACGCGCTGCGGCTATTTCTATGACGTCAACGCGCGCTGCAACAAGCGGGAGCCGGGCAGCGGCTGCGACGGGCGCGAGGGGTTCAACCGCATCCTCGCGATTCTCGGCACGTCGGAGGCGTGCATCGCAACCCACCCGAGCGACATGGCCGTCGCGATGCGCGCGCTTGATGCGGTGGTGCTGACGCTGGCGCCGGGCGGCGATCGGCGGCGAATTTCATTGGGCGACTTCTACCGACTGCCGGGCGATACGCCGCAGATCGAGACGGTGCTGCAGCCGGGCGAACTCATCACCCACGTCGAACTGCCTTCGCCGCCTGCGGGCGTACAGACGTATCGAAAGGTTCGTGACCGCGCGTCCTACGCCTTCGCACTGGTTTCGGTCGCGGGCGTTATCGCGGTAGAGGACGGAAAGATCGCTTCCGTGGCGCTTGCCTTCGGTGGTCTCGGTCCGATGCCGTGGCGCGACGCTGCGGTCGAGGCGACGCTGGTCGGACAGGCGGCGGGCGATGCCGCCTTCGCCGCGGCGGCCGATGCGCTGCTCGCCGATGCCAAAGGCTATGGCGAGAATGACTTCAAGATCCCGCTTGCGCGCCGGACACTGATCGCGGTGTTGCGCGAGCTGACGGAGGATGCGGCATGACCGATACCAAGACGCTGCAACTCGACGCGCCGATCGAACACAGTCTGCTGGAGGGCGCGCCGCAGGGGCTGACCGGCAAGCCGATCGACCGTGTGGACGGCCCGCTGAAGGTCGCCGGTCGCGCGACCTATTCGGCGGAATATGCGCTCGACGACATGGCTTATGGCGTGCTTGTCAGCGCGCCGTTCGCCAAGGGGCGGCTGAACGCGGTCATCGTCGACGATGCGCTGGCGGTGCCCGGCGTAATCGACGTCGTGGTCGACCTCGACACATTCGCGCGCAACCCGCAGCAGGGCGGTGAGGAGGAAGCGCCGACACAGGGCGTGCGCGATATCGACTATTTCGGCGAGCATGTCGCGGTGGTCGTGGCGGAGAGCTTCGAAGTTGCCCGCGACGCCGCGCATCTGGTGCGCTTCGATTATGTCGAGGGGCTGCCCGACGTTGCATTTGACGATCGGCTCGACGAGGCGGAGACGCCGCCCGACAGTCAGATGCCGGCGCATCAGGAAGCGGGCGATCCCGATGCCGCGCTGGCCGACGCAGCGCTGACGGTCGATGCCGTATGGACCACGCCCAGCCAGAACAGCGCGGCGATGGAGCCGCATGCCTCGATTGCGACATGGGACGACGACGGGCGGCTGACGCTCTATGGCTCGCTGCAGATGCCGGCGTCGGACAAGAAACAGCTGATGGACGCGCTCGACCTGAAGGCCGACCAAGTCCGCATCGTCGCGCGCTATATCGGCGGCGGTTTCGGATCGAAACTCGGCATCTCGACCGAAGGCATCGCCGCGGCGATCGCGGCGCGGCAGGTCAAGCGGCCAGTGAAGGTCGTGATGACACGCCAGCAGGTATTCGACGCGACCGTCCGCCGGTCGAACACCCGCCAGCACGTGGCGCTCGGCGCCGACGCGTCGGGCAAGCTGACGACCGTCATCCATGAGAATATCGTCAGCAATCTGGATGGAGAGGACTTCTTCGAACCCGTCGGCATCGCGACGCAGTTCCTCTACGGCGGCGAGAACCGGCGGATCACGCACGACGTGGTGCGGATGAACTGGCTGCTGGCGGGATCGATGCGCGCGCCGGGCGAAGCGGTCGGCATGCTCGCACTCGAATGCGCGATGGACGAACTGGCGGAGGCGGCGGGTGTCGATCCGGTCGAATTGCGCAAGCTGAACGATCCCGACAAGGACCCGACGCAGGACATTCCCTTCTCGACCCGCAACCTCTCGCACTGCCTGGACGAAGGGGCGAAGGCGTTCGGCTGGGCCCCGTCCGCGCCGAGCGGCCGACGGGAGGGGGATTGGCTGATCGGCACTGGCATGGCGGCATCGACGCGCAGCAACATGGCGCAGCCGTCGACCGCGCGGGTCACGCTGACGCCGGCTGGCGGCGCGGTGGTCGAAACCGACATGACCGATATCGGCACCGGCACCTACACCATCCTGGCGCAGATCGCGGGTGACATGCTGGGGCTGCCGATCGAGCGGGTCGAGGTGAAGCTGGGCGATACCGACATGCCATCGGGCGCCGGGTCGGGCGGGTCATGGGGTGCGGGATCGGCCGGCAGTTCGGTCTATCTGGCCGCGGAAAAACTGCGCGAGCGGATCTGCGAGAAGCTGGAGTGCGACGTTGCCGGCCTGACGCTGAAGGACGGCCATGCGATCGCCGGCAACCGCCGCGTGCCGCTGACCGATCTGATCGGCGAGGGGCTGAGCGCGGAAGGGACGATCAAGCCCGGCGAGAACGAGCAGACCCATACCCAGGCATCGTATGGGGCGCATTTTTGCGAGGTGCGGGTGAATGCCGTGTCGGGCGAAGTGCGCGTGACGCGGTGGCACTCGACCTTCTCCGCGGGGCGCATCCTGAACGAGAAGACTGCGCGGTCGCAGTGCATCGGCGGGATCGTCTTCGGCATCGGCGCGGCGCTGAGCGAAGAGCTGGTCCACGACCCGCGCGACGGGCGCGTGGTCAACAACGACCTGGCCGAGTACCATGTGCCCGTGAACGCCGACGTGCCGATGATGGATATCCAGTTCCTGCCCGAACGCGACGTTTGGGCGAATCCGCTGCAGGCGAAGGGGATCGGCGAATTGGGAATTTCCGGCGCCGGCGCGGCGGTGGCGAATGCGATCTACAACGCCACCGGTGTGCGGGTGCGGGACTATCCGATCACGCTCGACAAGCTGCTGGCGGGGTTGCCCGAGGTATGAGTTCGTACCATCCGTGCTCCCGCGAAGTGGCACCCCACAAAGTAATACTTTGTGGGGACCCCGAAGGCGGGAGCCCAGGGTCACAGAAAGCGTGCCTTGCGGCTCTAGGCTCCCGCCTACGCGGGAGCACGGAGGGTGTGAGTGGCCGATAACGACAGTGTCCTCACCGCCGCCCGCGCTTGGGCAGGCGAACCGCTTGCGCTCGCGACCGTCGTCTCGACCTGGGGCTCGGCGCCGCGACCGCGCGGCAGCCACATGCTCGTTCACGCCGATGGCCGGTTCGAGGGTTCGGTGTCCGGCGGCTGCGTCGAAACCGACATCCTTGCCACCGCCGCCGAGGTCATCGCCGGCGCGCCGTCGCAAGTGAAGCGCTACGGCGTCGCCGATGCCGCGGCATGGGAGGTTGGGCTGCCGTGCGGCGGCGAGATCGCGGTGCTGGTCCAGCCGGTATCGGCGGAAGGCTTCGATCCCGAACTGTTCGACCGCATCGATGATGCGCGGGCCGAGGGCAGGGGGCTGATCGTCGCGACCGACCTGGCGACCGGACGCAGCGATCTGCGTCCCCAGGAAACAGGAGAAGCCTTCCTCAACCGCTACGATCCACCGCGCCTGTTGCTGATCGTCGGCGCGGTGCAGATCGCCCAGTCGCTGGCGCAGCTCGCGATGACGCTTGGCATCCGCACGATCGTCATCGACCCGCGTGCGCGCTTCCTGACCGAGGAACGCTTTCCCGGCGTCACGCTCGACGATCGCTGGCCGGACGAGGCGGTTGCTGCCTACACGCCCGGGCCATCGACCGCGGTCGTGACGCTCAGTCACGACACCAAGATCGACGACCCCGCGCTGATCGCCGCACTTGGGACCGACGCGGCCTATGTCGGCGCACTCGGCAGCCGGCGCAGCCACGCCGCGCGACGCGAGCGGCTGGCCGAGGCGGGGCTATCGTCCGAACAGATCGACCGCATCGACGGACCCGTCGGGCTCGACATCGGTGCAATTGGCCCTGCCGAGATCGCGCTGTCGATCGCCGCGGCCATGATAGGAGCCTTCAACAATGATCGCCGCTGAGGATACCGTCCTGATCCTGCTCGCCGCGGGGCGATCGTCGCGCTTCGAAGGCGGCAACAAGCTGGAGGCCGAGTTCCTGAAGAAGCCGGTCGGGCTGCACGTCGTGACCGCGCTGGAAGATATTCCGTTCAAGGCGCGCTTCGTCGTGCGCGACGGATGCTCGCTCGACTTCAAGGGCTATCGCGTAATCCACAACGACCAGCCTGACGACGGCATGGCGCGATCGGTGCGGATGGGCGTCGAATGCGCGAAGGCGGAAGGGGCGAAGGCGGTGCTGATCGCGCTCGCCGACATGCCGCGGGTGACGGCGGCGCACATCTATCGCCTGCTCGACGCGGCGGACTCGAACGATGCGGTAGTGGCGTCGAGCGACGGCACGCAGCCGCGTCCGCCCGCGGTATTCGGGGCGGGGCGGTTCGACTTCCTGATGACACTGGAGGGTGATGCCGGCGCACGCGACCTGGTGAAGGCGGGCAAGCATGTCGTGACCTCGCCGGCTGAACTGATCGACATCGATACACCGGAGGATCTGGAGGCGCTGCGGGCGCTGGTCCATGCGCCGGAACTGACGATCACGCGCCCGCAGGGGTGAATCCCTCTCCCGACGGGAGAGGGAGGGAGCGGCGCAGCCGCGGAAGGGTGAGGGCAGGGTGCCGTCAGCGAGATTACCCTCACCTTTCCGCCACCTTCGGTGGCTCCCTTCCTCTCCCGATGGGAGAGGAACCTTATTCGTGACGCAGCGCGTCGATCGGGTTCAGCGCCGCCGCCCGCCTGGCCGGGAAAAACCCGAACACCACACCGATCACCGCCGAAATCGCAAACGCGATCAGGTTGATCTGCAGGTCGAACGTCCACGGCACCTTCATCAGCGGCGTGATCCCCGCGATCGCCAGCTGCGCGATCGCCAGCCCCACCAGCCCGCCGAGCATCGACAGCACCACCGCCTCGACCAGGAACTGCAGCAGCACTTCGCTCGCCACCGCGCCGATCGCCAGGCGGATGCCGATCTCGCGGGTACGCTCGGTCACGCTCACCAGCATGATGTTCATGATGCCTATACCGCCGACGATCAGGCTGATCGCCGCGACCGCCGCGACGATGTTGGTCAGCATCGTCGTCGTGCCGGTCAGCGTGTCGCTGATCTGCTTGGTATCGAAGATGTTGAAATCGTCCTGCTTCCCGCCCGTGATGTTGCGGCGTTCGCGCAGCAGGTCCTCGATCCCCGATTGCACCGTGCTTGTCGAGAAGGCGGAGTTCACGCCGACCAGCATCAGGCGGATGTCGCGATTGCCGGTGAAGCGGCGCTGGACCGCCTTGATCGGCATGATGACGACGTCGTCCTGGTCGCCGCCGAAGCCCTGCTGGCCGCGCGTCGTCAGCACGCCGATGACGTCGCAGCTGATCCCGTTGATCCGCATTCGGGTGCCGACCGCCTGCCCCCCGCGGTAGAGGTTGGTGTAGACGGTGTTGCCGATGATGCAGACCGCTTTCCCTGCAGCTTCCTCGGCCGGCATGAAGGTGCGTCCCGACGCGAGCGGCCAGGGCTGGACCTGGAAATAGGCCGATGTCGTGCCGTTGATCGTGGTCGACCAGTTGGATCCTTCGTAGATCGCGGTGCCCGTCGCCTGCGCCTGCGGAGCGACCGCGGTCACTCCGGTCACCTGGTCGCGAATCGCCTCCACATCCTCGGGCTTGAAGTCGGGCGGCCGCGGCCCCCCGCCGCCGCGGCCGAAGCCCTGGCCGGGGCGGATCTGGAGCACGTTGGTGCCGAGCGCGGAAATCGATGCCTGGACGGCCGACGTCGTCGCCTTGCCGAGCGTCACCATGGTGACGACCGCGCCCACGCCGATGACGATGCCGAGGATCGTCAGGAACGAGCGCAGCAGGTGCCGGCGGATCGAGCGGATCGCCAGGATGAAGGTGGTGCCGAGCATGGTCTAGAAACTCCCCTCCCCTTGAGGGGGGGGGCTGGGGATAGGGGGTGTCTCACCGAGACTTTGCGGCGGCATAGCCGCGTCGTCGGTCGGCGCGACTGCGCCGACGGCCGAGCTTGCGCGAGTCAGCCGGGCGTCGGCGGCTGCCGCGCTACGCTCGATCCTCTCCACCAGCCCGTCCTTGAAATGCACGATCGTTCGCGCGAATGCGGCCATGTCGGGTTCGTGGGTGACCATCAGCACGGTGATCCCGGAATTCCTGTTCAGGTCGGTCAGCAATTCCATGATCTCGACCGACCGTTCCGAATCGAGGTTGCCGGTCGGCTCGTCCGCCAGCAGCACGTCGGGCTGAGTCACGATCGCCCGCGCAATGGCGACGCGCTGTTGCTGACCGCCGGACAGTTCGGCAGGCGTATGGTCCCACCAGTTGGCGAGGCCGACCTTGTCGAGCGCGGCCATGCCGAGGTCGTGGCGCGTCTTCTTGTCCTCGCCGCGGTAGAGCAGCGGGAGTTCGACATTCTCCAGCGCCGAGGTACGCGAGAGCAGGTTGAAGCCCTGAAAAACGAAGCCGAGATACTTGCGCCGCAGCAGCGCCCGCTGGTCGCGGGTCAGCGTTTCGATGTGGTGGCCGCGGAACAGGAAGGTCCCGCCGGTCGGCACGTCCAGGCAGCCGAGGATGTTCATCGTCGTCGACTTGCCCGACCCCGACGGCCCCATCACCGCGACGAAATCACCCGCCTCGATGTCGAGGTCGACACCCTTCAGCGCCTGGAACATCGTCGCGCCGGTGCCATACGTCTTTGTGACGTCGCGGAGGGAAATGATGCTCATATCACTCTCTCCCCGGTGGTGGGGAAAGGGCTTTGCGACGATCACTGCCCACGCTGGCCGCCTCCGCCGCCCTGGCGTCGGCCCGAACCGCCGCCCTTTGCCTGCGCGTCCGCAGCGCTCGCCATCTGGCCGGTGATGACCTGCATGCCGGGCTTCAGGTCGCCGCCGATCACTTCGGTCATCTGGCCGTTGGTGTCGCCGGTGACGACGCGGACCTGTTGCGGCGTGCCGTCGGCGCCCTTGACATAGACCGTCTGCTGCGCGCCACGCCCGGTGCGGACCTGGCGTTCGGCGGTGCCACCGCGCCGTGGCCCACGCATCACCAGTGATCCCGCGATACCGCCGTCGCCGCCCTGGCCGGTCGACGGACGGAAACGGAGCGCCGCATTGGGAACCAGCAGCACGCCCTGTTTCTGGGTGGTCACGATGTCGGCAGTCGCGGTCATGCCGGGACGCAGCGTCAGGTCAGGGTTGGCGACGCTGAGATCTGCGGCGTAGGACACGACCTGTCCCGCGCCTGTCGCGCTGGTCGTCGTCGCGCTGCTCGACGACGCGCTGCTGACCGTCAGGTTCGAGCCGAGGTCGACCCGCGTGATTTCGGCCGGGAAGGTGCGGCCTGGGAAGGCATCGACGGTGAAGCTGGCCTTCTGTCCGACCTTAACTTCGCCCACGTCGGCCTCGTCGATCGATACCTCCAGCTTCATCTTCGAAAGGTCTTCGGCGATGACGAACAGTGTCGGCGTGTTGAACGATGCCGCCACCGTCTGGCCCGGATCGACCGCGCGGGCGAGGACCACGCCCGATACCGGCGATCGGATGATCGCGCGCTGGCGTTGGGTCTGCGACTGGGCGAGCTGCGCCTGTGCGGCGGTCACATTGGCCTGGGCGGCACGCAACGCCGCGACCGCGCGGCTGTAATTGGCGCGGCCGGTCTGGAGCTCGGCCTCCGACGGCACGCGCTTGTTGGACAGGCGATAGACCTCTTCCAATCGGTTCAGTTGCGCCTGCGATTCCGCGACCGTCGCGCGGGCCTGGGCGACCTGCGCCTGGTTGGCGGCGATCTGCGCCTGGCTCGCCCGGATCTGATCGTCGATCTGTTCGGGATCGATCAACGCCAGCGCCTGGCCTGCGACCACCCGATCGTTGACGTCGACCACGACGCGCGTGACCAGGCCCGACAGCTGCGATCCGACCGTCACCTGATTGGTCGGGGCAAGCTTGCCGGTCGCCGATACCGACACGGTCAGGTCGCCGCTCTTGGCCGCTTGAGTCGAATATTCGGGTGCCGCATCGCCGCGAAAGCAGCGGCTGACCAGCAGGCCGAGCAGCACGATGCCGACGATGATCACGGCCCATTTGGCATAGCGCCGCCACGGCTTCACCGGCTTTACGCCCAGGAAGTCGTCGGTCGATTCGGTGGTCGTGGCCATCAGCGGTCCTGCCGTTCGGGTGCTTGGGGCGCACCGGCGGCGGCATCCCAGCCGCCGCCGAGCGCGAGATAGAGCTGGACGAGCGCGGTCGCCTCGTCCGACTGGGCCTGGGTCAGGCCGTTACGCGCGCTGAGCAAGGCACTTTCGGCCTGGGTCAGCGTGATGAAGTCGGTCAGTCCGGAGCGGTACTGCAGCCGGGCGAGCAGCGCGGTCGAATTGGCCGCATCCAGCGCGGTGGTGAATTCGCGCTGGCGGGCGCGCGCGGTGTCGAGCGCTACGACCGCATTCTCGACGTCCTCCAGCGCGGTCAGCACCGTGCCCTTGTACGCGGCGAAGGCGGCGTCCGCGGCGGCTTCGTTCGATCGCACGACGGCACGCTGGCGGCCAGCGTCGAAGATCAGCTGGTTCAGCCCGGCGAACAGCGTGCCGATGACGGTGTCGAACAGTCCGCCGACAGCCGCGGCATTGGTGTTGACGTTCCCGGTCAGCGAGAAGCGGGGATAGAGTTGCGCCTCCGCCACGCCGATCCGCGCGGTGGCGGCGGCGAGGTTGCGCTCGGCCGCCAGCACGTCGGGGCGCTGGCGCAGCACGTCCGCGGGAATGCCCGTGCCGACGATCGCCGGGCCCTTCGGGATCGGACGCACTGCGGCGAGTTCGGTCTTCAACGCGCCCGGCGCCTGGCCGATAAGCACTCCCAGCCGCGAGACGGCGCTGTTGTAGTTCGCCTCCAGGGTCGGAATGGTCGCGGCGGTCTGCGCGCGCTGCGACCGGGCCTGTTCGCGGTCGAGGCTGGACACGAGTCCGGCCTGCACGCGGAAGCCCGCGATTTCCAGATTGTCGTCCTGCAGCCCCAGGCTGGCGCGGGCATTGACGAGCTGCGCCTGTGCCGCGCGGGCGAGTATATAGTTTCGCGCGATCTCGCCCTGGGTCGACAGGATGACGGTGGCGAGGTTGTAGCCCGACGCCTGATAGTCCGCGCCGCTCGCCTCGACCGTGCGGCGGACTTCGCCGAACAGGCCCAGCTGATAGGACACATTGGCACCCAGCTGGAAATTGTTCGAATTGCCGCGCGAGATGTTGGTGACCGTCCCATCAGGCAGCACGATCGCCGCCGATCCGCCGAGCAGATTCTGGTTGCGCGAATAACCGGCCGAACCGGTGACGCTCGGCAGCAGTTGTGCGCGCGACTGGATCAGCGCCTCACGCGCCTGGCGCAACCGCGCGACGGCCTGCGCCACATCCAGATTGGTGTCGGCAGCCGAGGCGACCAGTCGCTGGAGCAGCGGATCGTCGAACCGCGTCCACCATTGGGTCAGGTCTTCGCGCGTCGGCGTGGCGGGTACGGAGAAGCTCGCGGGCACGCCAAGCTGTTCGGGCGGGCGCGGGCTATAGTCGGGGCCCACGGTACATGCGGAAACGCTCGCCGCGAGCAGGGCCGTTGTCATGCTACGCTTCATCGTGGCCAGATGTGCCGGGTGGCGCCCGCGTCGTCCAGTCGGAAAACTGTCGCGGTTTGTCGCAGCGACATTTTCCAATTGTCTGAGGACTTGCTCCCGCAATGATGCTGCCGCACAAGCGCGCCCGATAACAAGGAGTGGGATGTGTCGGACGTTTACCCGGTGTCGGAAGAATGGGCGCGCCATGCGCACGTCGATCGCGAGCGTTATGTCGCGCTCTACGACGCTGCGGCGAGCGACCCGACCGGTTTCTGGCTAGAGCAGGCGCAGCGCCTCGACTGGATCGTGCCCCCGACGAAAGCCGACGAAAGCTCGTTCGCCGAAGCCGATTTCGGCGTCCGCTGGTTTGCCGACGGCCGGTTGAACGTCGCCGCCAATTGCCTCGACCGCCATCTGGCGAGTCGCGGCAATGATGTCGCTTTGATCTGGGAACCCGATGCGCCCGAGGAGGAGCCTAAGCGCTTCACCTATCTCGAGCTGTTCCAGCACGTCTGCCGCTTCGCGAACGTGCTGAAGACTGAAGGTGTCGCGAAGGGCGACCGCGTCACCATCTACATGCCGATGATTCCCGAAGCGGCGTTCGCGGTGCTCGCCTGCGCGCGGATCGGGGCGATCCATTCGGTGGTGTTCGGCGGCTTCTCGCCCGACGCGCTGGCCGGCCGTATCGAGGATTGCGATTCAAGGATCGTCCTGACCGCCGACTGCGGCCGGCGCGGCGGCAAGACCATCCCGCTGAAAGCCAATGTCGATGCCGCGGCCGAACGCGCGCCCAGCCTTAAGCGTGTCATCGTCGTCAAGGCGACCGGCGCCGACATTCCGATGACCGATCGCGACGTCTGGTATGACGAGGTCGCCGATCGCGTGTCGGCCGATTGCCCGGCCGAACCGATGGGGGCCGAAGACCCGCTGTTCATCCTCTATACGTCAGGCTCGACCGGCAAGCCCAAGGGCGCGCTGCACAGCTCGGGCGGCTATCTGCTCTGGGCCAGCCTGACGCATCACTGGTGCTTCGATTATCGTCCCGGCGATGTCTGGTGGTGCGCGGCCGATATAGGCTGGGTGACGGGGCACAGCTACATTGTGTATGGCCCGCTCGCGAACGGCGCGACGACGCTGATGTACGAAGGGCTGCCGAACTGGCCCGACGCCAGCCGCATCTGGCAGATCGTCGACCGGCACAAGGTCCATACGATCTTCACCGCCCCGACCGCATTGCGCGCACTGATGAAGGAAGGCGACGACTTCGTGTCGAAAACCGACCGGTCGAGCCTGAAGCTGCTCGGCACCGTCGGCGAACCGATCAACCCGGAAGCGTGGCGCTGGTATTACGACGTGGTCGGCGAGGGGCGTTGCCCGATCGTCGATACCTGGTGGCAGACGGAGACGGGCGGGGCGATGATCGCCCCGATGCCTGGCGCCACAGACCTGAAGCCGGGTTCCGCGACTAGGCCGCTGCCGGGCGTTGATCCGCAACTCGTCGATGAAAACGGCACGGTGCTCGACGGCGCGGTCAGCGGCAATCTGTGCATCACGCGCAGCTGGCCGGGGCAGATGCGCACGGTCTGGGGCGACCATGCGCGATTCTTCCAGACCTATTTCACCACCTATCCGGGCAAATACTTCACCGGCGACGGCTGTCGGCGCGACGAGGACGGCTATTACTGGATCACCGGCCGGGTCGACGACGTCATCAACGTCAGCGGCCACCGCATGGGGACCGCCGAGGTCGAAAGCGCTCTGGTCCTGCATGCCAAGGTCGCCGAATCCGCGGTCGTCGGCATGCCGCATGACGTGAAGGGGCAGGGCATCTACGCCTATGTGACGCTCAACGCCGGCGAGGAAGCGTCCGAAGACCTGCGTGCCGAGCTGCGCCAATGGGTCCGCAGTGAAATCGGCCCGATCGCGACGCCCGACGCCATCCAGTTTGCGCCGGGGCTGCCCAAAACCCGCTCGGGCAAGATCATGCGCCGCATCCTGCGCAAGATCGCGGAGGGCGACGTGTCGTCGCTGGGCGATACCTCGACGCTCGCCGATCCGGCGGTCGTGGACGATCTGGTCGCGAACCGGGTGGGGGGTAGGGGCTCAGTCGTCGGTCAGGACGTCCAGGTCATGGCGGCGCGCAAAATTCCGAGGATGGGGACCTGGCGATCGTCCACGCGGTAACCGATCACGTAGCGACGTCGAAAGGGAACTGTCCTGAAATATGGGCGAGCTTCCGGGCGCGGTGTTCCGCGGTGAGGTGCGGTGGCGAGGCTGTCGCTTCGTTCGATGATCGCAGCGACGGTTCGATCCGCCGTATTTCTATTGGCCTGCTCGACGAGCCACGCGTGTGTCTCATCGATTCGTGCGACAGCTTCCTCGAAATAGCGAACCGGCTTCAGCCGCGAATGCCGAGACGTGCCGTGACCTCATCCGATGAATAGAACGTCGCCTTGCCCGCCCCGACGGCATCGTAAGCGGCTGCCAACGGGCCAGCGATCCACGCCTCCAACTCAGGGCCCGCGTCGGTCACGGCCTCGGGGCCCGCGGTCACCGCATCGCTCAGACTGTCGAACCGTCCCGAACTCACTTGATCGCGAAAGACGGACGCCAGCTTGCTGCGCACATCGACGACGAAACCTTCCGTGGCGGGCATGGCGGCTGCTCCTCGCCCCGAATATACGTGTCATGCGCTTCGTCCTCGATACGCGGTCTACAAACCCCGCCCGAACGTGTAGCTGACACCAGTGCCCGCCGACCATTGGTTCCGGTCGCCGAACAATCGCGTTACAGGCGAATCCGCCGCGTCGCCGACGATGCGGTCATACTTGGCGTATCCGAATGCGCCCCAACGCCTTGTCAGCTGGCGGATCGCGCTGCCGGTCGCGCCGACCATCACCATCGATTCCGGGCGGTAGCTGGCGATGCCGGTCGTCAGCGCCTCACGCGGGGTGACGCCGAAATAGGCGCGGGCGTATTTGGCGTCGCCCAACGTCACGCGTGGGCCGATCGACCAGAGCCAGCGATTTCCGTCGCGCGCGACGTAATCGAGGCCCGCCATGCCGACGAAGCCCTTGTGCCCGGTCACGCCCTTGCGCGCCTCGACCCGCGCGCGAATGGCCGGGGTCAGCGCGAGTTGCGCGGAAGCGCCCAGTTCGACCGAAAAGCCGACCTCGTCCAGCCCGCCGGCATCGCGGCGGCGGCGTTTGCCTTCGAAATTGAGCGCGGGGCCAAAAGCGAACCCGTCACGATCATAGACCGAAAAGCCGGTGCTTTCGTCCGGCGCCTCGAACCGGAAGTCGGCGTCGCCGCGCGCCCGAGACACGTCGATGTAGGGGCGCACCGCCTGTCCGCTCGATCCGGGAAAGCGCGGGACGATCTGCGGTCCCAGGATGACACGGGTGGTGCGCGGTTCGTCGCTGCCCGCCTCCTGCGCCGCTGCGGGTAGGGCGACCGAGGTCAGCGCCGCGGCGAGAACGGCCTTACTGACCACGGTCGAGCGTATCGCTGGGGCTACGGGCATCGCCTTCCTTCTGGTGCTCGGTCGAAAGATTCGGACTCGGCTGGGTTTCGGTGCCCGGCTTCTCGGAGGTGGACTTGTCGCCCGGCTCTGTCGAAATATTGGGATCCGGCTGCGT
This sequence comes from uncultured Sphingomonas sp., assembly GCA_913776045.1. GTDB lineage: Bacteria > Pseudomonadota > Alphaproteobacteria > Sphingomonadales > Sphingomonadaceae > Sphingomonas. Next base: position 14,282 of record CAJYOI010000020.1, read on the forward strand.
CTCGGTATGCTCGTGGGCCATCACGCCTCTCCTTGTCACTGATGCGTAACGATCTGCCCCGTCACATGATCCACAGCGTCCTTCGGCGTACCGGGCAACCGTTTCGGTAGGCCCGGTAGGCCTCCAGATCACTGAACGCCGTGCATCCACTTTTTAAGGACCGGCGACAGCAGCAGCAACACGACCCCGATACCGACCGACGTAAGGCCGATCGTCCAGAACACGCCGTTGTAGGTGTCCAGGCTGACCTTCAGATTGGTCACCTGACCGCCGACCGTTTCGACGCTGGCGACCTGCGCGACGACGCCTGCGACATACTGTGCGACCGAAATCGAGAGAAACCACAGTCCCATCATCAGCCCGACAATCCGCGCGATCGACAGCTTGGTGATCATGCTGAGGCCGACCGGAGAAATGCACAGCTCGGCCAGGCTGTGGATCAGATAGAGCCCGGCCAGCCAGCCCAGCGCAACCTTGAAATCGGGACCGGCGAACTGGCCGCCCCACACGAGGAACAGGAAGCCCAGACCCACGCCCATCAGCGCGATGGCAAATTTGACCGGGATCGACGGCTCTAGGCCTCGCTTCGCCAAGCTCGCCCACAGCCAGGCCATGACGGGGGCAAAGACGACGATGAACAGCGCGTTGAACGTCTGCGTCTGCGCGGCTGGCATCTGGTAGCCGAGGATATTCAGTTCGGTGTTGCGGTCGGCGAATAGTGTCAGGCTGGACCCGGCCTGCTCGAACAGCGTCCAGAACACGGTGTTGAAGGTGATCAGCACCATCGCCACCACCATCATCTGAAATTCCGCGCGGTTGCCGCTTATCCACGACCAGATGAGGATGCCCGGCACCGACAGCAGGAAGGTTCCGAACAGCAGCTTGCCCATCAGCGGCAGCGCTAGGACATAACCGACGATGCCGGATCCCTCGACCGCCGCCGTCGCGTTCATCAGGTTGACGAACAGCAGGTAGAACAGCGGAATCCCGAGCGTGGCCGCGGCATAGATGCCCAGCGCCCGGTCGGCGCCGGCACGCTTGGGCGGTTCGCCGTATCCGTTCAGCTTGCCACCGTCGAACTGGATCAGCGCCCACGAGAACAGCATGCCGATCGCGGCCAAGCCGAAGCCCGCCCACCAGCCGACCGTCACTGCCAGCAACGGGCAGAAGAACTGACTGAGCAGCGAGCCCAGGTTGATGCCCATGTAGAAGATGGTGAAGCCCGCGTCGCGGCGGCGATCGCCCTGCGCGTACAATTCGCCGACCATCGTCGAGATGTTGGGCTTGAAGAAGCCGTTGCCGACGCTGACCATGCACAGCGCGATCAGCATTACGGTGACGTAGAACGGGCTGCGCGCCCCGTCCGAAATGAACGCGCCGGGCGCGACGCGCTGCGCTTCCGATCCGTCGGCGGCCAGCAGCGACACCGACTTATCGTCGTTGCCCTTGATCGTCAGGCGCTCGGCGCCCTGCGTGATGTAGCGCGTCTCGGCGCCGTCAGCGGCCTTTTCGACCGTCACTTCGTAGCGCTGGCCATCGATCGTCGCGAACGGCTTGGCCGTTTCACCGCCGAAGCAGAGTGTGAAATAGCCCAATGCCATCAACACCGCGCCAAACTTCACTGCGCGCTTGGACCCCAGGTACTGGTCGGCCAGATATCCGCCGATGAGCGGCGTCAGATAGACGAGCGCGGTGTAGCCGCCGTACAGCCCCGCCGCCTGGCGGTCCCCGAACAGGAAATGCTGCGTGAGATACAGCATGAGCAGCGCGCGCATGCCGTAATAACCGAAGCGCTCCCACATCTCGGTCGAGAACAACCGCGCGAGCTGGCGCGGGTGGCCGAACCAGGCCTTCTGGTCGGTGGGATCAACGTGGCTAATGTCGGGCTCTTGCCGGCTGTCGGCCGTTGGGCTGTCGACCAAAGGATTCTCCCTGAATATCGCGGCGGCTGCAAACTTCTGCGCCGTCCGTGCAAGTACCGCCGGACCCTAAGCAGAATTTGGCGGGTGTAAAGCAGGTGCCATCTGTCGCGCAGGTCTGTAGGAGCACACCCATGTTCAACGACCTGACATCGCCGCTCTCGCTGCTCGCCACCCGCCGTTCGGGCAAGCCCCGCGACATGGTCGCGCCCGGGCCGGACGCGGCGCAGCTGTCCGACATCGTCGCGCTGGCCAGCCGGGTGCCCGATCACGGGAAGCTCGCGCCGTGGCGGTTCGTGGTCGTCGGCGCCGACCAGCGCGATGCCTTCGCGGCGGTCTTGCAGGAGGCCTATCGCGCCGAGAAGCCCGACGCCGGACGGCTGGAGGTCGAGGCGATCGAGCAGTTCGCGCGGCAGGCACCGACGCTGATCGTCGTGCTGTCGAGCCCGAAGCGCGAGAGCCATATTCCGCTATGGGAACAGGAATTGTCGGCGGGTGCGGCCTGCATGCAACTGCTGAACGCGGTCACCGCGCACGGCTTCGTCGGTGGCTGGCTGACCGGCTGGGCGGCGTTTTCGCCACGTGTGCGCGATGCGTTCGGCGGGGAGGGGGAGCGGATCGCCGGGTTCGTGTTCGTCGGCTCGCCCTCGCGCCAGCTCGACGAGCGACCCCGGCCCGCGCTCGACAGCGTACTGACCCATTGGCGTATTTGACGAATCGGCGGAACGCTGTATTATGACAGCATGGCAGTATCCGAAGAGAGTCCGGTCTATCTGAAGCTTCGTGCCGGGATCGCCGCGGCGATCCTGCGCGGCGAGTATCGCGCCGGCGACCAGCTTCCCTCCGTTCGCGCCTATGCCGCCGAACAGGGCGCCAATCCGTTGACGGTGGCCAAGGCCTATCAGAGCTTTCAGGACGACGGCTATGTCGAGGTGCGCCGCGGCGTCGGCATGTTCGTGCTGCCCGGCGCCGTTGACAAGCTGCGCAAGGCCGAGCGCGAGCGCTTCCTGACCGGCATGTGGCCGCGGGTGCGCGAGCATATCGACTTGTTGGGGTTGGACGTCGAGGATCTGCTGGAGCGCGAGACGGCGTAGGGCCGGCCTGCGTTCGTTTCGCAAACGCGGCACCCGTCATCCCCGCGACGGCGGGGATAAATTCTGGCTGACCGACGTGAGGCCACCACCTTCAGCGACTATTGATCTCCGCCGTCGCCTGGATGACGGGTGAAGCAAGGGGTTTCCTTACTTCGCCGCGCAACTCTTCCCGGTCTTCGCGCAGAACGTCTTCAGCACGTCACGCTTGAAGTCCATCCCGCCCATGCTCTGCGCCGCGGCGGCCATCGCGTTCGGTTCGGCTGCGCGGTATCTGCGCGCCGCATCGGTGCGGTTGAAGGACAGGATCGTTCGCATGTCAGCTTCCGACAACGCCGAGGCATAGGCGACGCCCATCCGCTCCGTCACGCGGTCGACCATCGACCGCCCGGTTTCCGCGGCGACTTCGCGCAGGGCGGCCTGGTCGGCCAGGCTCAGCCCATCCGCATCGCGGACCAGTTCGTCGGTCTGCTGCTGGACCAGCACCGGCGCGATCTGACTGAAGGTGCCCGAGCGCGCGATCTCCGTGCCCAGCCGCGCGGCTTCCGCCGCCGGCACTGGCGCCGCCTGCAGCAGCAGGGCGAGCAGGATCATTCAGCGCCCTCGACCTCGACGATGCCCAGCTGCCAAAGGACGAACGCCATTTCCTCGGCGCCTTCCTTCAGGCTTTCCCAGCGACCCGACTTGCCCCCGTGGCCGGCACCCATGTTGGTCTTCAACAGCAGGATATTATCGTCGGTCTTGGTCGCGCGCAGCTTGGCCGCCCATTTGGCCGGTTCCCAATAGGTCACGCGCGGGTCGTTCAGGCCGCCGGAAATGAACAGCGGCGGATACTCCTGCGCCTTCACATTGTCGTACGGCGAATAGCTGCCGATCAGTTCGAACGCCGCCTTGTCCTCGATCGGGTTGCCCCATTCGGGCCATTCTCCGGGCGTCAGCGGCAAGGTCGCGTCGAGCATTGTGTTGAGCACATCGACGAACGGCACGTCGGCAACGACCGCGCCCCACAGGTCGGGATCGCTGTTGACCACCGCCCCCATCAGCTCGCCGCCCGCCGACCCGCCGGCGATGGCGATGGTGCCCTTTTGGGCAAAACCGCGTTCGATCAGCCCCTTCGCCACATCGACGAAGTCGTTGAACGTGTTGGTCCGCTTGGTCAGCTTGCCGTCGTGATACCATTGCTGGCCCAGGTCGTCGCCGCCGCGGATATGCGCGATGGCAAACGCCATGCCGCGATCGAGGTACGACATGCGACCGGTCGAGAAGCCCGGGGGGATGGCGTGGCCGTACGCACCATAGGCGTAGAGATAGACCTTGCCAGACCCATCCTTCGGAAAGTCCTTCGGGTAGACGATCGAACAGGGAACCTCGACACCGTCGCGCGCGACGATCTTCAACCGTTCGGTGCGATACTTCGACGCGTCGTAGCCGCTCGGGATCGTCTGGACCTTGCGCACGCTCAGTGCGCCGTCACTCAGTGCATAGTCGTAGACCGTGCCCGGCGTGACCATCGACTGATAGCTTAGCCGCAGCGTATCGACCGCATATTCGGGATTGTCGCCCAGCCCGGTGACGTAGCTCGCCTCGGGGAACTGGATTCGGCGCTTCGGGCGGCCGTCGTAATAATGAATCTCGATCTGATCGAGCCCGTCCTCGCGCCCCTCGATCACGAAGAAGTCGGCGAAGGTCGCGACACCCGTCATGTAGAAATGCGGGTCGGCCGGGATCAGCTCCGACCAGTTGCCGGGATCGGTGATCGGCGCGGTGACCAGCCGCCACATCGGGTCGGTGTCGTTTGTGTGGATGAACAGCGTGCCGTCATGCTCGTCGACGTCATACTCGCGGCCGGTCTGGCGCGGGGCGACCAGGATCGGCTCGGCGAACACGTCGTCGGCCGGCAGCAGGCGGATTTCGCTCGTCACATGGTCGCCGGTTGAAATGACGATCCACTTGCGCGAGGAGGTTTCGCCGACGCCGACGCGGTAGCCCTCGTCATCCTCGTGATAGAGTTCGACGTCGTCCTTCGGATCAGTGCCCAGCCGGTGGAAGCGCGCATTGTCGGTCCGCCACTGGTCGTTGGCGAGGCCGTAGAGGAAGCCGCTGTCATCGGCGTTCCACACGATGTCGCTGAGCAGGCCCGGGATTTCGTCCGGCAGATGCTCGCCGGTTTCAAGATCCTTTACGCGCAGCAGGAAGCGTTCGGACCCGTTGTCGTCATAGGCATAGGCCAGCAACCGCCCGTTGTTGCTGACCGAGAGGCCGCCCAGGCGGAAATATTCCTTACCCTTGGCGAGCGCGGGTTCGTCGAGGATCATCCGGTCCTCGCCGCCTGCGACCGGACGGCGCCACCAGCGGCGGTATTCGCCGCCGGTTTCGTGGTCGCTCCAGTACAGATAGTCGCCGTCCTTCTGCGGGACGGTCGCGTCGTCTTCCTTGATGCGGGCGCGCATCTCCTGGAACAGCGTGTCGGTCAGGGGCTTCAGCGGCGCCATGACGCGCTCGAAATAGGCGTTCTCGGCCTCCAGATAGTCGAGCACCTCGCGGTCGGTGACCTTGGGGTAGCCGGCGTCGCGCAGCCACGCCCAGTCATCGGTAATCTCGATTCCGTGGTGCGTTGTGGTGCTGGGCTGCCGCTTAGCGACGGGGGGCGTGGGAAGGCTCGTCATGCGCGATGCGTTAGCCGGGGCGGGGCGGGAAGTGTAGGGGGGAGCCTTTAATCCTCTCCCGCAAGCGGAGGTGGCAGGCCGCTGGCCTGACGGAGGGGCTCCAGCTATCCGGGTGCGGTGACACCCCTCCGGCGCGCGTGCCGCGCCATCTCCTTTTGCGGGGAAGGATTTGCCCACGCACTTCCCCCGCCGCCGCCCGGCTGGCATGACGGGCGGCATGACCCATCATGATCGCCTGACCGCCCTGCGCGCGCACCTCGCCACCCAGACCCTCGATGGCTTCATCGTGCCGCTCACCGACGAGCATATGTCCGAATATGTCGGCGCCTATGCCCGGCGGCTGGAGTGGCTGACCGGCTTCCAGGGATCGGCTGGGGCAGCGGTGGTGCTGGCCGACAACGCAGGCATCTTCACCGACGGGCGCTACACGCTGCAGGTGCGCCAACAGGTGTCCGGCGAAGATTATGAATATGTCCTGGTCCCCGACACGTCGATCGCCGCGTGGCTCGGCGCCAACGCCCCGGCCGGGGCGCGGATCGGGTACGACCCGTGGCTGCACACCCGCGCTTTCGTGAACGAAGCCCGCACGGCGCTCGCGGCGAAGGGCGGCGAGTTGGTCGCGGTCACCGCAAACCCGATCGATGCGGTCTGGACCGACCATCCGCTGCCCTCCGACGCCAAGCTGATCGTCCAGAGCGACGCGCTGGCCGGCAAGTCGTCCGCCGCCAAGCGCGCCGAGATCGCCGACTGGCTGGGCGAGCAGGGCGCCGACGCCGCGGTCCTGTCCGCGCTCGATTCGATCGCCTGGACCTTCAATATCCGCGGCACCGACGTGTCGCGTACGCCGGTCGGCCTTGCCTTCGCGCTCGCCCATGCCGACGGGACCGCGGACCTGTATGTCGCGCCGGACAAGGTGACCGACGCGGTGACCCAGCATCTGGGCAATGCCGTGCGCGTCCACCCGCGTGAGGTCTTCGCGCCCGCGCTGCAATCGCTGGCGGGCAAGCGCGTCGCGGTCGATCCCGACCGTGCGGTCGCCGCGATCTTCGAGGCACTGGAGCAGGGCGGGGCGAGCATCCTGCCCGTCCGCGACCCGACCGTCCTGCCCCGCGCGCAGAAGAACCCGGCCGAGATCGCCGGCCATGAGGCGGCGCAGGCCCGCGACGGTGTCGTGATGACGAAGTTCCTGCGCTGGATCGAGGCCGAGGCGCCTAAGGGCCAGCTTACCGAAATCGACGCGTCCGATCATCTCCAGCGTCTGCGCGAGACAGCCGGCGCGGTCGATCTGTCGTTCGACACGATTTCCGCCACGGGCGCGCATGGCGCCAGCCCACACTACAAGGCGGATGAAGACTCGAACGCGCGGATCGAGCCGGGCCAGCTCTACCTGATCGATTCGGGCGGCCAGTGGCCCGATGGCACGACCGATATCACGCGTGTCGTCCCGGTGGGTGCGCCGACCGCGGAAATGCGCGACCGCTTCACCCGCGTGCTCCAGGGGCATATCGCGATCGCGACGGCGGTCTTCCCGCAGGGCACGACCGGCGGCCAGCTCGACAGTTTCGCGCGGCGGCCCTTGTGGGCGGCGGGGCTCGATTTCGCGCACGGCACCGGCCACGGCGTCGGCGCATATCTGTCGGTCCACGAAGGACCGCAGCGGATCGCCAAGCCCAACTATCCCGGCGGCGGCCCGGCCGAACCCTTGCGCGCCGGCATGTTCCTGTCGAACGAGCCCGGCTATTACAAAGTGGGCGAATACGGCATCCGCATCGAGAACCTGATCCTGGTCGAACCGCGGACCATCGCCGGCGCCACCGAATCGATGCTGGGCTTCCGCACGTTGACGTTCGCCCCGATCGAGCGCGACCTGATCGACGTTATGCTCTTGACGGATGCCGAGCTTGCATGGCTCAATGCCTACCACGCCGAGGTCGTCGAAAAGATCGGCCCGGCGCTGGATGGAGAGGATCGGACATGGCTCATCGCCAAATGCGCGCCACTCGGGCGTGCCCCGTCAGCGAATCCCTGAAACATGTTGCGTGCGCGATCGCCGTCTTGGTGGTCGTGTACCTGATCGCCGGCGTGATCGGCGACGGCGCGGTCGCCGCGACGCGTTACCTGTCGGGCTGATCGTCCGGCAGGATGGACGCGGATTCCGGGGGCGCGGCCCCCTTTGCGGCATCGGCCGATGCCCGCGCCTGCGCCTTGCGCCGATGCAGGTTCGCCCTGAGTTCTGCCGCCAACCGGGCCTTACGTTCATCCGCCGTCGTCATAGGATTTGCGATAATCCGACACATGCCCGCTTGACAACGCCCGCCCGATCGTCTCTTGAGCCGCCTCCCGCAGGGGACGAGTGCTGCCGTAGCTCAGTGGTAGAGCGCATCCTTGGTAAGGCTGAGGTCGTGAGTTCAATCCTCACCGGCAGCACCATTCGTCCCTCCCGATCGGGTTCCTGACAGCTCTGGTGTCGTCCCTTGGGGTTTCCGGTCGGTTCGGCTAGGGAATTGCGATGGATTTCGATTCCCTGCTCGTCCGCTTCTTCAGCACCACCGAGATTCAGGATCTTCCGCCCGAACAGGTCGCCGCCGGTGTCGATCGCCTGCGCCTACAGTTCGGACTGGAAAAGGATTCGGGCCGGCGGTTCGCTTTGTGGTGTCTGATGTTCATGCTGGGCATCGCGCCCGACATCGACGATGCGTTCGACGACCCGGAGGATCGCGAGGCTGCGCGCGACTTCATGGACGCTGCCGAAGCGGAAATGGACGACGAGGGCGACACAGAAGACGATCGCGGGTAATGAGCGCCTCGATCGACCGCCGTGCGCTGCTGGCGGGCGCCGCCGTGACGTTGGCTCTTCCGGCCGCCGCCCAGCGTCGGCGCGGTCGCGAGGAGCGAGTCCCCAATCCGCTGATCCGCCAGCGCGCCGATCCGCAGATCGTGCGGCAGGCGGATGGCAGCTACACCTTCACCGCCTCGGTCCCCGAGTATGACCGCGTGATCCTGCGCCGCGCAGCCAGCATCGCCGCGCTGGCGACCGCGCCCGAAGTCGTGCTGTGGCGCCGCCCGCCAAAGGGCAAGATGGCCGGACACATCTGGGCACCCGAAATCCATCGGATCGACGGGCGCTGGTACGTCTATGTCGCGGCGGGCGATAGCGATGCGCGGTTCCGTATCCGCACCTATGTGCTGGAATGCGACGGCCAGGACCCGATGACCGGCCGTTGGTCGGTGCTGGGGCAACTGGTGACGCCGTGGGACAGCTTCACGCTCGATTCGACGATCTTCATTCACCGCGGTACGCGCTACATCGCCTGGGCGCAGCAGGAGCCGGGAATCGCGACCAACTCGAACCTGTATCTGGCGCCGCTGGCTACGCCGACGACGCTGGGCGCCAAGCCCGCGCGGCTGACCGTGCCGACGCTGCCGTGGGAAGTGCAGGGGTTCAAGGTCGCCGAAGGGCCGGCACCGTTGATCCAAAACGGCCGCGTCTTCCTTACCTATTCCGCAAGCGCGACGGACGCGCGCTACTGCATGGGGATGCTGACGGCGCGGGACGATGCCGACCTGATGGACCCCGCCGTTTGGGTGAAGTCGCCCGAGCCGGTGTTTCGCACATCGGTGGAGCGCGGCATCTACGGCCCCGGCCACAACAGCTTCACGGTCGATGTCCGCGGGCGCGACGTGCTGGTCTATCACGCGCGCGATTACGAGAAGATCGCGGGCGACCCGCTCTACGATCCCAACCGCCACACCCGCGTCGAACGGCTGCGGTGGCGGGCGGACGGGACGCCCGATTTCGGCCTACCCGCAGCGAATGGGGACGTGCGGATTTAGAAGCGAAAGCTGACCCAGCCGGCCAGAAAATCTGAACTGCGATACCCCGCCTTGGTCAGCGCGGGGCCAGCGGCGAGATGTTCGTAGCGTCCGGTCACCGACAGGCGGGGGGTGAGCGTCCAGACCGCCTGAAGCCGCCAGACATCGGCGATCTTGGCATCGGGCACCCGCTGCGTGCCGGCAAAGGGCTGACCGTTCGCGCGGTACACCGCGTCGCGGACGTCGTCCCGCCACGTCAGCATATATTCGCCGGTGACGCGCAGCTTCGATGTCGGCGAGACGGTCACGTTCGGCGCGACCGCGATCAGGTTCGATGGCGTCAGGAACAGCTGGTAGCTGTAATAGATGTTGTTCCCGAACGGCGCGTACGCATTGCGCAGCTTGCCGTCGCCATATCCACCGCCGCCGCTGGCAAAGTCGACATGGACACCGATCCGCGGTGCGCGCGGCGAAGCGCCGATGCGGTAGGTCTGCGCGAGAAACACCTGCCAGGCGTCGACCGACTGGTTGATATAGCTGCCCCATTGGTGATTGACCGACCAGTCGAGCGTCCAGCGCCCGGCATCGCCCCACAGGCGCGTGCCGAGGTAGAAGCGCTCCGCCAGCCCGATCCGGCCACCCCAGGCACCGACGTCGTTGCGCCGCCGCCAGAAGAAGGGATCGAAATAGAGCTTCGATCCGCCGAGCCATGCCGTCGGCACGACGAAACCCGCCGTGATACCGGAAAAGCGCCGCGCGGGGTCGATGACGTCGTCTTCGGCGCCCAGATCGCCATATTGCGTCGGCTTAAGGTCGAACAGATCGACCCGCATCGTGCGCCCGCGTGCCCAGGCGCGCCAGCCGTTCAGCGTATAGCGGATCGTATTGTTGTCGCGCGACGATACCAGCAGGTTGGGGCCATCGGCGAACTCCTGCCGACCATAGCGCGCGCCGATCGCGACCTCGCCGACCGTGGCGGTTACATCGACGAAGCTTTGCTGGACGACAATGTCGTTGCGCAACGTCGCGGCCGGTGCGCCGAGCTCGACCCCCGAGATACCGCCATGCGCCAGCTCGACGAAGCCGCGCAGATGCGGGCCGACATGCACGTCGGCGGCGGCGACCAGGCGATTGATGTCCTGCCGCTGTGCCCGACTCTCACGCAAATTGGGATTGGTCGTGTGGTTGACGCGCAGACGCACCTCACCCGACAGCGTGACATAGACGTCGCCATTGCTGTCGATCGGCAGGAATTTCAGCGGGTCGATCGGATCGTCGCGGTTCTCCGGCAACCGCATCTTGCGCCAGTCCTCGGCCCAGCGCGACAGATTATAGCCGGCGACGGTCGCACCATCGCCATTGGCGGCGGCGGGATAGCCGATGACCGATAGCGTCGCAGGCGCGGGCACTTCCTTGCGTTCGGACGGCGGCGCCGTCTGAGCCGTGGCGGGGAGGGCGGTCATGCACGCGACCGCCAGAACTGAAGAACCACGCATCACGGTATTTTAGTCGAAGACGCCGGTGGTCGGTAGCGTGGCGCCCGGGCGGCAAGAAAATCCCTACAAATCAGTAACGTGCTTTTGAACTAGCCGCCTTGCTGCTGTTCGGCGACCATCGTCGCCCGCGCCGGGATGTGCGACTTTCCGCTCAATCCCACCAGAAGAACCACCAGTCGTCGGCCATCAGGATCGCGGCGAGCGCGGACAGGCTCTCGACGCCCTGATCGATGACGTCGGGATAATAGAGATATTGTTCCCGCGCCAAGGCCAGCGCGGCGGTGCGGTCGGTCGGACGTCGGGCGGCGCGCAGGTTGAGCGTGGCGCCATCCAGGCCGATCAGCTCGACGCCATAGTGGTCGTGCCATTGCTTCAGCGCGGCGACGTGCCAGGCCGGGGGCGGGCAGGCGTTCCAGTTGCCCCAGCGCAGATAGGCCGGCACCTCCCAGCTCTGTGTCGTCGGGATCAGCAGGATGTGGACCTGCGGATGCTGTTTGCCTGTCAGGATGTCGCTCGCAACCGTCAGGCCGGCACCCTTCGTCGGATGCGTCGGCCACGTGCCGAGTGGCGGATCGCGCGGGTCGTCGGTGCCGTCCCATTTGGCGAGGTCTGCCGGCATGCGGAGCGTTGCGGCCTGCTTCAGGATCGCCTCAGGCGTCGGCGCTGGGTCGTCGAGCGAATATTGTTCGGCGATGGCGGCGAGCTGTTCGTCACCGCCCACGATGACTGGCCAGCCGCGCCCGGCCGAGCGGAGTCGCTCCCACTCCGCCAAGGCGCGATCGCCCGGCACCGTGATGCGCGGGTAGGGTAGGTCAGCCGGCACGCGCGACTGGGCGGCCTGCGCTTTGGTGTCCAGATCATGCGGCGCGGTCGGGGCGGTTGCCGGCGCACTGGCACTCGACGCCCGCGTCATTCCGATCGTGGCGGCGATGAGCCCGCCAAGCCGTCGAAGGATCGTTCGTCGTGTCATGCCATTCTACTGCACACGTCGTAGCGGACATCGGCATACCGAAAAGCCGCCGCCCGGGCATCCCCGGACGACGGCTTCAGTATCGGTTTCAGCACGACGTCGGACGTGACCCGCTTCGTCGGTCGCGCCGCCCACCGTGGCATCTACCGGCATTGCTCGCGCAATGCCGGGGTGCCGGCTCAATCTTCCTGGTTCAGATACTCGCCGGCATCCGCATCGGTGCCCGACCCGCTCGGCACGACCGCCGCGAGCGGATCGTCGCCGGTGCCGACTTCCTCGCGCGGCGACCGGGCAGCTTCCGCTGCACGCTCTTCCGCGGCCGAGTTCGGCACCATCGCCGCGGCCAGCGCCCGCTGCTGGGCGCGGAGCGCCGCATCGCGCGACGTTGCCGCCACGCGCAGGCGGTTCATGCCCGCACCGGTGCCCGCCGGGATCAGGCGGCCGACGATGACGTTTTCCTTCAGGCCGTTCAGCGAGTCGATCTTGCCCTGCACCGATGCTTCGGTGAGCACGCGAGTCGTCTCCTGGAACGACGCCGCCGAGATGAAGCTGCGGGTCTGCAGCGACGCCTTGGTGATGCCGAGCAGGATAGGCTTGCCCTGCGCCCGCGCCTGATTCTTGGTCAGCTTCGCGTTCGCTTCGTCCATCTCGTCACGATCGACCTGTTCGCCCGCCAGCAGCGTGGTGTCGCCGCCATCGGTGATCTCGACCTTCTGCAGCATCTGGCGAACGATCACCTCGATGTGCTTGTCGTTGATCTTCACGCCCTGGAGTCGGTAAACTTCCTGGATTTCACTGACCAGATATTCGGCCAGCGGCTCGATGCCGAGCACTTCCAGAATGTCGTGCGGATCGGGCGAACCGCCGATCAGGTTGTCGCCACGCTTGACGTAGTCACCTTCCTGAACGTCGATCACCTTCGACTTGGGGATGAGGTATTCGACCACATCGCCGCCGTCCTCCGGCATGATCCCGATCTTGCGCTTCGCCTTGTAATCCTTGCCGAACACGACACGACCAGAGACCTTCGCGATGATCGCGTTTTCCTTGGGCTTGCGTGCTTCGAACAGCTCGGCGACGCGCGGCAGACCGCCGGTGATGTCGCGGGTCTTGGCGGACTCGCGAGCGACACGCGCCAGAACGTCACCGGCCTGGACGGTCGCATTGTCCTCGACCGACAGCACCGCACCCGGCGCCAACATGTAGCGCGAACCTTCGCCTTCGCCGTCACCTGTCAGGGTCAGGCGGGGACGCAGGTCTTCCTTGGTCTTCGACGTGGCGCGATATTCGATCACGACGCGCTGGGCGATGCCCGTCGCCTCGTCGACCTGTTCGGTCAGCGTCTTGTTCTCGATGAGGTCCTGGAACTTCACGACGCCGCCGGTTTCCGTGATTACCGGCATGGTGAACGGATCCCATTCGGCCATGCGGTCGCCCTTCGAGACGATGTGACCGTCATCGAACAGGACGTACGCACCGTAGGGCACGCGGTCGACCGAGAGTTCGCGGCCGTCCATGTCCTTGATGACGATCTCGCCCGAACGGCTGAGCACCACGCGACGACCACGCTGGTCGACGATGACGCGCAGGTCGCGGAACTCGACCGTACCGTCGGCATGCGATTCCAGGTTCGACGTTTCGTTCAGCTGCGCCGCACCACCGATGTGGAAGGTACGCATGGTCAGCTGCGTGCCCGGCTCACCGATCGACTGCGCCGCGATGACGCCGACGGCTTCGCCGATGTTCACCGGCGTGCCGCGGGCGAGGTCACGGCCGTAGCACTTGCCGCAAACGCCGACCTTGGCTTCGCAGACCAGCGGGCTGCGGATCTTCATGCCCTGGACGCCCAGTGCTTCGATCTGCGCGACCATCGGCTCGTCGAGCAGCGTGCCCGCCGGGATGACGACCTTGCCGTCCTTGTCGACCACGTCCTCGCCGGTCGTGCGGCCAAGAATACGCTCGCCGAGCGACGCGATGGTGCTGCCGCCCTGAACGATCGCCTTCATCTCGAGCATGCGCTCGGTACCGCAATCCTCCTCCATGACGACGCAGTCCTGGCTGACGTCGACGAGGCGGCGGGTGAGGTAGCCCGAGTTCGCGGTCTTCAACGCGGTGTCCGCGAGGCCCTTGCGGGCGCCGTGGGTCGAGTTGAAGTATTCAAGGACGGTCAGGCCTTCCTTGAAGTTCGAGATGATCGGCGTTTCGATGATCTCGCCCGACGGCTTGGCCATCAGGCCGCGCATGCCGGCCAGCTGCTTGATCTGGGCCTGCGAACCACGCGCACCCGAGTGGGCCATCATGTAGATCGAGTTGATCGGCTTTTCACGGCCGGTCGCCTCGTCGCGCTTCACCGCCTTGATCTCGTCCATCATGGCCGCGGCCACCTGGTCGCCGCAGCGGCTCCAGGCGTCGATGACCTTGTTGTACTTCTCCTGCTGCGTGATCAGGCCGTCCTGGTACTGCTGCTCGAAGTCCTTCACGAGCGCCTTGGTCTCGTCGACCATGCCGGTCTTGGCGTCCGGAATGATCATGTCGTCCTTGCCGAACGAGATGCCGGCGCGGAACGCGTGACGGAAGCCCAGCGCCATGATGGCGTCGGCGAACAGCACCGTCTCCTTCTGACCGGTGTGACGATACACTTCGTCGATAACGTCGGTGACGTCCTTCTTGGTCAGCAGGCGGTTGACGGTTTCGAAGGGCACCTTGTGGCTCTTCGGCAGCGTCTCGCCCAGCAGCATGCGGCCCGGGGTCGTCTCGAAGCGGACCATGCGCTCGACGCCATTCTCGTCGACCTGCGGAACGCGGCTGACGATCTTGGTGTGCAGCGTGACGGCACCGGCATGGAGCGCCTGGTGGACTTCGGTCATGTCGCTGAGCAGCATGCCTTCGCCCGGCTCGCCGGTCTTTTCCATCGACAGGTAATAGAGACCCAGCACCATGTCCTGCGACGGCACGATGATTGGCTTGCCGTTGGCAGGCGACAGGATGTTGTTGGTCGACATCATCAGCACGCGCGCTTCCAGCTGGGCTTCCAGCGAGAGCGGAACGTGGACGGCCATCTGGTCACCGTCGAAGTCGGCGTTGAACGCCGAGCAGACGAGCGGGTGGAGCTGGATCGCCTTGCCCTCGATCAGGACCGGCTCGAACGCCTGGATGCCCAAGCGGTGGAGCGTCGGCGCGCGGTTCAGCAGAACCGGGTGCTCGCGGATTACCTCGTCGAGGATGTCCCAGACTTCCTTGCGCTCCTTTTCGACCCACTTCTTCGCCTGCTTCAGGGTCATCGACAGACCCTTGGCGTCGAGGCGCGCGTAGATGAACGGCTTGAACAGCTCGAGCGCCATCTTCTTCGGCAGGCCGCACTGGTGCAGCTTCAGTTCCGGACCGGTCACGATGACCGAACGGCCCGAATAATCGACGCGCTTACCGAGCAGGTTCTGACGGAAGCGGCCCTGCTTGCCCTTCAGCATGTCGGACAGCGACTTCAGCGGACGCTTGTTGGCGCCCGTGATCGTGCGACCGCGACGGCCGTTGTCGAACAGTGCGTCGACCGCTTCCTGCAGCATGCGCTTTTCGTTGCGGACGATGATGTCCGGCGCACGCAGCTCCATCAGGCGCTTCAGGCGGTTGTTGCGGTTGATGACGCGGCGATACAGGTCGTTGAGGTCCGACGTCGCAAAGCGGCCGCCGTCCAGCGGAACGAGCGGGCGCAGTTCGGGCGGGATGACCGGAACGACGTCCAGGATCATCCATTCCGGACGGTTGCCCGATTCCAGGAAGCTTTCGACGACCTTCAGGCGCTTGATGATCTTCTTGGGCTTCAGCTCCGACTTGGTTGTCGCCAGCTCTTCCAGCAGGTCACGCTTCTCGCCCTCGAGGTCGAGGTCCATGAGCATGATCTTGACCGCTTCGGCGCCGATGCCGGCACTGAACGCGTCTTCGCCATATTCATCCTGTGCCTCGAGCAGCTCGTCCTCGGTCAGCAGCTGGAACTTCTCGAGCGGCGTGAGACCAGGTTCGGTGACGATGTAGCTCTCGAAATACAGTACGCGCTCGAGCTGCTTCAGCTGCATGTCGAGCAGCAGGCCGATGCGCGACGGCAGCGACTTCAGGAACCAGATGTGCGCGACGGGAGCGGCGAGCTCGATGTGGCCCATGCGCTCGCGGCGGACCTTCGACACGGTGACTTCGACACCGCACTTTTCGCAGACGATGCCCTTGTACTTCATGCGCTTGTACTTGCCGCACAGGCATTCGTAGTCCTTGATCGGACCGAAGATACGCGCGCAGAACAGGCCGTCACGTTCTGGCTTGAACGTGCGATAGTTGATCGTCTCGGGCTTCTTGATCTCGCCGAACGACCACGACCGGATACGGTCGGGCGATGCGATGCCGATCTGGATCTGGTCGAAGGTTTCCGGCTTCGCGAGCGGATTGGCGAAATTGGTCAGTTCGTTCATCGTGAACTCCTTAGCCCCTCCCCTGAAGGGGAGGGGCTAGGCCAGCTTACTCCGCGGCCTCGGCCAGCGGCTCGCCGTCTTCGTCCAGCTCCTGGTTCTTGAGCTCGACGTTGAGGCCCAGCGAGCGCATTTCCTTGACGAGCACGTTGAAGCTCTCCGGAATGCCGGCCTCGAAGGTGTCGTCGCCCTTGACGATCGCTTCGTAGACCTTGGTGCGGCCGACCACGTCGTCCGACTTCACCGTCAGCATTTCCTGCAGGGTATAGGCGGCGCCGTAGGCCTGGAGCGCCCAGACCTCCATTTCGCCGAAGCGCTGGCCGCCGAACTGCGCCTTGCCGCCCAGCGGCTGCTGGGTGACGAGGCTGTACGGCCCGATCGAACGCGCGTGGATCTTGTCGTCGACCAGGTGGTGCAGCTTCAGCATGTAGATGATGCCAACGGTCACCTTGCGGTCGAAGGCGTCACCGGTGCGGCCATCGTACAGCGTCGACTGGCCCGACGTGTCGAGACCCGCCAGCTCCAGCATGTCCGACACGTCGCTTTCGCGCGCGCCGTCGAACACCGGGGTGCCCATCGGGACACCGGTACGGATGTTCTGTACCAGCTCCGCGACCTGTTCGGGCGTGCGGTTGTTGATGTCGTCCGCATAGTGGTCGCCGTAGATCTCGACGAGACGATCCTTGACCGCACCCGGCATTTCGCCGGCCTGTGCGTTCGGGTTCGCCTCCCGCCAGTCCTCCAGCGCGGATGCAACCTGCATACCCAGGTTGCGCGCAGCCCAGCCGAGGTGGGTTTCGAAGATCTGCCCGACGTTCATGCGCGACGGCACGCCCAGCGGGTTGAGCACCAGGTCGACCGGCGTCCCGTCGGCGAGGAACGGCATGTCCTCGGCCGGCAGGATGCGGCTGATGACGCCCTTGTTGCCGTGACGGCCGGCCATCTTGTCGCCCGGCTGCAGCTTGCGCTTCACCGCAACGAAGACCTTGACCATCTTCAGCACGCCCGGCGGCAGTTCGTCGCCACGCTCCAGCTTCTCGCGGCGATCCTCGAACTTCTCGCGGATACGCTTGGCGGCTTCGTCGTACTGGCCCTTCACCGCTTCCAGGTTCGACTGGACGGCGTCGTCGGCAACCGCGAACTTCCACCATTCGTGGCGATCAACGCTGTCGAGCAGGTCCTGGTCGATCACGGCGCCCTTCTTCAGGCCCTTCGGAACGGCGGTCGCGGTCTGACCGAGCAGCATGTCGCGCAGGCGCGACCAGGTTGCACGGTTCAGGATGGTGCGTTCGTCGTCCGAGTCCTTCTTCAGGCGCTCGATCTCTTCGCGTTCGATCGCCAGGGCACGTTCGTCCTTGTCGATGCCGTGACGGTTGAACACACGCACGTCGACGATTGTACCGGCGACGCCCGGCGGCAGGCGCAGCGAGGTGTCGCGGACGTCCGACGCCTTTTCACCGAAGATGGCGCGGAGCAGCTTTTCTTCGGGCGTCATCGGGCTTTCGCCCTTCGGCGTGATCTTGCCGACCAGGATATCGCCCGGCTCGACCTCGGCCCCGACGTAGACGATGCCCGCCTCGTCGAGGTTGCGCAGCGCTTCCTCGCCGACGTTCGGGATGTCGCGGGTGATGTCCTCCGGCCCGAGCTTCGTGTCGCGGGCCATCACTTCGAACTCGTCGATGTGGATCGACGTGAACACGTCGTCCTTCACGATCCGCTCGGAGATCAGGATCGAGTCTTCGTAGTTGTAGCCGTTCCAGGGCATGAATGCGACGAGCGCGTTGCGGCCGAGAGCGAGCTCACCGAACTCGGTCGACGGACCGTCGGCCAGAACGTCGCCGACGTTGACCACGTCGCCCACCTTCACCAGCGGACGCTGGTTGATGCAGGTCGACTGGTTCGAACGCTGGAACTTCATCAGCGTGTAGATGTCGACGCCCGATTCATTGGCATCGACGTCACCGGTCGCGCGGATGACGATGCGGCTGGCGTCGACCTGGTCGACGATGCCGGCACGACGCGCCGAGATCGCGGCGCCCGAATCCCGCGCCACCGTCTCTTCCATGCCGGTGCCGACGAACGGCGCCTCGGCACGGACCAGCGGCACGGCCTGACGCTGCATGTTCGAGCCCATGAGCGCGCGGTTGGCGTCGTCGTTTTCCAGGAACGGAATAAGCGAGGCGGCGACCGAGACGAGCTGCTTCGGCGACACGTCCATCAGCGTGATCTGATCGGGCAGCGCCATCAGGAATTCGCCGGCCTGACGGGCCGAGACGAGCTCCTCGGTGAAGCGGTTGCCTTCGTCGACCTCGGCCGAGGCCTGCGCGATCGTGTGCTTGGCCTCTTCCATCGCCGACAGATACACGACCTCGTCGGTGACGACGCCGTCGATTACCTTGCGATACGGCGTCTCGATGAAGCCGTACTTGTTGACGCGGCTGAACGAGGCCAGTGAGTTGATCAGACCGATGTTCGGGCCTTCCGGCGTTTCGATCGGGCAGATGCGGCCATAGTGCGTCGGGTGAACGTCGCGGACTTCGAAGCCCGCACGCTCACGCGTCAGACCGCCCGGCCCGAGCGCCGAGACGCGACGCTTGTGCGTCACTTCGGACAGCGGGTTGGTCTGGTCCATGAACTGCGACAGCTGCGACGAACCGAAGAATTCGCGCACCGCGGCGACCGCGGGCTTCGCGTTGATCAGGTCGTTCGGCATGACGGTCGACACATCGACCGACGACATGCGCTCCTTGACCGCACGCTCCATGCGCAGCAGGCCGACGCGGTACTGGTTCTCCAGCAACTCGCCCACCGAACGCACGCGACGGTTGCCCAGATTGTCGATGTCGTCGACTTCGCCCTTGCCGTCCTTCAGGTCGACCAGCGTCTTGACGACCGCCAGAATGTCCTCGGTACGCAGCGTGGTGTGCGTGTCCGGCGCGTCGAGGTCGAGGCGCATGTTCAGCTTCACGCGGCCGACGGCCGACAGGTCGTAGCGCTCCGGATCGAAGAACAGGCCTGCGAACAGCGACTCCGCCGTCTCCAGCGTGGGCGGCTCGCCCGGGCGCATGACGCGATAGATGTCGCTGAGCGCCTGCTGCCGCTCCTCGGCCTTGTCGGCCTTCAGCGTGTTGCGGATCCACGCGCCGGTCGAGATGTGATCGATGTCGAGCAGTTCGATCGTCTCGATGCCCGCCTTGTCGAGCAGTTCGAGGTTCTCGGCCGAGACTTCGTCACCGGCTTCGATGTAGATCTCGCCGGTCTTCTCGTTGATCAGGTCGTACGCGCTGTAACGGCCGAAGATCTCTTCGGTCGGGATCAGCAGCGTCTCCAGCCCGTCCTTCGCCGCCTTGTTGGCCGCGCGCGGCGAAATCTTCTGGCCGGCCGGGAAGACGATCTCGCCCGACTTGGCGTCGACGATGTCGAACATCGGCTTGGCACCACGCCAGTTTTCCGCGGCGAACGGAATCTGCCAGCCACCCGAGCCGCGGACGAAGGTCACGCGGTTGTAGAAATGGTTGAGGATCTCTTCCGAATTGAGACCGAGCGCATAGAGCAGCGTCGTGACCGGCAGCTTGCGCTTGCGGTCGATACGGACGTTGACGATGTCCTTGGCGTCGAATTCGAAATCGAGCCACGATCCGCGATACGGGATGACGCGCGCGGCGAACAGGTACTTGCCGCTGGCGTGCGTCTTGCCGCGGTCATGGTCGAACAGAACGCCCGGCGACCGGTGCATCTGGCTGACGATGACGCGCTCTGTGCCGTTGATGAAGAAGGTGCCATTCTCGGTCATGAGCGGCATGTCGCCCATGTAGACGTCCTGCTCCTTGATATCGATGACCGACTTGGCTTCGGTATCCGGATCGACCTCGAACGCGGTCAGGCGCAGGGTGACGCGCATCGGGGCGGCATAGGTGATGCCGCGCTGACGGCATTCCTCGACGTCGAACTTCGGGTCTTCGAGGACATAGTCGTCGAAGTCGAGGTACGCCGTGCCGGCGAAGTCCTGGATCGGGAAGACGCTGCGCAGCGTCTTTTCCAGGCCCGAGACATGGCCCGTGCTCTTGTCGGAGCGCAGGAACTGTTCGTAGCTTTCGCGCTGAACCTCGATCAGGTTCGGCATCTGCACCACTTCGTGGATGTCGCCGAACACCTTGCGGATGCGGCGCTTGGTGGTGCCGCCCTGTGCGATCGCTTTGGTTGCCATGTCTTTTGCTTTGCCTCGTCAGCCGTCAATTGCCCCGGATGAAGACCCGCGGGGCGCGGACGCAGCAAAGGACGCATAAAGGCCGCTCGACATCCTCATCGGAAAATCGGCAGCCCCAAAGCGTCCTCTGTCAGAACCAGCCAGTTTCCATTCGTACGATGCACTGCGCGACGGCGCACCATGTCCCGAAACTGTGGTAGGACGCCGCATATAGGCGGAGTGTCAAAGATAGTCAAACCACTCGTGAAACACGCAAATTATACGGTTCGCCGATATTTCGGAGCGTGTCGTCGCGAAAACGGGCCGTTTCGGGGCCAAAAACGTCGGGCGGGTCATTGAGCCTGCGATATGAAACAGCATCGCACCCCCGCTCGCCACGCGGCCTGGCTGTTCCTTGCAGCCCCCGCGTTCCTTGCGATCCCCGCCCATGGGCAGGACGCGACCACCCAGGAGGTTACCCCGCCGCCGCCGGTCGTCCGCACCGTGCCGCAGGCGCAGACGCCGGCCGGGGCCGATACAGCGACGACCACCGCCACGATGCCTGCCCGGACGGCCGCCCCCTCGAGCGTGCGTGGCGCCGATCCGAACTCGACCACTCCGGTCGCCCCGGGCGCGGCGGACGTGGTGGATGACGCCCGCATCGCCGCCCGGAACGAACGCCGCGCCGAGGTGCGCCGTCCGGCACCCCGCGCCGCGACGGTCGCGCGCACCGTCGCGTCGGCGGCTGCGGCGCCGGCAGCTACGGCGGCTCCAGCGGCAACGCTGCCGGCAACTCCGGCGGAGGCTACGACGACGCCGGCGGCCCGGCCCGCAACTCCAGCCGCGACGACGACCCAAACCAATGCGAGCGAAACCAGCAACGACAGCGGAGCGCCGCTCTGGCCGCTTGCCGTGATCGCTGCGCTGATCGTCGCGGTCGGTGCCTTCTTCTTGATGCGCCGCCGAAAGGCCGACGCCTATCAGGAGGAAGAGAGCTATTACGAAGAACCCGCGACGACCGTCGTCGAGGAGCCGGCACCTGTAGCTTCTTCGCCGATGGCTGCCGTCGCGCCGGTCGCTGCCGCCGTCGCGATGCCCCCTGCGCACGACGAACCGGTCTCCGCCGGCCTTTCGGAGGACGCGACCGTCACCGATGCGCCCGCAGAGGATGTCGCCGCACTGACCGAAGGAGCGCCGGCGGTAGGCGATCGCCCATGGCTGGAACTCGCTATGCGCCCAGTTCGCGCCGGCACCAGCGCCGACGAGGCGATGGTCGAAATCGAACTGACCGTCGCCAACTCGGGCACGGTCAAGGCCGAGGACGTCCGCGTCTCGACGTTCATGTTGACCGACACGCATGCCAGCGAGATGGAAAATATGCTGGTCGATGCACCGGCCGATGCCACCATCGACCCGGTCACGATCGAACCGGGCGAAGGCACCCGCATCGACGCGACGCTGGCCGCGCTGAAGTCCGACCTGGGCGAGGGCGGTCGCTTCACCCCCGTGGTCGTCGCCGACGCCCGCTATCGCCTGCCCGACGGCAGCGAGGGGCGGACCTCGGCGTCGTTCGTGGTCGGCGTGTCCGACGACGAAGGCGGCACGCTGATCCCGATCGACCTCAGCGACCGCGTGATGCGTGACGACGTCGAGGCCCGCCTGCACGGCGAACCGGAACACGCCTGACCGATACGACAGGCGGACGTCGAACCCGTCCTCATGATGGTTGGGGCGGGCTTTTCCTATTCCCGACACGCCTCTCGTGCCGCCGGCAGCGCAACTCATGCCACCCCCCATTGCCGCCGCCCCCGGACGCGGCCTAGCGTGCGGCCATTCTCTCGCTCGGAGCGCGTCCCATGAAAAAGCTGATCCTCCTCGCCGCCACTGCCGTCGTCGCGCTCACGCCGCTTGCGGCACAGCAGCAGGCCGCGCCCGCCGGCGACATTCCGGCGAAGTACGAAGTCCCCAAGACCGACTATGACTACGACAAGCGCGTCGTCATGGTGCCGATGCGCGACGGGACGAAGCTCTACACCGTCATCGTCGTGCCGAAGGGGGCGAAGAATGCACCGATCGTGCTGACGCGCACGCCGTACAATGCCGCGGGGCGCGCCAACCGGATGGACAGCCCGAAGATGCTGTCGGCGCTGCCGCTGGCGGACGAGATCTTCGTGAAGGACGGCTATATCCGCGTTTATCAGGACATTCGCGGCAAATACGGGTCGGAGGGCGATTACGTCGTGACCCGTCCGGTCATCGGTCCGCTCAACCCGACCAAGGTCGATCACGTCACCGACGCCTACGACACGATCGACTGGCTGGTGAACAAGGCCAATCTGCCTGAAAGCAACGGGCGTGTCGGCATGATCGGGTCGTCGTACGAAGGCTTCACGGTCGTCATGGCGCTGCTGAACCCGCACCCGGCGCTGAGGGTCGCCGCGCCCGAAAGCCCGATGATCGACGGCTGGATGGGCGACGACTGGTTCCACTACGGAGCGTTCCGCCTGGCGAACATCGCCTGGCTCGGGGGGCAGACCGGCTTCAAGGGCGCGGGCAAGGCGCCGCCGACCGGCGGCTATGACGATTACGAGAATTTCCGCCACGGTTCGGCCGGCGACTGGGCGAAGAAGGCGGGCTACGACCTGCTTCCCTATTGGCAGCGGATGCAGGCGCACCCGGCTTACGACGCTTTCTGGCAGGGGCAGGCGCTCGACAAGCTGGTCGCGGCCAACCCGTCAAACGTCCCCACACTCTGGGAACAGGGGCTGTGGGACCAGGAGGACATGTACGGCGCGATCACGACGTGGGAGGCGCTGAAGGCGAAGGGCAAGATGGGGAACAACTTCCTCGTCATGGGCCCCTGGCGGCACAGCCAGGTCAACCGCGACGGGCGTAGCCTGGGGCCGTTCCAGTGGGACGGCGATACCGCCCAGCAGTTCCGCGAGGATATGGTCCTGCCGCTGTTCAACCAGTATCTGAAGGACGGGCCGCCCGCGAACCTGCCGCAGGTCTCGATCTACAATACCGGCGAGAACCATTGGGACCGGCTGAGCAACTGGCCGCTGGCGTGCGAAGCCGGCTGCGCGGCGCCCTTGAAGCCGATCTACCTCCAGGCCGGTGGCAAGCTCGGCTGGGACAAGGGTGGGGCAGGGGGCGACGCCTATGTCTCCGACCCCGCCAAGCCCGTCCCGCACCTGCCGCGCCCGGTCAATTTCGGCGATGGCCGCTGGGGTGACTGGCTGGTCAGCGACCAGCGCGGCGTCGACGGGCGCCCCGACGTCATGACCTACCAGACCGACGTCCTGACCGCCCCCGTCCGCGTATCCGGCGCGCCGTTCGCCGAAATCTTCGCCAAGACCACCGGGACCGACGGCGACTTCGTCGTGAAGGTGATCGACGTGCTGCCGGAAGAGAACGCCACCGACGCGAAGATGGGCGGCTATCAGCTCGCGATTTCGCAGGACATCTTCCGCGGCCGCTACCGCGACAGTTTCGAAAAGCCGACCGCGATTCCGGCAGGCAAGGTCCAGAAATATCGCTTCCGCCTGCCGACGGTGAACCACGTCTTCCAGCCCGGCCATCGCATCATGGTACAGGTCCAGTCGAGCCAGTTCCCGCTCTACGATCGCAACCCGCAGACGTTCGTGCCGAACATCTTCCTTGCCAAGCCGGAGGACTACAAGGCGGCGACCGTGACGCTGCAGCGCGGTGGAGCGGATGCGAGTGCGGTGTGGCTGCCGGTGGTGGCGGTCGATCAGTCGGCGGTGACGGCGCCGGCGAAGTAAATCGCGACCACGGGAACGGCAGGGGTGGCGGATCGCCCCTGCCGTTCCCATATACTGGCCATCACCGGCTTGGTTTTCCCGTAGGCGCCGGTGACTGAGAGACGATCCGCGCTTTCGCTTACGCTGCGAAAGCTGTCATCATGGACCTCAACTATCTTCTGTCGCGCCATCAGATCTCGCTGATGCTCGCGCAATCGGCGACGACGACCGAGGCGCGGCATGCGCATCGCGGATTGGCGACCGGTTATGCCGACGCGATCCAATCGGTGCGAACGATGCTCGGCGCGACGGGGCAGATGGTCGGGGCGCGTTGAGCATGTCGGCCATCACTATCCTGCCGGCTTCCGGTGAATTGTCGCCGGCCCCAGTGAAGCGTTTCCGTCGCGCTTTTTCGGCGAGACGCGACACGCCGGAGGTGCTGGCGCGGCAGGCACAGGTAACGCTGCTCGCCTTTCGCGCCCATGCGACGCGGACGGACGCGGTTGCGTTTCTCAACCTTGACCACGCCGAACTCGGCGGACGGCCGATTGATATCGGCGGTGCGGACGATGCGGGGTTCGCTCGGGTCGAAGCGGTGCTCGTGCGGGCGACCGTGGCGCGCGGCTGACCCGGCCATTGACCTCACGGCGGGATCGTCCGACAGGCGCGGACATGATCCCGTCGAACGAAAACCTGACCGCCGACCGTTCCAGCTTCGTCACCCACCTCGAATGCGGGCTGACCGGCGAGCGTTACGAAGCCGATACGCTGCAGGGGCTTAGCCGCGTCGGCCGGCCGCTCTTGGTACGCTACGACCTCGACGGCGTCCGCGCGGCGATGACCAAGGACGGACTCGCCGCACGCCCGGCGGACCTCTGGAAATATCGCGAACTTCTACCCGTCCGCTCGGCCGAGCACATCGTCAGCCTCGGCGAGATGGAGACGCCGCTCGTGACGCTCGACCGTGTCGGGGCCATCCGTGGGTCCCAGGCGCCGATCGTGAAGGACGAGGGGCGCCTGCCGACCGGCAGCTTCAAGGCCCGCGGGCTCGTCATGGCGATCAGCATGGCGAAGGCGCTGGGGGTCAAGACCATCGCGATGCCGACCAATGGCAACGCCGGTGCGGCGGCGGCGGCGTATGCGGCGCGTGCGGGGATCGAGGCGGTGATCCTGTGCCCCGCCGACACGCCCGAAATAAATGTCCGCGAAATCGCCGCGCAGGGCGCGCGCGTGTACCGCGTCAACGGGCTGATCGACGATTGCGGCGCGATCGTGGGCGCGGCCTGCAAGGAAAACGGCTGGTTCGACCTGTCGACGCTGAAGGAGCCGTACCGGATCGAGGGCAAGAAGACGATGGGGCTGGAGCTCGCCGAACAGCTCGGCTGGACCTTGCCGGACGCGATCTTCTACCCGACCGGCGGCGGTACCGGCCTGATCGGCATGTGGAAGGCGTTCGACGAGCTGGAGCGGATCGGCTTCATCGGTCCCGAACGCCCGCGAATGTACGCGGTGCAGGCGGAAGGCTGCGCGCCGATGGTCCGCGCGTTCGAACGCGGCGAACGTCATGCCGAGCGCTGGGAGGACGCACACACCGTAGCGGCGGGCATCCGCGTGCCCAAGGCGGTCGGCGACTTCCTGATCCTGGATGCGGTGCGCGAGAGCAAGGGCGCGGCCCTGGCAGTCAGCGACGACGCGATCCTGGGCGCGGTCGACGAAGCGGCGGGCGATGGCCTGCTGCTCTGCCCAGAAGGGGGCGCGACGCTGGCGGCCTATGACCGCGCGCTGGCCGAAGGAATGGTGGGCCGCGACGAGCGGGTCGTGCTGTTCAACTGCGCGACGGGCCTGAAATACCCGATGCCCGACAAGTCGCGGACGCTCGACCGCCACGGCGCGATCGATCTGGCGGGGCTCTGACGATGCGTGCAGCCGCCGTTCAGCCTAGCGCCGCTAGCCGCGCCCGCGTGAAGACCGCGCTCCTCGCCACCACTCTGCTCGCGCTCGGCACGGTGCCGGCCGCCGCGCAGGACACGCCTCCCGTGCAGACGCTGCCGGGTGCCAATAGCTATCAGCTGCCGCCAGGCAACAGCCAGGCCGTGCCGACACCGACACCGACACCGACGCCCGCGCCGACGATCGCTGCGCCGCCGCCGGTCGTGCGTACGGTGCCTAGCCCGACGCCGACGCCCGTCGCCACCCGGACGCCGGCGGTTCGCGCCACGCCGGCGCCGCGCCCGACGCCGACGCCCGCCCCGCAGGCGAGCGGGACGCCGGCGCCCGCCGCGACGCCGTCACCGGCCGTCGCCGACACGCCAGTGCCGGTTCCCACACCCAGCGCTTCGGCCACGCCCGCCGTCGCCGAGACGCCTGCGGTGGCACCGACGCCCGCACCGGCCGAGGGGCCGTCGATGTGGCTCTGGTGGCTGGCCGGGCTGGGGCTTGCCGGCATCGCCGCCTACGCGGTGCTTGCCCGGGCTCGGAAGCGGTCCGAGGCGACGGACGTCGTCTATGAACCTGTTGCCCCGCCCCCGGCCCCAGCGACGCCGGCACCCAAGCCGGCGACGCCGGTCGCGCCGACCCGAACCGCGTCGCCACCTGTCGCGGCGCCGGCGCGTGCGCTCGCCTTCGACTTCCGCCCGCAGCGGCTGTGGACGCGTGGGCCGAACGCCTATCTCGCTTTCGAACTGCTGCTGACCAATGCGAGTACGGCGGCACTGTCTGGCATCCGCCCGGTCGTCACGCTGGCGAGTGCGGGGCCGGATACCGCGACCGAACTCGCAGGCTTCGCGGCGCAGGTGCCGTCGCTGCCGGCGGCCGAGCCGTTCGACCTGCGCGCGGGCGAGACACGCAAGATCACCGGCGAGCTGACCTTGCCGGGTGATGCGATGCACGTCACGACGGTCGCCGAGCGCGAGATGATCGTACCGATCGCGATGGTCGGCGCGGCGTGGCGGGGCGGCCTGTCGGTCGCGTCGGCAGCCGAAGCGTTCGTCATTGGAGCGGGCGACCCCGGCTCGGCCAAGCTCGGTCCGGTATGGGTCGATCGGCCGGGCCAGATCTACGGCCGGCTGGACGCGCGACGCTTCACGCCGCGCTGACGGTTTACAAGCTCCCTCCTGCGTGTATTATTATGGCAATACACATCGCAGAGGGATATCGATGATCAGGATGGTATCCGCCGCGCTGCTCGCCACGGTCGCCGTCGCGCAGCCGCTGGCGATCGTGCCCGTCGCCGCCCAGACCGCCGCGCCGGCCGATATGCGCACGTCGCTCGATGCGCTGCTCGCCGCGAGCTACCCCGCCGATGGTCCCGGCGCGACGATGATCGTCAGCCGGGGTGGCAAGACGCTTTATGCCGGCGCTCGTGGCATGGCGGACATAGCTTCCAAGCGCGCGCTGACCCCGGACAGCGTCATCCGCATCGGGTCGATCACCAAACAGTTCACCGCCGCGGTGGTCCTGCAGTTGGTGGGCGAGGGGAAGCTGTCGCTCGACGATCCGGTGACCAGGTTCTATCCCGATTATCCCGCGCCCGGCGGGGCGGCGACGGTGCGCCAGTTGCTCAACCATACGTCGGGCATCCAGAGCTACACCGGCATACCCGGCTGGATGGTGGCGGCGAATACCGGCCGCGCCTTCACCACCGACGCGCTGATCGCCGAATTCCGCGACAAGCCGACCGAATTCGCGCCGGGCGCCAAGTGGAATTACAATAATTCGGGCTACGTCCTGCTCGGCGGCATCATCGAAAAGGTCACGGCCGCGCCTTGGTACACCGCGATCGACACGCGGATCGTGAAGCCGCTCGGCCTGACCTCTATCCGTTACGGCAACCCGCCCGTGGCGCCGAATTGGGCGACGCCCTATGGCCCGGGCGGCATTCCCGCGCAGGCGGTTGAAATGAGTGTGCCGCAGGCCGCCGGCGGACTCGTCGGTAATGTCGCCGATCTCGCGAAATGGGCACAGGCGCTGCATCATGGTCGCGTCGTGCCGCCCGCGCTCTACGCGCAGATGATCGCGCCGACGACGCTCAACGACGGCACGACCACCCCCTACGGCTTCGGCCTCAGCAACGGTAAGCTGCGCGGGGTCGCCGATATCGAACATTCGGGCGGCATCATGGGCGGCGTGACCGACAGCCTGTACGTGCCCTCGCAGGATCTGTTCGTCGCGGTCTTTTCGAACAGCGACGCGCCGATGACGGCGCCCGGTCTGGTGATGCGCCGCGCCGCCGCGATCGCGATGGGCAAGCCCTACGCCGACCTGAAGGCGCAGCCCGCCGACGCGGCCGCGATCGCGCCCATGCTGGGCCTCTACGCAATCGCCGGCCCGACGCCGGCCGAACGACGTTTCTGGGCAAAGGACCGCAAATATTTCATCCGCCGCGGGGAGGGGCGGCCAAGCGAAGTCCTCTATGCCGGCGACACCCGCTTCGCTATGGCGAACGGATCGCTGACCTGGTTCCGCGTCATCGCGCAGCCCGGCGGCGGATATGCAATGGAGATGTTCCAGAACGGCGAGGAACCGGCCGAACGCGCGATGCGCACCGGGCCAGTGCCGGCGGAGCCGTAAGCGGCGTCAGCGCGTGTCGGGCACCTCACAGATCACATCGGCACGTTGCCCGTGCCCGACGGTCAGTTGGGGTCGGCGACCTTCTGAACGATCTTGCCAAGCACGGTTAAGGGATCGCGGCCATTCCCATATCCATAGGCCGCCGCCTCGCGCTTGCTACATGAACGCTCGCCTGCGAAGATGCCGCACCGCGTCGGTGGCGTCATAGCCGTCAGGCCGTTGGGTGCTTCACCGCTGACCCGCTCGGTCGGGTCGTCGCGGGAGGGGTTGATCGGCAAGCGATAGCGGTTGGCACGGGTAGCGCACACAAGGACGTCGTCCGATGCTTCGGTGTCGCAGCGGCGGCCGTGTCCAAGCGACGGCGCAGTCAAGATCGGCGGACCAAGACGATCAAGGTCGATGCGCTGTGCGGGCGGCGTATCGAGCGTCAAGCTCTGCAGCATCAGGGCTAGGTTCAGCGGCATCCGGTCAGCAGCCTGGACGGACTTTACGGCGTTCACAGGGCATTGGCGCAAAAGAAAAGGGCGGCCTGCGTGGAGCAGGTCGCCCTTTCTTCGAAGCGGCCGCCACGGGAGTGAACCCATGGCGTCGGGCGGTGCGGAGCACCGCCGGCCGGCCTCGTCGGGGTGGGCTGGCTTGCCAGCCTCTCCCCCGACAGCGGCTTACTTGAGTTCGACGGTCGCGCCGGCTTCTTCAAGCTGCTTCTTGATCTTCTCGGCTTCGTCCTTCGACACGCCTTCCTTGACCGGCTTCGGAGCGCCTTCGACCAGGGTCTTGGCTTCCGTCAGGCCCAGGCCGGTGATGGCGCGGACTTCCTTGATGACGTTGATCTTCTTGCCACCGTCGCCGGTGAGGATCACGTCGAATTCGGTCTTCTCTTCCGCGGCCGGAGCAGCAGCGCCGCCGGCAGCCGGAGCAGCGGCGACAGCTGCTGCTGCCGAAACGCCCCACTTCTCTTCGAGCATCTTCGACAGCTCAGCGGCTTCGAGGACGGTCAGTTCGCTCAGCTGGTCAACCAGCGCGTTCAGATCAGCCATTGTAAAACTCCAGTATCAGATCGGGTTGTAAGTATCAGGAACCGCGAGAAATTACGCGGCGTCCTTTTCTGCGTAAGCTGCCAGCACGCGGGCGATCTGCGCCGCCGGTGCCTGGGTGATCGTGGCGATCTTCGTGGCCGGGGCCACGATGAGACCGACCAGCTTCGCGCGCAGCTCGTCCAGCGACGGCAGCGATGCGAGGGCCTTCACCCCATCCGCGTCGAGAATCTGGCTCCCCATCGCGCCGCCGACGATTTCGAACTTGTCGTTCGTCTTCGCGAAGTCGACGGCAGCCTTGGCAGCCGCGACCGGATCGGCGGAGGTGGCGAGCCCGACCGGACCGGTCAGCAGGTCGGACAGACCCGCATAATCCGTGCCCTCGAGCGCGATCTTGGCAAGCTTGTTCTTGGAGACCTTATAGGTCGCGCCGACGTCGCGCATCTTCCCACGCAGCTGCGTCGACTGAGCGACGGTCAGCCCCAGGTTGCGGGTCACGACGACCACGCCCACCTGCGAGAAGGTGTTCTTCAGTTCGGCGACGGCCTGGGTCTTCTGCGAACGATCCATGCCATTCTCCTCAAATTAGGCCGCAATCCGAAGACCGCAGCCCGGTTACATGCCCGCGCGATCTTGCGACCGCGCAGACGGTTCAGTCCGTTGAGGGGGAAGGATCGTGTCGAGAAGCGCGCACGAAAGGCCTCGCTTACCCGATCCGAAGCCGCGGGCGGGCCGCGGACTCGAGAAATCTGTTCCCCGTCTCGGCAGGGCATTAAGGTCGGGCAAACCCCGGCCACCTGCTGTCTCGGACGGCGTGCATGCACCAGGGCGAGCCCTTGCGACATGCGACGGGCGCGCCTTAGCGGATTATCGGGGGAAGTCAACGCCGGGCGACGCGGCCCGCGGCGTTACTCCGCAGCTTCGAGCGGAACGCGAGCGGCAGCGGTCGCTTCCTCGCGCGCGATGCGGCGCTGTGTGGTGCGCTCGGCGCTGATCGCCATCGCTTCGAATGCGGCGACCGAGCGCAGCGCGCGGTCGCGGACGTTGTCGAGCTGTGCCGCATCGGCATCCGCCTGCGCACGGTCGGCCTGTGCGCGGAAATAGGCAGCGTCGTGAGCCATCGTCGGATCCTTCTGCTTCGGATAAGCGAGCCGCGGGATGCGACGGGCGGTGGAACTCTCGATGTGGGGCGGAGGGTGGCGTTTCGCAAGGGTAACGGTTGCGGAAAGCGCCCGAGCGCGACGAACCATTGTGCTCCGACGCAGGCCCGAAGCACGGTGATGGACGGATCGACAGGCTGTCACCGAAACAAATCTCGTGACGTCTCACGGCATATAGCGCCATCGGCTAGCGCCACCGGCCGGCCTTGGCGGGGTGCGGGCCGGCCGCCCGTATCCCCGCCTGTTGCTTACTTTTCCTCTGAAACGACGCCCGATTGATTCGCCGCCGGTGCCGGTTCCTCATCACGGTTGACCCGCGCGGTCATGCCGGTTGCGTCGGCGTCGGCCTGGATCTGCTCGCGCTCGTCGACGGTCGGCTCAGGTTCGTCCGCCATGTTCGTGGCCGGCGCCTCGGGCACATTCATCGTGACCGGCGCCTCTTCGACGTTGACCGCTTCATTGGTCACGTCGAGCATTTCGGTGCCGTTCGCCTCCACCGGCGCTGACGGTTCGTCATTCGACGAGCAGGCGGCGAGGAGTGCAAGGGCGGCGAGGGCGGGCAGCGTCTTCTTCATGAAAATTTCCCCTTCGACTATCAATCGGCCATCGCCGGCGCGGCGGCCTGAATCTGCGAGCGCTTCTCGATCTTCGCGGCGAGTTCGCCATCCCAGCTATACGGGTCCGCGCGGAAGTTCATGACGCCGTTGCCGGACGCGAACGCGGTCCAATAGAGCAGGTACACCGTCGCCGCGGTCGGCAGTTGCGCGCGCGTCGTCTTGCCGCTGGCGATCTGAGCGTCGATCGCTTCCGGCGTCCATTCGGCCGAACCGCGCAGCAGCAGGCGGGCAAGGTCGGCGGGCTTCTCTAACCGGACACAGCCGTGGCTGGCCAGACGGTCGTAGCTCGCGAACTTCGCCTGGGCCGGCGTGTCGTGGAGGTAGACGGCGTATGGATTGTCGAAGTCGAACTTGTACCGCCCCAGCGCCGACTGCGGACCCGCGGCCTGTTGCAGGCGGCGGCTCGGCCCTTCGCCGATGATCTTGAACCCATTGGCCTTCAGATAGCCCGCCCCCTTCGGAAACAGCTCTCGCTGGGCGATGCCCGTGGGCACGTTCCACGGCGGATTGAGCACGACCGAGTGGATCGACGATTGCAGCATCGGCGTCTCGTCGCCCGGACGCCCGGTCACGCCCTTCATTGACATGATCGGCTGGTCGCCCTCGAACACCGTTACCAG
The DNA here is from genome assembly GCA_913776045.1 of uncultured Sphingomonas sp. GTDB lineage: Bacteria > Pseudomonadota > Alphaproteobacteria > Sphingomonadales > Sphingomonadaceae > Sphingomonas. Next base: position 46,641 of record CAJYOI010000020.1, read on the forward strand.
CGCGGCGGCGATGTTGACCTGGATGCGGTTCTTGTCGAGCTCGCGCGGAATCCAGCGCCACCGCTCCATGTTCGCCATGATCTGCGCGACGCGGTCACTTGCCGAGACGTTGAGCGCCGCCAGCGTTTGTGTCGACACGGTACCGGCCGGATTGAGCCCGAAGCGGCGCTGTGCACGCTGCACTGCGGCCTTCAGGTCGGTGTCGAAGGTGTCGCCGGTCTTGGCGACCTGCGGGTCCTCAACCGCCAGGCGCTGGCGCAACGCCCGCACGCGCGCGCCGGTCGCACCCATGACGAGGTCGGGGCCGGCGGCAACCCGAGGCCAGCCACCGGCTGCCTCGATCGCGCGATACGCCTTCAAGCCGTCCTTCAGCCCGTCATAGCCCGAATAGGGCGGCGGCAGCTGCCGCGCCCAGCGCGCCAGACTATTCTTCGCGACCGCGTCGGCAAAGCTCGGCAGCGGGTCCCAATATTGCGGGCGCAACCCCCAATCTTCCTTGAAGTCGGCCTCCGCCAGACGCCCGGTGCGCACAGCCCGCGCGTAATCGATCGCGGCGCGCACCAGCGTGTCGTTTTCGGTCGCAGTCACCTTCGCCGCGGCCGCATCGTGGCGAAGACCGTGCTCAATCCGGCCGGCCTCGATGATCGCGACCAGCTGGCGGGCCTGTTCGTCGGTGAGGCGCGGCAGCGCCATCGCGGCGGCCACGGGCGCGACCGGGGTCGATTGCGCACCGGCCTGAGCCGCGGCTGCCTGTGACGGGGGCAGTTGCGTCGAGCGGACCGCACTTGGCGCCTGCTGGGCGATGACCGGCGAGGCCAGAGTGGCAAGAAGGGTGGATCGGAACAATAAGCTACGCATGGATCCTGTACGCCTGGGGGAGGGACGGGCCGCCCCTATTTAGGGGAGGGAAGGTGCGGGTTTCAAAGGAAAACGCGCAAAATCGTCCGCAGGGTGCGTCCGGATCGTCAGATTATCGGCCGCGTCAGAACGCCTTGCCGGTCGACTTGCGGCGCCTGCGGCAGAAGGTGCAGGTGTCCATGCCGGGATACCGTATGCTCGGCTTGAACCGATGGCCACGAAAGAACAGGCAGCGAAGATATTCGAGGAACATTGCCTAAGGTTATTAGGACCCGGTCTGCCGATGCCAAGCCCGCTGGGCCATAGATTGGCCCGATCTGACGCTATCGCCTGTTCGTGTCGCCGGCGCCAAGTCTCGATTGCCGACCCTCAAGCGCTTCTTGGCATTGCCGCGCCGCGGCGCCCGCGCCATCTAGGCGACATGCACACGACGCAAGACACGCTATCGCTGATCGGCAACACGCCCCTCGTCCGCCTGAGGGGGCCGAGTGAGGCGACCGGCTGCGACATCTACGGCAAGTGCGAATTCGCCAATCCGGGTGCTAGCGTGAAGGATCGCGCTGCGCTGTTCATCGTCGAGGACGCCGAGCAGCGGGGGGCGATCGCGCCCGGAGGCACGATCGTCGAAGGCACCGCGGGCAATACCGGCATCGGCCTTGCGCTGGTCGCCAATGCCAAGGGCTACAAGACGATCATCGTCATGCCCGAAACGCAAAGCCGCGAGAAGATGGACACGTTGCGCGCGCTGGGCGCGGAACTCGTCCTGGTACCTGCCGCGCCCTATTCGAATCCCGGCCATTTCGTGCACACCAGCCGCCGCATCGCGCAAGAGACGCCGAACGCGATCTGGGCCAATCAGTTCGATAACATCGCCAATCGCCGCGCGCACATTGTCGGAACGGCGGAGGAAATCTGGCAGCAGATGGATGGCCGGATCGACGGCTTCACCTGCGCAGCGGGCACCGGCGGCACGATCGCGGGCGTCGGCCTGGGCCTCAAGGAAAAGGACGAGCGCGTCACCATTGCGCTGAGCGATCCGCACGGCGCCGCGCTCTACTACTATTACGCGCATGGCGAGCTTCGGTCGGAGGGATCGTCGGTCGCCGAAGGTATCGGTCAGGGCCGCATCACCGCGAACCTGGATGGTGCGCCGATCGACACGCAGTACCGTATCGGCGACGAAGAGGGTCTGGAATGGGTCCGCCGACTGCTCGCCGAGGAGGGGCTGTGCCTGGGCCTGTCGTCGGGCATCAACGTTGCCGGCGCGGTTCGATTGGCGCGCGACCTGGGGCCGGGCAAGCGGATCGCGACGATCCTGTGCGACAGCGGATTCCGCTATCTCTCGACGCTCTACAACCCGGAATGGCTGGCGGCGAAGGGACTGTCGATCGACGCCGGCGGGGCTAACGGTTAATCGACGGGATACAACGGCTCGACAGCGACGGCCACGTTCGTTACATTTCTGCCACAGTGATGAAGATCGAACCTTCCACGACACCGTCCGATGCCTCCCAGACGGGACAGCGCGTGAAGGTGGCGATGACCGGGCTGGGGGCCGTGATGCTGTTCATCGGCCTAGCCAGTGCGGTGTTCAATTACGCCAGCACCGAACCGGCCGTAACCGCGGTCGGCGCCGCCAAGCCCGATGTGGTCGCCAATATCGCCGAAACCACGGTCAGCAACGTGGCGGCGAGTGAACCGCTGGCGGAACTGGGCATAGCACCCGGCCCGGTGGCGACGACGGAGAATGTTGCTGCGGTGAAGTGAGGAGGCGGTAGGGAGACCCCTCAACCCATCCCGATCGTGCCGAGCCTGGCGGGCATCCATCCAAAAAATACCTCGATGGGACCCTGTCCGAAGCACCGTACTTCGATGCGCCCGGTCATCGCGTGCGTCGCGACGACCGGTGCTTCGATACGCTCAGCACGAAGAGGAAAGGGTGCACGCAGAGCCACGGTATCGTGCCCCGGTCTCCGCCGGAACACACAGGAGGGGGGAGGCAGGCTTAGCTGCCGCTTTTCCGCAGGTCCTCCAGCGCCGCCATGCGCGTCGGCAGCGCGGCCATCACCGCGTCGCGCTCGGCCTCGGTCACCGCGATCCAGCGACCGATCTCGTCACCCGTCCGTCCGCATCCGACGCACCAGCCGGTCGCGGCATCCAGGCGGCAGATATTGACGCACGGACTCGTGATCCGGACGGGATCGAAATACTGAAAGATGGGGTCGTCCATCGTCGCCTGACCGGCGCGTCAGACGCCCAGCTTGACGTCTAGGAACGACGGGATCGGGCCGTTCCAGCCCACATCGGGGCCGTCATCGTGAGAGTCGCGACCGCGGCGACGGTCGTCGCGACGGGGTTCGCGGTCTTGGCGGGCGGGGCGATCGTCGCGGGCGGGGCGATCTTCCCGCGGGGCGCGATCTTCGCGTGCGGTACGCGGCGCCTCGGCGCTTTCTGCGCGATCCGCACCGCCACGGCGCACGCGGCGCGGGCGGTCTTCGCGCGGAGCCTCGTCGCGCGCCGGGCGGCTCGTCTCGACCGCGACCTCTTCGCGCTCAATCGACTGGCCCGTCAGCTTCTCAATATTCTCGATATTCTCGGCATCGTCGGCGGTGACGAAGGTGTAGGCCGTGCCCGTCGCGCCTGCGCGGCCGGTGCGGCCGATGCGGTGGACGTAATCGTCCGGGTGCCACGGCGCGTCGAAATTATAGACGTGGCTGACGCCCTTGATGTCCAACCCGCGCGCGGCGACGTCGGACGCGACCAGGATGTTGATCTCGCCCGATTTGAACAGCGCCAGTTCGGCCAGACGCTGCGGCTGTTCCATGTCGCCATGGATTTCGCCCGACTTGAAGCCGTGCCGGCGCAGCGACTTGTTCAGTTCGCGCACCGTCGTCTTGCGGTTGCAGAAGATGATCGCGGTCTGGACGTTGTCACGCGTCAGCAGCGTGCGCAGCACGTCCCGCTTGCGATCGGCCTTCACCGGCACCAGCCGCTGGGTGATGTTGGTGTTGGTCGATGCCGGCCGCGCGACTTCGATCTGCTTGGGGTTCGACAGGAACCTGTCGGCCAGCTTCTTGATCGGCGGCGGCATGGTGGCCGAAAACAGCAAGGTCTGCCGAGTCCTTGGCAGCTTCGTGCAGATTTCCTCTATGTCGGGGATGAACCCCATGTCGAGCATCCGGTCGGCCTCGTCGATGACCAGCAGTTCGCAGCCCGTCAGCAGGATCTTGCCGCGCTGGAACAGGTCCATCAACCGGCCCGGCGTCGCGATCAGCACGTCGACGCCCTTTTCCAGCGCCTTCACCTGGTCGCCCATCTGCACGCCGCCGATCAGCAGCGCCATGCTGAGCTTGTGATTGACGCCGTACTTCTCGAAATTTTCGGCGACCTGCGCGGCCAGTTCGCGCGTCGGCTCCAGGATCAGCGAGCGCGGCATGCGAGCGCGGCTGCGCCCCTGCGCCAGAATGTCGATCATCGGCAGCACGAAGCTGGCCGTCTTGCCGGTGCCGGTCTGCGCGATGCCGATCATGTCGCGCATCATCAACACTGACGGAATCGCCGCTGCCTGAATGGCCGTGGGTTCGGAATAGCCCGAACTTTCGACCGCCTTCAGCAATTCGTCGGATAGGCCGAGATCGGCAAAACTCATGCAATTGTCCGGATAATGGGGCAGCGAACGTCGCCCGCCCGATACAGCCGCCTGCGCTTGCGGATCACAGGAGAAAAGTCAAGGTTAGCGCTTGGCTACCAATGTCCTGAATGCCTTGATCCGACATTCCGCGCCGGAGCGTGACCGAAACGCATCACGCGAAACGCACGCTTTTCCGTCCGGCGTCATCTTTACATAGAAGCCCGAATAGAAATCGAGTGCGCGGCATTCGCGACCCAACTTCGCGCGTAACCGTTTGCCGCCGTTCAGGATCAGGTCGATGCTGTCTTCGCTGGGCAGCGCAGCCGCGGCGATATCGATCAGCGCGACGCATTTGTCCGCCTTCTTCTCCACCCATCGCGTCTGCTGTGGCGTGCTGGTCAGCGCGGTCGCGGCGCCGGGGCGGGCGGACAGGCGGGGCACGCGGATGATCATCCGCTGCTGGATCGTCACCGTCGTCATCGACACGCCGCCGGGCGCCGGCGGACGCGCGGGCCTCCGCTGCTGGGCCTGGGCAGTCAGCACGGGCAGCGCGAGAACGACGCTGAATAGGGGCAGGCGGGCGAGGGGAATCACGGCAGGCGGGGGATGGCCCTGAATGATTGAACCGCCGATGAATTGGCGGCGCGGAAGGGTGATGCTAGCGGGCTATCCATGACGACGCCAGCATGTGATGCCTTTATCGATGACGTGCGGTCCCGGATCGGGCCGCGGGGGGTGACGACCGACGCGGCCGACCTGACGCCGTGGCTGACCGACTGGCGCGGGCGCTATCACGGTGCTGCCTGCGCGCTGTTGTCCCCGGCATCGACCGCGGAGGTCGTCGCGATCGTCGAGGCATCGCGACGCCACCGCGTGCCGCTGGTGCCGCAGGGCGGCAACACCTCGATGGTCGGCGGCGCGACGCCGGGCGCGGACGGCGCGGCGGCGATCCTGTCGCTGCGCCGGATGAACCGCATCCGCCATCTGTCGGCGGAGGACGGCTCGGCGGTGGCGGAAGCGGGCGTCATCCTGTTCGACCTGCACGACGCCGCCGCCGGGATCGGCTGCCGGTTCCCGCTGACGCTCGGCGCGCGCGGGTCGGCGACGATCGGCGGGCTGATCTCGACCAATGCCGGTGGCACGCAGGTGCTGCGCTGGGGGACGATGCGCACGCTGGTGACAGGCGTCGAAGCGGTGCTGCCAGACGGCACGGTTCACACCGGCCTGACGCCGCTGAAGAAGGACAATCGCGGCTACAGCATCGACCAGTTGCTGATCGGCGCGGAGGGGACGCTCGGCATCGTCACCGCCGCTACGCTCAGGCTCGCCCCGGCGATCGTCGCGCGCGGTGTCGCCTGGGTCGGGCTCGATTCGCCGCACACCGCGCTCGCGCTGCTCCGGCGCCTGGAGCGCGCGACGACTGCGATCGAGAGTTTTGAGATCATCCCCGGCGACAGCCTGGACGCCGTCTTCCGACACATCCCGAACACCCGCAGTCCGCTCGCCGGCCAGCATCCCTGGCATGTTTTGATCGAAGCGGTGGCGATGGACGCCGCCGACGAATCGCCGGCAGCGCTGCTCGAACGGCTGCTCGCCGGCGCACTAAGGGCGGGGCTAGGCGACGACGCCGTCATCGCCGCGAGCGAAGCGCAGGCCGAGGCGATGTGGCGCATCCGCGATTCACTGTCGGAGGCCGAACGCGCGATGGGCCCGGCGGTCCAGCACGACATTTCCGTCCCGGTCGCCGGCATGCCCGAATTCATGATCGACGGCGCGGCGGCGATGGAGCGCGTCTGGCCGGGCACCCATGCCACCGCCTTCGGCCATCTGGGCGACGGCAACGTCCATTTTCACGTCCGCGCACCCCATGGCGTCGATCGTGACCGGTGGTACGCCACCGATGCGCCGGCGATCACCCGTATGGTCCACGACCTGGTCGTCGCGGCCGGCGGGTCGATCTCCGCGGAACATGGCATCGGCCAGATGAAGCGCGACGAGTTGCAGCGGCTGAGCGACCCGGCGCGCATCGGCGCTCTGCGCGCGATCAAGGCTGCGTTCGATCCGCTCGACCTGTTCAATCCGGGCAAGCTGGTGCCGCTTGCGCCGGCGTCGGGCGGTTCATAAGCTCACGGTCTATATCCGGGGTCAAGGGAAGCCATGCGCAGCGCCATCATTCGCACCGATCGTTATGCAAGGGGCTCGATCGTCTTTCACTGGCTGATCGCGGTGGCGATCCTGCTCAACCTGGCGATCGGAATCGGCCATGACGCGATGCCGCGCGGGGCGATGCCGGTGCACAAGGCGCTGGGCATCACCGTATTGATATTGTCGCTCGCCCGGTTGGCCTGGCGGATGACGCATCGCCCGCCGCCGCTCGCGCCCGATATGCCGATGTGGGAGCGAACGGCCGCCGCGACGTCGCACTGGCTGCTCTACGCCTTCACCATCCTGGTTCCGCTGACCGGATGGGCGATGGTCTCGGGTGGTCCGGTGCGCCGCCCGCTGGAATGGTTCGGCCTCTTCCCGATCCCCTATCTGCCGGTGTCGGAAGCAGCGGCCGGCGCGGCGCATGAGGGGCATGAAATCCTCGGCTATGCGCTCCTCGCCCTCGTCGTCGTCCATACGCTGGCGGCGCTGCGCCACCACCTGATCCTGCGCGATTCGACGCTGGTGCGAATACTGCCGATCCTGCGCGCGCCGACGCCGCGCTGAGGTGGGAAAATTTCAAACGCCTTTAAAACAATCAGAATTCGTCCCTTGAAAGCCAAATGCACTCGACATACATTTCGTCTGCAAGGTTTCGTGTCCCCCCTTTCGCGAAGCTTTGCGGCACTCCTTCGGGTGTGTCTCCTCCCTGAACCTTGGCCACTCCGGAGCTTGTCTCCGGGGTGGTTTTTTTAGTTTGTGGCTGGATTACTCGGCAGCAAGCCCCGCCGGCTGCGCTTCGTCGGCCAGCGCATCGATGACGTCGCGCACGAACCGTGCCACCGCGTCGAACTGCCCGCCCGGCGCGTCCAGCGCATCGTCCAGATAGAGGGTTCGGTCGATCTCCAGCTGCACCGCGTGGATGTCGCGTCCCGGTTCGGCATGGCGCTCCAGAATGTGGCCGCCCGCATAGGGGGTGTTGAGCGCCACCACCAAACCGGCGCGGCGCGCGCAGCCCTCGATCCGACCGACGAATCGCGCCGCCGCCGTCCGCCCGAACCGGTCGCCGATGACGATCCGCGCCGGCGCGGCCCCGGTGAGCGGCGGCATCGAATGGACGTCGAGCAGTATCGCGACTCCGAACCGTGCCCGCGCCGCGGCCAGCGCGTCGGCGACGGCGGCATGATAGGGGCGGTGATCGCCGTGGATGCGCGCGGCGACATCGTCGGCGCTCCATGGCCGTGCCCAGATTTCGGTCCCCGCCGCCGCGCGCCGCGGGATCAGCCCTAGTCCGCCGCGCACGCGGGTCGACAGCTGCGGCGTCCCGAACCGCGCCGCACCCAGGTCGACGCGGGGGTCGCGGTCGCGCTCGCTGCGGTTGAGGTCGATCCACGCGCGCGGCCGGCGCGCGACGATCGCGACCTCATCGGCGCGGGCCGCCAGCGCAAGCGTATCGACATGCCGGTCCTCCAGCGGGAGCAGCTGCACCAGCGGCACCCGCAGGCGATCGGCTAGCGCCTGCGGATAGTCGCGCCCGGCATGGGGCACCGACAGCACCACAGGACTGGTGGGCAGGGCAGGGCCGATGCGGTCGAAACTGGGCGTCACGTGGCTGACGCTAGGTGGTGATGGGCCCCGAGACAATCGCTCGCGACGAGCGGGAGCGGAACCCGCCCGCACCGTCTGGAATTTCTTAAAGGCTTGGCGGATACAAGACGCGCGGTTCACTGCTGTTCGCAGATCTTGGGGATGTTTCGATGATACGGATTCTGCTGGCCGAAGACGATGACGTGATGCGCCAGTATCTCGCCCGCGCGCTCGAACGCTCAGGGTATGCGGTGACGTCGGTCGACCGCGGCACGGCGGCGCTGATGCTGCTGGAGGCGGAGGCGTTCGATCTGCTGCTGACCGACATCGTCATGCCCGAAATGGACGGTATCGAACTGGCGCAACGCTGCGCCGAAATCGCCCCCGACACCCGCGTGATGTTCATCACCGGCTTCGCCGCGGTGACGCTGAAGGCCGGCAAGGCGATGCCCCAGGCGCGCGTCCTGTCGAAGCCGTTCCACCTGCGCGACCTGGTACTTGAAGTCGACCGCATGTTCCAGGTCGGCAGCGCCAGCGGACATATCTGATCTTTTTTCCGGGAAAGCCGCTTGCGTCGATCCGATTCGACCGCTAGAGGCGCGCTTCCCGCAAGGGGAGTGGGCGTGTAGCTCAGTGGTAGAGCACTGTGTTGACATCGCAGGGGTCGCAAGTTCAATCCTTGCCACGCCCACCATTTTCAAAACCCCGCCTGGCCAGTGGCCCGGCGGGGTTTTTGCTTTTTGGCTCAGGCAAACGGTCGATCGATCGCCACCGACGGCTGGGTGAACCACGCTGCGCCGTTGTCCGTCACGTAGAAATGGTCTTCCAGCCGGATGCCGAACCGGTCGGGGACGACGATCATCGGTTCGTTCGAAAAGCACATGCCCGGCGTCAGCGGCGTCGTGTCGCCGCGGACCAGATACGCGGGCTCGTGGATCGACAGGCCGATGCCGTGCCCGGTGCGGTGGGGAAGGCCGGGCAGGCGATAGTCGGGGCCGAGACCGGCGCGTTCCAGCACGGCGCGTGCCGCAGCGTCGATCGATTCGCAGGGGCGACCGGGTGCGACCGCGGCGAAGGCGGCGGCTTGGGCTTCCTGCTCCAGTTCCCAGATCGCGCGCTGTTCGGCGTCGACCCGGCCGAACGCGTAGGTCCGGGTGATGTCGGAGTGATAGCCCTCGACCCGGCAGCCGGTGTCGATCAGCACGAGGTCGTCTTCGGCCAGCACGTCGTCGACCGGCAAGCCGTGGGGAAAGGCGGTCGAGCGGCCGAACTGGACTGCGCAGAAGTAGGATCCCTCGGTCGCACCGATCGCGCGGTGCGCGGAATCGATGAAGCGGCGGACCTCCGAAGCGCGGATGCCCGGTGCCAGCACGCGCGCGGCGCGGCGTTGCACCTCCAGTGTCATCGCCTTGGCCTGCGCGAGCAGCGCGATTTCCGCGGGTGACTTGACCGACCGGCAGCCATCGACGACCGGCGCGGCATCGCGCAGCGTCAGCGATGGCGCGACCGCACGAATGCGCTCGGCCGCCTGAAAGGGCAGGGCGGGGTCGATCGCCAGCGTGCCGGCGTCGGCCGAACCCAGCGCACCGACGACCAACCGGGCCGGGCTCTCATGCTCCTCCCACAAGTGGATATCGGCGTCGATCTTCAGGTCCGCCTCGAGCGAACCCAGTTCGAACGCCGGCGCGATCATCACCGGGCGGCCGGTGACCGGCAGCAGCAGCGCGACCAGCCGCTCGGTCTGACCCCACGGCATGCCCGCAAAGTAGCGCAGGCTGTCGCCCGCACCGATCAGCAGCGCGTCGGCCCCCATGTCACGGGTCAGGCGGCGGGCCTTTTCCAGGCGGCCGTTGCGTTCGTCGCGGCCGATCGAGGCGGCGCGATCCGCCCAGGGCGATAGCGTGGCGAGTTCGCGGTCGATCGTCGATCCGCCGATCTGCGAGGTCATGGGCAACTCCGTGTCGATATCGCTGGCGATCTAAACAATTTGCCAGCCGCCGCCAAGGATCGTATACGATTGATACTCTTGGGAGACATGATGTGACTTCGACCGCCGCACTCTGGACGGGCGTGTATCCGGCCGCCACCACGCAATTTGCCGCCGACGGTTCGGTCGACATCGAGGCTACGCAGCGCGGGTATGCGGCGCTGGTCGATGACGGCGTCGATGGCCTCATCCTGCTGGGCACCTGCGGCGAGAACAACTCGCTCGACGCCGACGAAAAGCGGGCGGTTCTGAAAACGGGCGTCGAGGCGGTCGGCGGGCGCGTGCCGCTGGTCGCCGGTGTCTCCGAAATGACCACCCGCCGCGCCGCCGACTATGCGCGTGAGGCGGAAGCGATCGGCGTCGACGCGCTGATGCTGTTGCCGGCGATGGTCTATGTGCCGACGTCGAACGAACTGGCGACGCATTTCCGCATGGTGGCCGAAAACACCGGCCTGCCGATCATGCTCTACAACAATCCGCCCGCGTACCGCGTATCGGTCGACTTCGCGACGCTGGAGCAACTGGCGCCGGTCAGCAACATCGTCGCGATCAAGGAAAGCGCACCCGATCCGCGCCGCTTCACCGACGTCATCAACCGGTTCGGCGACCGCTACACGGTGATGGCGGGCCTCGACGATATCGCGCTCGAGGGGCTGATGCTCGGTGCGTCGGGCTGGGTGTCGGGCCTGACCAGCGCCTTCCCGCAGGAATCGGTCGCGCTGGTCGCGGCGGCCGATCGCGGCGACTGGGAAGAGGCACGCCGCATCTACCGCTGGTTCATGCCGCTGCTTCACCTCGACGCCGAACACGACCTAGTGCAATCGATCAAGTTGGCCGAAGAGATCATGGGCCGCGGCTCCGAACGCGTCCGCCTGCCACGTCTGCCGCTGGAAGGCGCAAGGCGTGCCGACGTGATCGCGATGGTCGAAAAATGCGCGGCGACGCGGCCGCTCGCGACCACGCCGACCGCCGTCGCGGCCTGATGCGCCACACCTTCTTCTGCATCGACGGTCACACGGCGGGCAATCCCGTTCGCCTGGTGGCCGGCGGTGCGCCCTTGCTGCGGGGCACGACCATGGCCGAGCGGCGGCAGGATTTCCTGGCGCGGTTCGACTGGATCCGCACCGGTCTGTGTTTCGAACCGCGCGGGCACGACATGATGTCGGGCGGCTTCCTGTATCCGCCGTGCGGGGCCGATGCCGATGCGGCAATCCTGTTCATCGAAACGTCGGGGTGCCTGCCGATGTGCGGCCACGGCACGATCGGGATGATCACCTTCGGGCTGGAAAGCGGGCTGATTCAGCCGCGGACACCGGGCAAGCTGGTCATCGAAGTGCCGGCAGGCACGATCGCGATCGACTATGTCGCCGACCGCAACCGCGTCCATTCGGTTAGAATCCGCAACGTGCCGGCCTATCTGGCGAAGCGCGATTTGGAGATCGACGTGCCGGGTTTCGGCCCGCTGCGCGTCGATGTGTCCTATGGCGGCAATTACTACGCAATCGTCGAGCCGCAGGGGGCATACACCGGGCTCGACGACCTGGGCGCGGCGGCGATCATCGACCTGAGCCGACTGATCCGCGAGCGCGTGCAGGCGGTGTACGAACCCGTTCACCCGCTCGAACCCGCCATCCGCGGTGTGACCCATGTGCTCTGGGCCGACAAGCCAAAGGGCGAGGGCGCCGACGGGCGCAACGCGGTATTCTACGGCGAACGCGCGATCGACCGCAGCCCGTGCGGCACCGGCACCTCGGCGCGGCTTGCGCACCTGGTCGCGACCGGGCGGCTGGCGGTCGGCGACACCTTCGTCCACGAAAGCTACATCGGCAGCCGCTTCATCGGACGCGTGGAGGCCGAAGCGATGGTCGGCGACCAGCCCGGCATCATCCCGTCGGTCGAAGGATCGGCGATCGCGACCGGGCACAACACGATCTGGATCGACCGCGAAGACCCGTTCTGGGCCGGCTTTACGGTCGTCTGACGTGGCTGAGCGGCCGCGAAGCGCGATCGTCGTCGGCAACGGCGTCGTCGGCCTGTCGGTTGCCATCGCGTTGCAACAGCGCGGTGTCGCGACGACGATCGTCGCACCGGATGCCGACTGGCGCGGTGCGTCCTGGGGCAATGCCGGGCATATCGCGGTCGAACAGGTCGCGCCGCTCGCCTCGCGCCGGACACTGCGCAGTCTGCCCGCGCGGCTGTTCTTGCGCGGCGGCGCGCTGGCCCTGCCGCCGCGTGACGTCGCCACCTGGCTGCCGTTCGGGCTGAATTTGCTGCGGGCGAGCGCCCCCGACCGGTTCGAGGCCGGCAAGACGGCACTGTCGGCGCTGCTGGCTACCGCCATGCCGGCGTGGCGACGGTTGCTCGATACGTCGGGGCGGGGCGACCTGCTGCGCGAGGACGGGCATATCGTCGTGTGGGAAACGCCGGGCAGTGCCGCGCGCGGTCGGGCGGCGTGGGTCGACAGCGATATCGGCACAGCGAGCCTTCACGACCTGACCGCGGACGAACTGGCCGCGGTCGCCGCGCGCGTGTCGGTGTCGCTTGCCGGCGGTGTCCGCTTTTCCGGCAGCGGTCAGATCGCCGACCCGGCGGCGCTCGGCGAAGCGCTGGCGGCGATCTTCGCCCGGCTCGGCGGGCGGCGACGGTCGGGGCGGGCCGCGATGCTGACTCCCACCGAATCCGGCGCCCGCGTCACTCTCGACGGCGGGGGCGCGCTCGATGCCGATGTCGCGGTCGTTGCTGCCGGTGCGGCGTCCGCGCCGCTGCTGACCCCGCTCGGTCACCACGTCCCCCTGATCGCCGAACGCGGCTATCATCTGGAGGCGGCGCCCGCCGATTGGCCGCGCGGCCTGCCGCCGGTGGTGTTCGAGGATCGGTCGATGATCCTCACCCGCTTTTCGGGTGCGTTGCGTGCAGCGAGTTTCGTTGAATTCTCGACTGCCGGGCGCGCGCCCGACCCGCGCAAATGGGCGCGACTGCAGGGGCATCTCGACGCGCTCGGCATCGCCTTCGTCGAGGCGCCGCGTCCGTGGATGGGCGCGCGGCCGACGCTGCCCGACTATCTGCCGGCGATCGGTCGCAGCCACCGCCATGGCGCCATAGCCTATGGCTTCGGTCACCAGCATCTGGGGCTCACGCTGGCGGCGACGACCGGCGAATTGCTGGCCAGCTATCTAACTGACGGCAAATCCCATATCGACCTGTCCCCCTACGATGTGGCAAGGTTCGGCCGCTGACGATACGCCTCCCGGTATCGCGGCCCGTCAGCGTCGCTGATCGCCGATCCCTTTTCCGGATTGCCTTATGTCTCTAGTCGTCCGCACCCTGTCCGATCGACTCGTCGATATCGTCCGAGACCGTATCCTCGCCGGTACCGTGCAGGGCAACACCGCGATCCGCCAGGATGCGCTGGCGGCCGAACTGGGCGTCAGCAAGATCCCGCTGCGCGAAGCGCTGGCCCGGCTGGAGCAGGAAGGGCTGGTCCGCTCGCAGGCCAACCATGGCTTTTTCGTCCGCGAACTGACAGCGGAGGAGGCGGAGGACGTCTATGCACTGCGGCTGAAGATCGAGCCCGAAGCCGTCGCGCTGGCCGCCGAACGCGCCGACGACGCCGACCGTGCCCAGGCGGTCGCGGCGCTGGCCGCGCTCGATCGCGAAACCGAAGCGCGCGACATCCACGTCGGCGCCGCCAACCGCGCCTTCCATATCGCGCTGATCCGTCCTGCCGGCCGGGCGATCACGCTGCAGTTGCTCGAGCGCCTGCATGTGCTGAGCGAACGCTACGTCAGCAAGCATCTGGAGCCGATCGGCCGCGACCGCCGCGCGAACGACGAACATGCGATGCTGCTTGAGGCGTGGCTGGCCCGCGACACCGACCGCGTCATGCGCGAAATGCACGAACATATCGGCCATACCCTGGTCGATCTGCGCCGCCAGCTGGCCGCCGCCACCCAATCGGCCGCCTGACCCGTTCAGCCTTGCGAAAGCCGCCATGGCGCTCTCTCGGTACACAAGCGTAATGACGGGGAGAGTGGGCATGAGATTGGCATTGGGTTGGGCGCTCGGCGCGACGGCGCTGACGATCGCTACGGCCGCGACCGCGGGCGGGCCGGCGTTGACCGGATTCCAGGCCTTCGCCGCGCGCGGAGAGCTGCTGGAGGTGCGCAAGCCGCTGTTCATGGACGGCAAGCTGCGCGTCGGTTCGGCGGTCGGCATGGTGAAGCGGCGCGCGCAGGGGCGGACGCAGACCATCGGCGATGGTTCGGTCGCGTTCAGCGAAACCCGGCGCTTCGGCCGCACGACGTTCGAGGTGACAGGTGCCGAGGTCGGCGGCAAGCTGTCGGGCGTGTGCGGCTACGACCGGTCGGAGGCGGGCGTCGCCTATGGCCAGGCTACGATCAGCCAACCGGTCGATGCCTTGCGGATGCGCTGCGATTTCCAGCGCGACGGCAAGCCGATCGGTCACTTGCTGCTCGGCGCGCCGCTCGATCCGCCGCGGCGCTTCCAGCCGACCGCGCGCCGCGGCGAAGTCGTGGTCGGCGAGACGCGCCTCGCACTGCGGTCGGCGCATGAAATGGGGAAGGGCGGCGTCGCGACGGCCGACCCGATCGGCTATTGGCTCGACGATGCGCAGGGGCTGCCGGTCGCGGCGGTCGACACCAACGGACTAACCCGCGTCCGCCTGGCGCTGCCGCGTGATCCGGCGCAGCGCGACGCGGCACTGGTCGCGGGCATCGCGATCGCGACCTTCTGGGACCCCGGCGACACTGACGACTGACGCCGGTCAGTAAGCCGCGTCGTCGACCATATCGAATTCGCGAACCCCGCGCCGGCGCCGCGCCGCCTCGACGCGCGTGCGCAGTTCCTCGCGGCGCGCGCGGGCGCGATGGACGTCGCGCATCACCAGCGGTTGCGCGCGCGTCGTTTCATCCGACGTGGTCAGCGTCAGCGTGCCGATGTCGGCCATCTGATTGATCAGGCTGAAATCAATCCGCACGTCCTTGACGCGGTAGAGTTCGACCTCGTCGATCGACTTGTTGATGAGGCCGCGGTGCAGGATCAGCCGGTCGGCGGTCAGTTCATACTTGGTCGAGCGATCCTCGATCCAGCGCAAGCCGACGATGACCAGCGCGACCGCGGTCAGGATCAGCGGCCACGTCGGGTTGACCGTCTCGGTCGTCCCGCTCGCCAAGACCGCACCGACGGGTCCTGCCAGGAACAGCAGCACCGTACCCCACCCGGCCAGCGTGCCCCGCAGCCACCCGCTGGTGGACGAACGGAAGATATCGATCGTCTGTGCCATCACACGGCCCTCCCGCTTCGGACCGTAAAGATGTGCCGGCGCGGCGGCAATGGGGGCAGTAAAGCAGGCCGACAATCCGGTACGAAGCCTTACGTTGACTCGCTACGAAGCCTATCGTAGCAAGCTTTCATGAAGCGCACGCTCACCTTCCCGAACAGCGACGTGCCGTTACCGACGGAGGCTGAACTCGAAATCCTGGGCGTCGTTTGGGAACAGGGGCGAAGCACGGTCGGCAGCGCGCATTTCGTCCTGAACGAGCGTCGACCGCGCGGGTATACCACGGTCCTCAAACTCATGCAGATCATGCTCGCCAAAGGCCTGTTCACGCGCATCGACAAGGAGCGGATGCATTTCTACCTGCCGACCGTGACCGAGGCGCAGGTGCGTGCCGCTTATGTCACCGAGATCGCCGAGCGGCTGTTCGACGGGTCACTGTTCGGCCTTGCTTCCTTCGCCTTGAGCCTGACGCCCGAGGATGAGGAGATCGACGATATTCGCGCGGTGCTCGACGCGCATGATGATGGGGCGACGCCCCGGAAGACCTAAAAGCAACAAGGGAAGATTTATGAAGGCTTTGCTTATGCTGGGCGCGTTGCTCGGCACCCTTCCGGCTGCGTCATCGGCGCGCGACGCGCAGGTCGTCCCGCTGGCAATTCACAACGTCAAACAGTTCACGCTCGAGGCCGAGGTTGCGGGAAAGCCGCGCCGTTTCCTGTTCGATACCGGCGAGGGGATCACGATGATCAGTCCCGCGCTGGCGAAGGAGATCGGGTGCGAGCCGTGGGGCAACGTCACGGCGATCCGCATGACGGGGGACCGGCTCGACCTGCAACGCTGCGACGACGTGCGGTTCGGCATCGGCTCGGCATCGTTCGTCGCGCCGTCGGTCATCGTCTACGACTTGGGCGAGATCGCGGGAAAGGACGAAGCCCGACTCGATGGCTCGATCGGACTTGATATCTTTGCGGGGCGCACGATCACGATCGATCTGGCCGAGCGACGAGTGATCGTCGAGACGCCCGCCTCGGTGAAGCGTCGCTTGGTCGGCGCGGTCGAGGTGCCGCTGCGACTGGTGACGGGGGATTCCGGCGGCCTCGACGTGAACCTCGGCGTCAAGACGCCGCGCGGGCTTGCCTGGATGGAGTTGGACACGGGCAATGCGGGGCCGACGATCTTCGTTTCCGAATGGATGGCGCCGCTGTTCGGGCTCGATCCCACGACCCGCCAGCCGCAGGACGTGACCGTGCGGCTGGCGTCCGTCGATCTGCAAACGCGTGCGCGTGTCTTTCCGAAAATGATCATGGACGGCAACATCGGCATGCAATTGGTGCGCGATCGGGTCATCACGCTCGACCTGAAGTCGGGGCGCGCGTGGCTTGCGCCGGTGAAGGCAGCGAAGTCCTGAGCTTGTGCGCCCTTCGCCTCAGACGCCGTGCGACCGACAGCACGACCGCGTCCTCTGGTCACATGCCGTCATCCGGGCACCTGCGGCAAAGACGATCGATCTCAACGGGATGCGCGTCGGCGGTCGCCATGCTATATAAGAGTCCCTACGGAACCGGCCCTGTCGGCCGCGCTCTGGTGTCGAGGTGATGCGTTGACCTGGTATGAGAAGCTGTTGCTGGTCGTGGGCATGGTGGTGTTCATGGAGGTCTTTGCCTGGGCGACGCACAAATATGTCATGCACGGCTGGGGCTGGGGTTGGCACCGGTCGCACCACGAACCGCATGAGGGCGCGTTCGAGCGCAACGACCTGTATGCGGTGACCTTCGCGGTCATCGTGATCGGCCTGTTCGTCGCGGGCATGTGGTGGGAACCGGTGTGGTGGATGGCGCTCGGCATCACCGTCTATGGCGCGATCTACGCCTTCGTGCATGACATGCTGGTCCACCAGCGCTTCGGCATGCGCTGGGTGCCGCGCAAGGGCTATTTCAAGCGGCTGCACCAGGCGCATCGCCTGCACCATGCGGTCAAGACCAAGGAAGACGGCGTCAGCTTCGGCTTCCTGTTCGCCCCCGATCCCGTCCGACTGAAGCGCCAGCTGGCCGAACGCGCCGGGCGATGACGCGCGCGTCGCAGCCGGCGATCACCCGGCGCGGCCTGACGCTGGCGGCGGCGATCGTCGCGGCGTGGATGGCCATCCATATCGGGGCGATCTTCTTCTGGCCGTGGGGCGTCGGCACCGCGCTGTTGGCGCCGGTGGTCGTCGTCGTGCAGGCGTGGCTCAGCACGGGGCTGTTCATCATCGCGCACGATTGCATGCACGGATCGCTCGCGCCGGGGCAGCCGCGGCTCAACCGCGTCGTCGGAACATTGTGCCTGGGCGCCTATGCCGGCCTGTCCTACGCCGCGCTGCTACCCAAGCATCACGCGCACCATGCCGCTCCGGGGACCGATAGCGACCCCGATTTCCACGCGCCCGCGCCCCGCAGCGCACTGCCCTGGTTCGCGTCGTTCTTCCGCAACTATTACACCCACGGGCAGATCGTGCGGATCACCATCGCGGCGATCGTTTACATGCTGCTGGGGGCGTCGCTGCTGAACATTGTCGTGTTCTGGGCGATCCCGGCGCTGCTGGCGCTGGGGCAGTTGTTCGTTTTCGGCACCTATCTGCCGCACCGCCACGACGACCGGCCCTTCGCAGATGCGCACAACGCGCGCAGTACGATGCTCAGGCCGCTGTTCTCGCTGATGACCTGCTTCCACTTCGGGGCCTATCATCACGAACATCACCTCAGTCCCGGTACGCCGTGGTGGCGGCTGCCGGCATTGCGACGGGAGACGCTGGCAGGGCGGTAGGGGCGACCACTGCGCTTCTCAAGCGCCGCTCACGGTGCCGGATCGCCCGCCCCACGCACCGCAGCTTTGGCATCCAGCTTTTGCCCGTCGGCCAGCACCAGCGTCAGGCGAGTTTCGTCGCCCGCCTTCAGCGTCGGGTCCATGTCGAACAGCATCACATGCCGTCCGCCCGGCGCAAAGGTGAGCGCCCCGTTCGCCGACACCGTGACTTGTGTCAGCGGCGCCATCGACATCGTGCCGTGGGCACCCGCCATGCTTTCGTGCAGTTCGGCCCGCTTCGCCGCCGGGGTCTGAGCCGACACCAAAGTGATCGCCTTGCCGCCCGCCGCCAGCGTGAAATAGGCTGCCCCCGGTCGCCCCGGCACTGCGGGCAGGCGGACCCAGGCGTATTTGACCGCGGGTCCGGCCGGCGCCGGCTGGCATGCGCTGAGCGCAACACTCACGATGGCAATGATCGGTAGCCGCATGGAACCACTCCCAATTCCAGAAAATCTCTGTGCTTTCCTAAGGGGCTGGCGGCCCTTGCGGCAAGGCCGACCCCACCTATATCGCGCCGGTAACGATTGGTTCCCGCGTCGCCTGAATTTGGGGCGGGGGAGCGTTTTCAATGACTTGAAACCTGGGGGTACAGGCAGAAGACTATGGCAAAAGTTATCGGTATCGATCTGGGCACGACCAACAGCTGCGTCGCCGTCATGGAAGGCGGCAAGCCGAAGGTCATCGAGAATGCGGAAGGCGCGCGCACCACGCCGTCGATCGTCGCCTTCGCCAAGGATGGCGAGCGGCTGATCGGCCAGCCCGCAAAGCGCCAGGCGGTGACCAATCCCGACAACACCATCTTCGCGGTGAAGCGCCTGATCGGTCGTCGCTTCGACGATCCGGTCACCAAGAAGGACACCGAGCTGGTCCCGTACACGATCGTGCGCGGTTCGAACGGCGACGCGTGGGTCAAGGCGGGTGGCGAGGATTACAGCCCGTCGCAGATTTCGGCGTTCACGCTTCAGAAGATGAAGGAAACCGCGGAGAGCTATCTGGGGGAAACGGTGACCCAGGCGGTCATCACCGTTCCCGCCTATTTCAACGACGCCCAGCGCCAGGCGACCAAGGATGCCGGCAAGATCGCGGGTCTCGAAGTGCTGCGCATCATCAACGAGCCGACGGCCGCCGCACTCGCCTACGGCCTCGACAAGAACGAGAACAAGACGATCGCGGTCTATGACCTGGGCGGCGGTACGTTCGACATCTCGATCCTCGAAGTCGGCGACGGCGTGTTCGAGGTGAAGGCGACCAACGGCGACACCTTCCTGGGCGGCGAAGACTTCGACGCGAAGCTGGTCCAGTATCTGGCCGACGGCTTCAAGAAGGATGAGGGCATCGACCTCACCAAGGACAAGCTGGCGCTGCAGCGTCTGAAGGAAGCGGCCGAAAAGGCGAAGATCGAGTTGTCGTCGGCGGCGTCGACCGAAGTCAACCTGCCCTTCATCACCGCGGATCAGAACGGTCCGAAGCATCTGGTGAAGTCGATCACCCGCGCCGATCTGGAGCGGCTGGTCGACGATCTGATCCAGCGCACGCTCGAGCCGCTGAAGAAGGCGATGGCCGACGCCGGCGTCAAGAACGACAGCATCGACGAAGTCGTGATGGTTGGCGGCATGACCCGCATGCCGAAGGTCCGTCAGGTCGTGAAGGACTTCTTCGGAAAGGAACCGCACGTCGGCGTGAACCCGGACGAGGTCGTCGCGATCGGCGCGGCCATCCAGGCGGGCGTGCTGCAGGGCGACGTCAAGGACGTGCTGCTGCTCGACGTGACGCCGCTGTCGCTGGGCATCGAGACGCTGGGTGGCGTGTTCACCCGCATGATCGATCGCAACACGACGATCCCGACCAAGAAGTCGCAGACCTATTCGACCGCGGACGACAACCAGCAGGCCGTGACCATCCGCGTGTTCCAGGGCGAGCGCGAAATGGCGGCGGACAACAAGCTGCTCGGCCAGTTTGACCTGGTCGGCATCCCGCCGGCGCCGCGCGGCGTGCCGCAGATCGAAGTCACCTTCGACATCGACGCCAACGGCCTGGTCAACGTGTCGGCCAAGGACAAGGGTACCGGCAAGGAACAGCAGATCCGCATTCAGGCCTCGGGCGGTCTGTCGGACAGCGACATTGAACAGATGGTCCGCGATGCCGAGAAGTTCGCCGATGAGGACAAGAAGCGTCGTGAGGGCGCCGAGGCGAAGAACAACGCCGAGAGCCTGATCCACACGACCGAGCGTCAGCTGGCCGAACATGGCGACAAGGTCGACGGCGGCCTGAAGTCGGAGATCGAAACGGCGATTGCGGATGCCAAGTCGGCGGTCGAATCGAACGATGCCGAAGCGATGAAGGCCAAGTCGGAAGCGCTGGCGCAGGTCGCGATGAAGCTCGGTCAGGCGATTTACGAGAAGCAGCAGCAGTCGGAAGCCTCGCCGGCCGCCGATGCGACTGCCGACGCGCCGAAGGAAGATGTGGTCGACGCCGAATTCTCGGAAGTGGACGACAATCAGAAGGCGTAAGTGCTATGACTGTCCATCGTCATTCCGGCAGCGGGCCGTGTCGCGATCATGGTCGCGGGGCTGGTCCGGGTCGGGGTGACGGTGGAACAGAATCGCGATTTGGCGTGAACTTCGTGAACTTTGTGCGCGTAAACTGGGGCGGGGGCCCGTCATGAGTACCGAAATCGACTATTACGAGCTGCTCGAATGCAGCCGCGATGCGAACGACGCCACGATCAAGTCGTCGTATCGCAAGCTCGCGATGAAGTACCACCCCGACAAGAACGGCGGGTGCAAGGATCATGAGGCGAAGTTCAAGGCGATCAGCGAAGCCTATGACTGCCTGAAGGACCCGCAGAAGCGTGCCGCCTACGACCGCTTCGGCCATGCCGCCTTCCAGAACGGCGGAGGCGGCCACGGTGGCAACCCGTTTGGTGGCGGCGGCGATTTCGGTGGCTTCTCCGACATCTTCGAAAGCGTGTTCGGCGAATTCATGGGCGGTGGCCGCGGCGGCGGTCGCCCGCAGCAGCGTCGCGGCGCCGACCTGCGCTACGATATGGAAATCACGCTCGAAGAGGCGTTCCACGGCAAGGACACCGAAATCACGGTGGACGTGTCGAGCGCCTGCGAGACGTGTCACGGCTCGGGCGCCTCGCCGGGCACCGGCACCCGCGACTGCCAGCTGTGCCACGGTCACGGCAAGGTGCGCTCGCAGCAGGGGCCGTTCGTCTTCGAACGCGCCTGCCCGGGCTGCAACGGCGCCGGCCAGGTCATCTCCGACCCCTGCACCCGCTGCCGCGGCGACGGCCGCGTCGACAAGACCAAGACGCTGTCGGTCAACATCCCCGCCGGTGTCGACGAAGGCACGCGCATTCGCCTGAACGGCGAAGGCGAAGCGGGCCAGCGCGGCGCGCCCGCGGGCGACCTCTACATCTTCCTGCACGTCAAGAAGCACGCGCTGTTCGAGCGCGAGGGCACCACGCTCTACGCGCGCGCCCCGATCAGCTTCACGACCGCGGCGCTGGGCGGCGAGATCCAGATCCCCGGCCCCGACGGCACCCCCAACGTCATCCGCATTGCAGCCGGCACCCAATCGGGCCGCGAGGTCCGCCAGCGCGGCGCCGGCATGCCCGTCCTCCAGGGCCGCGGCCGCGGCGACCTGGTCGTGCGCATTGAGGTCGAGACGCCGACCCGCCTGTCCGCCCGTCAGCGCGAACTGCTGGAGGCCTTCCGCGAAACGGAAACGGGCGAGGAATGCCCCGAAAGCCAGGGCTTCTTCGCTAAGATCAAGGCGGCGTTGGGCTAAGCGCCGCCTTTCGACTTACTTCAGCAGCTGTTCCAACCCCCGCCGCAGGTTTGCGGCCGTGTACGGCTTCTGCAGCACCGGCGTCTGTTCAAGCTCCGGCGGCAAGCGGAGTTGCTCGCCGTAGCCGGTGGCGAAGACGAAGGGGATACCGCGAGCGTGGAGCATTTCGGCGACCGGCAGGCTCGTTTCGCTGCCGAGGTTGACGTCGAGCACGGCCAGCGTGATCTCGTTCTCGACGATCTCGTCGAACGCAGCCGGTGTCGAGGCAGCCGTGACGACACGGGCCGCGCCGAGCGTGGTCAGGATGTCCTCCGCATCCATCGCGATGATCAGGCTGTCCTCGACGAGCAGGACGGTGCCGGTCAGCAGCGGTCGCTGCTCCGCCACGGGCGCGTCGGGGTCGGCGATAACTGCCGGGGCTGCGGCGGCCGGATGATCGCTGTCGATCACGACATGCTGTGCGGGCACGCAGAAATCGGCCTCAAGCCCCGTCACGACATAGCGGACCTCCGCCTTGCCGCGCAGGTCATAGGGGATCGACCGCTGGATGATCGTCGTGCCGAAGCCCTGGCGCGTCGGGGCCTGGACCGCGGGACCGCCCGTCTCACGCCACGCGATCTTCAGGTTTCCTTCGCCATCCAGCGTCCAGTCGATCCGTACTGCGCCGCTGTCGGACAGAGCGCCGTACTTAGCCGAATTGGTCATCAATTCGTGGAAGACCAGCGCGAGCGTCGAAAAGGCCGCCGGGCGCAGCAGGATTGGCGGGCCGCTGGTCGCAACCCTCGCGGCCTTACCCGCCAGATAGGCCGACGCCTCGGTCTCGATCAGCCGCGCGAGCGGGGCGGGGGACCAATTGTCCTGCGTGATCTGGTCGTGCGCCCGCGCCAGCGCTTCGATCCGCCCTTCCAGCATCTCGACATAGTCGCGTACGCTGCCGGCGGAGCGGTTCGACTGCCGGACGAGGCCGCGGATCAGCGACAGGATGTTGCGGACGCGGTGATTGAGCTCGGCGATCAGCAGTTCCTGCCGCTCGGACGCGCGCTGGCGTTCGGCCTGCGCATCGTCGCTCAGGCGCAGCACGACCTCGATCAGCGAGGCGCGCAGCATCTCGGCGACGCGGACTTCGGCCTCGGTGAACGGCTCGGAGCGGTGACGGACTTCCTGCGTCCACGCCTCGAAGCTCTTGCGCGGGGACAGGCGGGCGCCGTTCGGGCCCCATTCGGCGGGCTTCTGCGGATTGCCGCCCCAGGTGACCGTACGGACGCGTTCCTGACGGAACAGCAGCACGTAGTCGCGCGGCGAGCGGGAGATGGGGATCGCCAGCACGCCGGCACCCGTCGCCGCATAGTCCGCCGCCGCCGGCAGGACACCCGCGAGGTGATCGGTAGCGAAGACCCGGCCCGACGCCATCGCGTTCAGCCGCCGGACGAGCGCGGGGAAGGCCGAGGTCGGCGGGGTGATGCCGCTGGAGGCGACCTTGCCGTCGACCCAGATGCCGATGCCGTCGCACGGCACCGTCTGACTGAGCATTTCGCCCAGCCATTCAGGCCGGTCGAGCAAGGACGCGTCGCCCGCGATCGCGGCCAGCAGCCGGTCGGACGTCGCCCGGGCCGATTGCTCATACGCCGCCAGCGCCTTTCGCTCGCGCGACTCCAGCTTGAAGGCGAACATCGCGCCGAACAGCTCGGCGATCGATCGACGCTCGAAATCGGGCGTGCGCGGCCCCGCATAGTGATGGCAGGCGAACAGCCCCCACAGCCGCCCCTCGACGATGATCGAGATCGACAGCGAGGCGGAGACGCCCATGTTGCGCAGATATTCGATGTGGATCGGCGACACCGCGCGCAGGATCGACAGCGACAGGTCGAGCGGTGCGCCGGTCTCGTCGCGCCCCGGCACGATCGGCACCGGTTCGGATGTCACGTCGGCGATGATGCGGAACGGCGTGCGCAGGTACAGCTTGCGCGCCTGCACCGGAATGTCGCTGGCCGGATAGCGCAGGTCGAGGAAGCTGCCGATCCCCGACTTCGCCGATTCCGCGACGACGATGCCGGAGCCGTCGGCATCGAATTTGTAGACCATCACCCGGTCGAACCCGGTGATGGCGCGGACCTGGCGCGCGCCTTCGCGGAAGAAGGTGGACAGTTCGGCCGTTTCGTCGAGCCGCGCCATCATCGCGCGGATTGTGCCGGCGGGGTCGGCGGTGGGGTTGGCGGAGCTCGCCTCTCCCTCCAGCACAATTGTGCCGTCGACCATGTGGATGGCGAAGTCGAAGCGGGCGTCCTCGCCATCGCGCAGCGGCAGGCCGAACACGCGTTCGATCGCGTCGTCGCCGCGAAGCATGGTCAGGCGGTTGCGCAGGACGTGAATCGTCTCGGCCGATAGATATTCAACGAGCGGCGCGCCGAGCAGGTCGTCGGCGGCAATGCCCAGCACGTCGGCGACATTGGCCGACGCGCGCTTGACCAGCCAGTCGGGTGATACCGCGATCAGGAAACCGAAGGGCTGGATGCCGCCCAGCTCGTGGATCGGTTCCCGGTCGCAATTGGTCAGATCGACGTCGTATTCCGCTTGCGCCAACTACTCACACTCTCGCCAACCACGCCCGCCCGGATGCCTCGAATGACGCGAACGCTTCGCGCGCGGACCCGATTGCCTCGGTTACCCGGAATGGCGTGTACAATAACTCTTCGAGATCAACCAGTAGCTTGGACCAGAGACCTGTGGGCTGATCCGGATCAAGATAGCTGCGAGGAAAATCGGCCGGCACGTCGCGGGCCAACATCCGCCCGCCGAGCCGCGATCCTTCCAGCACATAGAGCGCACCGAGCCGCGCCGCATCGCTGGTCAGCGGTGCCACGCGACCTGGCGAGGGGAGGGGGCGGGAGAGGGCGGCCAGGTCCGCCGCCATCACCGACGCCCGCCGCCGGGCGGGCCAGTCGTCGATCAGCGTGCCGATGCCGCCCTCGTCCAGTATCGTTTCCAGCGGCAGCAGCACCGCGGCGTGGGCGCTGAGGAACGCGGCGTAGGACGCGCGATCAGTCAGGTCGAAGCCGCCGAACACCGCGTCCACCGCGTCATGCGCACCGCGCGTACCGTCGCGCAGGGCGCGATGGACGTCCCTCAAGCGAACACGCGGTCGAAGATCGTGTCGACGTGGCGCAGATGATAATCGAGGTCGAACTTCTCTGCGATCGCCTCTGCCGGCAGCGCGGCGGTAACCTCCGGATCGTTCTGCAGCAGGTCGAGCAACGACAGCTCGCCATCGCTCTCCCAGACCTTCATCGCATTGCGCTGGACGAGGCGATAGCTGTCCTCGCGACTGACGCCCGCCTGGGTCAGGGCCAGCAGCACGCGCTGCGAGTGAACCAGGCCGCCCATGCGGTCGAGGTTCTTCTGCATCCGCTTCGGGTACACGACCAGCTTGTCGACGACGCCGGTCAGGCGGGCGAGCGCGAAGTCGAGCGTGATCGTTGCATCGGGGCCGATGTAGCGTTCGACCGACGAGTGGCTGATGTCGCGCTCATGCCACAGCGCGACATTCTCGAGCGCTGGCGTGACATAGCCGCGAACCATGCGAGCGAGGCCGGTCAGATTTTCGGTCAGCACCGGGTTGCGCTTGTGCGGCATCGCCGACGACCCCTTCTGGCCCGGCGAGAAATATTCCTCGGCCTCCAGCACTTCGGTGCGCTGCAGGTGGCGGACTTCGGTCGCCAGACGTTCGATCGACCCGGCGATCACGCCGAGCGTTGCGAAGAACATGGCATGGCGGTCGCGCGGAATGACCTGGGTGGAGACGGGTTCGACGGTCAGGCCTAGCTTCTCGGCGACATAGGCCTCCACCCGCGGATCGATGTTGGCGAAGGTGCCGACCGCGCCAGAGATCGCACAGGTCGCGACGTCGGCGCGCGCGGCGAGCAGGCGAGCCTTCGCGCGCGAGAATTCGGCATAGGCCTGCGCCAGCTTCAGGCCGAAGGTCACCGGCTCGGCATGGATGCCGTGGCTACGGCCGATCGTCGGGGTCAGCTTATGCTCGTACGCGCGGCGCTTGATGGCGTCGAGCAATGCGTCGAGATCCGCGATCAGCAGGTCGCTGGCGCGCGCCAGCTGGATCGCCAGACAGGTGTCGAGCACGTCGGACGACGTCATCCCCTGGTGCATGAAGCGCGCCTCGTCGCCGACCTGTTCGGCGACCCACGTCAGGAAGGCGATGACGTCGTGTTTGGTCACAGCCTCGATCGCGTCGATCGCCGCGACGTCGGTCTCCGGCTTGGTCGCCCACCAGTCCCACAGCGCCTTCGCCGCCGACTGCGGCACCGTACCCAGATCGGCCAGCGCCTGCGTCGCATGCGCCTCGATCTCGAACCAGATCGCGAAGCGCGCCTCGGGCGACCAGATCGCGGTCATGTCGGGGCGCGAATAGCGTGGAATCATGGGAGCCTCTTCAAACGGTAATGCCGGGACGAGCCGGCCGTTAGCAGGGACGAGCCGTTCGCGCCAAATCTAAAATTATCGGAACTGTATCCTAAATACATCAGTTGAAGCGAGGTAATCCCGGAAAGCTTCAGTGGCGTGTCGCTCATTAAGACGGTGCGGCGGGCCCGAACAGAACAGGAGATATTCCGATGCTCAAGACTATTCTTCTTGCGAGTGCGATGGCTGTGACCGCCCCGGCGATGGCGCAGGATATGCCGCAGCAGACGCCAAAGCCGATCACGACTGCGCCGGCACAGGGCAATACTGTTCCCGCACCGGCCGATTCGACGCCGCAGCAGAGCCCGACGAATCAGGGTGCCCCGATCGCGGGTGCGCCAGTAACCGACCCGGTACTTACGGAGCAGACCGCAGCCACCGCCACCACGCCGGCTGACCCCGCGGCGACCACCGCCCCGGCCGAAACGGCTTCCACGACGCCGGCAGTGCCCACGCCGGTCACGGGCGAAAGCCAGATCGCGCAGGTGGTGAGCACCGAATTTCCGACCTATGACAAGAACGCCGACAAAGCGCTCGATAAGGCGGAGTTCGGCAAGTGGATGGTTGCGCTGAAGTCGGCCAGCGACCCGGCGACGAAGGCGACCGATCCTGCCACGAAGAAGTGGGTCGACGGCGCCTTTGCCTCGGCGGACGCAGACAAGTCGAAGACGGTGTCACAGACCGAACTGACGACCTATCTGTCGAAGAGCGCCGGCTAAACGACCCCTAAGACCGTAGGACACGGCCGCTCGATCTTCGGATCGGGCGGTCGCTTTCGTTATTCAGTGGCCGCTTTCGGGAAGAACCGCTCGATCACCTCGCGCGCCAGACGGGCGGGGCGTAGCGTGGTCGCATCGACGCAGCACCAGCTCGACCGCACCTCGGCTAGAACGTCCTCGCCGCGCCTGATGACGGTTTCATACACCGCACGCGCGCCTTGAACTTTTTCCAGTAGCACCGTCGCGATGACGTCGTCCCCCAGAAAGGTCGGGCGGCGATAGGTGATCTCGTGTTTCAGCGCGACCCAGAGATGCTGTGCGATCGCGTCAGCCGGGGCTAGCGACCGCCAATGGTCAATCACCGCATCCTGCACCCACTTCAGATAGCTGGCGTTGTTGACGTGGCCCATGAAGTCGATGTCTTCGGGTGCGACGTCGATCGGATAGAGATGGGGCGACGGATTGCTCACATCAGTGTCAGTAACACGGATGCCGTCGGTCGCGCCAGTGTCTGCGTGACCGGCGGCCGCGCCGATCCGACGAAATGTGCCGTCCGATCACCCGGCCAACGACCAGTCGGTCGAGCCGAAATCCCGCCGATCGCTACATGAACGCAACGTTGTTTCACGTTCATGCAACCGGAATTAGTTCCCTGTCGTTCCTACCTCACAGGATTTTTCAGGGACTGAAAGGAGCAGTACAATGCGTAACATGTTTCTGGCGGCTGGTGCCGCAGCACTGTTGGTTCCCGCATCGCTGACCGTGCCGGTCGCGGTCGAGACGGGCTATTCGAAGGCTGAGGCACAGCGCAACTATCGCTACCGCGAGTGGCGCGGTCGCGACGGTCGCTACTATTGCCGCAAGCCGAATGGCACGACCGGTCTGGTTGTCGGCGGCGTCGCTGGTGCACTGGTCGGTCGAACGATCGATACCCGCGGCGACCGCACGGTCGGTACGTTGCTCGGCGCCGCAGCCGGTGCAGTCGCCGGTCGCGAGATCGAGCGGAGCGGCAGCCGTCGCAGCTGCCGCTAAGGCTGAAGGCCTGAGGCTGGGGCCGCTCTCTTCGGAGGGCGGCCTTAACCTTTTCGGGGTTAGGCACGCGGCGCGATGCTGCGCGTACTGACTCTCTCGACGCTGTTTCCCAACGCGTCCGCGCCCAATCTGGGCGTCTTCGTCGAACGCCAGACGCTCGGTCTGGCCGCGCATCCGAACGTCGACCTGCGCCTTATCGCGCCGATCGGCCTCCCGCCCTGGCCGCTCGACCGGTTGGGCCATTACGCGCCGCTGGCAAAATTGCCGTTGTGCGAAAGCTGGAAGGGCGTGCCGACGCTCCGACCACGCTTCGTCAACGTGCCGATGACCGCGGGCCGGTTTCACCCTTCCGCGCTCGTCCGAGCCTTGCGTCCGATTCTGCACGAAGTTCGGCGCGATTTCGCGTTCGATGTGATCGATGCGGAATTCTTCTTTCCCGATGGTCCCGCAGCCGTGCGCCTCGGTCACGAATTCGACGTGCCGGTCTCGGTCAAGGCGCGTGGGGCCGACATCCATCACTGGGGGCGGAGGGGGCCGACCGCTTCTCAGGTCGTCGCGGCGGGGCAGGCTGCGGACGGCCTGCTCGCCGTCTCGTCGGCCTTGCGCGACGACATGATTGGGCTGGGAATGCCACGGGATCGCATCGTCGTGCATCGCACAGGTGTCGATGGTGACCACTTCGCACCACGAGATCGCGTGGCGGAGAAGGCCGCGCTCGGGGTTGCCGGGCCGCTGGTGCTGTCGGTCGGCGCGCTCATTCCTCGCAAGGGCCACGCCATCGTCATCGACGCGGTCGCACGCCTGCCGGGCACCACGCTGCTGATCGCGGGCGAAGGGCCCGAACGTGCCGCGCTGGAGTCGCAGATCGCCGCGCTGGGCCTGACCGGCCGCGTCCGCTTGCTGGGCAGCATTGCGCACGACCGCTTGCCCGCGCTGTTTGCTGCCGCCGACGTGATGGCGCTGGCCAGTTCGTCGGAGGGGCTGGCCAATGCCTGGGTCGAAGCCTTGTCGAGCGGCACGCCGATCGTCATCACCGCCGCGGGCGGCGCTCGGGAGACCGTCGATCGCCCGGAGGCGGGGCGGGTGGTCGATCGCACGGCCGCGGCGTTTACGAACGCCATCGCCGATCTGTTGCTGCTGCCCTCCGATCCCGCCGCTGTCCGCGCCGCGGCGGCACGGTTCAGCTGGCAGGCGAATACCGACCAGCTCTACGCGCATTTGACGGGACTGGTGGAGCGAGCCGGAGTGAAGAATTAGCTAAGGCTCAATCGAGCGGAAAGAGCGCCCCGACGATCTGCCGGCCCTCACCGCGCAACACGCCCCATGCCCGTGCCGCGGCACGGCTGTCCATGACCTCGACGCCGATCCCGCGTGCTTCCAGCGCATCGACGAACGCACGGGGCGGATGTTGCAGCGTGGCGCCCGTGCCGAGCAGCAGGAATTCGGGCGCGGGCTCCAGCGGCAGGACCGGCGCGACGTCGGCATCGGTCAGCGCATTCAGCGTAGGGGGTTTCCAGCCATCGGCGCGCTGGGGCGTAATCAGCAGCGCGCGATAGACATTGTCGTCGACGCGAAACCCGCCGCCCGAGAAGCCGGAAATCACCGGTCCCGGGACGGCGGAATTGCGGTCCATCTTCACGGCAGGTCTTTGGCCAGCTTGGACTTAGGCGCGGTGCCGTCCGCCTTGGCTTCTGCGGGCAGGAAGCTGTCGGGCTTCAGGCGAAGCCACAGCAGGATCGCAGCCGACACATAGACCGACGAGAAAGTGCCGATGACGATGCCGAGCAGCATGGCCGCGGTGAAGCCGAAGATCACGTCCGGACCCAGCACCAGCAACACCGTCAGCACCAGGCCGATCGACAGGGATGTCGCGACGGTACGGCTCAGCGTTTCGTTGATCGACAGGTTGAGCAGCTCTTCCATGCTCATCTTGCGATACTTGCGCATGTTCTCGCGGATGCGGTCGTACACGACGATCGTGTCGTTCAGCGAATAGCCGATGATCGTCAGGATCGCGGCGACGACGTTCAGGTCGAATTCGAGCTGGGTCAGCGCGAAGAAACCGAGCGTGAGCGCCACATCGTGGAACAGCGCGAAGAGGGCGCCGACACCGAATTGCCATTCGAAGCGGAACCAGATGTACATCGCGATCGCGATCATCGCGAGCGCCAAGCTGGTCGCGCCGGTGCGGAACAGTTCCTGACTGACCTTGCCCGACACGCTCTGGACCGCGCCGACGGTGGCGCCGGGGTAGTTCTTCTCGACCGTATCCTTGATCGCGGTCGCCGCACGGTCGGCGGCGGTGGCATCGGCATCGTCGGGCAGGGGGGTGCGGATCGCGACTTCGCGGTCGTTGCCGAACCGCTGAATGGTCGCTTCACCGACGCCCAGCGCCTCGATCCGCTCGCGCAGTTGCGGGATGTCGACCGGCTGCTGGAAGCTGACGCGAACGGACTGGCCGCCGACGAAGTCGACGCCCAGGTTGAAGCCGTTGATGAAGCACAGCGCGATCGACGCGACGATCAGGCCGATCGACAGCGCCATGGCCACGGTCCGATACTTCAGGAACGCGATGTTGGTGTTGTCGGGGACGAGTTTTAGCGGGCGCATATCAGTTCACACTCCCCGTTCGCCCTGAGCTTGTCGAAGGGCTGTCCTTCTTCGATTCGTCGGCGATGCCGCACGAAGAAACGGACAGGGCTCCGACAGGCTCAGCCCGAACGGATTTGGGGAGACCGTCGTAGGTCATTAGATGTTGATCGACTTCGGCCGGTTGCGCTTCAACCAGCCGGCGACGAGCAGGCGGGTGAAGGTGACACCGGTGAAGACGGACGTGACGATGCCGATCGCGAGCACGACCGCGAAGCCGCGGACGGGTCCGGAGCCGAACACGAACATGATGACCGCCGAAATGACGTTGGTCAGGTTCGCGTCGAAGATCGCGCGGCTGGCTTCCTTGTAGCCGACCTCGACCGCGGGCAGCGCCGCGCGGCCGCGGATGCGCTGTTCCTCACGGATGCGTTCGTTGATCAGCACGTTGGCGTCGACCGCCGCACCGATCGTCAGAACGAAGCCGGCGATACCCGGCAGCGTCAGCGTTGCGTTGAACAGCGCCATCAGCCCGAGGATCATGACCGCGTTTACCAGCAGCGCGGCGGTCGTGTAGACGCCGAACCGCAGATAGGTGGCGATCATGAAGAGGATGAGGGCGACCGAGCCGACGACGCCGGCCAGGATACCCTTGTCGATCGAATCCTGACCAAGTTCGGCCGAGATCGAGCTTTCCTGCACGACCTTCAGGTCGACCGGCAGCTTGCCAGAACGCAACGCGATGGCGAGCTCGTTCGCCGTCTCGACGGTGAAGCCACCGCCCGAGATGGTCGCGACGCCACCGAGGATCGCGGTATTGATGTTCGGCGCGGAAATCACCTGATTGTCGACGATGATCGCGAACGGCTTGCCGACGTTTTCCTGCGTGACGCGTGCGAAGCGGCGACCGCCTTCGCCATTGAACGTCAGCGTGACGTCAGGCTGGCCGTTCTGGTCGTAGGTCTGCTTGGCGTCCGCGATCTGGTCGCCCGAGATGACTGTCGAGCGCTTCACCGCGATCGCGCCGCCGCCGTTTGCATAGGGCAGGACCTGGCTGCCGATCGGCGCCTGGCCGCGCTGAACGTCCTGCGGGTTGGCGGCGAGGTCAACCAGCTTGAACTCCAGCTTCGCGGTCTTGCCGATCAGCGCCTTCAACTGCTCGGGATCCTTCAGACCCGGCACTTCGACGACGATGCGGTTCGACCCTTCGCGGACGATGTTCGGTTCGCGCGTGCCGAGCGCGTTGATGCGCTTGCCGACGATCTCGCGCGCGTCGTTCATCGCGGTGTCGATCGCCTGGTTGATGCCGGCCGCGGTCGGCTTCATCACGAAGCGGTTGGTATCGACGACCGAGATGTCCCAGTCGCGCTGACCGGTCATGCCGGCGCCGGTGGTCATCGGCAGCAGGCGTTCGCGCGCTGCATCGACCTGCGAGCTGTCCCGCACGACGAACGACAGCTGGCCGTCACGCGTCGAGATGTCGCCGATGTTGATCCGCGGCGTGGCGCGGCGCATTTCGGTCTGGATCTGCTCGCGCATCGCCTCGATCCGGGCGTTGGCGACGTCCTTCGTGTCCGCCTCCAACAGGATGTAGCTGCCGCCGGCGAGGTCGAGGCCGAGGTTGATGACCGGCTGCGGAATCCAGCCCGGCCATTTCGCGCGGGCGCTCTCGGGCACCAGGCTCGGCACGGCGAGCAGGGTGCAGAAGGCGATCGTGGCCCAGACCAGCCAGACCTTCCACTTTGGAAAATCGAGCATCAGTCGTTGGCCGGCTTGCCGCCCAGCGGCGTGACTTCGGCGATGGTCGCCTTGACGATCTTCACGCGGACGTTCGCTGCCACTTCGACCTCGACCAAAGTCTCCTCGACCTTGGTCACCTTACCGACCATGCCGCCGGCGGTGACGACGGTGTCGCCCTTCTTCACCGCCTGGATCGACGCCTGCAACGCCTTCATCCGCTTCTGCTGCGGACGAATCATCAGGAAATAGAAGACGACGAAGATCAGGACGAGCGGCGCGATCGATACGATCGAGGCGAGACCGCTATCGGCGGCGGCGCCACCGGCGGCTTGAGCATGGGCTGCGGGAATGAACATGGCTCTCGATTTTCTTGAGGGGCGACAGGACGGCGCCCGGCCGGCACATGGGGCGTTCCGCTAACAAAGTGAAGCGACGCGCGCAACTTTTGGCACGCACGCCCACGCCACGCTTGCATCGGCGGACAAGCGGGCTTAGAGGCCGCGCCTTCGGACGCAGGCAGCAATTGCCGGCGTCCCCGGTCGGGGCGTAGCGCAGCCTGGTAGCGCATCACACTGGGGGTGTGGGGGTCGCAGGTTCGAATCCTGTCGCCCCGACCATTTCTTCTTGAAGGCATGTCGCGAGATTCCGCGCCGAAAATGGTTTCGGCACGGAGCGAATTGGGTTCGGCTGCGTTTAGCCGGCTCACGCCCTTGGTCCATCTTCGATCGGCGTATCTTTAAATTGCAGGATCGCCACCGCCCGATGTCGACTGTTCAAGTCACGCTTCTCGTACTCGGCGATGCTCCTACTCCTCCGTTTCTTGCCAATGGCGGCGATTGCGGGCGTTTGATCGCCGAGCGGGACTGGAGCGCGACTCCACTGGGGCCGATCGAGGGCTGGCCGCAGAGCCTGCGCACCGCGACCGCCATTCTGCTGCGTTCGATCGTGCCGATCGTCCTGTTGTGGGGGCCGGACGGCGTCATGATCTACAACGACGCCTATTCGAAATTCGCCGGTGGGCGCCATCCGCAGTTGCTGGGGTCGAAGGTGCGCGAGGGCTGGCCCGAGGTCGCCGCTTTCAACGACAATGTGATGGGCGTCGGCCTCGCCGGCGGTACGCTGCATTACCACGACCAGGAACTGACGTTGCATCGCCACGGTCGCCCGGAGCGGGTGTGGATGGATCTCGACTATTCGCCGGTACTCGACGAAAGCGGGTTGCCGGGCGGGGTCATCTGTATCCTGGCCGACACGACCGAACGGGTAGCGGCGGAGAAGCGGAGTGCGTTCCTGCTGTCGCTGGCCGACGACTTGCGCGCGCTCGGCACGCAGGACGAGATCATCGAACTGGCCTCCGAACGAATCGCCGCGTGGTTCGATGCCAACCGCGTGTTCTTTGCCGAGATCACTGAGAGCGGCTGGTTGACGGTCGAGCGCGATCATCGCCGCGGCGTGCCGTCGCTGGTCGGAAGGCATTCGCTGCAATCCTTCGGGCCCGGGCTGCTCCAGGCCTATCGCTCCGGCAAGCCTTTGGTCGCCTGCGACATTCCCGCCGATGAAAATCTGACGCTCTCCACCCGCGCGGGGCTCGCCGAACGACGGGTCGCGGCCTTCGTCGACATCATGCTGTTCGACGAGAGCGATCGTGTATACGTCTTCGCGGTGCAATCGGCGGTGCCGCGGATATGGACGCCGGCCGAAGTCACCTTGGTCCAGGAAGTCGGCGAGCGGGTGAAAGCAGCGGTCGAGCGTGCCCGTGCCGAAGAGGGTCTGCGCAAGCTCAACGGAACGCTGGAGGAGCAGGTCGCTGTCCGCTCCGCCGAGCGCGATCGATTGTGGAACCTGTCGCAGGATATGCTCGCGCGTGCGGACTACGCCGGCATGATGTCGGCGGTCAGCCCGGCCTGGACACAGGTGCTCGGCTGGTCGGAGGCGGAGCTGCTAAGCCGCCCCTACGTGAAGTTCATGCACGCGGAGGATGTGCCGCAGACCGCCGAAGCGATCGCCGTCATGGCGCGGACGCGCCAGCCGGCCCGTTTCCAGAACCGCATCGCCACGCGCGACGGCGATTGGAAGCATATCGAATGGACCGTCGCGCCGGAGGCGGACGGTGTGAACTTCGTCGCGGTCGGGCGCGACTTGACCGAAACCAAGGTCCGCGAGGCCGAACTCGCCGCCGCGCAGGACGCGCTGCGCCAAAGCCAGAAGATGGAGGCGATGGGCAGTCTGACCGGCGGCGTCGCGCATGACTTCAACAATCTGCTGACGCCGATCATCGGTTCGCTGGACATGTTGGTCCGCAAGGAACTGGGCACTGCGCGCGAGCGGCGCCTGATCGAGGGCGCGCTGCAGTCGGCGGAGCGAGCGAAGACCCTGGTTCAACGGCTGCTCGCCTTTGCGCGGCGTCAACCGCTTCAGCCGACCGCGGTCGACGTCCGGCGGGTGGTCGACAATATGGCGGGGCTGATCGGCGCGACGATCGGCCCGACGATCGCCGTGCGGGTCGACGTGCCCAGCCTGCCGTCGGCGAAGGCCGATCTGAACCAGCTCGAAATGGCGCTGCTCAACCTGGCGGTCAACGCGCGCGATGCGATGCCGGACGGCGGCGACCTCGCCATCACGGCGCGACGTGCGAATCTGGGCGCAGGTAATTCGGCGGGCGTCGCGCCGGGCGAATATATCCGTCTGAGCGTCGCCGATACCGGGTGCGGGATGGACGCGGAAACGCTGGCCCGCGCGATCGAGCCGTTCTTTTCGACGAAGGGCATCGGCAAGGGCACCGGGCTGGGCCTGTCGATGGTCCACGGTCTTGCCGCGCAGCTGGGCGGCGGGCTGACAATCGAGAGCGCGCCGGGCGAGGGCACCACGATCTCGCTCTGGCTGCCGGTCACGACGAGCGTCATTATCGACGGCGCTCGTACGACCGAATGCGCTGCCAAGCCGAAGGGCATTGGTGTCGCGCTGCTGGTCGATGACGAGGAACTGGTGCGCATGAGCACCGCCGACATGCTGGCTGACCTGGAGTATGACGTGGTCGAGGCAGCGTCGGCCGAGGAAGCGATCGCACTGATCCGCGACGGACTGGTGCCCGACCTGTTGATCACCGATCATCTGATGACGGGGATGAGCGGTGCGGAACTGGCACGTACGCTGAAGGACAGCCGGCCAGACCTGCCGGTGTTGATCGTTTCGGGCTATGCCGAGGAAGAGGGAATCGACGGCGACCTGCCGCGTCTGGCCAAGCCGTTCCGAAACGCCGAATTGTCCGACAGCCTGGCAGCGTTGCGCGTCGGCAAGGCTTCGGCAAAAGTCGTGCAGTCTCAATTCGTCGCGATCGCAGCCCGCTAGAGTTGCCTTCCTTCCTTCTGCGCTACCCGTAATGAGTGGAGCAGGAGAAAACACCGCGTTTTGCGGTCAGCGTCGAGCCTGAGAAAGGGCTGATGCATATCGTCGTCCGCGGATTCTGGCCGATGAACGTCTTGCCCGACGATTCTGCCGCGTCGTTCTGGAACGTCGAGGCGCTGGCCCCGATGGCGGCTGCAAGCGAATCCTGGTCGACATATCGGACTATCCCATCCAGTCGCAGGACATTGCCGGGGCGAACAGTCGGATCATCCGCCACGGCCTAACCGCGATACGCGCGGCGACCGCGATCGTGATCGTCAGCGTCCTGTCGCGTGTTCAGGCCAAGCGTATCGCCAATGTCGCGGGCAACGAACTGTTCGACGACGAAGCCGCCGCTTGCGCCTGGCTGGAGGCGCAGCCCGTCAACTGACCGCTGAGCCGTTCAGCGGCTGACCGGAACACTCGCCCGCCGTCGTCGCCACCGCCGGCGGCCTCTTGCGCCCCATCGTCCAGTTGGCTTGCATCCGGACACGCGGATTGGGCGCGCACCAGATTTCGCCGGTATCGTTGATAGCAGTCACCCATATCAGGTTATGCTCCTGCCCGTAATCGATGACGGCAAAGGCGTAGCCAGCACCCTTGTCGAGGACGTGGACAGGCAAGGGCGGGTCAAGCTGTTGAAAAGCCATGTCCCTAAAGCGTATTACCAACCGGCTTGTTCCGCGGCGACTTGATATGCCGCGCTTTGCACGCATTCGCGGCAATCGTCGCGATCATGCTCGAATCCTTGTTGTTTCGGCGGCTCGAAGCGGTTTACACGCGCTTCACCTTGGCGGACGCGACCAGGGCGGATGTCTGAGGGGGTGGAGCAGTGGCGTATCGGAGCCGTACGGCAGCGCGGGCGGCATCGCTGCGGCGCGATGACGGCAAGCGTCGCGGCGGCTGACTGATGGACCGCATTTCCTTCGTTGCCGGGTCGTCCCCGACCGATGCGCCGCAGATGCCGCCGGGCACACGCGTGCGCTATTTTGCGCCGGCGCCTGCGCTCGCGCCGTTCCTGACCGCCTATAACGCCTATGGCGCGGTCGATCGCGCGCCGCGCGTCGACCCGTTCCTGCCGATGATGACCATGGTAACGATCCTGGTCGACGCGGGTCCGGTATCCGTCCGAATGCGCAATGTGGTCTACGACGACGTGCCGCCGGTCGCGCTGTACGGTGCGATGACGCGACCGATCGTTGCGACCACGCATGGCGGTATACAGATCGGCGTGGGCATCAGTCCGCTCGGCTGGGCGAGGATGATGCGGCGCTCGGCGGAGGATTTCCACAACCGCCTCGTCCCGATCGGCAGCCTGTTCGGACCCGGTTGGGGGGAGCGGCTGCGCGGCGACTTGATCGCCGCGGACGCCGACGACGACATCCCCGCGATCCTCGACCGTCATTTCGCGCCGCTGCTGGCGACGCCGCACCCGCAGGAGGCGCTGATCGCCAGACTGGCCGCGATCATCGCCGGGCCGACGACACCCGACATCGCGACGGTGGCGGAGGAACTGGGCGTGACGACGATCACGCTGCGCCGCTTCGCCCGCCGCTATTTCGGCATGCCGCCCAAGCAGATGTTGCTGCGCGCCCGCTTCCTGCGCTCGTTCCTGCGCGAAAGCGGCCTGGATGGCGGTCCACCGGGGCGGTCCATCGCCGACTGCTATTTCGACGAATCGCATTATCTGCGCGATGCGCAGACGTTCCTCGGCACCACGCCGAAGCGGTTCCTGCGTCAGCCGCTGGATTTCCTCCGCGGATCGGTCGCCAGCCGGATCCGGGCGCTGGGCCCCGCGGCGCAGGTGCTGCACCACGTCGACCCGCCGGGCGTCATCGCTGCGGGGGCGCGACGCGCCTGACGCGCGCCGACCGATCGGTCGCTGCCGCCATCGCCAGTGTCAGCAGGCCGGCTGCGACGGCGGCGATCGTGATCGCGCCCGCCAGCGACGTGCGGCTGGCGAGCGCCCCCAGCACGCCGCCGCAGACGAAGCCCAGCCATAGCGCGAGGAACGGTGTCCAGGCATGGTCGCCGGGTACGCGCAGCAGCGTGGCGGTCAGCCGCTGACCCAACCGCACCAGCGTGCCAGTCATGTAGGTCAGTCCGATCGTGACTTCACCATCGCGGTTGAACACGCCGTTCTCCGCGCCCATCGCGAAGGCGAGCAACAGCAGCGGGGCCATCGCATAGCCCCACCAGGCAGCGCACGCCGCGGTGGTCAGCGCTACGGTGACCACCAGCATGACCGGCGCCTTATGCCGCCCGGCGAAGCGATGGCCGACCACGCTGGCGGCGATCACGCCCGACAGGAACATCAGCACGAGGCCGCCACCGATCCGCACCGCGGCCCAGTCGCCCGTCGCGACCCCAATCGCGACGCGGGTCGAATTTCCGCTCATGAACGATGCGAAGAAGCCGAGCAGTTCGATCCAGGCGACGGCGTCGACGAAGCCGGCCAACGCGGCCAGCGCGACGGCAGCCGCGGCGAGCGGAGCAGGGTAGCGCATCATCGCAGCGCTCTATGACGAAGCGGCAGGGGGTTGTCAGCGGGGAAATTGTAACCGGCCGCAGGTGGGTTGTGGTGCCGGGCGGGGATCGTACAAGGCTGCGGTGCTCACCGATCGCGCCGCCCTCGAAACCCGCTGGCTCGACCTGACCCGTCGCGCGCTGCCGGACCTTGCGGCGGAGCGTCAGTGGCCCGTCCGCGCCGACCATTGTTTTCAGCGCATCCTGCTCGATGCAGCCTGCGGGGGCGTGTGGTACGACCACATCCTACAGCGTCCAGCCTATGCCTATGCGCCCGACGACATACTGAAGGCGGCCGTTGCGCTGGGGGAGGGGGCCATCGCCGGGACGACCGATCTGGCCGCGCTCAACCGCCGCTCGCTCGAATGGCGCAGAGCGCGTAAGGGGCGCGCATGACGCCGATCGCCGCGCCGCTGGGGCATGTCCTGCCATATCTCGACCTGTTCGGCATCGCCGTGTTCGCGACGTCGGGCGCACTGGCAGCGACGAAGGCGAGCCAGACCTTCGTTACTGCAGGATTCTTCGCGCTGGTGACCGGCGTCGGCGGCGGTTCGGTGCGCGACCTGCTGATCGGGGCACCGGTGTTCTGGACGCATGACCCATGGGTGGCGGCGGTGTGCCTGGGTGCAGCGGCGATCATCTGGGCGACGCCGGAGAGCTGGTGGCGCGGGCCGGCGCTCGACTGGTTCGACGCGCTGGGGCTGGCCGTCTACGCGGTGTTCGGCGCGGCCAAGTCGATCGCCTTCGGCATCCCGCCGGTACCGGCCGCGTTGATGGGGGTCGTGACGGCATGCGTCGGCGGCGTCATTCGCGATGTGCTTGCCGGAGAGCCGTCGATCATCATGCGGCCCGAGCTGTACGTGACCGCCGCGGCGCTGGCGGCGGCGCTCTACGTCGCGCTTCACGCACTGGGCGCGCCGATGTGGCTGGCAGCGATCGTCGCGGCGACCGCAGGCTTCGGGCTGCGCGCGGCGGCGATCGCGTGGAAGCTCAGGCTGCCGGCGTATCGAGGGCAGCGGTGAGGCCGCCCTTCGCCCTGACCGTCGTCCTCCCCGCGAAGGCCGGGATCAATAGTCGTTGAACATGGTGAGACTCGCTGACGCCAGCCAGAACTTATCGCCGCCTTTGCGGGAATGACGGCAGGCGAGCGTTACAACGTTACGAACAGTGTCGCGTTCAGAACGTGGTTCGTCCGATCTTCGCCTGCACGGAAGACGTGCTGATTGAGATACCCCGGCTCCAGCCGCGCCGTCTTGCCGACCGGCAGGCCCAGCCCGACGAAGGTCCGCCACTGGTCCACGCCCGACCGCGCGCCGAAGTCGGTGGTGTTCAGGTTGAAGAACCCTTCGGTGGACGCCACAGCCTGTACGCCGCTGCGGGTGATCGGTACGCCGGCACGGACGAACTGACGCAGGCGCCAGCCGGTCTTCGCACGCCCCTCGACCATGCGTTGCTCCAGCCGGGTGCGACTGCTGACGATCGACTTGCCCGCGCCGTTGCGCAGCACGGTGAACTGCACCTGCTGCCACGGGCGATGCTCTCGGGTGATGGCGCCTGTCGATGATCGCGTCTGGACATAGGCATAGCCCGCGATCGCGCTCGCGTCGGGCGCGAAGCGGATGCCGGCGGCCGGGCGCAGGATGAACTGACCGAGCTGGCCGACGTCGTCGGTGAAGCGGGCCTGCCCCTCCAGCCAGATGTACAGGTCACCTTTCACGGCACCCTGCGCGACGATGCCGGTCCAGGCCTGGACGTCCTCGTCGGCATGGGCGGGCGTCGCGGCGAGCAGGATGACGGGCAGGGCGAGCGAGGATATAAGGTTACGCATCGCCCGCCCTTGCCGGGCTGAGCCCGCCCGATCAACCGCCTATGCGATCAGCCGCGCACGACGCCCGTCTCGCTGAACGGCTTGGGATCGACCGGCGGCACGGTCGCGTCGCGCAGTTCGCACTGCCAGAAACCGACGTCGATCCAGCGGCCCTGCTTGTAGCCGATTTCGCGATAGACGCCGGCGCGGCGGAAGCCGACTGCTTCGTGCGTCTTGATCGACTGATCGTTGGGCAGTGAGATCACGCCGATCGCCTGGACGAAGCCTTGCGCGCGTAGCGTGTCGACCAGCGCCTCGTACAGCAGTCGCCCGACGCCCTGACCCTGCACGGCACCCGCGACATAGACCGACGTCTCGACGGTCCATTTGTATGCGGGCCGATCGCGAAACCGTGTGGCATAGGCATAGGCGAGAATGCCCGCATCATCCTCGCCCGCAGTCGCGACCATCCAGGGATAGAGCCCGTCGGACGCAACCATGCGTGCACGGATCGCGCGGGCATCGGGCGCTTCGGTTTCGAACGACACTGTGCCGCCCAGGACATAGGGGGCGTAGATGGCGGCGATGGCCGCGGCGTCGTCGGGGCGGGCGGCGCGGATGGCTACCATGGCAGAACCTTTGCGATCAGGGTTTCGGCGATCGTACGATCGGCCTGGGACGGAGCCGGCGGCGTCAGCACAGCGCATTCGAGGCAGCGGACCTGCATCGACGGCCCGCGCACCAGCCGCCGCGCATCGGCGATCGCCTGCGCGAACACCGCGCGACGCTGCGCCGCGATCTGCGAAAACGGGTCGCGCGCCATGTCGGTGTCGGCGGCTTCGTCGGTATCGCGCGCCCAGGTTTCGGCGAGCTTCGCCTGCCAGCTGACCGGCCGGTCGAGATAGGCGCGCTGGACGCTCGCCGGATCGATCTTGGCGCGGCGAGCGGCTTCGGCGACCGCGTCGTCCAATGTGCCGAAGCGGTCGACCAGTCCCAGCTGGCGCGCGGTCCCGCCATCCCAGACGCGCCCTTGCGCGATCTCGCCCACCCGCGCCGGTGTCATCTTGCGGGATTTGGCGACCAGGTTGATGAACCGCATGTACCCCGCATCGATCGACGATTGCAGCACGGTGTCGAGTTCGGGCGTGAAGCCGCCGAACACGTCGGGCTGGCCGCTGAGCGGTGTCATGCGTACGCCATCGGCGGTCACGCCGATCTTTGCCAGCGCCCGCTCAAAGCTCGGCAGCACCGCAAAGATGCCGATCGACCCGGTGATCGTGTTCGGCTCGGCAAAGATCGCATCACCCGCGGTGGACACCCAATAGCCGCCTGACGCCGCCAGGCCGCCCATCGAGATAACGACCGGCAGGCCCTTGGCCTTTGCGGCAAGCACCGCCTGGCGGATCTGTTCGGATGCCATGACCGATCCGCCGGGCGAATCCACCCGGACGACCAAAGCCTTCAGGTCGCCCTTGGCCAAGCCGTCGCGGATCAGCTTGGCG
Organism: uncultured Sphingomonas sp.; assembly: GCA_913776045.1. GTDB lineage: Bacteria > Pseudomonadota > Alphaproteobacteria > Sphingomonadales > Sphingomonadaceae > Sphingomonas. Next base: position 88,556 of record CAJYOI010000020.1, read on the forward strand.
ATCGTCTCGCCGCCGGCGGTGCCCGACCGCGCCTTGCCATCGACGATTTCGCCGGCGACGGTGACGACGCCGATCTTGTCGCCAGTCGTGGGGAGTGGTTTGGCCGCGACCCAGTCCGTCATGGTAATCGCGGCATAGCTGCTCGCCCGCTTGCCGGTACCCGACCCGGCAAGCTCGGCCACACGCGCTTCGAACGCGGTACGATCGCCCAGCTTGTCGACCAGCCCCAGCTGGACGTTCATCTTCGCCATATCGCCGCCGGCCGCACGTACCAGCTCCGCGGGACGCGCGATCAGATCGGTGATCTTCGCCTTCGGCCGTGCCTTGGCGACCGCTTCGCGCCACTGGCTGAACAGCGTGCCGTACAGTGCCTCGCTGGCGGCGCGCGCCGGGGCCGACTGCTGCGTTTCGGTATAGGGCTCGACCGCCGACTTGAACTGCCCGACGCGATAGACGTGAACGTTGATGCCCAGTTTGTCGACCAGCCCCTTGTAATAGAGCTGCGACCCGCCCGGCCCCATGAACAGCGTGCCGCCCAGCGGGTTCATCCAGACCTCCGACGCATTGGCCGCGATCAGATAGCTCGAATCGATATAGCCGGTCGCATAGGCGAGCACAGGCTTGCCGCTGGCACGCACGCGGCCGACCGCGCTCGCAACCTCGGCGACCGTCGCCGGATAGCCGCCGGTGAAGCGGTCGAGATCGAGCACTACCGCCTTCACCCGCGCATCGCCGCGCGCGGTATCGAGCGCCCGGATGACGTCGCGCGCGCGCGCCTCGCGCATCACTTCGCCGCCGCTCAGCCCGGCGAACGGATCGACGTCCGCCGGTTGTTCCACCAGCCGCCCGTCGAGATCGACGACCAGCGCGCCCGGCGTGATCGTCTTGGCGCCGGGCCGTGCATTGAGCGCCGCGAAGAGGATGCCAAAGAACATCAGCAACAGGGCCAGGACCATGAAGTCCTTGATCCCCACCAGCAGCTTCCATGCACCACGGACCAGTTTCACGTTCAGGGGACTTTCGCGAGTGAAGGTTTGCGTCGGTCCTAGCCGAGGGGTGGGTAAGGGGCAACGGGCTGTGTTGCGGGGATAAGACGGGGAGAATGGCCACAAAGCCACGCATTACGCTTCTCAAGCCTTGCCAGACACTGCCTGCTGCAAGTGCGCATGGTGCAAGCCGATCAGATCGGGCGATCGTCGAATTTACTCAATCGGCGGTGCGAGACCGCGGCCACGTGCTTCGACTGCTGCCTAAGCCAGGAAACCGGCAGCAGTCGCGTGCCCGGCACGATCCATCGCTGTACGTCGCGGACGCGAGCGACATCGACGAGATCGCCCGCCAAATCGAAAGTCGCATCCACATCGCCTGACGTCGCAGCGACATAGGCAGGGTGAGCGTCGCGCTCGGCTACGGTGGTGTGTGTGACGACCTCTGGAAAGGCTTCGGCCACGGAGATCGCGTCGAGATAGGGGCGTAGCGATATTGGTGGAGGTCGTGGTTTCTTTAATAGCCGCGTGACCTGTCGTTACGGAAGCCGTACACGCGCCGCCATGGACGCCGCCCTCCCTGCCAAAACGCTCGACGCGTCAGCGCCGGCGACCGCGCGCGAGGAGTTGTTCGCGCTCCTGCGCCTGGCGGGTCCGCTGGTCGCAGCGAATCTGCTGCAGATGTCGATCTATGCCAGCGACGTGATCTTCGTGGCGCGGCTGGGGACGCAGGCGCTCGCGGCGGCGACGCTGGGGGTGTACCTCTATTCGGTCGTCATGTTCGCGTTGCAGGGGCTCGTCGGTGCGGCGGCGCCGGTGATTGCGGCGGAGCTGGGACGCAAGCGGCATGCAGTGCGCGAAGTCCGGCGGTCGTTCCGCATGGCGATGTGGCTGGCGGTCCTGGCGAGCCTTCCGTTCATGCTGGCGCTCAGTCAAGGCGAGGCAATCCTACTGCTGATCGGGCAGGACGCGCGCGCGGCGGCGGTGGCGGACGGATTTCTCGACATCCTGCTGTGGGCGATGATCCCGGCGATCCTGGCGAGCGTGCTGCGCATCACCATCGCTGCGCTCGGTCGCCCGGGCTGGGCGATCGGGGTGGCGGCGATTGCGCTCGGCATCAATCTGGTCGGCAACTGGCTGCTGGTGTTCGGCAACTGGGGCTTTCCCGCGCTCGGCCTGACGGGTTCTGCGCTAGCCAGCGTCATCACGTCGGTCGCGATGTGCCTGGCCTATGCCGCCATCGCGCTGACCGATCGCCGCATCCGGCGCTACCGCCTGTTCGGCAACTGGTGGCGGACCGAATGGTCGCGGTTCCGTGAGCTCGTCCAAATCGGCGTGCCGATCGCGGTGACGTTGACGTTTGAGGGCGGGCTGTTCTCGGCCGCGGCCTTTCTGGTCGGGCTGATCGGCGTGACCGAAGTCGCCGCCCACGCCATCGCGTTACAGATTGCTGCGGTCGCGTTCCAGGTGCCGTTCGGCATCGCGCAGGCGGCCACGATCCGCGTCGGGATGGGGTATGGCGCCCGCGACCGGGTATGGATCGGCCGCGCCGGATGGGTGGCACTGACACTCGGCACCGGCTTCATGGTCCTGACCGCACTCGCGATCTGGGTCGCGCCGCGGCTATTCGTCTCGGCCTATATCGACGTCGACGCGGCAGAGAACGCGCGGGTCGTGACGCTCGCCGTCCAGTATCTCGCCATCGCCGCCGCCTTCCAACTGGTGGACGGCGCGCAGGTCGTCGCGGCCGGCGTGCTGCGCGGCCTGCAGGATACGCGGGTGCCGATGGTGCTGGCGGCGATCGGCTATTGGATCGCGGGCTTCGGCTCGGCGGTATTGCTGGGCTTCCCGCTCGGGTTGCAGGGCGTCGGGGTCTGGATCGGCCTGGCGATCGGCCTGCTGGCGGTATCGATCCTGCTCGTCTGGCGCTGGCACGCGCGCGAACGGCTCGGCCTGGTTCCTGCTACGCTTTGACGCAAGGCTCAGGCCAGCTGTCACGCCCAAGTCAAAAATTTGTTCCAGAGGCGTGTTGACGCCGGGTGATAGGCTTCACATATCCCCCCCCGCTGGCACTTGATTCCACCGAGTGCCAAACATGCATTCATCCGATTGGATAAAGGGACACCCTATGAACTTTCGTCCGCTGCACGACCGCGTGCTCGTCCGCCGCGTCGAGGCCGAGGAAAAGACTTCGGGCGGGATCATCATCCCCGACACTGCCAAGGAAAAGCCGCAGGAAGGCGAAGTCGTCGCCGCCGGCGCCGGTGCCAAGAACGAAAAGGGCGAAGTCTCGCCGCTCGACGTGAAGGCCGGCGACCGCATCCTGTTCGGCAAGTGGTCGGGCACCGAGGTCAAGGTCAACGGCGAAGACCTGCTGATCATGAAGGAAAGCGATATCCTCGGCATCATCGGCTGAGCGACCTCGACCTTCTCGCAAACCTCAACTTTCTCAACTTTCGAAATTGAAAGGGTAGCCACATGGCAGCCAAGGACGTGAAATTCTCGCGTGACGCACGCGAGCGGATCCTGAAGGGCGTCGACATCCTGGCCGACGCGGTCAAGGTCACGCTGGGGCCGAAGGGCCGCAACGTCGTCATCGACAAGAGCTTCGGCGCACCGCGCATCACCAAGGACGGCGTCACCGTCGCCAAGGAAATCGAGCTTAAGGACAAGTTCGAGAACATGGGCGCGCAGATGGTGCGCGAAGTAGCCTCGAAGACCAACGACGTCGCCGGTGACGGCACGACGACCGCGACCGTTCTCGCCCAGGCGATCGTGCGCGAAGGCATGAAGTCGGTCGCCGCCGGCATGAACCCGATGGACCTGAAGCGCGGCATCGACCTCGCCGTCACCAAGGTGATCGAGGACGTGAAGTCGCGTTCGAAGCCGGTTTCGGGCTCGTCGGAAGTCGCGCAGGTCGGCACGATCTCGGCCAACGGCGACAAGGAAGTCGGCGAGAAGATCGCGGAAGCGATGGAGAAGGTCGGCAAGGAAGGCGTCATCACCGTCGAGGAAGCCAAGGGCCTCGATTTCGAGCTGGACGTCGTCGAAGGCATGCAGTTCGACCGCGGCTACCTCTCGCCCTACTTCATCACCAACCCGGAAAAGATGCAGGTCGAACTCAACGACCCGTACATCCTGATCCACGAGAAGAAGCTGTCGTCGCTCCAGGCGATGCTGCCGATCCTCGAAGCCGTGGTGCAGTCGGGTCGTCCGCTGCTGATCATCGCAGAGGACATCGAAGGCGAAGCGCTGGCGACCCTGGTCGTCAACAAGCTGCGCGGCGGGCTGAAGGTCGCAGCGGTCAAGGCACCGGGCTTCGGCGATCGTCGCAAGGCGATGCTGGAAGACATCGCGATCCTGACCAAGGGCGAAGTCATCAGCGAAGACCTGGGCATCAAGCTCGAGACGGTCACGCTGGGCATGCTCGGCACCGCCAAGCGCGTCACGATCGACAAGGACAACACCACGATCGTCGATGGCGCCGGTGAAGCCGATGCGATCAAGGGCCGCACCGACGCGATCCGTCAGCAGATCGAAGTTACGACTTCGGACTATGACCGCGAGAAGCTCCAGGAGCGTCTGGCGAAGCTGGCCGGCGGCGTTGCCGTCATCAAGGTCGGCGGCGCGTCGGAAGTCGAAGTGAAGGAGCGCAAGGACCGCGTCGACGACGCGCTGCACGCGACCCGCGCAGCCGTCGAAGAGGGCATCGTTCCGGGCGGCGGTACCGCGCTGCTGTACGCGACCAAGGCGCTCGACGGCGTCGAGGGTGCGAACGAGGACCAGACCCGCGGCATCGACATCGTCCGCCGCTCGCTGACCGCGCTGGTGCGCCAGATCGCGCAGAACGCCGGGCACGACGGTGCCGTCGTCTCGGGCAAGCTGCTCGACGGCAACGACACGTCGATGGGCTTCAACGCTGCGACCGACACGTACGAGAACCTGGTCTCGGCGGGCGTCATCGACCCGACCAAGGTCGTGCGCACCGCGCTGCAGAACGCAGCCTCGGTCGCCAGCCTGCTGATCACGACCGAAGCGGCCGTCAGCGAAATGCCGGAAGACAAGCCGGCAATGCCGATGGGCGGCCACGGCGGCATGGGCGGCATGGGCGGCATGGACTTCTGATCCGGTTGCGGCCCCGGCGAGCAAGTTCGCCGGGGACGCGTACCGGATCGGCCGGCGGGTCGGCGAAGCCGAACCCGTACGACGCCAGGGCGGCGGCTTCGCCGTCGCCCGCCCGACCCAAGAGCGAAGGGCCGGTGGAGTAATCCACCGGCCCTTTCTCGTCTCCGCCTTAACAAAGATGTCTCGGACGAACGCCAGACGAACGCATGGATTTTGCTCTCGATCAAAATATCCAGTAAAAGATCGCTCAGTCGCCAAAGGATTGCGCATGCACGCCCGTCAGATCGACAGGATCCGTGATAGCTTTGTCCTCGTACTGTTCGATCCCGATCGGGCTGCGAAGCTGTTCTACGATCGTCTGTTCGAACTTGAGCCTGAAACCCGGACGTTGTTCTCGCGCGACATGGAAGAGCAGGGACGGACCCTCATTCGAACTCTGGCCATTGTCGTGACCGGTTTGTCGCGCCTCGACGCGATGATCCCGACGCTCAGCGATCTTGCGATCCGTCACGTGCGGTACGGCGTCGAGCGACATCATTATGCGGCCGTAGGCGTCGCCATTATCGACATGCTGGACGTCGTCTGCGCCGATGATTTCGACGCCGACACCCGAGCGTCGTGGTCCGAGGCATATCGACTGATCGCCGACGCCATGATCGCCGCCGCTTATCCACCGACCCAGGACCTCGTCGGTTCATAGCGGGTCGCGTCAGGGCTGCAGGCGCGGCCGCGTCATTTCTTCATCTCCTCGATGATTTTCCAGACCGCCTGGCCGCGGCGATTGCGGGGGATCGGCACGTCGATCCCGATGGCGACGACGATCAGGTCCTCGACCCCGATCAGCGAGACGCGCACGCTGTCTGCGCGACTTATCGGCGTAGGCGGTCGGCGTTACAGTGCGTGAACTGATCCGCTCGGCCGATCAGGTCGAAGCGGTCATCTGACGTTAGAACGGTTTCCGACCGCTCCGGATTGCGGGCCAGTATCGGGACGGCTGAAGGGCGACCGTCCCGATAAAGCGGCGCTCACGCAAGCTCGACCAGGTTCACTTCGTAATTGTCGTGCCGCAGCGCGGTCAGCAATCGGTCGAGATGCGCGCGGTCGCGCGTTTCGCATTCGACGTCCAGGCTCAGGCCCTTCGCCGGCAGGTTGGTGAAGATGCGCTGGTGCGCCAGTTCCAGGATGTTGACGCGCTCCTGGTCGAAGATGCGCGCGACCTGGAAGAGTGCGCCCGGGCGATCCTGCAACCGTATCCGCAGGCGAGCGAGGCGGCCCGACCGCGCGAGGTCACGCAGCAGGACGTTCGCCAGCAGGCGCGTGTCGATGTTGCCGCCGCAGATGACGATGCCGACGGTGCGCCCGCGGAACTTTTCCCGGAACGCCAGCAGCGCGGCAAGGCCGGCGGCACCCGCACCCTCGGCCACCGTCTTTTCGATCTGGAGCAGCAGGCTGACGGCTTCCTCCAGCCGGCGCTCGCCGACCAGTACGATGTCGTCGACCAGCGCCTCGACCACCTGCGCGGTCAGGCCGCCGGGCTGCTTGACCGCGATGCCCTCGGCCAGCGTGTCGCCGCCGCATTCCATGTGTGTGCCGCGGATGCGGTTGTACATTGACGGGTAGAGTTCGGCCTGGACGCCGACGATTTGGATTTCGCGACTCTGCGCCCGCGCGACGGTCGCCATGCCCGAGATGAGCCCGCCGCCGCCGATCGGCACGATCAGCGTGTCGAGTTCGGGCACTTCCTCCAGCATTTCCAGCGCGACCGTCCCCTGACCTGCGATGATCCGGGCATCGTCGAATGGGTGCACGAAGGTCAGGTCGCGTTCGACCTCGAGCTTGCGGGCATATTCATACGCCGCGTCGAACGTCTCGCCTTCCAGGATCACGGTCGCACCGTGACTCTCGGTCTGCATCACCTTCACAGTCGGCGTCAGGCGCGGCATCACGATGGTGACGGGTACGCCAAGCCGGTTGCCATGATAGGCCAGGCCCTGCGCATGGTTGCCGGCCGACGCCGCGATCACGCCCTTGGCGCGCGCCGCCTCATTCAATTGAAGTAGGGTATTGAGCGCGCCGCGTTCCTTGTAGGCGGCGGTGAACTGCAGGTTTTCGAACTTCACGAACACGCGCGCACCGGTCAGATCGCTCAGCGTCTTGCTGTGAAGCGTCGGCGTGCGAACCACTGCGCCGCTAATCCGCATCGCCGCAGCCTTAACGTCGGCGTAGCTGACGGGGAGCACATGCTCGGCGGGCGCGGGGTTCGTAGCCATAGGCCTGGACCCCTAACCGAAATCGGACTCTACGTCAGCCCCGATGTGTCGCGCTCAGCCCGTCGTCGCGAAAGCGTCCCGATACTCGGGCTTCACCGCACGCAGCAGGGTGGTCGTAACCGGCAGCGTCAGATCATATGGTCCTTCCGCGAAGGGGCCGGCGACATAGGGACCTACGAGCAGGCCGATGCGGTCGATCGCGCGTCCGTTGGTCGACCCCAGGATCAGGGTCGCCTCCGACACCTTGGGGCAATCGTTGAAGCCGTCGCCGGTGCCGCGTTGGACCGGCGCGCCGCGGCGCTTGGCGCGTTGAACGTCCAAC
>CAJYOI010000021.1 GCA_913776045.1 uncultured Sphingomonas sp.
GGGAGGGGGACCATGCGCAGCATGGTGGAGGGGGCTCTCCACGTACCGATCCGCTGGTGGAGAGCCCCCTCCACCACGCCGCGTTGCGTCGCGGTCCCCCTCCCCGCGAGCGGAGAGGATAACTACGCCGCCATCGTGAACGGCTCGAGGCCCGCCAGCCGCGTCCGCACCTCCGGCGTCGGCATCGCGCGCGGTTTCAGCCCGCGCACCGCATCCGCGATCGCCTTGATATGCGCAGGCGTCGATCCGCAGCAGCCGCCCAGGATGTTGACCTGACCGCCGTCGGCCCATTCCTTGACCAGCCCCGCGGTCGTCGCGGGCGCTTCGTCATAGGCGCCCAGTTCGTTCGGCAGGCCGGCGTTGGGGTAGACCATGATGAGGGTATCGGCCATCGCGCTCAGCGTCTTCACATGCGGGCGCAGCTGTTCGGCGCCGAACGAGCAGTTGAGCCCGATCGTCAGGGGCTTGGCATGGCGCACCGCGTGCCAGAACGCCTCGACCGTGTGACCGCTCAAGTTGCGGCCTGACAGGTCGGTCAGCGTCATCGACAGCATGATCGGCACGTCGCGGCCGAGTGTCTGGCCGGCTTCGAGCACCGCCATGATCCCGGCCTTGGCATTCAGCGTGTCGAACACCGTCTCGATCAGGATGAAGTCGGCACCGCCCTCCAGCAGCGCGTCGACCTGTTCGCGATAGACGTCCTTCAGATAGTCGAAGTCGATCTCCCGATAGCCGGGGTCGTTGACGTCGGGGCTGAGCGACAGCGTCTTGTTGGTCGGCCCGATCGCGCCGGCGACGAAGCGCGGGCGGCCGTCTCTTGCGGCGAATTCGTCTGCGATCGAGCGGGCGAGCTTCGCGCTTTCAACGTTGATTTCGCGGACCAGATGCTCAGCGCCATAGTCGGCCTGGCTGATGCGGTTGGCGCTGAACGTATTCGTCTCGGCAATGTCGGCGCCCGCTTCGAAATAGGCGCGGTGGATCGACCCCGGCACCTCGGGCTTGGTCAGCGCCAGGATGTCGTTGTTGCCCTTCTGGTCGTGGCCGAGAGCCAGTGTGCCTGCATAGTCGGCTTCGGAGAGTTTCCAGTTCTGGATTTCGGTCCCGAACGCGCCATCGATGACGAGGATGCGCTGGGCGGCCTGTTCGAGCAATTGCTGGCGGGGAGTCATGTCGTCTCTCTCGATCCTCCCCGCTCGGGGGGAGGGGGACCGCTCGCAGAGCGGTGGAGGGGGCTCTCCACTGAGTCTGTCGCTGGTGGAGAGCCCCCTCCACCAGCCTTCGGCCGGTCCCCCTCCTCGCGAGCGAAGAGGAGCCTGTGTTACGCCGCCTCGGCTCGCGCCATCGTCTGCGGACGCAGGCCCAGCAGGTGGCAGATCGCGTAACTAAGCTCGGCGCGGTTGAGCGTGTAGAAGTGGAACGCGCGTTCCCCGCCCGCATAGAGCTTGCGGCACAGCTCCGCCGCGATCGTCGCCGCGACCAGCTGGCGCGCGGGCGGGTGGTCGTCCAGCCCTTCGAACAGCCGCCCCATCCAGGCGGGGACTTGCGTGCCGCACATCGCCGACATCTTCTGAACCGCAGCGAAGCTCATCACCGGCATGATGCCCGGCACGATCTCCGCCGAAATCCCTGCCGCTGCCGCCGCGTCACGAAAACGGAAGAAGGTTTCGGGTTCGAAGAAGAACTGCGTGATCGCCCGCGTGGCGCCCGCGTCGAGCTTGCGCTTCAGATTGTCGAGGTCGGCGGTCGCATCGGCCGAATCCGGGTGGCATTCCGGGTAGGCGGCGACCGAAATCTCGAACGGGTGAAGCTTCCGCAACCCCGCGACCAGATCCGCGGCATTGGCATAGCCGCCCGCCGGCGACTGGAATTTGGCACCCGCCGTCGGCGGATCGCCGCGCAGCGCTACGATGTGGCGGACGCCCGCGTTCCAATATTCGTTGGCGACCGCGTCGATCTCCTCCCGCGTCGCCTCCACGCAGGTCAGGTGCGCGGCGGCGGGGATGGTCGTTTCACGCGCGATGCGGGCGACGGTCGCATGGGTGCGCTCACGCGTCGTGCCGCCGGCGCCATAGGTGACCGACACGAAGCGCGGATTGAGCACGCTGAGCGTCTCGACCGACTCCCACAGCGTCGCTTCCATCTTCTCGGTCTTGGGCGGGAAAAATTCGAAGCTGACGGCGGCGTCGCCCGCCACATCCGCGAACAGCGGCGCGTCCAGCGCGCGGCGCGCTTCCTCCATCGCTCCCAGACTTGCCTTCACGCGGCCTTCACTCCTGTGTTCGCCGGCGCGACTTTGCGCGCCAGCCATAATTTCACGGTCAGTTCGCCGCCCTCCAGCGTCTCGGTCCGCACCGGCGACAGGCCGGCGGCGGCGAACCAGCTGAGGATCTGGTCGTCGGAAAAGCCCAGGCGGACATGCGCGTCGCGCGTGCGCAGATCCTCACGATCGTGGGCGTCGAAATCGGCGATCAGCAGCCGCCCGCCGGCATCGAGCACCCGCGCGGCCTCCGCGATCGCCGCGCCCGGCGCTTCGGCGAAGTGCAGGACATGGTGCAGGATCGCCAGGTCGCTTTCACCGTCGTCGAGCGGCAACGCGTACAGATCGGCCTGACGCAATTCCGCATTGGCCTGTTCGGCGAGCTTGCCGCGCGCGAGGCGCAGCATTTCCGACGACCGATCGATCCCCAGCGCCCGGCTGGCGCGCGGGGCAAAGAGTTCGAGCATCCGCCCCGTACCCGTGCCGATGTCGACGATCCGCCCGAGCGGGGCGGGGCCGAGCACGGCGGCGATTGCGGCTTCGACCTGTTCCTCGGCGATGTGGAGCGACCGGATCGCGTCCCATTCGCCGGCATGATCCTCGAACCAGGTCGCCGCGGCGGCAGCGCGATCGGCACGCACCGCGGCCAGCCGTGCGCTGTCGGCGATCTGCCAGTGGTCGGTTTCGGTCTGTCCCCAGGCATCGAGCGCCGCCAGCACCGGCGCGATGCGCGCCTGTTCGCCAAGCGCGACGAACACCCAGCTGCCTTCCTTGCGCCGCTGCGTCAGGCCGGCGTCGCCCAGGATCTTCACATGCCGGCTGACCCGCGGCTGGCTTTGCCCCAGCACCTGCGCCAGCTCACCGACCGACAGCTCCATCGTGCGCACCAGCGACAGGATGCGCAGGCGCGTCGCGTCGGCAAGCGCGCGGAAGATGTCGAGAGCGGCGGTCATCGCGCCGCATCATATAAAGAAATCTTTATATGCGGTCAATCGATTGCCGCCACGCACCCTTTTCGTTTCGCCAGCGTTGCGTATCGTCAGTTCTAACAGGAAAGGGACGTTTCAGATGAAGAAGATCGTGCTTCCGCTGGTGCTCGCCGCCGGCCTGGGCCTTGGTGCGTGCAGCGACAAGACGCAGCAGTCGATGGCGAACGACGTCGATAACGCGACCGCCGACGCCAATGCGACGATGCGCGAAGCCGGCGACGACGTCGAAGCGGCGACCGACAACGCGATGCGCTCGGCCGAGAACGCCACCGACCGCGCCGGTGCCGCGCTGGACCGTACCGGCGACCGCATCGCCAACGGTGCCGATCGCGCCGCCGACGACGCTGGCCGTGCGCTCGACCGCGCTGCCGATGCGACCGGCAACGCCATGGTCCGCGCGGGCAACGCCATCCGCGACTGATGATGCGACGCCTGCGCCTCGCCTTCGCTCTTCCGGCCGCGCTGACCGTCGTCGGCTGCGGTTCGGATCAGCCCGCCAACCCGGGCGGCCTGACGGCGAGCGAGGCGCAGGAGTTGAACGACGCGGCGGCGATGCTCGACGCCAACGCGATCGACCTGAACGCTGTGACCGAGCCGGGAAATCGATCATGACTCCGCGCAAGCTCGGCAGCACCGAGCTCGAGATCGCCCCGCTGGTGCTGGGCGGCAACGTCTTCGGCTGGACCGCGGACGAGGCGACGAGCTTTGCCGTGCTCGACGCGTTCGTCGACGCAGGCGGCACGATGATCGACACCGCCGACGTCTATTCGGCGTGGGTGCCCGGCCATCAGGGCGGCGAGTCGGAGGCGGTGATCGGCCGCTGGCTCCAGCAGTCGGGCAAGCGCGACCAGGTGCTGATCGCGACCAAAGTGGGGATGTTGCCGGGCGAGGGCGGCGAGAAGCTGGCGCCTGCGCGCATCGCCGCGGCGGTCGAGGCGTCGCTGAAGCGCCTCCACACCGACCGCATCGACCTCTATTACGCGCACCAGGATGACGAGGACGTGCCCCAGGCCGACGTGCTCGAAGCGTTCGGCAAGTTGGTCGACGCGGGCAAAGTCCGTGTCGTCGGCGCGTCCAATTTCCACGCCATGCGGTTGAAGTCGGCCAACGACATCGCCCGCGATAACGGCTTGCCGCATTATCACGTGCTGCAGCCCGAATATAACCTTGTCAGCCGGACCAGGTTCGAAGGCGAGCTGGAAAATTACTGCGTCGCGCAGAACATCGCGGTGCTGCCCTATTATGGGCTCGCCTCGGGCTTCCTGACCGGCAAATACCGATCGCAGGCGGATCTGGGGAAGAGCGTTCGCGGCGGGCGGATGGGCGAGTTGCTGAACGGCAACGGCGCCGATGTGCTGGGCGCGATGGACGCGGTCGCTGACGAAACTGGTGCGAGCCTCGCCCAGATCGCGCTCGCGTGGCTGATGGCGCAGGAGGGCGTGACCGCGCCGATCGCGAGCGCGACCAGCGTGGAGCAGCTGCATGAGTTTGTTGGCGCCTGGGATCTGGAGCTGTCGAAGGACCAGCTCGACCGGCTGACGGCGGCCGGGGCCTGAGCGACACCGCCACCTTCGGCAAAATTCCTGACCATTTTCTGACGATTGTCGCCAGCCAACATTCAGCCTCGCGCGTTTAACCCACCGCAATGGCTCGCTACGCCCCACCGACGAAAGACCGTATTCCCGCCGCGCTCGCTGCGGTGGCGATCCCAGGTGCATTGCTCTGGGCGCTGGTCAGCGGCCTAGGCGTCCGGTTCGACGCGGAGGCGAGCAATCCGCTCGACCTGTTCACGGTTCTGCCCGAAAAACCGCCCGAGCCGACCCCGCCCAAGCCGAAGACGGTCGAACCCAAGCGCGCGCCCGATCTGCGCAAGGAAGCGGCCGCGTCCCCGCCCAACCTGCGCAGCCGCGCCACCGACATCGTCGCGCCCACGGTCCAGCTGCCGGTGCCCGTGCCGCCACCGCCGGTGGTCGTCGCTCCCGCGCCATCGGTCGGCGTCCAGGCCTCGACCGGCTCGGCACAGATCGTCGGGCCCGGAACGGGCGCGGGCGGCGTCGGCGACGGCCTGGGCAGTGGAGACGGCGGCGATGGTGACGGTGGCGGCGGCGGCGGGCGCGAGGAAACGCCGCCGCGCTTCCGCAGCGGGCGGATCAGCGACGCCGACTTTCCCGACGCCTTGCGCGAGACGACCCGCGGTGGGTCGGTTGGTGTACGCTACACCGTCCGCACCGATGGCCGCGTGACCAACTGCCGCATCACCCGTTCCAGCGGCGAACGCCTGCTCGATCAGACGACCTGTCGATTGATCGAACAGCGCTTCCGGTATCGCCCGTCGCTCGACGGCTACGGCCGCCCGGTGCAGGCCGACATCGTCGAGAATCACGA
>CAJYOI010000022.1 GCA_913776045.1 uncultured Sphingomonas sp.
CGAAACTCGCCGGCAGAAACGCCTCGGCAAACCCACGCTGATCCATCCCGATCCCTTCCGCTGCTCTCCAGCAGTGAATCAGATCCATCACCGCCAGTCAGCTACTTTCGCAGAGGTCTCGCGAAGGCGGGAATCCATAGTCGCTGAAGTTGGTGAGCTTCACGTCGTTCAGCCAGAATGGATTTCCGCCTTCGCAGGAATGATTCTCACAAGGGCTTATTACTCCCTCACCTCATACTCGATCGGCTTGAAGCTGCCGTTGTTTGACTGCAGCGCCGAGCACGCGGTAAGTCCGATCACCAAGTCCATGCGAGCCACGAGAGCGATCTTGTCGCCGGCGCGGCTTTTCGGCGGATCGACGGTGATCTCACCCGTCTCACCGTTCACGCCGACATTCATGAAGCAATTGAACGCGGTCGGAATGTTGTCCGGCTCGATGCCCCAAGGACTGAGCGCGGCGGCGAGGTTTCCGAAACAGCCGCGATGCGGATCGGTGTCGCCATAGATGATCCGGAACGTATCCTTGCTGCACGGCGTCAGCAGGAAGTCGTGGCGACCGACCGTATCTTCGACGATCTCCAGCATCACGTTCGATCGGTTCGAATACAGCGGGTCGCCGGTCGTCAGGAACAGCCGGCTGGCATAGTCCAGCGTCCGGCCCGAGGAGATGACTTCGCGCAGGTCATGCTTCGCATAGGCCAACAGATCAGCGACCTGTTCGCCGCGTGGATCGTAAACCGTCAGCGTCTGGCCTTCGCGCAATTCAAACCCCGCGCCTGAACGCGGCGCGATCTCATGCCGCATCGCTGAAAGTCCTCCGCCCGGAGAAGGGGCAACGCCAGTCCTCGCCGACCGCACGCCCGCTGTACTGCCGCGCCTCGGACAGCGTGCCGTGCCGCGCGAGCATCGGATTGGCCGACCCGGCGAGGGCAACGTCACGATCGATGATCGATGTGCGCAGTTTCTCGTACTTGCCCTCGGCGCGCAGTCGCTCGAACTGGTCGTGCAGGTTGAACACCAGTGCCGGCCGCGGGAAACGGCGGGCGGGGCGGCTGGCATTGGGGTGCAGGCCGACGACGAAGAAGCCTTCACCCGCAAAGCTCAGCGAGAAATGCGGATCGTTCGGATCGTCGCTGACGCGCGGATCGGGTTCTTGTCCCAGCCATTCGTCCTTGTCGCTTAGCGACTGGAGCCGATCCCACATCGCATGTTCGAACCCAGCCTCGTCGAGACTGTTGTCCGTTTCGAACAACAGGATGAACGATCGGAACAGCGTCGGTTCGACACGGTAATCGGCGACGAAGGCGCGCAGGCCTGCGTGGACGCGCAGGTCGTCCCACGCCGATTCGATGCTCCGCGCGATCAGGAAGTGCATGTTGCCGCGCGATAGCGCCGATTTCGCGCCGACGCAGGGGAAGGCGGGGTCTCGGATGGCGGCTTGGAAATCGAGGGCGAGGGGGTGGTCGTTCTGGAATGCGGGTGTCTGCATGGCTCGCTCAATGCGACGCAGGTCGATAAGTGCCTCCGGTGATTAACCTCGCTCAGCGCGAATCTTGATTAGCTGGCTAGCGTCCGCCGGATCGCGTCTGCCCAACCCATCAAACGGCGACCGCGCGTCACGTCGTCCATCGCCGGCTGGAACATGGTCACGGGACCACGCATCGTCGCCGCCTCGGCGAGTGACGCGAACATCCCGCACCCAACGCCTGCGAGCATCGCCGCACCTAGTGCGGTCGTTTCGATAAAGGCGGGGCGCTCGACCGGGATCGCCAGCATGTCGGCCAGATCCTGCGCCATCCAGTCGTTGGCGACCATGCCGCCGTCTATCCTGAGTGCGCTCCAGTCCGCGCCATCCGCGGCGAAGGCGCGCTTCAGGTCATGGGCCTGGTGCGCCATCGCCTCCAGCGCGGCGCGGACGATATGCGCGCGGGTCGCGCCGAAGCTGAGCCCACTCAGCGTCGCCCGCGCTTCGGGCTGCCAATAGGGCGCGCCGATGCCGGCGAGCGCGGGCACCAGATAGACGCCGCCGTTGTCGACCACGCTGCTGGCCAGCGCCGCGCTGTCGCCAGCCGCGTCGATCAGCCCGACCGCATCGCGCAGCCACTGCATCAGGCTGCCCGCGACGAACACCGATCCCTCCAGCGCATAGGCGCGCTTGCCGGCGATCTGCCACGCGACGGTCGCGAGCAGACGGTGGCGCGAAGCGGGCAGACGGTCGCCATATTGCGTGAGGACGAAAGCGCCCGTGCCGAAGGTCGCTTTCGTCGCGCCCGGCTCAAGGCACGCCTGGCCGATCGTCGCGGCCTGCTGGTCGCCCGCCAAGCCGCAGATGGGGATCGAGCCGCCGAATAACGTCGTCCGCCCGATTTCTCCGGCGCTGTCGACGATGTCCGGCAGAATGCCGCGCGGCACGTCGAATAGCGCGAGCAACCCGTCGTCCCACTGCCCGCTGCCGAGCCCCATCAGCAGGGTGCGCGAGGCATTGGCCGCGTCGGTCACGTGCGCGCCGCCCCTGGATTCGTTGGCGGTCAGCTTCCAGACCAGCCAGCTTTCGACCGTACCGACCGCCAGACGATTGCCCGCCCCACGCACCGCCGGCCATTCGCGCAAGGCCCAGGCGATCTTGGTTGCGGAGAAATAGGGATCGAGCAGCAGGCCGGTGCGCGCCTGCACGCTCGCCTCTTCGCCGGCCTCCTTCAGGCGCTGGCAGGTGTCCGCCGTCCGCCGGTCCTGCCAGACGATCGCGGGCGCCAGCGGCTCGCCGGTCGTACGGTCCCAGAATACGACCGTCTCGCGCTGGTTGGTGATGCCGATCGCCGCGATCCTGTCGGCACCGCCCGCCTGCGCCACCATCGCCGCGGCGCAATCACGGCTCTTCGTCCAGATTTCCGCCGGATCATGCTCGACCCGGCCGGGCGCGGGGTAGGATTGCGTCAGCTCGGCGCCCTTCGACCCCAGGCAGCGGCCGTCACGTGCGATCAGCATCGCGCGGGTGGACGTCGTCCCGGCATCGATGACGAGCAGAATCTCTCCCATGATCTATATTCTAACCGGGATTACAGAGGCGGGGAATGGCGCTACACGGGGGACGCCTTTGGGAGAGACTTGTGGCCGACGCCTCCGTACAGACACCGCCACCGGCCGACGACGGCAGCCATGTCGAGGTGATGCGCCGCGATCGGCTGCTCGCCGGGCTGACGCTGATCGCCGGAGTCGGGCTGGTCATCGCGATTCCCTTCGCGCTGCAGGCCGGATCGACCTTCTTCCTGCCGACGACGGCGGCGATCGTCATCGCGATAGCGATGGTGCCGATGCTGGAGTGGATGGAGCGGCGGCGGCTGCCCTCGGGCCTGGCATCGCTGTTCTGCGTCCTGCTGTTCCTGGCGGTGGTCAACGCCGCGCTGGCGTCGATCGTCGTGCCGGCGTGGCAATGGGTGCGAATTCTCCCCGAGCGCATCGACCAGATCCAGCATAATCTCTCACCGCTGATCGACCTCTATTCGAACCTCGAGCGGTTCGTGAACAAAACGCTGCGCCAGATGGCAGCGGCTCCACAGCGTCAGCAGGTCGCACCAGTCGCGCCGCCGCGGTCGATCGTCGAACTGTTTGCGACCTCGGCCCCGTCTGCCTTCATCGAGATGTTCTACGCGGTACTGGTCATCTACTTCTTCCTCGCCGGCTGGACGCGCACCCGGCGCGCGGCGATCACGCGGCGGACCAGCTTCGGCGGCGCGCTGGCGACCGCGCGAGTGATACAGCAGGTCGTCGACGATACCTCTGCCTATCTCGGTACCATCACCGTCATCAACCTGTGCCTGGGTTTGGTCGTCGCGGGCGGGTTGTGGGCGATCGACATGCCGACGCCGCTGATGTGGGGCGGCATCGTCGCGCTGCTTAACTACATCCCGTACCTCGGGCCGATTTTGGCGGCGGCGTTGCTGGCGCTCGGCGGGCTGATGACGTTCAACGACATCTGGCTGGCGCTGGTACCCGCCGCGATCATGGTCGGTGCGCATCTGATCGAGGCGAATGCGATCACGCCGTTCATCGTCGGGCATCGGTTGACGATCAATCCGATCCTGATCCTGATTTCGCTGAGCTTCTGGGGCTGGGTGTGGGGAACGCCGGGCGCGCTGCTGGCGGTGCCGCTGCTGATCATCATTCAGACGATCCTGGATGCAGCGGGGCGTCCGGACATCGCCGGATTCCTCTTCGAACACGGCACGCTGGTGCAGGAGCCGGGCGAGTTGCGCATGCGCCGGGAGCAGCGCGACGACATTTCTTGAGGGAGTCGACAGAAAGTTTCGTCGAATCTGTTGACGGGTCGGAACCGGCACCGTAACAGCCGCCTCCTCGCTAGAGAGCGGGTGTAGCTCAGTTGGTTAGAGCGCCGGCCTGTCACGCCGGAGGTCGCGGGTTCGAGCCCCGTCACTCGCGCCATAGCGCAGTCCAGAGAGGCTGCGCCAGCGCAGCCCACATGGATAAGCTCGGCCGGCGGGGCATGGCTCCGGCCGACGACGCGGCTTTGCCGCGACGCGATCCCTCATTTCTTCACAAAAAATAACCTCTGTTATCGCAGTTGACGCCGCCGAAACCCGCCCCTAAAGGCCGCTACCTCGCTAGAGAGCGGGTGTAGCTCAGTTGGTGAGAGCGCCGGCCTGTCACGCCGGAGGTCGCGGGTTCGAGCCCCGTCACTCGCGCCACAGCGCAGTCCAGAGAGGCTGCGCAAGCGCAGCGCACATGGACAAGCTTGGCTGGCGGAGCATTGCTCCGGCCGACGCCGCGGCTTTGCCGCGACGGGAATCGTAAACGTTCGGGGGTTAATCCCGCGGCGGATGGATCGACCCGGTTTCCATCCACTGCATCACCCGCCCCAGCGGCAGGATCCACACCACGCCGGCGATCAGATACACCAGCGCCTGGACCAAAACCGGCCAGCTGCCGATCACGCGCGAGAAGCTGGTGATCAGCACGACCCAGAAGATGATCCACGCCAGGATGCCGAGCGCGCCGGCGGGTTTGCGCCAGCTGGGCGTCACGCGCGCACCATGCCGCGTTCGGTGACGACCGCGTGCAGCGGCACGTCCCACGGGTCGCAGTCAATCATCAGCAATTGCTGGACCGACCAGGCGATGCCCAGCCGCCAGGCGTTCGGCAGGCGCGCGAAGGCGCGGTCGTAGAAGCCGGCACCCTGACCGAGCCGGTTG
Organism: uncultured Sphingomonas sp.; assembly: GCA_913776045.1. Taxonomy (GTDB): domain Bacteria; phylum Pseudomonadota; class Alphaproteobacteria; order Sphingomonadales; family Sphingomonadaceae; genus Sphingomonas. The sequence goes on from CAJYOI010000022.1 coordinate 5,208, forward strand.
AGCGCATCGTCGAACGCGACGAGCGGCGTCAGTACGATGTCCGGGTTCAGCGCCGGCGCGTCGGCATCGGGCTGCCGGATGCCGAAGGTGCCGGGCATCAGCGGATCGCTGTCGGTCCAGGCGAGGAAGCGCATCTCGCCGCCGCGCTGCGCGACATGGGGCAGGGTGAGCGTCGCGCCCGCCGCCCGCGCCGCGGCGGCAAGAGGTGTCGGATCGGCTTCGCTGCCGACGGGAATGTAGGAGGCGACGACGATATCGGGGCTCAGCCGCGCGAGATAGTCTGCCGGGGGCACGATGACGCTGTCGCATTCCATCGCGAAGGCGTCGCGCTCGGCGCGCATATGGGCTCTCAGCGCTCTCTTGTCGTCGCGCACGCAAACGCCCCTTTCGCTCTTGTGGCGGTGGCGGGACCGCCATGGCCGTGTGCCGGGATATCCTCTGACGCACGGTACGTCAGGTGGGGACCATATACTGCGGGCCACGACCCGCGCAGGGACAGCCCCCATAGGATGATGAATAGCCTCAGGGATATTTTTCGGCTCGTACCGGGCAGTGCCCGCCGTTGCTCTATCTAGGCGTTCGCGGTGCTTTGCTCAAGGGCGTCGGCGACACGTTCCAGCCGTTCGGCGATCCGGTCGAGCAGGATCGACGACACGCCTGCGCCGCCGCTCGCCTGTTCGGCCTCGCTCAGCTCGTCGGCCAGCATCAGCGCGATGTAGAGCATGGTCCGCTCGCCACCCTGTCCGCCCGCGGCGCGCGCTGCGGTCGCGGCATGCGAATCCAACCGCCGGCCGAGCGCTTCGAGCGCGGACTCGCCCCCGTCGCGGCAGGCGACGACATGGGGACGGCCCCCGATGGTCAGGCGTACCTCGGCCATCAGTCGTCGTCCTCTTCCGCAGCGATCAGCGAATCGAGCTGGGCGATCGCGTCCGCGATCTGCGTGCGCAGGGCGTCGTGGCGCGTCGCCAGTGCCGTCTGGTCGCGCAGGATGGCAGCGGAGGCGGTCTCGATCCGGGCCAGCGCACGGTCGATCCGGGCCGCCGCAATTTCAGGCGCTTGGTCGCTCATGACACCGGATTACCACCTTTCCTTAGCAGGGCAAGCGCCCAGCCTGACGGTTGACGGGAACCCATCACGATGCGCAAAGGCTCCCCGCGCACGGGCGATTCCGCCCCATCCTATTTGCAAGGAAGACCTGAATGGCTGTCTCCGACGCCCAGCTCGCCAACGCCATCCGGGCGCTGTCGATGGATGCGGTGGAGGCCGCCAACTCCGGTCACCCCGGCATGCCGATGGGTATGGCCGACGTCGCGACGGTGCTGTTCACGAAATATCTGAAATATGATCCGACCGATCCGCATTGGCCGGATCGCGATCGTTTCGTGCTGTCGGCGGGCCATGGGTCGATGCTGATCTACAGCCTGCTTCACCTGACCGGCTACGCGCGTCCGACGATCGACGACATCCGCAATTTCCGCCAGCTCGGCAGCCCGTGCGCGGGACACCCGGAGAATTTCAAGCTGCCGGGTGTCGAATGCACCACCGGCCCGCTGGGGCAGGGTGTGGCGATGGCGGTCGGCATGGCGATCGCCGAGCGCCACCTGAATGCCGAATTCGGCGACGCGCTGGTCGATCACAAGACCTGGGTCATCGCGGGCGACGGCTGCCTGATGGAAGGCGTCAATCACGAAGCGATCGGCCTCGCTGGCCACCTCGGTCTCGGGCGCTTGATCGTGCTGTGGGACGACAACCGGATCACGATCGACGGGTCGACCGACCTGTCGACCAGCGAAGACATCGTCGCGCGCTACCGTGCGACCGGCTGGCACGTGGCCGAATGCGACGGTCACGACACCGCGGACATCGCCCGCGCCTTCGACGAAGCGATCGCGGAAGGTTCGAAGCCGACATTGGTCCGCTGCCGCACAATCATCGGTAAGGGCGCCCCGAACAAGGGCGGTAGCCACAAGGTACATGGATCGCCGCTGGGCGCGGACGAGGTCGCCGCGACCCGCGTCGCGCTGGTGTGGGAGAGCGAGCCGTTCGTCCTGCCGCAGGACATCAGGGATGCCTGGGCCGAAGCCGGACGGGCCGCTGCGGCGCCTCATGCTGACTGGAAGCAGCGCCTGGCAAGGGACGGAAAGGGCGTCGATTTTACAGCGCGCATGGCCGGTGACTTCGATCTCGGGGCGGTCGCCCGGCACGCGCTCGACGACATCGCTCGCGGTGGCGCGAAGGTCGCGACGCGCAAGTCCAGCGAACTTGTCCTTGAAAAGCTGACCGCCGCCTATCCGGCGCTTGTCGGTGGATCTGCCGACCTGACACCGTCGAACAACACCCAGACGAAGGCGACCGCGACCGCGATGACCGCGAGCGACTATTCGGGTCGCTACGTCCACTACGGCATCCGCGAATTCGGCATGGCCGCGGCGATGAACGGTATGGCGCTGCATGGCGGCATTGTGCCGTACGGCGGCACCTTCCTGGTCTTCTCCGACTACGCCCGCCCGGCGATCCGCCTGGCGGCGCTCCAGCAGGCGCGATCGATCTTCGTGATGACGCACGACTCGATCGGCCTTGGTGAAGACGGCCCTACCCACCAGCCGGTCGAGCATGTCACGTCGCTGCGCCTGATCCCCAACCTCGACGTCTGGCGGCCGTGCGATTCGGTCGAGACGGCGGAGGCCTGGGCCTGCGCGGTCGCGCGCAAGGATGGTCCGTCGCTCCTCGCACTCACCCGCCAGAACCTGCGCCAAGTCCGTGAGGCAGGCGGAGAAAATCTGTCCGCGAAGGGTGGCTACCGCCTGAAGGCGGCGATTGCGGACCGCGCGGTTATCCTGATCGCGACCGGTTCCGAAGTCGAGATCGCGCTCGACGTCGCCGACAAGCTGGAAGCCGACGGCATCGGCGCCGACGTCGTGTCGATGCCGTGCTGGTCGCGCTTCGACGCCCAGCCGGCGCAATACCGCGACGACGTGCTGCCGCCAGTGGCGCCTGAGCAGGTGCTGCGCGTTTCGATCGAGGCCGGCACGACCATCGGCTGGGAACGCTACACGATGGTGCAGGGCCTGCGATTCGGCATCGACCGTTTCGGCGCATCAGCGCCGGCAGACACGCTCTACGACTATTTCGGCCTGACCGCCGACAAGATCGCGCCGCAGGTGAAGGCGGCACTCGGCAAGTAGCATCTCCGTTCGCCCGACAAGGGCTCGAACGGTCAACAGGAGGGAATGAGATGACGAAGGTTGCGATCAACGGTTTCGGCCGTATCGGGCGTCTGGTGGCGCGCGCGATCCTGGAGCGTCCGGACTGCGGGCTCGAACTGGTCACGATCAACGACCTGGCCGACGCCAAGTCGAATGCCTGGCTGTTCAGCCGCGACAGCGTGCACGGCAAATATCCGGGCGAGGTTTCGGCCGAGGGCACTGACCTGGTCATCGACGGCAAGCGCATCAAGGTGACCGCGGAGCGCGATCCGGCCAACCTGCCGCACGGCGAGAACGGCGTCGACCTGGTGCTGGAGTGCACCGGCTTCTTCACCGACCGCGAAAGCGCGCAGAAGCACATCGATGCCGGCGCCAAGAAGGTGCTGATCTCGGCCCCGGCCAAGGGCGTCGACCTTACCGTCGTGTATGGCGTCAACCATGACAAGCTTGAGGCTGGCCACACGATCGTGTCCAACGCATCGTGCACCACCAACTGCCTAGCGCCGGTCGCCAAGGTGCTGAACGACGCGATCGGTATCGAGCGCGGCCTGATGACGACTGTCCACGCCTATACCAACGACCAGAAGATCCTCGACCAGATCCACCCGGATCTGCGCCGCGCGCGTGCCGCCGCCATGTCGATGATCCCGACGACCACCGGCGCCGCCCGCGCGGTCGGCGAAGTGCTGCCCGAACTGAAGGGCAAGCTGGACGGCTCGGCGATCCGCGTGCCGGTGCCGGACGGCAGCCTCGTGGACCTGACCTTCCAGCCGAAGCGCGATACGACGAAGGAAGAGGTCAACAGCCTGCTGAAGGCGGCGGCCGATGGCCCGATGAAGGGTGTGCTCTATTATTCGGACGAGCCGCTGGTTTCGATCGACATCGTCCACACCCCCGCATCGTCGACCGTCGACAGCCTGGAAACCGCAGTGCTCGACGGCAAGCTGGTGCGCGTCGTCAGCTGGTACGACAATGAGTGGGGCTTCTCGAACCGCATGGTGGACACCGCTTGCGCAATGGCGAAGCTCGGCTAACTCGCAATGGGCGTGCTCCTCGGTATCGCTCGCCACGCGCGCCCGAAGGCGCCGATGGAAGTGATCGAGCACGCCCGCGTCACCCCGGAAACCGGCATCGCAGGCGATTTCCGGGGCGCGATGAAGGGCAAGCCCTACAAGCGCCAGGTGACCCTGATCGAACGCAGCGACTGGGACGCGGCGATGGCGGAGGTGGGGCACAGTATCGGGTGGCAGGAACGCCGCGCGAACCTGCTGGTCGATGGGCTCGACCTGCCGCAGACGAAGGGCGTTCGCCTGCGGATCGGCGCCGACGTGGTGCTGGAGATCACGCGCGAAACCGATCCGTGCGAGCGGATGGAGGCTCTGGCAGAAGGATTGCGCGCGGCGCTCACGCCCGACTGGCGCGGCGGGGCGTGCGCAATGGTGGTTACCGGCGGCGAGATCGCCGTCGGGGATGAAATAAGGATCGAAGCATGACGCGTGCGTTCAAGACTCTCGACGACATGGGCGACATCTCGGGCAAGCGCGTGTTGGTCCGCGAGGATCTGAACGTGCCGATGGCCGATGGCCGTGTCACCGACGACACCCGCCTGCGCGCGACTTTGGCGACCGTCACCGAACTCGCCGACAAGGGCGCGATCGTGCTGATCCTGGCGCATTTCGGTCGGCCCAAGGGCCAGCGCAATCCGGAGATGAGCCTGTCGCTGGTCACCAGCGCCTATCAGGACGTGCTCGGCCGTTCGGTCCAGTTCGTCGACTGGGGCGGCGCCGGGGAAGCCGTCGCGATGATGAACCCGGGCGACATCGCGGTTCTGGAAAACACGCGCTTCTTTGCCGGCGAGGAGAAGAACGACCCCGAGATGGTCGATCGCATCGCGGCGCTCGGCGACCTGTACGTCAACGACGCGTTTTCCGCCGCGCACCGCGCGCACGCCTCGACCGAAGGTGTCGCCCATAAGCTGCCCGCCTATGCCGGCCGCGCGATGGAGGCCGAGCTCGACGCGCTCGACAAGGCGCTGGGCAACCCCGAACATCCGGTCGCCGCGGTCGTCGGTGGTGCCAAGGTGTCGTCGAAGCTCGACGTGCTGCGCCAGATGGTGACGAAGGTCGACCACCTTATCATCGGCGGCGGCATGGCGAACACCTTTCTGGCGGCGCGCGGCGTCGACGTCGGCAAGTCGCTATGCGAGCATGATCTGACCGGCACGGCGGAGGAAATCCTCGACGCGGCCGACGCGGCGAACTGCACCGTCCATCTGCCCTATGACGTCGTCGTCGCGACGGAGTTCAAGCCGAACCCGGCGACGCGCACGGTCAACGTCCATGAGGTTGCGGCCGACGAAATGATCCTCGACGTCGGCCCGGCAGCGACTGAGGCGCTGGCTGATGTACTGAAGAACTGCCGCACGTTGGTGTGGAACGGCCCGCTCGGCGCGTTCGAAACCCCGCCGTTCGACACTGCGACCGTCCGCCTCGCCAAGACCGCGGCGGCGCTGACGAAGGAAGGCGGGCTGGTGTCGGTCGCTGGGGGCGGGGACACCGTCGCCGCACTCAATCAGGCCGATGCGGCGGACGACTTCACCTTCGTCTCGACCGCCGGCGGTGCGTTCCTCGAATGGATGGAAGGCAAAGACCTGCCGGGCGTCGCGGCGCTCCATGGCTGAGCCGCTGGCACTGGTCGGCGAACCGCGCGAGCGCGCGGTCTTCGCGACTCCGGTGCTGGCTGAAATCTGGCCCGATGCGGCCCGGCATACCGCGGCGCTGAAGGCGGCGATCCTCAGCCGCGCCACTGTCGCTGGCAGCGTCGCCAAGTCGAACGTCCATGGCTGGCAATCCGACGTCGATATGGCCGGGTGGGGCGGACCGGCTGCAGCGGCATTGATCGCGCATGCGACCGCGCGGGCCGATCGCTACACCACGGCGCCGATCGGCTGGGACGCCGAGATGTGGGCGAACGTGTCCCGCCGCGGCGCGTCGAACCAGACGCATGCGCATCCGGGCAGCATCTGGTCGATGGTCTATTATGTCGACGATGGCTATGCCGGATCACCCGACAAGGCGCTGGCGGGCGAGCTGAGCTTTCTCGATCCCCGATTTCCCGCCGTGCGGATGGCCGCGCCGGACCTGCGCTATCGGCGCCCCGACGGCAGTCTCGACAATCAGGAAGTCTGGCTACGTCCGCGCACCGGGTTGTTCCTGATGTTCCCGTCGTGGCTGATGCACGGCGTGCGCCCCTATCACGGGGCCGGAACGCGGATTTCGATCGCGATCAACCTGATGGCGCGCGATGCCTGATCCGTCGATACAGAGACTGTTCGATACGCCACTGATCGACGGGCAGGTGGTGCTGGTCGGGGCGGACGATGACCGCCTGATCGCAACGGCGATCGCGCTTGCGGATCGATATACGGCGGATATGACCTATCCCGCCACGCCGCGGTTTGTCTGGACGGCGACATGCCGGCGCGTTGCCGCGCGTGGCCCGATCGGTCAAACGGGGGCATATTGGACGGCCGCATTCTGCCTGTCGGACGATGGATCGACCCTCGTTATCGACGATCCCAGGTCGCTCACACTAAGTGCGATCCCCGCGGGAGTGGCGTTCGCCGATCCGGACGGAGCAACCGGTGATCGCTGCGTCTATGCCGCAAAATCCGGTGTTTTCGTGTTGTTGCCCGGCTATGTTCGCGCTGAATTTCAAAGTTCGACTGGCGCTTGCGACTGGTCGATCGTCTCTCTGTTCGCCCGACGCACACAGGTCCTGCCTTGATTGACCCCCCCATCGTTGCTACGTTTAACATGTTAAACAAGCAGGTGCTGCGGTGCTCGGTGTCCGACTCGACGACGATCTCGAACGACGGCTGACCGCCGTTGCGCGCTCGCAGGGGCGGTCGAAGAGCGACATCGCGCGCGATGCCGTGCGCCGCTACGTCGACCTTCACGACGAAGCCTATCGATCGGAGGCGCGGCGCCAGTCGCTGGCCGCATCACGGCGCGATGATGAGCAAACGCCTGATTTCTGGGAAGCCGTCGATCGTCAGGACGGCGCGTGGAGCTGATCCGAGGCGCCGTCGTCCTCGTGTCCGGGCCGGGCGAGGGCGACGATCGCCTGCGCCCCGGTGTCGTCGTTCAGTCCGATACGTTCAACGACACGCACAGCAGCATCACGCTCTGTCCGGTGACGACGCTTATCGGCGGCGAGCGACTGTTTCGTGTGCCCGTCTCTCCGTCTCCAGACAACGGCCTGCGGGCGCCGTCCGATATTCAGGTCGACCGTATCCAGTCGATCCGCCGCGACCGGCTTGTCCGGGTCGTCGGCTCGCTGTCCGCCACCCGCATGGAACAGGTCGATCAGGCCCTCCAGCGCTGGCTCGCTCTTTGACATAACCACGAAAAACAGCCGAGGAAACCCATGAATACGCAGGATATGACCGCCAAGATCGCCGACGGCCAGGGCTTTATCGCCGCGCTCGACCAGTCGGGGGGGTCGACGCCCAAGGCGCTGAAGGGCTATGGCGTCGACGAAGGCGCCTGGGGATCGGACGAGGAGATGTTCGACCTGATTCACCAGATGCGCAGCCGCATCATCACCTCGCCCTGCTTCACCGGCGAAAAGGTGCTCGGCGCGATCCTGTTCGAGCGCACGATGGATGGCCAGGTTGACGGCAAGCCCGCCCCCCAGGCGCTGATCGAGCGCGGCGTGGTGCCGTTCATCAAGATCGACAAGGGGCTGGAGGCTGAGGAAAACGGCGTGCAGCTGATGAAGCCGATGCCCGAGCTCGACGCGCTGCTTACCCGCGCCAAGGGCCTGGGGGTGTTCGGCACTAAGGAGCGCTCGGTCATCAACCTGGCCAACGCCGAAGGCATCGCGGCGATCGTGAAGCAGCAGTTCGAGGTCGCGCAGCAGGTGCTGGACCACGGCCTGGTTCCGATCATCGAGCCCGAGGTGAACATCAAGAGTTCGGAGCGGGCGCAGGCCGATGCGATCCTGCGCGAGGAGCTTGTCAAGGCGCTCGACGCGATGCCGGGTGACGAAAAGGTCATGCTGAAGCTGTCAATCCCGGCGCAGGCCGGCCTGTTCGATCCGCTGGTCGACCACCCGCGCGTGCTGCGCGTCGTCGCGCTGTCGGGCGGCTATGAGCGTCCCGAGGCGTGTGCCGAACTCGCCAAGAATCGCGGCATGATCGCCAGCTTCAGCCGCGCGCTGCTGCAGGACCTGCGCGCACCGATGTCGGACGACGACTTCGACGCCTCCCTGGGTGGCGCGATCGACGAGATCCACGCGGCCTCGACGAACAAGGTGCCGGTCACGGCGTGAGACAGGCGACACTCTGGATGGCGGCGGTGCTCGGTTGCACCGCCGTCGTCGGCAACGCGGCTTCGACGCGGTCCGATCGGACGGTGACGGACCAGCAGGCGCGTCTTGAGCGACAGGCTGATGCGCTCGAAGCGGCTGCGGAGTCGGCAGTTGACGAGAAGATCGTGCGCGCGTCCGCTGCCGAGGTGTCGGTTGCGTGCGACCTCGCGGTGCGGTTTCATGAGGATAGCCGCACGGGCCGGGGCGATCGCGAGCGGTTCCGCGGCGTGCCCTGGAAGGCGTTGCCGAAGATAGCGCGGTGCGGAGGCGACAGTACCGTGTTCCAGCCGGCTGGCTTCGGCAAGTTCGTCACGGACATCGCGCCGGTAGAGGGCGGCCGCTACTGGGCTGTTCGCGGCGGCTGGCAAATGGCGCCGCTCGCGGGGGCAGGCAGCGATTGCCTGTATGAGAAGCGTGATGGTCGGTGGCATAACGTGATGTGCATCGGAACCTGGGTATCGTGATCCAAGACGGGTGACGCTGCCCGTCGGGTTCGCTACGCAGCACGCATGACCGACATCGACACCAACGAAGACCCCCTCGGCCCCCTCGACCCCGGTTTCGCCCAGCGCTTCGAGCGCGACGAGCGGCGGGGGCCGTGTCAGTTGTACCTCATCTCACCGCTCGACGTGACAGGCGTTTTTGCCGATCGGCTCGCGCGTGCGCTCGATGCCGGGTCGGTGGCGGCCTTCCAGTTTCGGGTGAAGGACGTCGATCAGCACGCTGCGGCCAAGCTCGCGGAGCCGTTGCAGCGCATCTGCGCCGACCGCGAGGTCGCGTTCATCGTCAACGACAGCATCAGTCTCGCCAAGCGTCTCGGTGCGGACGGGGTGCATCTCGGCCAGTCGGATGGCGACGCGCGGGAGGCGCGCGACGTGCTGGGGCCGAATGCGCAGATCGGGGTGACCTGTCATGATAGCCGGCATCTGGCGATGGAAGCGGGCGAGGCGGGCGCGGATTATGTCGCGTTCGGGGCCTTCTATCCGACGACGACCAAGCAGACGCAGCATGCGCCGGAGCCGTCGATCATGTCGTGGTGGGGGGCGTTGTTCGAGATTCCCTGCGTCGCGATCGGCGGAATTACGCCCGCCAATGCCTCGCCGCTGATCGCTGCGGGAGCGGATTTTCTGGCGGTGTCGAATGCGGTGTGGGGCGGGGACGAGGCGGCGGCCGTGCGCGCCTTCACCGAGCTGATGGACTGATCGCGGCGACCGGAAACCTCCGCCGGCTTTCGTCGTTACACTATTGATAAGTGTGCGTAACGAAAGGGCCTGAGGATGCGGGATCGGATTTTGTTGGCGGTGGCCGGCCTGGGGTTGACCCTGGCAGTGGGCTCGCAGGTGCCGCCGGCCGACGCTCAGGCGCCGGCTACCACCGCAAAGCCGGTCGCAGTCGATCCTGGGGTGCTCCACGTTCAGGTGATCCTCGACAAATTGGGATTCGGCCCTGGCGTCCTCGACGGCAAGGGCGGGCAGTCGCTAAAGGCGGCGCTGAAGGGCTTTCAGGAGAGTCGTGGCCTCAAACAGACCGGTGAGGCGGACCCGGTGACGCTACGCGCGCTCTACCCCTATCGCGCGTGGCGGCCGGTCAAGGCGGTCGTACTGACGAACGAGATCCTTGCCGGACCGTACATCGGCAGAATCACCAAGGATTACAATGAGCAGGCCAAGCTTCCTTCGCTCGGCTATCACTCGCCGCTCGAAAAACTGGCGGAGATGTTCCACACCACCCCGCAGACCCTCGTCGCGCTCAACAGCCCCGAGACGATGCTGCGCGCGGGCACGCGGATCGTCGTACCGAACGCGCTACCGACGTCGCGCGATTATGCGATCGACGATCCGAAGTGGCGAGCGACCGTCGCGATGCTGAACGTCGATGCCAAACAGCCGGAGGCCGACCATATCGTCGTCGACAAATCCGATGGCGTGCTGCGGGTAATGGACAAGGACGATAAACTACTCGCCCAGTTCAGCGCCACCATGGGCTCGGCCGAGTTCCCGCTGCCGATCGGGACGTGGACAATCAAGGGCACGGCATACAATCCGGATTGGAAGTACGACCCGAAGCTGATTGCCGGCAGCAAGCCCGACGCCAAGGAGGCCGTGTTGCAGCCTGGGCCGAACAATCCGGTCGGCGTCGTCTGGATGGACCTGTCGAAGCCGCATTACGGCATCCATGGCACGCCCGAGCCGCAGAATATCGGGCGTACCGAAAGCAACGGCTGCATTCGCCTGACCAACTGGGACGCCGCACGCGTGGCAATGATGGTGAAGCCGGGGACCAAGGCGATCTTCCGCGCATGACGACCACGCCCGCTCCCGCTGCACCGGCCGTATCGCGCGGACGACGGGCGCGGCGGTTCGGGCTGTACGTCGCGGCCTTTCTGGCGATGGGTCTGGTCGCCATCGCCTCGATGGTCCGCTTCACCGGGCGGGTCGAACGGGTAGAGGCGCCGCCCGCGCCGGTCGCCGCTGCGCCTGGCACGTTGGCGCAGCCGTTCGTCGCACCTTCGGGCTTGGTCATCCCGGTCCAGGGCGTCACGGCCCGTCAGATCGTCGACACCTGGGGTCAGTCTCGCGCCGAAGGAGCGCGCGCGCACCAGGGTACCGACATCATGGCGCCGGGTGGTACGCCTGTGCTGGCGGCGGCGGCGGGGACGGTCGAGAAGATCTTCGACAGCGGGGCAGGGGGACGCACCCTCTACATCCGATCGCGCGACGGGCGGTTTAGCTATTATTATGCTCATCTGGCGGCCTATGCCGCGGAGATGCGCGAAGGGGCGGCGGTGCGCGCCGGCCAGCACATCGGCTTCGTCGGCGATACCGGCAATGCCGGCGCTGGCAACTATCACCTGCATTTCGGGATCGCGCGGATGGCGCCGGGTGAGCGCTGGTACGCCGGCACGCCGATCAATCCCTACCCGCTGCTTGCCGGATCGGCGCCCACGCGGTAAGGGCGACGCCCTCGGACGCGGGCATCCCCGTGGTCCCGGCTCTTTCCTACAGGTCGAGAACCCATGAAGATCAGCGGCGTAGACATCCGTCCCGGCAACATCATCGAATACGAAGGCGGCATCTGGCGCGCGGTCAAGATCCAGCACACCCAGCCCGGAAAGGGCGGGGCGTATATGCAGGTCGAACTGAAGAACCTGCGCGACGGCCGTAAGAACAACGTCCGCTTCCGCTCGGCCGAAACGGTCGAGCGTGTCCGCCTGGACACCAAGGATTTCCAGTTCCTTTTCGCCGAGGGCGACAACCTGGTCTTCATGGACAAGGAAACCTACGACCAGACGACCCTGCCGCGCGACCTGCTAGGCGATGCGGCGGCCTTCCTGCAGGATGGTATGGATGTGGTCATGGAGCTCTATGACGAAGAAGCCATCTCGGTGCAGCTGCCCGACACGATCGAGGCGACGATCGTCGAGGCCGATGCGGTCGTTAAGGGCCAGACGGCGTCGTCGAGCTACAAGCCGGCGGTGCTGGACAACGGTGTGCGCGTGATGGTGCCGCCGCATATCGCGAGCGGTACGCGCATCGTCGTCGATGTATACGAGCAGACGTACGTCCGTCGCGCGGATTGAGACGAAATAGCAGCGCTATTTCGCACAATCCGCCGACCGGCCGGCGGGCATCGCCCGGCCGACGGCGCAGGCTCCGCCTGCGACGCTGCGTGACAACGATTCTCCCTCTCCCCATTTGGGGTAGAGGGTCGGGGAGAGGGGCCGTGCCACAGGCGACGGTCTCCGTGAGACCTCCCCCCTCTCCCCGACCCTCTCTCCTGACGGGTAGAGGGCTAAAAGGTGACTTATGGTTTCCCATTCCGGCCTCATCACCGTCATGGAACGCGCCGTCCGCAAGGCGGCGCCGCGTCTGCGCCGCGACTTTGGCGAGGTCCAGAACCTCCAGGTCAGCCGCAAGGGCCCGGCCGATTTCGTGTCGATGGCCGACAAGCGCGCCGAAGAGACGATCGTCGAGGAACTGCGCAAGGCGCGGCCCGACTGGGGCATGTTGCTGGAAGAGGGCGGTGAGATCCCCGGTGACCCGTCGAAGCCCAGGTGGATCGTCGATCCGCTGGATGGCACAAGCAACTTCCTGCACGGCATCCCGCATTTCGCCATCTCGATCGCGGTCGACGATCCGGTCGGCGGGATCACGCACGGGATGGTCTATCAGCCGCTGACCGACGAAGGTTTCTGGGCCGAAAAGGGCCGTGGGGCTTGGGTTCAGGGCAATCGCCTGCGCGTGTCGTCGCGCCGCGATCTGGCCGACTCGCTGGTCGCGACGGGTATCCCGTTTCTCGGTCACGGTGATTTCACCCAGTGGAGCCGCATCTTTGGTGCGGTTGCCCCCGAGGTCGCCGGCATCCGTCGCTTCGGCTCGGCCGCGCTCGATCTCGCCTGGGTCGCCGCGGGCCGGTACGACGCGTTCTGGGAAAGCGGTCTGAAGCCTTGGGACGTCGCGGCAGGCTGGCTGCTGGTCAAGGAAGCCGGCGGGTTCGTCACCGACTTCCGGGGCGCGGATCGCGCAGTCGAGAAGGGTGAAGTGCTGGCGGCGAATGGCGATCTTCATTCAAGACTGCACAAGCTGGTCGCGAACGCGCTCAGGTAACATCAAATCCTCCCCGGCACGGGGAGGGGGACCGCGCCGCACCAGCGGCGGGGTGGAGGGGGCGTGCCTCGGGCGACCAGCTTGCGGCGCACCCCCCGTCACCCCGCTGCGCCAGGTCCCCCTCCCCATGGATGGGGGAGGATTTGACTGCCTCTTGCGATTCATTCTCACGCCCGCAAACCCTTGCCCCCCGGACCCCTGGGGTCTAGAGCCCGCGGCATCCTTTTGTTCGCATCTGCGAGAGCGCATTTTGGTCGATCTGTCGCAATATCTGCCGATCCTGATGTTCCTCGGGATCGCGCTCGTCCTGTCGGGGGCATTCGTCGTCCTGCCGATGATCGCCGCGCGCTTTACCGGCGCGCACAAGCCGACGCCCGAAAAGCTGACCGAATATGAATGCGGCTTCCCCGCGTTCGAGGATTCGCGCAGCCAGTTCGACGTGCGCTTCTATCTCGTCGCGATCCTGTTCATCATCTTCGATCTCGAAGCTGCCTTCATCTATCCCTGGGCGGTTACGGTGTTCGATCTGGGGTGGGTCGCCTGGACGTCGATGATGGTCTTCATCGCCGAACTGGCGCTCGGCCTCGTCTATGCGTGGAAGAAGGGGGCGTTGGACTGGGAATGAGCCAGACACCCGAAAATATCATGGCGTACTCGCAGCAGGGCAGTGTCCTGTTGCCGCAGTCGCCCGCACCCGGCACTTTGCCCGATCAGGCGTTCTTCAACGACCTCAACGGCGAGCTGAACGACAAGGGCTTCCTGGTCACCTCGACCGAGGAGCTGTTCCAGTGGGCCCGTACCGGGTCGCTGTGGTGGATGACCTTCGGCTTGGCGTGCTGCGCGGTCGAGATGATCCACGTCAACATGCCGCGCTACGACCTCGAACGCTTTGGGGCCGCTCCGCGCGCGTCGCCGCGTCAGTCTGACGTGATGATCGTGGCAGGCACGCTCTGCAACAAGATGGCCCCGGCACTGCGCCGCGTCTACGACCAGATGTCGGAGCCGAAGTACGTCATCTCGATGGGCAGCTGCGCCAATGGCGGCGGCTATTACCATTATTCGTATAGTGTCGTGCGCGGCTGCGATCGCGTGGTGCCGGTCGACATCTATGTGCCCGGATGCCCGCCGACTGCGGAAGCATTGCTGTACGGCATCATGCAGCTCCAGCGGAAGATCCGCCGGGTCGGGACGGTGGAGCGGTGAGCATGAATCAAGCCATTTGGCGGGCCATCGGTCGAATCGAAAGCGTCTTGCCGGCCGTTGACGCGCCGGATGCAGAGGCTGACACGCGCAACCGGCGTTTGGCGGCATTGACGCTGAGCATCGTGCCCGGCGCTATCGTCGCCGTGAACGTCTTCAAGGAGCGCGAAGTCCTCGGCGCGGTGCTACATTTCAATGCGGTCATGCTTCAGCAGGCGGTACTTGTTCTTGCTGGATGTGTTGCCGTTGCGGGGGTCGGCTTCGGCGTGAAGGCGTGGCACTCCGCAAGGAAGATCGCCTGATGCGCGCGCCTGCTCCCCGCTACACGCCGGACCTCAATCCGGGCGTGATCGAGACGGCGACGTCGGTGCTCGGCGGCATGCTGGTCGAGGCGACCGATCTGGTCGGCGAAGTTTCGCTGACGATCGATCGTGCGCAGATCGTACCTGCCATGACCCTGCTGCGCGATACGCCGGGCCTTGAGTATCAGCAGCTGATGGAAATCGCCGGCGTCGACTATCCGTCGCGGCCCGAGCGGTTCGATGTCGTCTATTGCCTGCTCTCGCTGACCCGCAACCACCGCATCCGCGTCCGCGTGACGACCGATGAGGAGCGGCCGGTACCGTCGGTGACCGACATCTGGCCGGTCGCGGGCTGGCTGGAGCGCGAGGTGTACGACATGTACGGCGTGCTCTTCTCCGGCAATCCGGACCTGCGCCGCATCCTGACCGATTACGGCTTCCGCGGGCATCCGCAGCGCAAGGATTTCCCTCTCTCGGGCTTCGTCGAGCTGCGCTATTCGGAAGAGGCGAAGCGCGTCGTCTATCAGCCGGTCAGCCTGGCGCAGGACTTCCGTAATTTCGACTTTATGAGCCCATGGGAAGGCGCGGAGTACGTCCTGCCGGGTGACGAGAAGGCGCCGATGCCGGCCCCTGCTGCCACGCCGCCGACGCCGCAGACGATGACGCCGTCGACTAATGTCGCCGCGCAGCCGCAGGCGAAGGGTGCGCAGTCGCCTGTTACCGCCGATCAGCTGCGGAAAGCCGATGCCGTCGCTTCCGAGAAGGAAGAGGCCGACGTCGACAAGCCCAAGGTTAGCGAGGACACGGGCGATACCGGTGCCGGCAAGCCGCATCCCGATGACGGTCCGGCACCCGCCGACCCCGACGTCGTGCCCGGCAAGGGCAAGGGACAAAATCAATGAGCGCGTATATCGACGAGATCGAAGGCCGCACCGACGCCGCGGACCCGACGCCGGGCGACGTTCAGATCCAGAACTATACGATCAACTTCGGGCCCCAGCATCCGGCGGCGCATGGCGTGCTGCGGCTGGTGATGGAGCTGGACGGCGAGATAATCGAGCGCATCGATCCGCACGTCGGCTTGCTCCACCGCGGCACCGAAAAGCTGATCGAGTACAAGACGTACCAGCAGGCGCTGCCGTATTTCGATCGGCTCGATTACTGTTCGCCGCTGTGCATGGAGCACAGCTATGTGCTGGCGGTCGAGAAGCTGCTCGATCTCGAAGTACCGTTGCGCGCGCAGTATCTGCGCGTGTTCTTCGCTGAGCTGACGCGCATCTGCAACCACATGCTGAATCTGGGTTCGCACGTCATGGACGTCGGCGCGATGACGCCGAACCTATGGATGTTCGAGATCCGCGAAGACTGCATGAACTTCTTCGAGCGGGCGAGCGGCGCGCGTATGCACGCCAACTACTTCCGCGTCGGGGGCGTTCACCAGGACGTGCCGCTGAAGCTGCTGACCGACATCGCCGACTGGCTTGACGACCGCCTGCCGCGCCTGTTCGAGGACGCGATCAGCCTGGTCGCCGAAAACCGCATCTTCAAGCAGCGCAACGTCGACATCGCGATCGTCAGCCGCGACGACGCGGTGAAATGGGGCTTCTCCGGCCCGATGATCCGTGCCGCCGGCATACCGTGGGATCTGCGCAAGTCGCAGCCGTATGACGTGTACGA